>NZ_CP108032.1:6678361-7285485 GCF_036169555.1 Streptomyces sp. NBC_00306 | reverse complement strand
CGTGACGGGGAAGGGGTACGAGAACTGCTCGACCAGATCGACGCGGCCGCCGTTCGCGAGACCGTCGATGAGACCGGAGACGATCTCACCGAGTTCCGGGCGCATGTCCTCGACGCGCCGCGGGCTGTGCGGTGGCCCGAAGGGGCGGTTGGTCATGCCACGCAGCCGGTCGTGCTCCGGGGGGTCGAGCCGCAGGAAACTGGGCGGCAGGCTCGTCTCCTCGGGCTGCTCCAGATCGTCGGCCACCGGCGCGGAGAGGTTACGGGCCTCGGAGCTGATCCGTGGATCGTGCAACAGGCCCAGGATGTCGTGGTAGGTGCTGATGACGTACGGGCCGTCCTCGTCGTGGATCACCGGTGTCTTGCGGAGCTCCGCGTAGAGGGGGTAGGGGTTGGCGCGGTTGGCGTAGTCGGTGATCTGGTGCAGAAGTGACGTCATCGCGGGTCCTTGTGGGCGTGGGCGCCGGCCGGGGAGGCGTTGCCGGAGACGGTTCGGGCGGTGGAGTGGTCCGGCTCCCGGACGGACCCGTACCGGGGCTGCCGCGGGACGGCGGGCGGTCGTCGCGTGGCCGGCAGTTGTCGTTCGGCCGGCCATGGCCGCAGGGACGGCAGCCGCAGTACGGCGGCTGCTCGTCGTACGGCAGGTACTCGTCGTACGACGTGCGGCCGTCGGCCTGTTGCGGTCGTCATCATCGGCCGGGGGTGAAGACCATCCGCCGGTCGGCGGGCGAGTAGCCACTGAGGGTGACGGTCGGCGTGTGGGTGGGCACGGAGGGGTCCGGAAAGTCCGCCGGGAGCGGGCGTTGCCCGTCGGACCGCCTGTCCATCGTCGCGAACGGCGGCGGGAACGGCGCGGTCGACTCGATCAGCCGCTGGTAGAACGGCAGCCAGCGCGAGTTGTCGAAGGTGACGGCGCCGATGACGCGCCCCTGGTAGCCGTACATGCCCGTGAACTTGCGGTCCGCCAGCGCTCCCTGGCTGATCAGGATCTCCTCGCCCATGGACGGCACGCCGACCGACTTGATGTTCACGCCGAACTGGGAGGACCAGAAGGCCGGCACCCACATGTGCGGGCGACGGTCCGCGGCGGCGCTGATCATGTTGTGGGCGGCGGTGTCGGCCTGCGACACGGCGTTGCCCCAGTGCTCCAGGGAGAGGAACTGGTAGCTGAACAGCGGATGCGGGGACCTCGCCACGTCGCCGGCGACGAAGACGTCGTCGGTCACGATGCCCCGGATGTCGAAGGCTCGGCATCCCGCGTCGCAGGCGATGCCACGGGGGCCCGCGCCCAGCCCTGATCCCGCCAGCCACTCCGTGTTCCGGGTGGCGCCGAGCGAGACCACGACGATGTCCGCCTCGATCTCGCTGCCGTCGGACAGATGGGCCGAACGCACGCGTCCCGCGGAGTCACCCTCCAGCGAGGTGACCATGACGCCGGTGCGCAGGTCCACGCCGTTCTCCCGCTGGAGCTGTGCGGCGACATCGCCGATCACGCCACCGAGAGCACCGACCAGAGGGGCGTCGGCGCGTTCCGCGACGGTGACGGGGATGTCCCGCTCCCGGCATGCGGAGGCGATTTCCGAGCCCGTGAATCCCGCCCCGATCACCAGCACCCTGCGTGGTCCCTGGGAGAGCCGGCTCTCCAGCCGGGCCGCGTCGTCACAGGTGCGCAGCACGAAGACCCCGTCGAGCTCCGCCTCAACCTCGTTCGGCCACGGACGGGCCCGCACACCGGTCGCGATCAGCAACCGGTCGTACGGCACCTCGTCGCCGTCGGCGAGTTTCACCCGCCTGGCCGCCATGTCGAGACCGGTGGCCGCGACCCCGAGGCGCCACTGCGCCTGCGGGTCCCGTCGCCGGGGAAGCGCGGTGCGGTCGGCGGTCGCCTTGCCCAGCAGGACCTGCTTGGACAGGGGCGGCCGGTCGTACGGCTCGTACGGCTCGTCGCCGATGAGGGTCAGCGACCCGGCGAAGCCTTCCTCCCGCAGCGTCTCAGCGGCCCTCAGACCGGCCAGTGACGCGCCGACGATCACGATCCGTCCCTCGCGTCTCAACCATTCCAGCTGGTGCTCACCGTCCATGGGACGCCTCCTCGACGGGAGCCGGGGCGCCCAGGTCGTCCAGGCCCTCGACGAGGATGGCCTGGACGGGGCACGCGGCTACGGCACGCGCGACGTGATCCTTGTGCTCGGCGTCGGCCTGCGGGTTGTACAGCAGTCCCTCGTCGCCATGCATGGTGAAGACGTCGGGTGCGAGAAACGCGCACTGCGCGTATCCCTGGCAGCGGTTCAGATCGACGACAAGCCTCATCAAAGGGCGCCTTTCCCGTGGTTCCGTGCCCAGCTTGCGGCTGTTGTCCGGTTGTCGCGAGCACAGAGGGCCAGAAGCGTCATGGGCCCGCCGATCGCGGGGATCGGCGTCATGGCGAAGAGACCGGTGCGGCGGGCCGGCGACGCAGACTGGCCACGAGGATGTGCAGGCTGACGATCAGCGCCCACAGCGGGAAGACCAGCTCCGACCAGGCGATGCTGTCCGTCACGAAGAGCAGAATCAGGGCGACGAGGTAGCCCAGGACGGACAGCCATCGGGGAAGGACGCCGAGCTGGTGCCCGATGGAGGAGGTCGCCAGGGTGAACACCGCCGCCATACGCATCGAGTAGGTCGTCAGCAGGCCGTAGGTGAAGTCCAGCCCGAAGGACTGCAGTTGCGGGCCGGATGCGGCTCCGGGCGCACTCGCCGCCGCCAGCAGGCCTCCCGCTGCCGCAGCAGCTCCGAAGAGGGTCGCCACGAAGAGCAGACCGCTGCCCAGGAACACGGTGGAGACGAACTTGTCCTCGGCGTCGCCGATACGTGCCCGGACGGTGCCCATGAACCACAGGAAGAAGATGCCCGCGAAGGGGATGAGGCCGAGGGCCGTCTCCACCGTGTTCCGCCGCGAGGCGTCGGAGATCCAGGCCTTGCTCACGTCATCCAGGTCCTCGGGCAGCGTCAGACGCACCAGAACGATGGCGGTGCCGAGCAACAGAGCGAAGATGACGCCCACCACGCCCGCGGCGCGCGGAGTACGCAGCGCCTGATGTTGTTTTTCCATGGGCGGCGCTCGCTCCCTCTCCGCGGCTGTGGTCGCCCGCCACCGGGACGGACCTCTGCACACAGGAAGGGCCAGCATGCGTGGCGGCGCCACTCCGGGGGTGCGTGAGAGTGACGGAGGGTTGGTGGGGCATGTCGCCTGCCGCGAACTGAGGAGTCCGGCGGCCGGGCGGCTGCCGGCGGAGATCGATGGCGGGTCATCGCACGTGCGACCTGGGTGCCCGGGCCACGGCTCCCTGCCCGGCGCGGCTCTGCCGCCACGTCGGTCACGTGTTCACGGCAGCCGTCGCCTTGACCACGGCTCAGCTGATCGACACCACCGAGGAGGCGGACCGCTTGAGAGGGCACGAGAACCAGGGCGTGTGGCAGCCCGTCTCGCAGGGCTTCGTCACGCGGTGCCCGGACTTCGTCCGCCCCTCTGGCAGACGTCTCCCGGCAGTCAGGGCCTGGAAGGCGTCCGTTCTCGTAGCGGGCGTCAGTTCCATGGGTCCCGATCGGGGTCTTCACCCAGAACCCCCGCCGCGGCCACGCAGAGGTCCCTGCCGTAAATCTGGTTGCTGCCGTATTCGGAACCCCACAGATCGGTCGCGGCCCGGGCCACGGAACGCCAGGTAAAATCCTCGTCGACTCGCCACTCACGAATCTGCACGGCCATCTCCCGCGTGATCGTCGCTGGATCCACGAACTCGTATTCCATGCCACCGACGCTAGGGACGCAGCGGAGGAGTCTGCCACCCGATTACCGCCTGCATGCTCGCGGGACAGCCCTCAGTTCCGCCCCCGCACCCGATCAGTGATCCACGCCCCCAGACCCACCAGCACAGCCACTCCGACCGCATAGACCGGCAACCACAGGGTCGTCGTGGCGGAAAGGCAGTCGGCGACCGCGGCGTGGCTCTGGACCTCCTGGGTGTGGGCCAGGGCTTCGGCGTCGCGGCCCGACAGATTCGCCAGCGTCGCCTCCGTACGGATGCGTTCGTAGGTGCCCAGCGAGGGGCACCGGGCACGCGTGCCCGGCATCGGGAACAGCCACGCCCAGCGCTGCAGCATCGGCGCCAGGGTGATCGCTACGCACAGGCCCACGACCAGCGAATACGCCGTCAGATTCCCCACGTACACCGACCGGAGGCCGGGAGTCCAGGTCGGCAGTCGGTACAGGGAGAAGAGCACCGCGAGAAGCGTCACCCCGATGTATGTGGCAAACCACTGCCACGAACCCTCGGCGAGCATGGCCGTCAGCACGGCGCCGAGTGCAATGCCGATGACCCCCGGCTGACCGGAGATGTCGCGGCTCACGCGGGTGGATGTCGAGCTTCGGGCTCCCTGAGGGCTGGGGTCGTCCACGGTCTCTCCTGCCTGGTTCGGCCATCAGCATCTCGGCCGAGTACGCCGTCGGTCTGCCGCCATGCCGGACCGTGCCGAAAGCCTGGCCCGGTTGGCGGGTCTCCCGGCCGGAGGGGGCCTCGCGTCGATCGGCGCGCAGCATGGTGGGAGCGGCAGTCGGATGCGGGCCGGTCCGGGCATCGGCTCTCGGCGCCCTGGTGCCAGGGGCAGACGGGTCGAGTTTCTGCGCGCCGAGGCCGTGGGACGCTGTTGGTCGCGGGTCTGGCTGATGGCGTGGCCGGCGGACTCCTGAGGCGTCGTCAGGCAGCCCATGCGTCCAGTACAGATCTGCGGGAGGCATGCACCTCCGTTCGCAGTGCGGCAGGTCGACGCCGGGGACCTGGCCGTTCCCGTTGCCGGGGCTCGCCGTTGATCAGGACGGCACTGATACTGCGGGCGTCGGAGCCCGGTACGACGGTGCCGGTCGGGTCGTCGAGCGGCATGTTGGTGAGGTCGTGCTGAACCGGGTGGTCGGCCGAAGGCCATGGCGCGACGACGGCGCGTGTGAGGAAGCAGGCCGCCACACCCGCTTCCGGAGCGCGTCAGCCGTGCGGGGCCGCGTCAGCCGTGCAGGGCCTCCGGGGCGGCAGCTTCGAGATCGGCGATGCTGCCCGACATGATCGTCCGCACATGCTCGGTGATGTGCTCCGCGGGCCAGTCCCACCAGGCCACCGCCAACAGCCTGGCGATGTCCTGGTCGTCGTAGCGGGTGCGGATGAGACGGGCCGGGTTGCCGCCGACGATGCCGTAGGCGGGCACGTCGCCGGTGACCACGGCGCCGGAGGCGATGATCGCACCGTGCCCGATCCGTACGCCGGGCATCACCATCGTGCTGTTGCCGAACCAGACGTCGTTGCCGACGACGGTGTCCCCTCGGTTGGGCAGACCGGTGAGCAGGTCGAAGTGCTCGGCCCAGGAGCCTCCCACGGTGGGGAAGGGAAACGTCGAGGGGCCGTCCATCCGGTGGTTGGCGCCGTTCATGATGAACCGCACTCCCGTGCCCAGCGCGCAGAACTTGCCGATGATCAGCTTCTCCGGACCGTAGTGGTAGAGCACATTGCGCGTCTCGAAGGCTGTCGGGTCGTCCGGGTCGTCGTAGTAGGAGTACTCCCCGACCTCGATCAGTGGAGACTTGACCAGCGGCTTGAGCAGCACCACCCGCGGCTGCCCGGGCATCGGGTGGAGGACCGTCGGGTCGGCAGGCACGGGCATGGCGAGCGATTCCTTCCGAACTGCGTGTCAGTGTCCCGCCCCATGATCGCCGTACCGGGCCGGACAGGGTACGGATTATCCGCCCGTCGCCGAACCGACTAGCCGTCGGAGAGGTCGGGCTCCTCGTCCGGGGTCGTCGCGGGTTTCGTGTAGAGGACGTCGCGGGCCTGTTCCGCGGCTCGGGTGATGCTTTCGGAGACGAAGTCGACGAAACGGGCAATGTTTTCGAGGCGGGCGCCGGCCGGGGTACCGGGGCCGAGGACGGTGACACCCTGTCGTGCCGTGTCCACGAGCTGGGCGTTGGCACGGGCGCTGGCCATCATGGACTGGTACCAGACGTCGTCGTCGACGACGTACCGCTCGCGGCGGCGGTCGTCGCGTTCGCGTCGGACGAGCCCCTGGGTTTCGAGGTAGGCGATCGCCTTGGAGACGGATGCCGCGCTGACCTGGAGGCGCTGGACCAGTTCGGACGCGGTGAGGCTGCCCGCGTCGGTGGTGTAGAGGCAGACAAGCACCCGGGCCATCATCTTGGGCAGACCGGACTGCATGAGGACGGTCGTGAACATCTCCTCGTACGCCAGCACCGCTTCGGCGTCGCGTCCGTGGGCCTGCGGGGCCGTCTTCGGATCCGCGGGTACTGCCGGCCGGCGGCGCTGGGTGCGGTGTCCGGTGGCGCGGTGGGCGAGGTCCGCGCGATAGGTGGTGGGCCCGCCGTTGCGCATCACCTCGCGCGTGATCGTCGAGGTCGGCCGGTCGAGGCCTCTGGCGATTTCCGCGTACGGGAGACCGTCGGCCAGTCCCAGCGCGATCTGCTGGCGTTCCTGCTGGGTGAGCCTGCCGCCCGGCATCGCGGCCTCCTTCATCGTTCGTGGTGCTCGCAGCATAGCGTTCACTCTCACCCCATTGCAACGAAGGCGAAGAGGGATGTTGCATTAGCCTTCAGATCATTGCAACAATTTCTCGCCTATCACCTGCCTGAATGGCATTTTGACGCAACGTCATCATTGCCAAACCCATGAACGCAACGTAGCGTTTCCATCATCGGAAACAGCGATTCCAAGGAGAGCGCCATGCAGAAGTTCGACACCCCCGCCCCGGTCTCGGCCGTCGTCGACATCCCCGCGGGACGCATCCGGTTCATCGCCGCCGACCGGGCCGACACCACGGTCGAGATCCTTCCCGCGGACGCCTCGAAGAGCCGCGACGTGAAGGCGGCCGAGCAGACCACCGTCGCCTACGACGACGGCATCCTGCGGATCGAGGCGGCTGCGCCGAAGAACCGGGTCCTCGGCAGCTCCGGATCAGTCGAGGTGACGGTCCAACTGCCCACCGGCTCCCACGTCGAGGCGAAAGCGGCCGACGCCGAGCTCCGGGGTGTGGGACGGCTCGGCGACATCGCCTTCGAAGGTGCACAGGCTTCGGTCAAGCTCGACGAGACCGCGAGCGTCCGCCTCACCCTCCAGGCCGGCGACATCACCATCGGCCGTCTGAGCGGCCCCGCGGAGGTCAGCATCCAGAAGGGCGACATCCGGATCACCGAGGCCCTGCGTGGTGCGGTCGTCCTGCGCACCGAGTCGGGCGAGTTGTCGATCGGCGCGGCCCACGGCGTCTCCGCGACTCTGGACGCCGGCACCACCTACGGCCGCATCCACAACGCACTGAAGAACACCGACGGCGCCGCCGCCGACCTGACCATCCACGCGACCACCACCTACGGCAACATCACCGCCGTCAGCCTCTGAGAAGTACCCGCCGGGCCGACATGGGCCATCGCAGCAGACCGGCTGCGGTGGCCCTTCGGCGCGTCATGACCACGCCCGACAATGTCGATTCGGCGGCGGCGACAGCGGCGGCCTCGGAGCTCGGGGTGCACACGAGCGTGCTCGACGAGCCCCCAGCTCCTGAAGTACGACCCCGGGCAGCTCGGCCGGGCACGGTCCGGCGCGGCGCCGTGCATGACCGTCACGCCTATAGCGCCTGTCACCGCGCTTTTGTACACCGAGTGTGAGCGGACGGCTATTTTCGGTCAGAGGTGCGATTCGTCGTGCCCTGGGCCGGATCCACCCGGGATCGGCCATACGTTCCGGGCACCGATCGTCCCGCGCAGGCCCCTCATGTGATGCATTCATCCGGGCGTTCCCCTCATCTGGCGAAGAATTTGCCGTTCCGGTGAAGGAAGTGACAAGGAAACGACCGAAAGTGACGTTTCCGTTTTGACGGGTGATCGGCCTGGCGGTGAAGGTCTGCCGCATGGCCCCCTCACCCCCCGTCGCGTCCAGCGGTCTGCTGCGTATGCGCGACTTCCGTCTCCTGCTCGCCGGCGCGGCCGCCGGACAGGTCGGCGCTCAAGTCACTCTGGTCGCGCTGCCGTTGGTGGCCGTTCTCGTGCTGAAGGCGCCGGCGTTCGAGGTGGGTCTGCTCACCGCGGCCGAGACTGCGGCGTTTCTGCTGATCGGGCTGCCCGCGGGCGCCTGGGTCGACCGGATGCGCAAACTGCCGCTGATGATCCGGGCCGATGTGGTGCGTGCCGTCGCCATGGCCAGCGTGCCGCTGGCGGCCGCGGCCGACGTCCTGACGATGGCTCAGCTGTACGTCGTCGCGCTGGTCACCGGGGCGGCGACCGTGTTCTTCGACGTGGCCCACCAGAGCTATCTGCCCCAACTGTTGCCCAAGGAGCAGCTGATGGCGGGCAACGGAGCCCTGGAGACGGTCCGTTCGTCGGCCCACGTCGCAGGCCCGGGGCTCGGCGGTGGGCTCGTCCAGCTGGTGGGCGCGCATCTGGCGATCGTGGCCGACGCGATCGGCTACGCCGTGTCCGCCCTGTTCCTCATGGCCATGAAGCGGCCGCCCGAGCCCCGGCCCGAGCCCGTGCCGGGGGCCTCCCTGCGCTCGGACATCGGGGAGGGCCTGCGGTTCGTCCTCGGGCACCCCCTGTTGCGGGTCATCGCAGCGACCACCGGTCTCGGCAACTTCTTCACCGCGATGCTGATGGCCACTCAGACCGTCTTCCTGGTACGGGAGGTGGGCCTGGAGCCGGCCTCCATCGGGCTGATGCTCTCCGCGTCCGCCGCGGGCGGACTCCTCGGCGCGCTCACTGCCGGCGTCCTCGCCGGCCGCCTGGGCCAGGCCCGCATCATCTGGCTCTCCGCGCTGGCGACCGGCCCGTTCGCGCTGCTGTGGCCGCTGTCCGGACACGGTGCCGCCGCTGCCCTGTTCGCCGTGGGCTCGGGTGTCGTCTCCTTCGGCGCGGTCGTCTACAACGTCGCCCAGGTCAGCTTCCGGCAGACGCTCTGCCCGCCCCGGCTGCTCGGCCGCATGAACGCCACTCTGCGCTGCCTCGTGTGGGGCACCCTCCCCCTCGGCGCCGTGGTGGGCGGTGCACTCGCGGGCTCGTTCGGCGCCCGTGCCGCGCTGTGGGTCTGCGCCCTCGGATTCCTCCTCGTACCGATTCCGCTGCTGTGCTCCCCCCTGCGCCGGATGCGCGATCTGCCGGCCCCGCCCGACGACGTGGACGGCCCGGACGCAAGCGACCACGGCAGCGGTGCCGAACCCATCACCGTCGCCTGAACCACGCTCCGTTCGCCATTCGCCGCGCCCACCACTTCTCGCCGCCGTCCCACCCGAGCGACATCGGGTGGGTCGCGCGCGCCCACGCCCGAGAGGATCACGTGCACACCAGCATCACCGGTCAGTACCTGGCCCGCTTCCGACGCATCGCCGACGCCGACAACGGGGCCGGGCTGCTGCCCGTCACCGGGGCGCAGCGGCGCTTCGTCCTGGTGCGGGCGATGGACCCCGCCGGACGGCCGGACACCGTCCCGATGTTCTTCGCCTTCCCCCGCGGCACCGTGGACCCGGCGCGGCTGCGGGCGGCGGCGAATCATCTGGCGGCTCGTCACCCGGTGCTGCATGCCCGCCCCGAGGTGATCCGTGGCACCCCGGCGCTGCGACGTGAGGCGGCGGACGTCCCCCTGGAGCGGGTACGGCCCGCACCGGGCGAGAGCTCCGCCGACGCCCTGCGCCGCGCGGTGTCCGCGTGGAGTGCGCAGGGATCTCCGATGCGCCTGTATCTGACGGATGACGAACGGGCCGACGAGGAGATCCTCGGCATCGTGCTCGATCACATCGCCTGCGACGGCCAGTCGCTGGCGCGCGTCGTCGACGAACTGGGCGACGCCTACCGCGACGGCCTGGGACCGGGCGACCTCGCACCCGCCGACGCCGAGGCGGAACTGGCGGCGTACCGCGAAGCGGTCGAGCTCCAGCTCGACGCCGAGCAGCGCGGCGGTTCACCGGCCGCGCTGGAGTACTGGGGCGACCGGCTGCGCGCGGTCCACGAACGCGCACCTCTGCCCCGTCCGCGGGACCCGGCACCCGGCGTACTGCCCACCGGAGCCGCCGAGTTGCGACGGAGCGCCCCGGCCGGGGGCGTGCCGTTCCCTACCCTGCTCGACGCCTGCCGAGCGACGGCCCGTGTCCTGTACGGACCCGGGCATGTACCGCCGATCGGCTATCCGTGGGGCGGGCGCCCGGCCGCCGCGGCGCAGGTTCTGGGCTGCTTCCTCAACACCGTCGTCTTCCCCGCCCGTACTCACGACGCGCCTCAACTCCCGGAGGACGGCGGGTCGGAGGCGACGGCCACCGCGTGGTGGGACGACCTGGACCGGGCGGACACCCCGTTCGACGAGGTGGTGCACGCCGCCCGGTCGGCGGGTGCCCGGTGGACCGGCCGGCTGGACGGCCTGCTGACCGTGGACGATGCCCGGCGGCGTCCTCCGCTGACTTTCGGCGGGGTGCCCGGCCGCGAGGTCCACATCGACGGACGCCCGGTGCGCGCACCGTTCGCCGTCTCGCTCACCCAGGGGCCGGAGCTGCACATCCGCATGGTGTGGGACCGGTCGGTGCTCGACGACGCAGCGGCCGAGGACGGGTTCGCCGCCTTCTGCCGGGCGCTGCCCGCACCGGCATCGGCGGACCCCGCCCACTGAACCACCACCCGGCCCTGGACGTACGGCCGGCGGCAGCACCCCCAACCACGAGACCACAGCAGAACATCACAGCCCGGCACGGCCGATCCGCGCGATCCGCGGACCGGCCGGCGACTACGGGCGGGGAGCGCAACCGTTCCCGGCCCGCATCCGTATCACCCGACCCGACAACCTCAGGGATCGCCCATGCTTCCCCTCTCCTCCTCGCAGGAGATCGTCTGGCTGCACGAACAAGTGCAGCCCGGCAGCCGCGCCTACAACTTCACGGCCTCACTCGACCTGTGGGGGGCTCTGGACACCGACGCCCTGCGCCACGGACTCGCCGCGGCCCTCGAGCGTCACCCCGGACTCCGTCTGGAACTCGTCGCCGTGCCCGGCGCGATGCCCGGCCAGCAGGTGGCCGACACCTGCGCGCCTCGTCTCAACACCGTGGATCTGACCGGTGAGTCGGACCCCGAGGCCGCGTTCCTCGAGCTGCTGCGCACCGAGGCCGAGACTCCGCTCGACACCTACGAGGCTCCGCTGCTGCGCTGGACGCTGGTCCGCCTCGCCGACGACCAGCACCGGCTCATCCACGTCGAGCACCATCTGATCCACGACGGCCACTCGTTCGCGATCCTGCTGGCCGACGTGTTCACGGTCTACCGAGCCCGCGTCCTCGGCGAGCCCGTCGTGCTGCCCCCCGCGTCGTCGTACGCGGACCATGTGCGCGACAGGACCGACGACGCCCTGACCGAGGAGCGGCAGGAGAGCCTCGCCTTCTGGGCCGACGAACTGCGCGACGCCTCCCACGACATGCCGCTGCCGGGCCTCGCCCGTCCCGGCGCACGGCGCAGGCACCACGGCGGACAGCTGAGGCAGTCGATCGGCGCCGACCTCGCACAGCGGCTGCGCGGGCATGCCCGCGAGCGCGGTCTCACCCCGTTCTCGACCCTGCTCGGCCTCTTCGCCGAGCTTCTGCGCCGCCACAGCGGCCGCTCCCAGATGGTCGTCGGCACCGCCGTGGGCAACCGCCCGCGCGGCTACGAGGACGCCGTGGGCATGTTCGTCAACACGATCCCGCTGCGGCTCCGCCTGGACCCGCGGGCTCCTGCCGAGGACACCATGGACGAGGTGACCGACACCCTGATCCGTGCTCTGCCGCATCAGGACGTGCCCGTCCAGGAGCTGACCCGTGTGCTCGGGATGCACACCTCGGGCGCCGACAACCCGCTGTTCAGCGTCATGTTCAGTGCCCATGACGCCTCCCTGCCCGAGATCGATGTGCCGGGTCTGGACATCACCCTCTTCGAAGGGTTCAACACCGGCACCACCCGCTTCGACCTCGATGTGGTGCTGCTCCCCGACGACCGGCGCGGCGTCAGCCTCCGACACGGCGCGCCCGGCATGACCCTGGTCTGGGACTACGACGCGGATCTGCTCGGCGAGGAGGTCGCCACGCTGCTCGCGGACCGCTTCCTGGATCTGCTGCGCGCCTACCTCGACGCCCCCGCCACGGTCCTCGCCGACCTCGCGCTGCCCGCAACGCCCGTGCAGGCGACGGAGGTTGTGGCTGTGGACGACGCGGACCCGCTCGACCCGGCCGCCGCGCACGACCCCTCGCTCCCCGCCCTGCTGATCGGCGCGCGCCGGCTCACCTACGGCGACCTCGACGAGCAGGTCTCCTCCCTCGCCCGGCGGATGCACGCCGCCGGGGTGAGGGCCGGACAGCCGGTCGCCGCCGTCCTGCCGCGCGGTGCCGCGTCCGTCGTGGCGCTGCTGGCCTGTCTGCGGACCGGAGCCGTGTACTGCCCGCTCTCGCCGTCCGACCCCGCGTCGCGGCTCGAGCTGCTGCTCGACCGGCTGGGCCCCGCGCTGGTCCTCACCACCGCCGATGCGGGAGTGACCCTGCCGGCGCACCTTCCGACCGCGGACATCGACACGGACTCGTTCCCCGCCGCGCGCCCGGCCGATGTGGTCCCCGGTGCGGCGTACATCATCCACACCTCCGGCTCGACCGGCATACCCAAGCCCGTCGCCGTCGGCCGGGCCGCCCTGGAGAACCATCTGACGGGCGCCGCACAGCGGTTCGGCCTGGCGGTCGGGGACCGGGCGCTGCTGTTCGCCCAGCCGTCGTTCGACGTCGCGCTGGAGGAAGTGCTGCCTTCGCTGTACGCGGGCGCCTGTCTCGTCGTGCCGGACCGCGAGGTGCCCACCGGCACCGAGCTCGCCGAACTGCTCGCCACCGCGCGCGTCACCGTGGCCAACCTGCCGACGAGCTACTTCCTCGCCGTGCGGGAGGAGTTGCGGCCCGTGCTGCGCGAGCGCCGCTGGGCGCCGCGACTGCTGGTCCTCGGCGGCGAGCGCATCCCGGCGGACGCGCTGGACGGGTTCCTGGCCGACACCGATGCCACCGTGCTCAACGTCTACGGAGTCACCGAGGCAGCGATCAGTTCGACCGTGCACGAGATCACCCGCGACGGCCTGGTGAGCGGCGCGGAGGTGCCCCTCGGCACCGAACTGCCCGGCGAGCGGATCCACGTGCTGGACTCGGCGCTGCGGCCCCTGCCGTCCGGTGCCGTCGGTGAACTGGCCATCGCCGGCGCCGGTCTGGCCGAAGGCTATGTCGGCAACCCGGACGCCACCGCCACCCGCTTCGTCCACGTCGACGCACTGGGCGGCGAGCGGGTCTACCTCACCGGCGACCTGGGCTACCGGGACCGTGACGGTCTGCTGCACTTCCTCGGCCGGCGCGACCACCAGATCAAGCTGCGCGGCTACCGCATCGAGCTGGAGGAGGTGGAGGCCGCCGCCTCGGCGGTACTCGGCGGCCGCTCGTGCGCCGTCGTCCTGGACCGTTCGGCCTCCGGCGGACCCCGGCTGGTCGGCTTCGTGGAGAGCCTCGAAGCGCACGAACCGTGGGACGAGCAGGCGCTGCACGTGGAACTCGGCCGGCGTCTGCCCGCCGCGCTCGTGCCGGGCCGCTGGGCACGGCTGGACGCGATGCCCACTCTCGCGGGCGGCAAGCCGCACCGCAGCGAACTGACCCGTCTGGCAGCCGAGTTGGAGCAGACCGCACCGGTCGTGGAGAGCGCGGAGCCGGCCATGAGTCCGGCGGCGTTCACCGATCCGACGCTCGCGCTGCTCGCGGAGGGCTGGCGCGAGGTGCTCGGTCACGACCGCTTCTCCGAGTCCACCCACTTCTTCCGGGCCGGAGGTCACTCGCTGCTGGCCGCCCAGCTCGCGGCCTGGCTGGAGCCGCGGATCGGCACACGGCCGCCGATGCGCCTGCTCTTCCAGAACCCCGTACTCGCCGACCAGGCCCGCGCCCTCGAGCCGCTCGCCACAACGGCCGTACCCGTCCCCGCCGCCGCGACCGCACCGAAGGAGTCCTGATGACCGACCTGCTGACCGACACCGCCACGGCCTCCCCGCTGACGAGCGCTCCCGCGGCGGCACCGAGCGTCATGCACGGACGCCCGCTGCCCGCCTCCGCCACGACCGGTGTGTTCGCCCGGTACGAGGAGTGGGTGCGCCGCAGCCCCGAGGCGCCCGCGGTGATCGACTGGACGCGCACCTGGAGCTATAGGGAGCTGGACGCGGCGGCTGACGAGACCGTGCGTGCGCTGGACGGGCGCGTGCGCGCCGGCGACCTCGTCGGCGTCTGCCTCGACCGCTCCGCCGGACTGGTCGTCACAGCGGTCGCTCTGGCGCGTATGGGCGCCGTCTATCTGCCGCTCGGACCTCGTCCCGGTGAACGCCGGATCCAGGCGGTCACCGAGGACGTCGAGGTCGCCTGCCTGATCGGCGACCCCGCAGTACTGCCGGAGCGCCACCAGGCGGCCGAGCGGATCACGCTGCCGCTGCCGGGTGAGGGTACGAACGCCGCACCGACCACGGTCGCGGCGTTCGCCCCGCCCGCCGCGGGCGCGCGTCCCGCCCTGCCGGAGTCCTTCTACGCCGTGCTGACCTCCGGCTCGACCGGCCGGCCGAAGGCCGTCGCCGTCGCCGAGCCCGCGCTCTCCGCCCTCCTGGACTGGTATCGCGCCGAGACGGAACTCGCCCCCGGGGACCGTCAGTCCCTGCTGATCGGCGCGGCGTTCGACCCGCACGTCATGGAGCTGTGGGCGGGACTGACGTCCGGCGCCGCCCTGGTGCCCGCGCCCGACGCGGTCCGCTGGGATCCCGCCGAGCTCACCTCGTGGTGGCGCGACGCGGCCGTGACGGTGTCCGTCGCGGCCACGCCGATGGCGGAACCGGTGCTGAACCGGCCCTGGCCGCAGGACCTGCCGCTGCGTCATCTCGTCGTCGGCGGCGACCGGATGCGCCGGCGCCCCGGCGCGGACGTCACGGCGACCGTCCACAACGCGTACGGCCCGGCCGAGGCCACCGTGGTCACCACCACGCACGCCATGCGCCCGGACGACGGCGGTGTGCGGGACGAGACCCCGCCGTCGATCGGCACCCCGATCCCGGGCGCCACGGTCCTCGTCACCGACGAGGAGGGCCGTATCGCGCCTCGCGGCGCGGCGGGAGAACTGTGCATCGGCGGCGAGTGCCTCGCGCTCGGCTATCTGGATCCCGAGCTGACGTCCCGCAGGTTCACCGCCCCGCCCGCGGGCATCGACCCGGAGGTCACGCGGCGCGTGTACCGCACCGGGGACCGGGTGCGGATGCTCGACGACGGGACGCTGGAGTTCCTGGGCCGTCTCGACGACCAGGTGAAGATCAGCGGAGTGCGCATCGAGCCGGCCGAGGTGGAGGCCGCGCTGGAGCAGGACCCGTCCGTGCGCAGCGCGGTCGTCACCGCGCCCCGCTCCGCCGACGGGAACGCCCGGCTGGTGGCCTTCGTCGTCGCCACGGACGCTGCACCGGCCCCGCACGCGCTCCTGAGCGCGGTGCGTGCCTGGCTGCCCGAGCAGGCCGTGCCCTCGGCCGTGCGCATCGTGGACGCCTTCCCGCTCGACGCCAACGGCAAGGTCGACCGGACAGCACTGCTGCGTACGGCCGCCGAGCCCGCCCGTCCGGCCGACTCCTCGGGCAACGACGGCCCGGGCGAGAGCGGTTCGCACGACGGGGGTTCGGACGACGGCGCGACCGACAGCGAGCGTCTCGTCCTGCGGCTGGTCCGCGATCTGCTGGACTCCCCCGGCGCCGGTCTCGGCGACGACTTCGCCGCGGCCGGCGGCACCTCCCTCGTCGCGTCCCGGCTGCTGGCCGCGATCGAGAAGAAGACCGGCGTCCGTCTGCGCGCGCCGGAACTGCTGCGTCAGCCGGACCTGCGAGCGGTGGCCGCGGTGCTGGACAAGCGCCGCGCCGCCACGACGGCGGTGGTCTGAGATGGCGACCGTCCTCACTCACGCCCACGCCCGAGCTCACGGCCCGAACACCCCGGAGGAACAACGCGTGTCCGCCGACTCCGTATCCGCCGCTTCCGCCGCGGGTCTGCCCGCGCTCGTGGCGCGGCACGCCGAGCAGACCCCGCACGCCCTGGCCGTGATGGACGGCGACACCACGCTGACGTATGCGCAGTTGGTCACCTCGGCGCGTTCTCTGGCGGCCCACCTGCGCGCGCACGATGTCAGACCCGGTGACCGCGTGGGCCTGCTCGTGCCGCGCTCGGCCAGAACCGTCGTCGCCCAACTCGCCCTGTGGTGGGCGGGCGCGGCCTGTGTGCCGCTCGATCCGGCCCACCCCCGCCCCCGTACGGACGCGATGCTCGCCGATGCCGGGGTGACCCTGACCGTCGGCGACAGCAAGCTGCTCGAAGCGATCGACACGGCCGGTCCCACCCTCGCCCTGCCCGACGAACCGCTGCTGACGGGCGAGGAGTCGGCGCCGGCCGGTCACGCCCCGCACGCGGCGGCGCTCGTCCTGTTCACCTCCGGATCCACCGGACAGCCCAAGGGTGTCACCGTCACCCATGGCGGCATCGCGGGACTGGTCACCGACCCGACGTATGTGACGGTCACGGCACGCGACCGGGTGCTGTTCCACTCCCCCGCCACCTTCGACGCCTCGACGTTCGAGGTGTGGTCGGCGCTGGCCAACGGCGCGGCGGTCGTGGTGTGCACCGCCGAGCGGCCCTCCTTCGAGGATCTGGCCCAGCAGGTGGAACGGCACGGCGTGAGCGTGGCGTTCTTCACCACCGCGCTGTTCCACCAGCTGGCGGCGCGGCGTTCGCGCCTGTTCTCACTGCTCCGTACGGTCGTGGTGGGCGGCGAGGCGATGGCGTCCCAGCACGCCCGCGCGGTGCTGCGCGCCTTCCCCTGGCTGGAGTTGGTCAACGGCTACGGCCCGACCGAGACCACGACGTTCGCCACGGCCCACCGGGTGACGGACGCGGACTGCGACGGTCCGGTGCCCATCGGCCGTCCGATCGCGGGCGCCGTCACCCACATCCTGGACGCCGACGGACAGCCGGTCGCGCCCGGCGAGCACGGTGAACTGTGGATCGGTGGCAGCAGGTTGGCGAGCGGCTACGCCGGGCGCCCCGAGCTGACGGCGGAGCGTTTCGTGGACCATGCGTCCCTGGGCCGCCTCTACCGCACCGGCGATGTGGTCTCGGCTCGTCCGGACGGACTGCTCGACTTCCACGGACGCGCCGACGACCAGGTCAAGGTCCGCGGATTCCGGATCGAGCCCGGCGAGATCGAGCACATCCTGCGCGAGCAGCCGGAGGTGGACGACGCCGCGGTGACCGTGCGCCGGGCGGCCGAGGACGACGCCCGTCTGGCCGCCTTCGTCGTCGCCGCACCCGGCCCCGTGCCCGGAGCCGAGACGCTCAGGACCCGGCTCGCCGAGCGGCTGCCCGCCCATCTGGTCCCCGACGAACTGAGCTTCGTGGAGCGGCTTCCGCTGACCGTCTCCGGGAAGGTGGACCGCCGCGCGCTCACCGCACTGCACAGCGCTCCCGCCGACGGCGGGGCCATCGAGCCGCTGAGCCCGTTGCAGCAGGCGGTCGCCGAGGTGTGGAGCCGCAGTCTGGGCTGCGAGGTGAACCGTCCGGACGCCGACTTCCTCGCCCTCGGCGGACACTCCCTGCTCGCCCTCGTCGTCACCGACGATCTGCGCGAGGAGCTCGGGGTCAAGCTGTCCCTGCCCGACTTCTTCGCCGCGCCCACGGTGGCCGGACACGCGGCGCTGGTGGAACGCGCGCTGCTGGCCGACCACAGCGACCTCCACCCCGACGCGTCCGAGGACGACACCCATGGCCACTGACATGACCCCGAGTTCCGCCGCGCTCCAGGAGGAGCTGCTGCGCCGGGCACGTGCCCGCGCCGGCAGCCGCCCGGAAGCCCCCGCGCCCGCCGCGGTCCGCGAGCCGTCGCCCGCGCCGCTCTCGCACGCCCAGCGGCGTATGTGGCTGATGGACCGTCTCGGCCAGGGCGGTTCGCTGTACAGCGTGCCCTTCGCCACCCGGCTGCGCGGCCCGCTCGACATCGACGCGCTGACCGCCGCGCTCACCGGGCTCGTCCACCGTCACCACATCCTGCGCACCCGCTACGGGCAGCGCGGCGACGAGGCGTACCAGGAGGTGCTCGCCGCTCCCGACGCGATGGATGTCGTCGTGGTGGAGAGCGACGACGACGGCATGCGTGTCCTCACCGAGGAAGCACGCCGTCCGTTCGACCTGTCCGCCGGTCCGCTGCCGCGCGCCCTGGTGGTGCGGCACGGCCCGCAGGACCACACCGTGCTGCTGACGTTCCATCACATCGCCATCGACGGCGGTTCGCTGGAGACGGTCGCCGACGAGCTGTCCCAGCTGTACGCCGCGGCCGTGGACGAACGCCCCCACACGCAGCCCGAGCCGCCGCAGTACGCGGACTTCGCCCGCCGGGAACACGCGGCGGCCAAGCGTCTCGGCGAGGGCCTCGACCACTGGGTGCGCCGCCTCGCGGGCGCGACTCCCGTACGCCTGCCCCGGCCCGCGCACACCCCGGGCGGGCGGGCCGCCGTCGCCCGGACCACTGCCTTGGGCGCCCAAGTCCTGCCGGCCCTGCGCGAGATCGGCCGACAGCACCGGGCGACCCTGTTCACCGTGTCCCTCGCCGCCTCCTTCGCGGCACTGCACCGGATGACCGGTGAGGACGACCTGGTCATCGGCTGCGCCGGCACCCATCGCGAGGGAGCTGCCATGCGCAACCTCGTCGGGCTGTGCGTCAACACCCTTCCGATCCGGGTGAATCTGTCCGGCGACCCGGACTTCAGGACACTCGTCGAGCGCGTACGGGACGCACTGCTGGAGGCCCAGCAGCACCGGGATGTGCCGTTCGACCTGATCCTGGAGCGCCTCGGCGCCGGAGCGCGGGGCGCCGACGGTACGGCACTGGTACGGGTGTCCGCCGACGTCCTGCGGGAACCCACCGCGCTCAGGCTGCCGGGGACGGTCGCCGAGCCGGTCGACATCGGTCTCGACGAGGCGAAGTTCGACCTGTCCTTCGGGCTGGTGGACTCCGACTCCCCGGCCTGCATCGTCCAGTTCGGACAGTGGGCGCTGGACTCCGCCGCGGGAGACCGGCTGGCGGACGACTTCGCCGCCCTGCTGTCCGCGGTCGCGGCCGATCCGGGTCTGACGCTCTCACGACTCGGCGGTGGTCCTCGGGCGATCGTGGCGGACGACTGCCATCCGGCCGAGGCGCGTCTGCGGGCGGACGCCCGGATCGCCGACGCGGCCGTACCCGTACCGGCCGCCGGGGCGCTGATCGCCTACGCGGTCCTGCGGGAGACGGGTGGCCCCTCCCCCGCACAGCTGCGCTCGGACCTCCGCGCGGCCCTGCCGCGGGAAAGCGTTCCTGCCGCGGTGACGCTGCTGGACGCGATGCCTCGGACCGCCGACGGCTCACTGGACACGGCGCGCCTTCCCGGCGTGGCCGCGGCACCCGTCCCCCAGGGGCCCCGTGCGCACGCGGTGACGAAGGCCTTCGCCGAACTGCTGGGCCGCGTTCCGGCACCGGACGACGACTTCTTCGTCCTCGGCGGTCACTCGCTGGTCGCCGTGCAACTGGCCGAACGACTGCGTACCGGGCTGAAACTGCCGGTGACCGGTCTCGATGTGATGCAGTGCCGGACTCCCCGGGCGCTGGCCGCGCTGCTGGACGAGCGGGAGAGCGAGAGGGCGGCCGTCGTCGCCACCGCCGCACCGGCGGCCGGCAGGCGGCGGGTCCGGGAGGGCACGGTGCTGGTGACGGGTGGCACGGGCGGTGTCGGCGCCTTCGTCCTGCGGGAACTGGCCGCGCAGGGACGGCCCGTGCTCGCCCTGGCCCGGCCCGAGTCCGCGCACTTGGTCGCCGGCGACGGTGTCGAGGTCGTCGAGGGCGATCTCACCGACCTGGACGGCCTGCGCGCCGCGGTGGAGAGCGCGGACGCGGTGATCCACGCCGCGTGCACCTTCACCCGCCCCGAGGTTGACGTGGCGGCGATGGAGGCGATGGTCGCGGCCTGGAGCCGCGGACCGTTCGTGTTCGTCAGCAGCGTGGACGCGTACGGAAAGCCCGCGGACCGGCAGGTGGTCGAGGACGCGGCCTCGCAGCAGCCGCTGAGCGCGTACGGCCGGGCCAAACTCGACTGCGAGCAGCTGCTGTTGCGCGCCGCCGGCACCGAGGGCCGCGGCGGCGCGAGCGTGGTCCGCTCGCCGATCGTGTGGGGTCCGCACGACCGTCTGCGGGACCAACTGCGCTGGGGAGCCACCGGAATGCTCTACCAGGCGGCACTGGCCGGAGACCCGATCCAGGTCCCCGGCCCCGGCGCCGAGGGCCACGACTGGTACGGCGCGCCGTGGGTCCACGCGTCCGCGCTGGCACGCGCGGTGACCGCCTGCCTGGACACTCCGGTCCACGGCACGGCCAACGCCGTGAGCGGTCACGTCGGGTGGGCGGACCTGGCGGCCGAGCTGGGCCGGCTGCTCGGGACCGACAGCGAGATCAGCCTCGTCGACCGGGTGCACCCGGACCTCGACCACCGCTGGCACTACCGGTCCGACCGACTGGCCACGTCCCTGGCCGAACGCCCGGGCGAGGACTGGCAGTCGGTGCTGGCGACGATGATCGAGGGTCAGGTGCGGGCGGGACGCTGAGGTGAGGACGGGGGCGCCTGCCGGGGGGCAGGCGCCCCTTTCGCCGTCCGGGCGAGTCGGGCGGGAGGTACGGCCAGGTTGTTTCGGGGTGCAACACCTCGCGGTATGCCGTGCTGCAGCGACACCCCGGCCGGGGAGGAGCTCGGCCGGGGTCGCCCCAAGGGCCAGGATTCGGACAGGCTGGGCCGTCTGGCACCGAAGGCGGAGCACCTCCGCCACTGGTGTCACGACACGACAGGCAGGGAACCAGCGAGCCCGGGACGAGAAGGGTTGACCTGCTCAACGCGCAACGCTATTGCTGTCGTTGACCGCGGCCGAGCAGGCGCGAACGGGGGCAGCACATGATCGCGATCTGGTGCGTCGTTGCCGTGATGACCCTGAGCGCGTGGTGGGCGGTCTGGCGATTCCTCCGATATCCGGGCGGATGGGCTTTCGCGTTCCACGAGAAGCATCGGGAGGCACGCCGGGCACTGGATGAGCCCCGCCGTGCCGTGCGCGAGCTGCGAAGGACAGCTCGTCGTGAGAAGTTGCAGGCACTGGCTGCGGTGAAGCGGGCCGAGTGGGCCCACCGGCGCCACGTCCGCCAGTGCGAAGCCAAGCTGGAGCGACTGCGCACACCGCACCGCGGAGCCCGGAGACAAAAGCTCGGCCGGATCATCCTGTTCGAACGCGCGGTCCTCATCTCCAACGACGAAGTACCGCTGGCAGGCCTGCAGGTCCGATTCGAACTCTCCTCTTCTGCGCGCTCGTCGTACGTGTACCTCACGCGGCCCGACGGAAGGGAACGCTTGGAACGCTATGAGGGCAAGCAGTGGCCCGAGGACACAGTGCGCCGGTTCAGCGTCCGGATCCAGAACGCAGCCGTGGCGGCGGACAGGCTGCAGAAACGGCACGCCGGTAAGATCCGCGCGCTCGAAGCCGAACTGGAAGAGGCACGGCGCGCGACAGAACCGATAGCGTCGGCACAGGAGCGGCTGGCGAGCACACGCGCCCGTCACGATGCCGACTTCACACTCCCGCAGGCGCGAACAGCCCTCGACAATGCCCGGAGTGTTTGGCAGGGGATGACCGGTCGCCGCCCGCTCTAACCCCGTGCCGGGACGAATCACACAGGCGGCTCAGGGCCGCCTGCCCGGGTCCACCGCCAGGACACAGTCTTGGAGCAGTGTGCATTCGGGGCCTGGACAACAGCACCATGGCGACCTCTCATGACATCAAAGCCACCAACCAAAGGCGGCGAACTCGTGAGCGCTCACCGGGCGAACGAACAAGCTTGGATCACCTACGGCCAACGCCGACTGGACTACGGCTGCACACCGCCCGTACCAACGCGAATCGACTGGGGGTTCTGGCCCGATGTGGGCCCCGGCTCTGAGGTCCTCGGCTTGATCGAGGGCAGGCGAGTGCTCGACATCGGATCCGGACCCGGCCACCATGCCGTCCACCTGGCCCGAGCACACGGCGCCCTTGTCGACGGAATCGACCTGTCACCCACCCAGCACCAGCGTGCACTGAACGCTCACGGTCTCGAGCCCGGAGTTCGCTTCATGTGCGCGGATGTCGCGGAGCACCTGCGCCACTCCGAGCCCTATGACGCCGCGTACGGTGTCCGGACCTTCGGCTGCATCGACCCGCACCATCTGCTCCCGGCTTTGCGAGATGGCCTCACCGAGGGAGCCCCGCTCGTCTTCTCCGCTCTGCACACGGACAACGAAGGCCGCAAGCCGTCCGACCTCGTGGCACCGCGCGAGCAGGGTATCCGGCTGCGGGACGAGGAGCCCATCGCCGCACAGATGTGGGTGCTCACGCCGCCGCTCTGGGAGGGTCTGCTCATCGATCACGACTTCACCCTGGAGACCGTGGAGCTATTGCGTGCGCCGGAGGGCGGTCATCACGTCGTAGTCCAGCTCCTCCGGGCGAAGCGCCAATAGTGGTTGAGGCCGCAGCACAGTGCTTGAGGCCACCTCCGTCACAAGTACTCGGCCGCCGCGTCGAGAAACGCCCGCCGGCTCGGGCTGATGCACGCCCAGACCTTCTCGTCCTGGGGTGCTCCCGGGTCGCGCGGGCCGTCTCGGATCACGTTCTGAACCGCGAACGCGACCCGCCGTGCCGCCTCGTTGACCTCGGACGGGCACAACAGGTGAATCGTCTTCTGGGCCACCCACAACCTGTCGACGGCCTGTTTGGCCCGCGCCTGCCACGCTTCATCGGTCAGGTTGTCGTGGTACCGGTCCACCGCCACCCGTTCGGCTTCCTGCACCGCGGACAGGAAGTCGATGAGGTGGGTGAGGGCTTCGGCACGGCGCCCCTCGGCGCGTTCTCGATCGCCGCGTCGCGTTTCCGTGCGCTCCGACGCGCGTCCTTGCCAGAACTGGGCCGCAAACGAGGTCAGCCCGCCGAGTACGACACCCATGAGCGGTGCAAGCGTTGTCCACACCCGTCCACTCTGGCCAGGACTCGGGTCATCGCGCGGTCGTTGCGGATATCTCGGACGGTGTCCCGTCCAGTGGTGTAGAGGCGTGGCCGCTCCCAGCACGGAAAGACCCGGGCGGCAGCCGGCGTGGCGTGATCGTCCGCCCGTCCGGGACATCACGGACGGGCGGACGACCCTGCGCATCGGGTCGGCGAAGCCCTGGCCCGAACCCCACCGCCAGAAAATGCGCGCACTCCGATCCGGACCTAGAATTTTTCGGATACTGCGCCGGATGGCGAAGCGTGCCCACTTCATCGCCCCGGGCAGGTTCACATCGAATTGAGGCGTTATGAAGCACGTCGACACTCAAGCACGCCCCCGCGAAGCCACACCGGAGATTCCCACCGTAGAGGTCACCCTGAACGTCAACGGCGATGCGTATCGTCTGCGGCTCGACTCGCGGGTGACCCTCCTCGACGCATTGCGTGATCACTTGGTGCTGACCGGGGCGAAAAAGGGCTGTGACCAGGGCGCTTGCGGGGCCTGTACCGTGCTGGCCGACGGGAAACGCATCGTGTCCTGCCTCGCGCTCGCCGCCCAGTACGAAGGCCGCGAGATCACCACCGTGGAGGGTCTGTCCGACAACGGTGAGCCGCACCCGATGCAGGCCGCCTTCGCACGCCGTGACGCGTTCCAGTGCGGCTACTGCACCCCTGGGCAGATCATGTCCGCCGTGTGCCTGGAGGCCGAGGGCCGGGCGGGCACGGACGAGGACATCAGCGAATTCATGAGCGGGAACATCTGCCGCTGCGGTGCCTATCCGAATATCCGTGCCGCGATACGCGACGTCGTTTCGGAGGGGTGACGATGCGCCCCTTCGAATACGTCCGGCCCGCCGAGACCGAGCAAGCAGTCGCGGCCGTGACGGCCGACCCGAAAACGTCATTCCTGGCCGGAGGCACGACCCAGCTGGATCTGATGAAGGACGGCGTCCTTCATCCCGATCGGCTGGTCGACATCACCCGGCTGCCGCTGAAGGGGATCATGCACGCCGAGTCGTCGGTGCACGTCGGTGCGCTGACGACGATGGAGGAACTGGCAGCGGATCCCGTGCTGCGCGAACGGCTTCCGTTCGTGCGTGAGGCGCTCCTGCTCGGAGCCTCCACGCAGCTGAGGAATATGGCGACCATCGGCGGCAACCTGTTGCAGCGTGCCCGGTGCCGCTACTTCAGGGACCCCACCGTAGGTGCCTGCAACAAGCGCGACCCCGGGTCCGGCTGCGCCGCGATCACCGGCTTTCAGCGCATGCACGCCATCCTGGGCACAAGCGATCAATGCATCGCGTTGCATGCCTCGGACGTCGCGATCCCCTTCGTGGCGCTGGACGTCGTCGTCCATGTCCAGGGCCAGGACGGCCCCCGGTCGGTACCCCTGACGCGGTTCTACCGGGAACCCGGTTCGACACCGCACATCGAGAACGTGCTGAACCACGGTGAGCTGATCACCGAGGTCGAGATTCCGCTGCTGCCGCAGGACACCCGGTCCCACTACCTGAAGGTCCGCGACCGGGTGTCCTACGAGTTCGCCCTGACCTCGGCCGGCGTTGCTCTGCAGTTGGAGGGCGACACCATCCGCGACGCACGGATCGGCCTGGGCGGCGTCGGCACGGTCCCGTGGCGGGCCTGGGACGCCGAGGAGGTGCTGCGAGGAGCACCGGCGAGCGACGAACGCTTCCGGATGGCCGCGGAGGCAGCCCTGGAGGGCGCACAGACGCTGCCGGGCACCGCCTTCAAGGTGGATCTGGCCAAGCGCACCCTGGTGCGCACGCTCGAGACCGTTGCAGGAGCCCCGTCATGACCACCCTCGAAACTCCCCGCGCGGTCGTCGGTGAAGGCATCGAGCGCGTAGACGCACCGCTGAAGGTCACCGGGGCAGCGCACTACCCCAATGACTTCAGCTATCCGGGCATGGTGCACGCCGCCCTGGTGGGGAGCACCATCGCCGCGGGACGCATCCGCAGTATCGACGCCTCCGACGCGCAGTCCGCACCCGGCGTCCTGACGGTGATCACCCATCTCACCGCTCCGCAGTTGCCGCGCGGACCGATGACACTGCTCGGGCCGTCGCCGCCGGCGCCCATGCAGGACGACCGGATTCTCCACTACGGCCAGCACATCGCGATCGTGGTGGCCGACAGCGCCGAGCAGGCCCGGCACGCCGCGTCGCTGGTACGTGTGGAATACGAGCCGGCCGAAGCGTTGCTCGACGTGGAGGATCCGAACGCGCAGGTCCTGACCAACCCCTGGGGGATGGACTCGGATCGGGGCGACGTGTCCGCCGGCTTCGCCGAGGCGGACGTCGTGGTCGAAGGGCGCTACACGACGCCCGACAACACCAACAACCCGCTCGGCCTGATGAGCACCATCGCCTCATGGCACGGCGACTCTCTCACCGTGCACGACTCCACGCAGTGGCCCCACAACGTACGCACGACACTCGCCACGGTCTTCGGTGTACCGGAGAGCGGTATCCGGGTGCTCGCGCCGTTCGTCGGCGGCGGCTTCGGCGCCGGCCTGCGGGTGTGGTCCCACGTCATCCTGACCGCGCTGGCCGCCCGCGAGGTCAGGCATCCCGTGAAACTGGTGCTGACGCGACCGCAGATGTTCACCTCGGTCGGGCACCGTCCGGACAGCGTCCAGCAGATCAGGATCGGGGTCACCAGGGCCGGGGACCTCGTCGCCATCGAGCACCACGGAATCTCGTCGGTGGCGATGGAGGACGACGACTTCGAGCCGGTCTCCGGCTGCTCGGCCGTGTCCTACGCGTGCCCCAACGTGATGACGCGCGACCGGCAGGCCCGTCTGAACATCCCCTGCCCCGGGTCCATGCGCGCTCCCGCCGAAGGCCAGGGCAACTTCGCTCTGGAGTCCGCCATCGACGAGGCGGCCCACGCCATCGGTATGGATCCGCTGGAACTCCGTCTGCGCAACTATGCCGAAGACCACCCGCTGCTGGGTCTGCCCTGGTCGAGCAAGGCCCTCCGCGACTGCTACACCCAGGGTGCGGAGCGGTTCGGCTGGTCGCGCCGTACGCCCGACATCGGCTCCATGCGTGACGGCCGATGGCTCGTCGGGTACGGCATGGCCGGTGTGTCCTACCCGTTCTACCAGGCTCCCTGCCAGGCACGGGCGTCCCTGCGCCGCGACGGCTCGGCGTATGTACGGAGCGCCGCCACCGATATCGGCACCGGAACCTACACCGTGATGACGCAGTTCGCCGCCGAACTCCTCGGACTGGAGATCAGCAGGGTCCGCTTCGACCTCGGCGACTCCGACATGCCCTACTCGCCCCAGGCCGGCGGCTCCGGCCTGACCGGAGCGCTGGCCAACGCGATCCACACCGCGTGCGACAACCTCGTCCACGAACTGCTCGACATCGTGCGCGACGACGACAAGTCGCCACTGCGCGGTGCTTCAGCGGACGACGTCACCGTCGGCGAAGGACGGCTCCACCGCATCAGCGCTCCGGACCAGGGCGAGCCCTACACCGACATCCTCGCCCGCCACGGTCTGGAGGAGGTCAGCGCCGACGGTCGCAGTACCCCGCCCGACGGGAAGCAGATCGGCATGGCCCCCTCCGGCGCCTTCGGAGCCAAGTTCGTCGAGATCCGCATCGACCCCGGGCTCGGCCTGCTGCGGGTCAAGCGGGTGGTCTCCGCCATCGACGGCGGACGCATCCTCAACGAGAAGACGGCCACCAGCCAGATCGTCGGCGGCACCGTCGGCGGTATCAGCCAGGCCATGTTCGAGGCGACCGAGACCGACGAGGGCACCGGTCGTATCGCCAACCCCACGTTCGGCGACTACCTGATGCCCGTCAACGCCGACGTTCCCGACATGGAGGTCATCTTCTGCGGGACTCCCGACCGCGCAACGAACGTCGGAACCAAGGGTGTCGGCGAGATCGGCCTGGTCGGCGTGGCGGCAGCCATCGGCAACGCAATCCATCACGCCACCGGCCGTCGTCTGCGGTCCCTCCCCTTCACCATCGACCAGCTCCTCTGACGGGGCTTGCCGACTGCCGACGTGGGGTCAACCACCCAGTGTCCGCATGTACTTCGCGAACTTCTCCAGGCCGTCGACGTTCCTCGGTCCGCTGATGCCCTCGTTGTAGTCGAGGACGAAGAAGTTGTTCTTCTTGACCGCGGGGAGTTCCCTCGTGTGCGGGGACTTCCGCAGAAAGTCGATCTTCTTCCTGGCCGGCAGGTCGCCGTAGTCGAGGATCATGATCACCTCGGGTTCGGCCTCGGCGACCGCCTCCCAGTTCACCTGGGTCCAGCGCTGGTCGAGTCCGTCGAAGATGTTCCTGCCGCCCGCGGTCCTGATGATGTCGTTGGGCGGGACCTGATTGCCCGCGGTGAAGGGCTGATCGGTGCCCGAGTCGTAGAGGAAGACCGGCACCGCGTTGCCCTGGGGCGCCTGTTCCGCGACCGCCTCGACCCGGCGTTTCAGGCCGGCGACGACCTTGTCCGCCCTGTCCTCGACCCGGAAGATCCGGCCCAGTCGGTCGAGGTCGGTGTAGAGCCCTTCGAAGGGGGTGACCTTCTCGGGGTACCCGGGGTAGTTGAAGCAGCTCTCGGTGTGCAGGAAACTCTGGATCCCGAGCTGATCCAGGATCTTCGGCGTGATGCCCCGCTCGTCCTTGAAGCCGGAGTTCCAGCCCGCCACGACAAAGTCGGACTTGGCCTCCACCACCAGTTCCTTGTTGAGGAGGTCGTCGCTGAGCATCTTGACCTTGGCGTACTCGGACGCCCAGGGGGACTCGCTCACCGGCGGGTTGGCCGGCGGCATCACATAGCCGTGCACATGCTCGGTCAGGCCGAGGCTGAACAGCTTGTCGGCGCTGCCGCCCTCGTAGGCGACGGCGCGCTGCGGGGTCGTGTACGCGACCGGCTCACCGCAGCGCTTCACGGTGACCTTCCCGGACGCCTCGGCGTCCGTCCCGACCTCGGCGCCGCAGCCGCTGAGCAGCAGGACGGCGGCGAGCGCGGATCCGATTGCGGTGCCTCGGGACACCGCGCCGGACGATCGATTCATACGCAACACGTGGATAGGCCTCTCACCAGGAGGAGTTGAGCGAATACAGCAGTTGGGGAGCCCCCGTGAGCGGGTGGGGAACCACGTCGGCCTCGACACCGAACACCTCGTCGACTAGCTCCGGGGTGAGGACATGGGCGGGCGAACCCGCCGTCACCAGGCGGCCGTCGGAGAGGACGCCGATGTGATCACAGGCCGCCGAGGCCAGGTTGAGGTCGTGCAGGACGATGAGGACGGTGAGCCCCGAGCCGCGCAGGAGCGAGAGCAGCTGGACCTGGTGGCGTACGTCGAGATGGTTGGTCGGCTCGTCCAGTACGAGGATCTTCGGCTCCTGGACGAGAGCACGGGCCAACAGGACGCGCTGACGCTCTCCGCCCGAGAGGGTCAGCACTCCGCGCCGCGCGAGATGCCGGATGTCGAGCCGCTCCATCGCCCGCTCGCACAGCTCCCGTTCCCGTCGGCCGAGTGCCTGATTGCCCTGGAGGTGGGGCGTTCGCCCCAGGGCGACGAGTTCCTCGACCGTGAAGTCGAGGTCGACGGCGCCGTCCTGGGTCATGGCGGCGACGGTCTGCGCGCTGCGGCGCATCGCGAGACGGGAGAGATCGTCGTCGCCCACCCACACCGTGCCGCTGCTGGGGCGAAGCGCCCGGTACACACAGCGCAGCGCGGTGGACTTGCCGCTGCCGTTCGGGCCGACCAGGCCCACGACCCGGCCGCTGTCCACCCGCAGCGAGAGATCGCGCACCAGACTTCTGCCGTCGGTCACCACCGAGAGCCCGTCGAGTGTCAAATCCATCTCAACGACCCCCGAACAGATAGCTCTTGCGACGCATCAGCACGATGAACACCGGCACTCCGACCAGTGCGGTGATGACGCCCAGCGGCAGCTCACGGGGTGCCACGAGCGTCCGCGACACCAGGTCGACCCACACCATGAAGATCGCCCCCAGCAGAGGGGCGACGGCCAGCACCCGGACGTGGGCGGCCCCGACGACCATGCGCACCACGTGCGGCATGACCAGGCCGACGAAGGCGATGGCTCCGCTGACGGCGACCATCACCCCCGTCACGAGTGAGACGATCACGAGCAGGCCCTTGCGATGCCGGTCGGGGCTGATCCCGAGGCTCGCGGCCGTCTCGTCCCCGAGGGCGAGGACGTCCAGCGCCCGGCCGTGTCGGTGGAGCACGGCCAGACCGAGCAGGACGGCGACGCAGACGACGGGCAGCGAGCCCCAGCTGGCGGCGCCGAAGCTGCCCATCGTCCAGTGGAGGATCATGCTGGTCGCCTCACTGTCCGGGGCGACGTAGATGATCACGCTCATCAGCGCCTGGAAGCCGAGCGACATGGCCACTCCGGTCAGGACCAGGCGCAGCGGTGAGAGCGTGCCCCGGCTGGATGCGGCCGCGTGGACCAGGACCGCCGCCACCAGGGCGCCGATGAAGGCGCCGGCGGACACCGCGTAGATGCCGAGCGCGGCGAGGCCGCCGGTGACCGTGACGCCGACGGCGCCGACGGACGCCCCTGAGGAGACGCCGAGGACGAAGGGGTCCGCAAGGGCGTTGCGCACCAGGGCCTGGATGGCGACGCCGACGGCACTCAGCCCGGCGCCCACGAGGGCCGCGGTCAGGACCCGCGGTGCACGGATCTGCCAGATGATCTGATACGTCGTCACCTCGTCCTCGGCGATGTGTCCGCCGCTGAGGGCCGCCCACAGATACCGGGCGGTCTCCCCCGGCGTGATCACCGCGGATCCCAGACCGATGGCCACGACGACGGAGACGAGGAGGACGGCGAGCAGGATGAGGCAGGCCGCCAACAGGCCATGAGACGAGGTAAGTCGGCCCTTGAGACCGGTCGCGGCCGCGGATGTTGGGATGTCGGCTGATCCCGTTTCACCGGTGCCGACCGGTGGTGAGGTGATCGCGGGCGGAGGCATGGAGCCGCCTTCACTTTCGGTAGGAGGAGAAGTGTTCGGGGGAAAGCTGTGACGACGGCCGGGCGGTACGAGGCCGGGGGCTCGTCGGCTACGCGGCGGCCGCCTCCTGCTCCCGTTCCTGGGCGCCGTGGCGGGACACCACGCCGGCCGCGCCGAGCGCCACGACGACAAGGGCGCCGAAGGCGGCGGCGATGCCCGGGAAACCCGCCAGGCCGAGACCGGCGCCGCCCAGGGCCGCGCCGACGAAGACCCCGAGGCTCTGGCCCGCCGCGTTGAGGCTCAGGGCCGAGCCGCGCAGCGGGCCGCAGCGCCGTACCAGGAGACTGACGGCGCACGCGGCCACGACGGCATGGCTCGCCGCATGCAGCGAGGTGAGCGTGAGGGCGAGCGGCAGCCAGTGCGTGAAGTAGAAGCCCACGACCGACACCAGCGCAGCGACGAGGCCGATGGCCAGCAGGCGTTCGGTGCTGATCCGGGGTTCGGCGGAGTTCGTGATCCGCCCGGTGAGGAGGTTGCTCACGAAGTACGACGCGCCGCTCAGCGTCCAGACGAACGCGAAGAGGCCGGGGTCGAGCCCGAAGCGGTCGTCGTAGAAGGCCGCCAGATAGGCGAGGTAGCCCATGAAGACCGCGGTGCGGAGCAGGGAAATGAGAAGCAGGGGCACGGCTCCGCGAACCGCTCCGAGCGCCGTGAACGAGGCGAGATAGCTCAGGCGTTGTTCCTTCCCGCCCCCCTCGGCCTTCCTCGGCTCGGCCCGTGCGAGGAAGAGCCCGGCGAGGAGAACCGAGGCCGCGGTCACGGCGAGGAGGTCTCCCTCCCAGCCCCAGAGGAGGGCGGGCAGGGCCACGAGCGGCGCCGCGAGCATGGCGGTCATCGACTGCACCGCTGTGACCAGGGTCGCCGCCCGGCCGGCCGCCCTGCCCGTACCGAAGCGGTCGGCGGCCGCCGCGGTGAGGGCCGGGTTCAGCACGGACGTACTCGCGCCGACCAGCAGACAGAACACCGCCAGCAGCACGAAGTCCCCGCTCGCACCGAGCGCCGTTGAAGCGCCGAGGGCGACGAGTCCGCCCGCGACCGCCCACTCCTTGCGTACGCGGTCGATGAAGGGGGCGAGCGCGGTGCCGACCAACAGGGCTGCCAGGCCGCCGAGTCCGCGCAGCCCGCCCATCGCCGCGACGCTGCTTCCCGCCTCGTCCGCGATCGGCACCAGGTAGGTGCTGAAGATGGTGAACGGCAGCAGGCCGACGGCCGAGGCGAGCAGGACGGGCCACAGGGCACCGGCCATCCTCAGGTCGCCCGGCAGCGGCTCCTCCTCCGTCCGGCGGTCCGTCGCCGACGTCTTGGCGTCGGTGGTCACGAGCCGACTCCCCCCGTGAGCACCGGCTTGTCGGCGCGGTAGCGGTACATGAGTGTCGGGTCGGCGCTGAACTGCGAGAAGGGGAAGGGCTCGGCGTTCAGTGCGGTGACTCCGCCGGACAGGAACGCACGGGCGACCGCACTGCCCGTCTGCGCGTAGACGACCAGGGGGACGCCCTGCTCGCGGCAGTGCTCGAGGATCAGGTCGAACGTGCCGTTGCTCAGGGTCATACCGGTCGCCACGACGGCATCGGCTTGGCCCAGCACCTCGGTCATGTCGTCGCCGACCCGGTCGCCCCACTGGGTGGTGCGCAGATTGAGGTCGCAGGGCAGGCACACACCTCCGCGGTCGCGTATCGCCGCGACGAGCGGATTGACCACGCCGATGAGGGCCACCTTCGCGCCCGGCTCGATGTCGAGGAGACCGGCGACGGAGGCGTCGCGGGCCCGGGCACGGATCTCCGGCGTCCCGGCCGGAAGGGTGACCGGTTCGGCATCGGGCGCATCGCGGTGCGGACGCACGTGGGAGAGGTAGGCGTCGAGTGCGGCGACACGGACCGGGGCGGACTCGTGGCGCAGCAGCGTGTCGAGGGTGTGGCCGGAGGCGTTCTCGCAGAAGTCGGGGGCGAGTTCACCGGCTTCGAAGGAGCAGGCGCCGAAGGCGTGCCCGACCCGGAGCACAAGGTAGTGGTTGTGGTACGTGGCCTCGCCCCCGGCGAGCCGGGTGGTGTGGTAGAGCCAGAAGGCGCTGTTGACGGCCAGATTCCTGGGGGCGGGACCGTGGGCGTCCGACAGTACGGCGTCGGTCAGTTCCGCGACTGTCTGCGGCATGAGGTGTGGCATCTCGGGTTCTCTCGTCGGGGTTGTACGTACTGCGGTGCGGGCAGTTCGGCCGCGGTGGGGAGTCGGCGCCGTCAACTCCCTTGCGGAACGCGGACGTCGGACCAGGAGGTCGTCGACCAGGGGAGACTGAGCTCGTCGAGTGAGGTGATCTCGTGCGGCTTGAGGGTGTCGATGTCCGGGGCTTGCGCGTGCCATGCGTAGGCGCTCTCGACGTAGCGATGGCCGGTGTCGGCGGCGATGAAGACATGGGTGCGGGAGTCGTCCCGGGTGCGTTCCCAGCGAGTGGTGAGGTACGCGGCGCCGGCCGAGAGGCCGGCGAAGATGCCGCTGCTCCGCAGGAGTTCGACGGCGCCGGAGAGCGCGCAGTCGAAATTGACCCAGTGGATCCTCTCGTAGAGCTCGTGCCGGACGTTCCGGAACGGGATGGCACTGCCGATCCCCGCGATGATCATGTCCGGGTCCGACACGTGCTCCGAGCCGAACGTGACGCTGCCGAAGGGCTGTACGCCGACGAGTGACACATCCCGGCCGGCCTCGCGCAGATAGGTGGCGATGGCACCGGTCGAGGCGCCCGATCCCACACCGCCCACCAGGGCCAGGGGCCCGTCGGGGACCTCCCGGGCGATCGTGTCGGCCACGTCGCGGTAACCGAGGTAGTGGATGGAGTCGTGGTACTGCCGCATCCAGTGGTACGAGGGGTTCGCCTCCAGGATCTCGGCGATGCGCCGCACCCGGAGTTCCTGGTCGAGACGCAGGTTCTTCGACGGCCGGACCTGCTCCAGCGTGACGCCGAGGATCTCCAACTGCGCGCGGAGGGTGCGGTCCACCGTCGTGGATCCCACGATGTGGCACTTCATTCCGTACCGGTGACAGGCCAGTGCCAGCGCCTGTGCGTAGATGCCGCTGGAGCTGTCGACGAGCGTGTCACCGGGTTCGACGGCACCCGACTCCAGGAGATGGCGGACCGCCCCCAGCGCCGAGTAGATCTTCATCGTCTCGAACCGGAGACAGATGACGTCCGGCCGCAGGGAGATGAGATCGGGTTTCTTGATCGCTTCAGCTATGTGTGTGTGCATGCCCGTCTTCCTGTCAGCCGCCCCTGTGCCGGGACCGCTTGAGCAGGTAGGTCTGAACGGTGTCGGTGTCCCCGGCGCCTGGTGACGACCGGATCGAGCGAGAGCATCACACTAATTGAAAATGATTGTCAAGACCGATTGCGCCTCGACGCCCGGACTTGCCCCGCGGTGCCGGACTCATATAGAAACGATTATCACTTTCATTTGACGTGTAACCAGGGAGGAGTCCCGTGAAGCCGACCCAGGAGGCCGGGGCACGACCATGTCCACCGCGCGGGGAGCCGGCGAGAGGGACGACGGGCAGCGGAGTGGGGACCGCCTTCGGGACCTTCGGCGAGCTGCTCCAAGGCGTGCTGCCTGAGCAGGACGGCGACTTCCTCGTCACCCTGCCCGTCGCGCGCTGGACGAGGGCGACCTTCCGGCCCGATCCGCACATGGGCGAGGTGGTGGTCCGGCCGGCCCGTAAGCAAAAGGCCCTGCAGCTGGCACGCACCATCGTCGAGCAGACGCCGCGACCGACCGGCGGGGTGCTGACCGTCAACAGCGTCATCCCGGAGGGCAAGGGGCTGGCCAGCTCATCGGCCGACCTGGTCGCGACCGCGCGGGCCGTGGGGCAGGCCCTGGGCATCGCGATGCCCGCCGCCCGGATCGAGCGACTCCTGGCAGGCATCGAACCCACCGACGGCGTGCTCTACCCGGGCATCGTCGCCTTCCACCATCGCAGCGTGCGCCTGCGCGCCGTCCTCGGGTCCCTGCCCGCCATGACCGTGGTGGGGATCGACGAGGGCGGAGCGGTCGACACCGTCGACTTCAACCGCATCCCCAAGCCGTTCACGACAGCGGACCGGCACGAGTACGCGCGTCTGCTGGACCGGCTCACCGGCGCCGTACGCTCCCGCGACCTCGCGGAGGTCGGGCGGGTCGCCACCCGCAGCGCGCTGATGAACCAATCCCTTCGGCACAAACGGTCGTTGGAGCGCATGCGTGATGTCTGCCGCGAGGTCGGCGGACTGGGCGTGGCCGTCGGACACAGCGGCACGACGCTGGGAGTGCTGCTGGACGCGGCCGACCCCGCATGCACGCACCGCGCCACCGCCGCGGCTCGGGCGTGCACGGAACTGGCGGGAGGCGTGTCGGTCTACCGGACTCTCAGCTTCCCGGACGCCCACTTCCCGGAGCCGAGCCTCGCCGTCCCCGCGTGACCCCACCCCGTGCGACGCCGTGGAGCGCGCGGACCGACAAGACCCTGCGCCGGCAGGGCCGCCCGCAAGAAGTTCCTGACCTGCACTTTTCTTACCAGGCGCCATCCGAGCGCCCTTGCAGGAGGCGGGACCGCATTCCATCGCGCGCGGATCACCGCGGTCCGTTCTACGCTGTTTTCTGGACAACCCGGGCAGTCGACGACCGGTCCCGAACCGGCGGAAGCAGGCTCCCATGGCTGGGCGATTCCCCGGACGCGTTCCGGCCCCGGAAGGCTGACCGAGCCCTCCGCGCAGCACGCGGAGGCAACACCCAGCCCATCCGACAGGAGAGGCGGCACAGCCATGGCGGACTTCGTCGGCGCGGTGGATCAGGGAACCACCAGCACCCGTTTCATGATCTTCGACCACGCCGGAAACGAAGTGGCGAAGCATCAACTGGAGCACGAGCAGATCCTTCCCCGATCGGGGTGGGTCGAGCACGACCCCGTCGAGATCTGGGAGCGCACCAACTCGGTGATCCAGAACGCCCTCCGGCACGGAAATCTGTCGCCGGCCGACCTGGCGGCGATCGGTATCACCAACCAGCGGGAGACGACCGTCGTCTGGGACCCGCGCAACGGCCGCCCCTACTACAACGCCATCGTCTGGCAGGACACCCGCACCGACTCCATCGCCGCCGCCCTGGAGCGCTCGGGCAAGGGTGACGTCATCCGCCGCAAGGCGGGTCTGCCGCCCGCGACGTACTTCTCCGGCGGCAAGATCCAGTGGATCCTGGAGAACGTCGACGGCGTCCGCGAAGCCGCTCAGCAGGGCCATGCCATCTTCGGCAACACCGATGCCTGGGTGCTGTGGAACCTCACCGGCGGTCCCGACGGCGGCATCCACGCCACGGACGTGACGAACGCCAGCCGCACCATGCTGATGAACCTCGAGACGCTGGACTGGGACGACGAACTGCTGGGATTCTTCGACATCCCGCGGTCGATGCTGCCGAGCATCAAGCCGTCCTCCAGCGCGGATGCCTACGGCGAGACACGTACGTCGCGGCCCCTGCGTGAGGCCATCCCCATCGCCGGCGTGCTCGGCGACCAGCAGGCGGCGACCGTCGGCCAGGTCTGCTACTCGCCGGGCGAGGCCAAGAACACCTACGGCACCGGCAACTTCCTGGTGCTGAACACCGGTACGGAGCTGGTGCGTTCGGAGCACGGCCTGCTCACCACGGTGGCGTACCAGTTCGGCGACAGCCCCGCGGTCTACGCCCTGGAGGGCTCCATCGCGGTCACCGGTTCCGCGGTCCAGTGGCTGCGCGACCAGATGAAGATCGTCAAGACGGCCGCCGAGAGCGAGACACTGGCCCGCACGGTCGAGGACAACGGCGGGATGTACTTCGTCCCCGCCTTCTCCGGACTGTTCGCCCCGTACTGGCGTTCCGACGCCCGCGGCGCGATCGTCGGCCTCGCCCGGTACAACGACAACGGCCATCTGGCGCGGGCGACGCTCGAAGCCATCTGCTACCAGAGCCGGGACGTGGTGGAGGCCATGGAGCAGGACTCCGGCGTCCACCTCGACGTGCTCAAGGTCGACGGCGGTGTGACCGCCAACGACCTGTGCATGCAGATCCAGGCCGATGTCCTCGGCGTACCGGTCAGCCGTCCGGTCGTCGCCGAGACCACCGCGCTCGGTGCCGCCTACGCGGCCGGTCTGGCCACGGGCTTCTGGCGCGACACCGACGAACTGCGCACCCACTGGCAGGAGTCGAAGCGCTGGGAGCCGCAGTGGTCCGAGGACCAGCGTGCGGAGGGCTACGCGGGCTGGAAGAAGGCCGTGGAGCGCACGCTCGACTGGGCCAAGGTCGAATAGACCGGCACCGACGGGTGCACGTCGGCCACTGACGGCCTTCGGACGGGCCGTCAGTGGCCCTCGGGCACCCGCTCCAGCACGAAGACGGGGATTTCCCGGTCCGTCTTCTTCTGGTAGTCCGCGTAGTCGGGGTACGCCTCGACCGCGCGGGCCCACCACACGGCCTTCTCCTCGCCGGTCACCTCACGTGCCGTCATGTCCTGGCGCACGGCGCCGTCCTGGAGCTCCACCCGGGGATCGGCCACCACGTTGTGGTACCAGACAGGGTGCTTCGGCGCCCCGCCCAGCGAGGCGACCACGGCGTACTCGCCCTCGTGCTCCACCCGCATCAGCGGGGACTTGCGGATCTTGCCGCTCTTGGCGCCGCGGGTGGTCAGGATGATGACCGGCATCCCGCGCAGCGTCGTGCCCTTGGAGCCGCCGGAGCTCTCGAACAGCTCCACCTGGTCACGCACCCACTTCTCCGGGCTCGGCTCGTACTCACCCTCAAGAGGCATGGTCATCCATCCCGTCGTCGGTAAAGGTCTCTGGGCAGTTGTTCAACGCGCCGCGCGTCCGGGATCATCCCGGACGCGCGTGTGGCGCGGGGTGTCCGAGGGGTCCGTCAGGGGACGATGGAGTCGACGTAGCCGCCGTCGACCCTGACGGCCGCGCCGGTGGTCGCCGACGCCTGCGCGGAGCTGAGATAGACGACCAGGTTGGCGATCTCCTCGGGCTCGATCAGCCGCCCCAGCAAGGACTGTGGACGGTGCAGTCGCATGAACTCGCGCTGCGCCTCGTCCCAGGGTCTGTCCTTGCCCACCAGTTCGTACACGAAGTCCTCCACACCCGGCGTGTGGGTGGGTCCCGCGATGACGGAGTTCACCGTCACCCCGGCGCCGGAGGCGTCCTTGGCGAAGCCGCGTGAGACGGCCAGCAGGGCCGTCTTGGACATGCCGTAGTGGATCATCTCGACCGGGACGACGAGCGCCGAGTCGCTGGCGATGTTCAGGACCCGGCCCCAGCCGCGCTCCTTCATGCCGGGCAGATAGGCACGGATGAGGCGCACGGCGCTGAGGACGTTGGTCTCGAAGTACTCGCGCCACTGGTCGTCGGTGATGTCCAGGGCTTCGGTGGGTCCGAAGATGCCGAGGTTGTTGACGAGGATGTCGGCGTCGGGGACCGCATGGCCCAGCAGCCCGGCGCCCTCCTCCGTGGTCAGGTCGCAGGTCACGGTCGCCACATCGGCCGCCGGCACCGCCTCGATCAGGCTGCCCGCGGCCTGCCGCAGACGCTCTTCGCCCCGCCCGGTGAGAACCGTCCTCGCACCCGCCCGCGCAAGGCCCGTCGCGATGGCGAGTCCGATGCCCTGGGACGATCCGGTGACGACCGCCGTCCGGCTGCTCAGATCAATGTGCACGCGTCGCACGCTCTCATATCTCCGCAGAGCGGATCGGGTTCGCCACGCGCGGGAATCCGCGCCGGCCTCGTCCCCGGTGCTCGGTACGAGACCGACGCGGATTGCCGCGTGCGGAGACTCAGATACGGCCGCCGGTCGCACGGGTCACGGGGCCGAAACCGCGTCGTGCGGAACGCCGGCCGACCGCGAAGGCGGCGGCGCCCACCGCGACGGCGCTCGCGCCACCGCCCGCGACGAGCAGGGTGCGGGCCTTCATGAACAGCCAGGCCGTGCCGGCTGCCGCGCCCACCGCCTTCGTCGCCGTACCGGCCGCACCGCCCACCGTCCTGGAGGCCGACTCCAGAGTCGTGGTGACCGACTTCCCGGCGCCCGCGAGGGCCGACGCCGTGGCGTTCCGCGCCTCGTTCGCACCGTCCGAAGCGGCGTCCGCGGCCCGGGACGAAGCCTGCTTGGCCCGCCCGCCCGCGGCTCGCGCGGCATTGACGTGTTCGTTCTTCGACGCTGTGGTTACTCGCTTGTTCGATTCAGTCATGGGGCTCGGGTAACCCCGTATCGGCGCCGAAAACCGATGTCCGCCATCCGGCTGTCGTGCCCGGTACACCTTCCGGTCCGGCCCGTCGGCACAGAGCGCACGGGAAGGGGGCGGGCCGGTGATCCGGTCCGCCCCCTTCCCGACACTGACTCAGGTCAACGTCTGCGGCTGCGCGTCGACCAGCTGCTCCCTATCCCCGCCACCTGCAGACCCAGCAGCATCAGGCCGATGAGCATGATGTTGGTGGCGGTGAACGTGTCGTTCGTCGAGATCTCCGCCGCGTTGATGAGGAACGCGATGAAGAACAGGACGGCTGCTGCGATGCCAAGCATGGAGGTTCTCCCCTCGAATCGGTGAGGACCGTGTGCCCCGCTCAGCGGGAAAGAGACCTGTTTCCCTTCAGGTGCGCCGCGGCGGCGGAACGACGAAGGAAAGGACCAGTGCGGCCGCCACCAGAGCCGCCGGCAGCCCGACGGCCGCGGGCCGGGCCTGAGTGAGCATCAGCCCGCCCAGCGCCGCGCCTGCCATCAGGACGAGGACGAGAACCGCGTTGTCCCACTGGAGCCGGCCGGTGGTCATGAGGCTCGTCAGCGCGCCGGTCAGCGCGCCTGTCAGGTACGTCGTCGACAGCCCGGGGGCGCCGGCGGCCCGCACGGCCCCGCCCTGCACTCCCATCGCCACCGACATGACCGCGAGCAGGGCGAGCCTGCCGCCGCTGTGCGGAGCGCCGCCCCACAGGACCCAGGCGACGGTCGCGCCGCCCAGGACGACGGTTTCCACGAGCAGCGCGCACCGCGCTCCCGTCCACCGCGGCCCGGTGCGGAGCACGGTGATACGGCTGCCGAGGAGTACGCCGCAGACATAGCCCGTGATCGCCAGCAGCGAATGGCCGGCCAGCGGGAGTTGCCGGCTTCCGACGGAGAGTCCGAGGAGGGCCAGGTTCGCGGTCATGACACTGGTGAAGACGCCCCCGAGGGCAAGGAAGCTGATGGCGTCGACCGCGCCGGTCGCCAGGGTCAGGAGCAGCACCGGGGCCGAGGCGAACAGATGGTGCGGCTCGGTGAGCCACGGGTCCGTGTCGTGTGCCATGCGACGGCTCCCGGCTCGTCAGACGCGTGCGCGGTCCGCCGGGCGGCGGAGCAGATAGATGCCGGCGGATCCGGCGAGCAGCACCATGCAGCAGATGAAGACCAGTCCGGCGTCCTCCAGGCCGAGCGGTTCGGCGAGGAATCCGATGCCGATGACGGGAATGGAGATGCCCGTGTAGGCGACCACGAACAGCGAGGAGATGACCCCGGCACGGTGCTCCTCGGGCGCCGCGCCCGCGACCGAGGCGACGGCGCCCCTGAGCGCGAGCCCCTGTCCCGCGCCCCCGACGAGCGCGCTGAGGACCACGAGCGCCAGCAGGTCCCAGGCGAGCGCGCCGGCCAGCAGGGCCAGCCCGGCGACGAGCGTGAAACAGCCGGCCGGCAGCGCCCGGGCCACACCCAGCCTGGGCACCAGCAACTGTCCGACGGTGGAGGCGAAGAAGGCGAGGAAGACGATGAGCCCGACGACCGCGTGGTTCTCCACACCGAGGCTCTGTGCGAGGAACGCGGGGCTCACGGAGGTGAACACGCCGAGCAGGGAGAAGCCGACGAACGCGGCGAGGCCGGCCGGTACGAACAGGGCGCGCACCTGGGGCGGCAGGCTGGGCCGCTGCGGGCGGCCGACACGCAGCGGCTTCGGCTCGCGCACGGTCTCGGGGAGGAACCAGAGCACCGCGAACGAGACGGCGACCAGGGCGAGATGGACGAGGAAGGGGAGCTTCAGGGGCCACGGCGCGTACTGGGCGAGCAGTCCCGCCAGCAGCGGACCGCAGCCCAGCCCGCCCATGTTGGCCGCGGTCGAGGCGAAGGCGGCTCGGCCCTCCTTGCCCGGCGGTGCGCATTCCATGACGAACGCGGTCGCGGCACCGGTGAACAGTCCGGCGGACAGTCCCGACAGGAACCGGCCGAGGAAGAGCAGGGGCAGTCCGCTCTCGGCCAGGAAGCACACCGCGCTGAGGGCGGCGAGGACCAGTCCGCACAGCAGCACGGGTCGGCGGCCGACGGTGTCGGAGATGTTGCCCGCGAGCAGGAGGACGCCGATGACACCGAAGGCGTAGACGGCGAAGACGACCGTCACGATCAGCTCGGAGAACCCGATTTCCTCCTGATAGAGGCCGTAGAGCGGGGTGGGGAGTGTGGTTCCCGCCATGCACACCGCGAAGATCCCGGCGGCCCGGAGATAGCCGCCGCGGCGCAGGTCCGGCTGCGTGTTCAGGCGATCACTCACAGGGTGAACGGTAGGGGGCGGCGGGCGGCGGGGCACGTCCGGGGCGGCCGTGCGCCTGACGGCGCCGGAGCGGGCGCGACGGCTCCGTGAGGAGGTGCCGGCGGGGCGGCGGTGTCAGGGGTGGGTGCGCGCGCGGGCGATGAGGAGGGCGACGTCGTCGTGGTCCCCCGGCTGCCTCAGCGTCTGGAGGAGCACTTCGCAGGTCGCGTCCAGGGTTCGTTCGGGCGCGCCGAGCAGCGACAGAAGGAGGTCGAGCCGGACGTCGATGGCCTCGTCCCGTGTCTCCACCAGACCATCGGTGTAGAGGACGAGCTCGTCGCCCGGCCGCAGGTCGAAGGTGGTGGTGCGGTAGGGGAAGCCGCCGACGCCGAGCGGTACGCCGGTGGGCAGGTCGAGCAGTTCCGGCGCCCGGCCGGGACGGGCCAGAACCGGCGGCAGATGTCCAGCGGTGGAGATGAGGCACTGGGCCTGGTGGGGGTCGTAGACCGCGTACACGCAGGTGGTGATGGTCTGTCCCATGCGGTCGGTGATGCGGTCGAGGTGGCGCAGCACCTCGTCGGGGGCGAGGTCGAGTTCGGCCAGGGTGCGGGTGGCGGTGCGGAGCTGGCCCATGGTGACGGCGGCGTTGATACCGCTGCCCATCACATCGCCGACGACGAGCGCGGTCTTCTCCCCGCTCAGCGGGATGACGTCGAACCAGTCGCCGCCCACCTCGCTGGCGGCCTGGGCGGGCTCGTAGCGGTTGGCGATCTCCAGGCCGGGCTGGTCCGACGGCTGCTGCGGGAGCAGGCTGCGCTGGAGGGTGAGCGCGGTGTTGCGCACCTGCCGGTGCCAGCGTGCGTTGTCGATGCAGACCGCGGCCCGCGCGGCCAGCTCGCCCGCGAGGAGCTCGTCGTCGTCGTTGAACGGTTCGGGGTTGCGGGTGCGCTTCAGGTCGAGGGCGCCGAGGACCTCGCCGCGGGCGATCAGGGGAACGGCCATGTAGGAGTGCACACCCGCGGCCGCCAGCAGCTCCGCGGCTTCGGGGCTGCGTGCGATCCGCCGCAGGTCGTCCTCGTCGACGTGGGACACGCGGACCGGCCGGCCCGTGTTCACGCAGTGGGTGACCAGCCGGTCGACCTCGTAGCGGGCGACCTCGCCGGGCTGGTCGGCGGCGCGTATGGCGTCGGTGGAGAACGAGGCGGCCACGGCGAGGGCGCGGAAGGTGGCGGGGCCGTCGTGCACCACCGGGCCCGTTCGGCCGTTCAGGGCGCTGTCGAGCACGTCCACCGCCGCGACGTCGGCCAGATCGGGCACCGACACCTCGGCGAGCTCCCGTGCGGTCCGGTCGAGGTCGAGGGTGGTGCCGATCCGCATCGAGGCATCGGCCACAAGAGTGAGGCGCCGGCGGGCCGCGGCCACCTCGCTCGTGGCGCGATGACGCTCGGTGACGTCCACGACGGACACGGCGAGCCCGAGCACACGCCCGTTCGAGGACTCCAGGCGGTAGAAGGAGACGGACCAGGCGCGCTGGTTGTCGGGGTCGGCCGGGGTGTGTCCCACCGACTCACGGTCGAGGATCGGCACACCCGTGGCGAGTACCTGACGCATGTCGGACTCTATGGCCACGGTGTCCAGGAACGGCAGGGCTTCACGGACGTGACGTCCCACATGCTCCTGGGCGGCGAGACCGTTGATGCGCTCCAGGGCCGGATTCACGGTGATGTACCGCAGCTCCGAGTCGACGACGGCGAGGCCGATCGGGGACTGGGCGATGAGCCGGGTCGACAGCGCGAGATCCCGCTCCACCTGCCGCAACGTGGACTGCTCGGTGGCCAGCCCCAGGGCGTAGAGGTGCTTGCGGTCGTCCTCCAGCCGCATATTGCGGAATTCCACGAGCAGGGACGTGCCGTCCTTGTGGCGTACGGGGAAGACCCCCGCCCAGTTGCCCTCACCGCCCATGACCTCGGCAAACAGCCGTTGCACCAGCTCATGGTGCTGCTCGTGCACCATGACCCGGGCGGCGGGCCGCCCCAGGGCCTCCTCGGCGCTGTACCCGAAGAGCTTCTCGGCCTGAGGGCTCCACAGTGCGATCTTGCCCTCGGCGTCCAGCATGACGGCGGCGACGTTCAGGACATCCATCAGGCCGCCGGACTCGGACGTGATGGCCGCCGGACGCACGGCCCCCTCGGCAGGGTCAGGGGAAGGCTCCGCAGCGCGCATCCCACGACCTCCGTCCGCCTGTCGTCACCTCTTGAGGCGCTGTGTACCCACTCCGGGCCTCGGCATCAGTGTGCCCCTCCAGGGACCCTCCCATCGTCCCTCCGGCCAGGCTCAGGCCGCATCCGGCGGGCGCTCCCCCGCCGGGCGGGAGAGGATCACCAACGATGCAGGCGCGGACCATCCTGCACCAGTGGGATGGCTGGATTCCACAGGTGTGACAACCCCGGTTGCCCTGCGAAGGATCGGCCGAGCGTTCTGCAACGGGTTTGCAACCTCGCCCGTGCTTCGCTCGGCGCATGACCGAGACCCCGCGTGTGGAGCTGACCCCGGCCGCCGCCGATCTGCTGCGGCGGCTGCGGGCCGTACACGGACCGCTGATGTTTCACCAGTCGGGCGGCTGCTGCGACGGCAGTGCCCCCATGTGCTACCCGCAGGGAGAATTCCGTACGGGGTCCTCCGACATCCTTCTCGCGGACCTCCGGGTGGAGGGCGTCGAGGAGGACATCTCCTTCTGGATCTCCAGAAGCCAGTACGAACGGTGGAGCCACACACGGCTCGTCGTCGATGTCGTCGAAGGCCGTGGCAGCGGATTCTCGCTGGAGGCCCCGGAGGGGGTGCGTTTCCTGATCCGGTCGCATCTCGTCGGCGCCTGACCGGTCGGGTACGCCGGGCGCTTCAGGGACGCAGACTGCTGACGACCTCCGCCGTGGCGGCGACGCCTTCGCTGATGGTCGGCGCCATGCTCGTGCCCGCGAGGAAGAAGCCGAGCAGGCAGCACACGATCGCGTGCGAGAGCTTGAGTCCGCCGTTGCGCAGAAAGATCACCGCGAGGACCACCAGAAGCAGTACGACCGAAATCGACACAGCCATCGTCAACCTCCTCCGCCGCGCCGGATCCGCGGCATTCGGCCGTCAGTCTGGCGCAGCGGAGGGCCCGTACGGCCGACTGGCGTGTCCGCCGTACGGGTGCAGTCTGCGGGAGTTTCCGGCTACCGGCCGCGCCTGCGCAGGAAGGTTTCGAGGCCCGCCAGATCGTCCGAGTTGAGGTGGTCGACGCCGGCGGCGAGCAGCTCGGACCAGACGGCGTCGCGGGCCGGGCCGGGCACATCGGGTGTGGCCCAGAAGCGGACGCGCTGACCGCGGTCGTGGGCCGCGGAGACGAGCGCGTGCAGCGTGCCGCGTTCACCCGCGGGGAACGGTCCGATGCCCTGCCAGGTGAAACTCGACGTCCAGTTGCTGGAGATCAGCGGGATGAAGGAGGCGGGCGTGGCGGTGCCGAGGTCGTCGAGCCGGCCGTCGTAGAACGCGTACCGCTGCCGCTGGGCCTCCATGGGAACGCGCGCCGCGCGGTCGCCGGAGACCACCGGGGTGACGGCGCCGGGGCGGACCCGGCCGTGCGCGTAGCCGGTCAGCATCCGGCTGTAGCGCCGCAGCTGGCGGTCGAGTTCGAGGTAGCAGGCGACGCCGTCGGTCTTGATGTCGACGAGCAGCTGCACCGGCTTGCCGTAACCGCGGTACACCGAGCCGTGGTTGGCCCGCACGCGGGCCAGCAGCGGGTCGAGATAGAGCGAGCGCAGGGTGCGGGTGGGGTCGAGCTCCTCCGGGGTGTGCGCGACGAGCAGTTCGCCGTTCACCAGGAAGATGTCGGCCTCCAGGCTGGTGAATCCGTGCGACAGGGCGTCGTGCAGCGGCCGTTCGTGCAGGTAGTCGTTGTGGGCGTGCGCCTGACGCAGCGGCCGCGGGCGGTGCTGCACGCCGGGGTTCTGGGCCGCCTGCGCTGCGGCGGGTACGGCGACGGCGCCGGCCAGCGCGGCGGCGAGGGTCGTGACGGCTCTGCGACGGGTGGTCAGCACGGTGGTGCCTCCGGGCTCGTGGGGTCGGGAGGGACACCCGAGTATCAGCCCGCCAAGTCGCTGATCGGCAGTGCTGCACCAAGAGTTCGGCCATCCGTCACCTGGTGACCGTGCCGGGCGCACCGCCCCGTGCGGCTCACGGGGTCCAGGCCTCGGACCAGTGCACCGTCCGGTCGCACCAGCGCTCCAGCAGGGTCCGGTCGTGACCGACGGCGAGGAGGCCGGCGCCCTGTTCACGGCGGTAGTCCTCGACGACCGCCACCAGTGCGGCCGTTGTCGAGGCGTCGAGCATGGCGGTCATCTCGTCGCAGATCAGCCAGCGCGGGTCGAGCACCAACGCCCGGGCGACGCAGGCACGTTGCAGCTGCCCGTCGCTGACCTCGTGCGGACGGCGGCCCAGCAGCTCCCCGGTGAGTCCCACCCGGTCGGCCAGTTCCCCGGTCCGCCGGACGGCCTCGTCGCGTCTGCCGGTCGCCCGCAGCGGTTCGGCGATCAGGTCGCGCAGCGGCAGCCGGGGGTCGGCGGAGAGCCTGGGCTGCTGGAAGACCACGCCGATGGCGGTGCGCTGGGCCCGCGGGGCGGTGTGCCGCCAGCCGCGGGCGGGCTCGCCGTCGATGACGACGCGGCCGCCGTAGGGCCGGTGGAGCAGTGCGGCCACGCGGGCGAGGGTGGACTTGCCGCAGCCGCTGGGGCCGAGGAGGCCGACGGCCTCACCGGGCGCGAGGGTGAGCGATGCGTCGCGTACGACGGGGCGGCCGCGGTCGTACCCGGCGGTGATCTCCTGCAGTTCAAACACGGGCGGGCTCCCGGTCGTCGGGGGCGTTCACGGGGTGGTGGCACGCGACTCCCCCGTCGGGAACGGGCTGTGTCCCGCAGCGTTCGCTCACGCGCTCGCAGCGCGCGGCGAAGGCGCACCCGGGCGGCAGGTCTCCCAGCTCCGGCGGCAGCCCGGGGACGGGGACGAAGTCCCGTTCGGGGAGAGCCGCGAGCAGTCCCCTGGCGTACGGATGACGGGGGCCGGGACTGCCGAAGAAGGCGTCGGCGTCCGCGAGTTCGACGATCCGCCCGGCGTACATCACGGCGACCCGGTCGGCGATCCGTTCCGCCGCCGCCAGATCGTGGGTGATCATCAGCAGGCCCCGGCCCTCGTCGGTGTGGCGGCGGAGTTCGTCGGCCGTGCGGTTCACCAGCTCGCGGTCGAGTCCGGTGGTCGGCTCGTCGGCGAGGAGCAGGGGCGCGTCGCCGACGAGGGCGAGCGCGGTCGCGGCCCGCTGGGCGAGTCCGCCGGACAGTTCGTGCGGGTAGCGGTCGAGGCCTCCGGCCGGAAAGGCGGCCCGCTCGGCCGCGGCGACGGCGGCCTTGCGCAGTTCCCCGCGCGGTGTGCCGGTGAGCGCGCGCACCGTCTCCGACACCTGCGCTCCGACGGTACGGACCGGGGTGAGATGGGCGGCCGGGCTCTGCGGTACGAGGCCGATCCTGCGCCCGCGCACCGTGCGGGCGAGGGTCCGCTCGTCGGCACCGAGCAGTTCGACACCGTCGACGGTCGCCGTGCCGGCGGTCTGGGCGTTGCCCGGCAGCAGGCCCAGCAGGGCAGAGGCGAGCACGGACTTGCCGCAGCCGCTCTCGCCGACGAGGGCCAGGCACTCCCCCGCGGCGAGGTCGAAGGTCGCTCCGGTGACGGCCGCGATGTGCCGGCCGCCGCGCATCCGGAAACGTACGGACAGGTCCCGTACGGACAGGACGGTCACAGCATCAGCTCCGATCTCCGGCGCGGGTTGATCCGCTCCCGCCAGGCGCCCGCGAGGCCCGCCACGGCGAGCGTCGGGATGATCAGGAACAGCCCGGGGAAGAGGGTGGGCCACCAGTCGCCGGCGAGGAGGGAACCACGGGCGGACTGGACGAGGTTGCCGAGGCTCGCCTCGTGGGCGGGCAGTCCGAGCCCGAGGAAGGAGAGCGCGGATTCGTGCCACATGGCGTGCGGGACCATCAGGACGGCCGCGAGGCCGGCCTGCGGCAGCACGCCCGGCAGCAGATGCCGCGCGGTGACGCGCCATCGCGAGGCACCGCCGGAGATCGCCGCGTCGATGTACGGACGGGAGCGCAGGGACAGCACTTCCGAGCGCACGATGCGGGCGGTGGACAGCCAGTGGGTGAGCGCCACGGACACGACGACCGGCCAGACCCCGGGGCGGAACATCGCCACGATGAAGATGCCGAGGAGCAGGTGGGGCACGGACGCGAACGTGTCCACGAGCCGCATCACCAGCCGGTCGGTCCAGCCTCCGAAGGCCGCGGCGGCTGCGCCCACCAGGGTGCCGATCACGGTGGCGACCAGCGCGGCGACGACGCCCACGAGCAGCGAGATCCGCAGTCCGTAGACGCACCGCAGCAACAGGTCGCGGCCCACGTCGTCGGTGCCGAAGGGGTGGGCGGGCGACGGCGGTTGCAGTTTCATCGACAGATCGACCGCCTGCTCGTCGAGCTGCGCGATCGGCGGCACGACCAGCACCGCGAGGACGACCGCGGTCACCACGACGGCGGAGACGGAGACCCGGACGGTGCGGGTGGAGCGCCGGGTGCGCCCGCGACTGCGCCACACTGCCTCAGCCATCGAAGCCCACTCTCGGGTCGGCGAGCCCGTACAGCACGTCGGACAGGAGGTTGCCGGCGAGCACGGCGGCGGTGGCGAGGACCGTGAGCGCGGCCAGCAGCGGGAAGTCGACCGAGGTGGCGGCCTGGACGGTGGCGGCGGCGATGCCGGGCCAGCTGAAGACCGTCTCCACGAGCAGCGCGCCCGTGATGAGTTCGGGCACGCGCGAGCCGATGAGGGTGAGCATCGGCAGCATGCCGGAGCGCAGGGCGTGACCGAGCAGGACGGTCGGCTCGCCGAGTCCACGGGCGCGGGCCCCGCGCACCGGGTCCTCGTCGAGCGCGTCGGCGACCCCTTGGCGTACGTACAGGAAGAACCACGGCAGTTGGGAGATGCCGAGGACGGCCGCGGGCAGGACCAGGTGCGTGGCGACCTGGCCGAAGGTGACGACGTCGCTGGCGGTGTCGGTGAGCCCGCCGGCCGGGAGGACGCCCAGTTCGAGGGCGAAGAACCAGATGGCGAGCAGTCCGAGCCAGAAGGCGGGTGCCGCTTCGAGGGTGTAGGCGGCCGAGCTGACGCAGCGGTCCAGCCAGCCGCCGCGGCGGCGGGCGGCCAGTACGCCCAGTGCCGTGCCGAGCAGGATGGCGACGGCGAACGCGGTGACCGCGAGGAGCGCGGACCAGCCGATCCGCTCGCCGACGACCTCGGCGACGGGCCTGCGCAGGACGCTGGAGTTCCCCAGGTCGCCCTGGAGCGCGGACATCAGCCAGTTCCACCAGCGGGTGACGAGGGGCTGGTCGACGCCGAGGTTGGCGCGGATCTGGTCCAGGTTCTCCTGGGTGGCGGTCAGTCCGGCCGTGCCGGTGTACGCCTTGACGGGGTCGAAGGGAGAGGCGGCGGCGACGGCGAAGACGCCGAAGGTCACGACCAGGAGCACGGGGGCGGCGAACAGTGCCCGCCGCCCCGCCATCCGCGCCATCGCCTCCCAGGGAAGGCGGCGGGTCACTGCTTCGGGGTCCAGTCCTCGACGTTCCACCAGGGGCCGGAGGCGAGCCCGTGGTCGTGCGGCTCGACCTGGGTGGTCAGTCCGTCCCAGCGGTCGGCGACGACGTAGAGGTGGTCGATGTGGGTGAGGAAGGTGTAGCCGGGGTTCTTCACCAGTTCGCGCTGAACGGTGTCGTAGGCCGCCTTGCGCACGGTCTTGTCGCCGCTCTTGCGGCCTTCGGCCAGGGCCGCGTCGACGGCAGGGTTGTCGTAGCGGGCCATGTTGTTGAAGCCGTCGCCGCCGAACGAGGACGTGAGCAGCAGATACTGGTCGAAGTCGGGGTCCGCCGGGGCACCGCCACCGGCGAGGACCGCGTCGTCCTTCATCCGCGGCTCGATGACCTCCCAGGTGCCGGCCTGCGTGGTGACGGCGATACCGGCCTTCTTGGCGTCGGAGGCGTAGGCGAGGGCGTGCTCCTGGCGGAGTTTGTCACCGGCGAGGTACCAGAGCGGGAACGCGGCGCGTACGCCGTTCTTCTCGCGGATCCCGTTCTTGCCGGGCTTCCAGCCGGCGTCGTCGAGGATCTTCTTCGCGCGGGCCAGGTCGTGGGGGCGCTCGGTGCCCTGGGTGAACCACTCGCTGCCGGTGGGGACCGGACCGTAGGCGGGCTTGCCCGCACCTTCGAGGATCTTGTCGACCATGGTCTGCCGGTCGACGGCGACATCGAGCGCCCGACGGATCGCGGTGTCGCCGGCGACCTTGTTGTGGGTCGGCAGCGTGACGGTCCGGTAGTCGTACGTCGTGGCCGCGTAGGTCTTCTTCGCCCCGTCGCCCTTGAAGCCCTTGGCGAGGTTGGGCGGCAGGATGGCGCCGTCGAGGTCGCCCGCGCGCAGTCGCGTGGCGCGGACGTCGTCGTCCTTGATGATCGCCATGGTGAACTTCTTCACCTTCGGCTCCCCGCCCCAGTAGTGGGGGTTCGCCTTGAGGCTGATCTTCTCGCCCTTGGACCATCCGGTGAGGACGTACGGCCCGGTGCCGATCGGCTTGGTGGTGAACGGGCCGGTGTTGACGTCCTGTCCGGCCACCACGTGCTCGGGGACGATGGGGAGGACGGTGCGCTCGGCGAAGGGCGCGTAGGGGTACTTCAGCGTGAAGACCACGGTGTCCTCGCCGGTCGCCCTGACGTCCTTGATGGCGTCGAGCTCGGACTTGGAGGCGTTGTTGGTCTTCTTGTCCAGGATGGTGCGGTAGGTGAAGACGACGTCCTTGGCGCCGAACGGCTTGCCGTCGCTGAACTTCACGCCCTGGCGCAGTTTGTAGGTGTACGTCAGCCGGTCCTCGCTGATTCTCGGCAGCGCGGCGGCGAGTGCGGGCTTGAGGTTCATCCCGCGGTCGAGGGCCAGCAGACCGTCGAAGATCTTCGCGTTGCCGTCCTTGCCGTAGCCGAGCAGCGGGCTGAGGCTCTCGGGCTCGTACGCGATGCCGACGACGGCGGACTCCCCCTCGCCGTTCTTGCCGGCCGCGCCGCTGTCCGGGTTGGAGCAGGCCGCCGCGCCGACGGTCAGCGCGGCGGCCAGCGTCGCTGCGGCCAGCCCTCGTATCGATCGGGCGGACATGGCCCACTCCCCTAATGAAGATCCACTGTTATTGCGAACGATTCGCAATTAAACAGCACGCCAAGGGGAGCGGACTACGCAGGTCCGCAAGGCGGTGCGGGGGCGGCCTACGGAGCCTCGATGTCGACCAGTTCGGCCAGAGCCTCCTTGTGGCTGCCCGCGGTACCGAGGGCGATCGAGTCCGACTTGGCCCGCTTGAGGTGGAGATGGGCGGGGTGTTCCCAGGTCATGCCGATGCCCGCGTGCAGCTGGACGCACTCCTCGGCCGCGTGCACCGCGACCCGTGAGGTGTACGCCTGGGCGATGGCGACCGCGAGAGCCGCTTCCGGGCTGTCGGTGGCCAGGGCGTCGGCCGCGTTCCTGACCGCGGCGCGCGCCGAGACGACCTCCAGCCACAGCTGCGCCATGCGGTGCTTGAGCGCCTGGAAGGAGCCGATCGGCCGGTTGAACTGATGGCGCTCCCGGGTGTGCCGGACGGTCTCCTCCAAGCACCACTCGGCCACGCCGAGCTGCTCGGAGGCCAACAACCCGGCCCCGGCGAGCAGTCCACGGCGGACCGCCGCCTCCGCCGCGTCGGAGTCCGCGAGCCGGGTGGCCGCCGCGGTACCGGGGACGGTCACGGCCGCGAGAGGCCGCGTCAGATCGAGCGGCGTCTGCGCCTCGACGCCCACTTCCCCGGCCTCGACCGCGTACAGGCCGTCGGACCGCAGCACCAGGAACACATCGGCGGCCGCCGCGTCGGCGACACCCGGGACCCGGGACTCACCCGCGGCGAGCGGGCCGTACGGGGAGGCCGACAGCGGGACGGCGAGCACGGCCACGGTGCGGCCGGACGCCAGCGCGGCCAGCAGGTCGGCGACCTCCGGCGTTTCCGTGTCGAGCGCGAGAAGGACCTCGGTCGCGATGACCGAACTGGTCAGATACGGCGCGGGAGTCACCTGACGGCCGAGTTCTTCGAGGACCACGGCGGCCTCACGATGACTCGCACCCTGGCCACCCAGCTTCTCCGGAACGAGCAGCCCCGCGGCGCCCATGTCGGCGGCGAGCGCCTTCCAGAGACCCGCGTCGTACGGCGTGCCGGCCTCGGCCCGCGTCAGCAGCGCCGCGGTGTCGGCGCGGTCGGTGAGCAGGGACCGGACGGCCGCCCTCAGGTCGTCCTCGGCCTCGGAGTAGAGCAGATCGGGCTGGGTGCTCCGCGTCGGCGCCTTCGTCATCGGGCGAGGTCCTTCCAGGCGATGTCCTTGTCGTTGCGCGGCTCGGACGGCAGCCCGAGTACGCGTTCGGCGACGATGTTCAGGAGCACCTCGCTGGTGCCGCCCTCGATCGAGTTGCCCTTGGAGCGCAGATAGCGGTAGCCCGCGTCGCGGCCGGTGAAGTCGACCAGTTCGGGCCGGCGCATGGTCCAGTCGTCGTACAACAGGCCCTCTTCGCCGCGCAGTTCGACCTCCAGGCCGCTGATCTCCTGGTTGAGCCGGGCGAAGGCGAGTTTCATGCCGCTGCCCTCGGGGCCCGGCTGGCCTGCGACGAGCTGCTGGCGCAGCCGTTCGCCGGCGAGGCGGGCGACCTCCGCCTCGACCCACAGGGTCAGCAGACGCTGGTGCAGGTCGTGGGTGCGCAGTTCGGGACGCTCGCGCCAGGTCTGCGTGACGGGGCCGATCATGCCTCCCTCGCGAGGGATGCGGCTGCCGCCGATGGAGACGCGCTCGTTCATCAGGGTCGTCTGCGCGACCTTCCAGCCCTCGCCCACCTCGCCGAGGCGATGTGCGTCGGGGATGCGGACGCCGGAGAGGAAGACCTCGTTGAACTCCGCCTCGCCGGTGATCTGGCGCAGCGGACGGACCTCGACGCCGGGGTCGGTCATGTCACAGATGAAGTAGGTGATGCCGCGGTGCTTGGGCAGATCGGGGTCGGTGCGGGCGATGAGGATGGCCCAGCGCGCCACATGGGCGCTGGAGGTCCACACCTTCTGTCCGCTCACCACCCAGTCGTCGCCGTCGCGCACGGCCCGGGTACCGAGCGCCGCGAGGTCGGAGCCCGCGCCCGGCTCGCTGAAGAGCTGGCACCAGACCTCGTCGCCGACCCACAGCGGCCGCAGGAAACGCTCCTTCACCTCTTCGGAGCCGTACGCGAGGATCGTCGGGGCCGCCATGCCGAGTCCGATGCCGATACGGCGCGGGTCGTTGTCCGGCGCGTCAGCGGCGTTCAGTACGGCGTCCACGACGGCCTGAAGAGAGCGCGGCGCGTCGAGTCCGCCGAGGCCCTTCGGGTAGTGGACCCAGGCGAGGCCGGCGTCGAAGCGGGCCTTGAGGAAGGTGGTGCGGTCGGTGGTGGCCGGCGGGTGTGCGGCCAGCAACTCCTCCGCGCGGGTGCGCAGTTCGGCGGCGTCCGTCATCGGGCGGCTCCTTCCGGAATGACCACCAGACGACCGGTGGTGGTGCCGTCGGCCACGCGCTGGACCGCGTCGGCTGCGTCCTTCATCGCGACCCGTCCGCTGATCAGCGGCTTGACGGCGCCTTCGGCGGCGAGCCTGGTCAGTTCCTCGTGACAGGCGAGGATCGCGGCCGGGTCCTTCTGGTTGTACAGGCCCCAGTGCAGGCCCACGATCGAGTAGTTCTTCACCAGCGCGTGGTTGAGCGCGGGGCTCGGGATGGCACCGCTCGCGAAGCCGACGACGAGGATGCGGCCCTCGAAGGCGACGCACTTCGCGGACTTGGCGTACGCGTCACCGCCGACCGGGTCGTAGATCACGTCGGCGCCCCGGCCACCGGTCGCCTCCTTGACGACGGCGACGATGTCATCGGTGCGGCGGTCGACGACCACGTCGCAGCCGAGCTCCCGGGCCACGCGGGCCTTGTCCTCGCCGCCGACGACACCGATCACCCGGGCGCCCGCGGCCTTGCCGAGCTGGACGGCGGCGCTGCCGACGCCGCCCGCGGCCGCGTGCACGAGCAGGGTCTCGCCCGCCCGCAGCGCGGCCCGGCGGTGCAGCCCGAACCAGCCGGTCTGGTAGCCGATGTGCAGGGCGGCGGCCTCGGCGTCGTCGAGCGCCTCGGGGGCGGGCAGTACGGCAGCGGCATCGGCCACGACGTAGTCCGCGAGCCCGCCGTCCGGCAGGGCGGGGTTGGCTATGACCCGGCGGCCGTCCTCGGTCTCGCCGCAGATCTCCACGCCCGGCGTGAAGGGCAGCGGCGGGCGCACCTGGTAGTGGCCGCGGCACAGCAGCGCGTCGGGGAAGTTGATGTTCGCGGCGCGGACCTTCAGCAGGAGCTGCCCGTCGCCCGGCGTGGGCCGGTCCACCTCTTCGAGCCGCATCACCTCGCTCGGCTCGCCGTTCCGGTGCACTCGCCATGCCTGCATTTCCGGGCCTCCACAAACCGTAGGCAGTACTGCGCTCCGGTTCGCATACTAAGCGGTCGCTTGCCGCTCGGGAAGCCCCCTTCCGGCCGCGCAGGCCCCCGCTCACCTCGGACCCCTGCCTGGCCCGGACGGGAGCGTCGCTCCTCCTTCTGCCCGGGCCGTCAGCTCTGCTTCGGCCTCGCCCGGACGTGCATACGTTCGCCCTGCGGGCCGAACAGGCTCAGGAACTCCACACTCTCCTCGCCGGCAGGGCCGAACCAGTGCGGGACCCGGGTGTCGAACTCCGCGGCCTCGCCGGCTCCGAGGACCACGTCGTGCTCGCCGAGCACCAGCCGGAGCTTCCCGGACAGGACGTACAGCCACTCGTAGCCCTCGTGCGTCCGGGGGTCGGGCTGCTGACCACTCGGCTCCTGCACGACCTTGTACGCCTGAAGGCCGCCCGGCTGGCGGGTGAGCGGCAGCATGGTCCTCCCGTGCCGCACGATCGGCTTCGCCCGCACCCTCGGGTCCCCGACGGGCGGGGCGCCGACGAGCTCGTCGAGCGGCACCTGATGGGCGCGGGCGATGGGCAGCAGCAGCTCCAGGCTGGGCTTGCGCTGGCCGGACTCCAGCCGGGAGAGCGTGCTGACGGAGATCCCGGTCACCTCGGAGAGGGCGCCGAGGGTGGCACCACGGTCGCGGCGGATACGTCGGAGACGGGGACCGACCTCGTCGAGTACGGAATCGAGCGCGGGTTCGTCGTTCATGGAACCATTGCAGAAACAGCAAGGCCATTTGTCAATCCCGTGAACTTCGGGCTCCCAGCACCGGCACCGTCGAGATCAAAGATCGGTGCAAGCCCATGGACGATTCGGCCGCCACCGGATACTCATGCCCTCATGACAGATCGTCTCGGCATTCCCGCCCCTCCGCCCCTCGGCGCCGCCGCCCTGCCCAAGGGGACGTTCGAGGGCAGGAGCGTGATCGTCACCGGAGGCGGCTCGGGCCTCGGGAAGGCGATCGCGACGGAGTTCGCCCGGCTCGGCGCGGACCTCATGATCGTGGGCCGCAAGGCCGACCGGCTCAAGGCCGCGCAGGACGAGCTCGCCGGACTCGGCGGCCGCGTGACCGCCGCCCTGTGCGACATACGCGAACCGGACCGCATAGCGGAGGTCATCGATGCCGCCGAGGCCGCTTTCGGCCTGCCGAGCGTGCTCGTCAACAACGCGGCGGGCAACTTCCCCGTGCCCGCCGAGGAGCTGTCCGCCAACGGCTGGCGGGCCGTCGTGGACATCACCCTCAGCGGGACCTGGTTCATGACGCAGGAGTTCGGCCGCCGGCATCTGGCCGCGGGCACACCGGCGTCCATCATCAACCTCGGCGCGTCGTACGCCTGGACGGGCGGGCCGGGGTTCGTGCATTCCGCGGCGGCCAAGGCGGGCGTGCAGAACATGGTCGAGACCCTGGCCGTCGAGTGGGGGCCGTACGGCATCCAGATCAACGCCCTGGTGCCGGGGCTGGTGCCGCACGACGACATGAGCGCCGATCTGCGAGGCGGCCTCGACCGGGCGGAGGACAAGGACGTCCGGCAGCCCGCGCTGCGGGTGGGGCAGCCCAGGGAGATCGGGTGGGCGGCGACGTTCCTCGCCTCCCCCTACGCCCAGTTGATCACGGGGCACACCCTGGTGGTGGACGGCGCCAACTGGCAGCGGCGGGCACTGGTGAACGAGCCGGTGGTGACCGTGCGCGAGCAGTTGGGACGGGGTCCCTTCGCCGGCTGACCCACAGCCCGCCGCTCGGGTCGCGCCGGGCTCGTGGCGCGCGCGTTCACCGGCCCTCGAAGTCCGGGGGCCGGCGCGCAGCCTTGGCCGTGTAACCCTCGCGGCAGTCCTCCGAGGTGAGCGTGAGCGCCGCGCTCTGCGCCGTACGGTCGAGGGCCTCCGCGAGACCGGCGTCCGCGAACGCGTCGATGTCGCGCTTGACGGCCCGCACCGCGAGCGGCGCGTTCCGCGCGATCTCCGCCGCCAGTTCCTGCGCGGCAGAAGCCAGTTCGCCAGCCGGGCAGACCAGTTGGACCAGACCCAGGCGCGCGGCCGTCGCCGCGTCGATGCGCCGGCCGGTCAGCGCCAGGTACTTGGCCCAGCCCGCGCCCGCCTCGCGCGCGATCCGCAGATCACCGCCCGCGTCCACCGCCACCCCCAACTGCGCCTCGGGCAGGGCGAAGAGGGCGTCGTCCGCGGCGACGCGGATGTCCGCCATCAACGCGAGCTCGAAACCGAAGCCGAGGCAGTATCCCTGCACCGCGGCGACGACCGGCTGCGGCAGTCCGGCGAAGGCCGCGAAGCGCTCGTGCGCCCAGCGGATGCCCTCGTGGTAGCGCTGGGTGCGCTCCGCCGCGGACCTGCCGGTGATCGCGCCGCCCGGGGCGGTGACATCGATGCCCGCGCAGAAGGCACGGCCCTCTGCCCGCAGCAACACCGCTCTGACGCTGTCGTCGAAGCGGATCCGGTCGGCCATCAGGCCCAGTTGACGGGTGGACTCCCAGCTCCAGCCGTTCAGCGTGGCGGGCCGGCACAGGGTGAGGACGCCCACGCCGTCGGCGATGTCGAGGCGGATGCGCTCCTCACCCTCGGCGATATCCCGGTCCAGTGTGTCGATCATCGCCACCCCTTCTGACGCATCATCAGGAATCAGGGCAGCGTACCTCCGCCGTCAGCGTCCGAACAGCTCGAAGGCGACCGCCGGTCGGCCACCGAACCGCGCACCGACGGCTTCCGCGCTGCCGACGAGGAAGGTGCGGCAGTACTCCTCCGGGTCCTCGTCGGTCAGGACCTCGATGTAGCTGCGATGCTCCAGGAGCGAGCGGACCGAGCGTTCGAGGCCCGCGGTCGCGTCGACCGCGTGCGTCGGCGTGGTGGAGCCCGCGACCGCCACCCAGCGGACGCCGTTCCACGGCTGGAGACCCTCCTCGGAGATGAGCTCGGGGAAGATCCAGCGGTTGCCGGCGTCCCCCGCCGCGTCCAGCGTCGCCCGGCCCACCGCCCGGTGGTCGGGGGTGTTCCAGGCGACACCGCCCCAGGTGTCGCGGTGGTTGAGGGTGATGACCAGTTCGGGACGGTGGCGCCGGATCGCCGCCGCGATGTCCCGGCGCAGGGAGACGCCGTACTCGATCACGCCGTCCTGGTGGTCCAGGAACTCCACCGTGGACACCCCCACGACCGCCGCGCTCGCCCGCTGCTCCCGCTCACGCAGCGGTGCGCACTCGGCGGGCGCGATGGTGTCGATGCCCGCCTCGCCCCGGGTGGCGAGGAGATAGGAGACCTCGCGCCCGCCGTCGGTCCAGCCGGCGATCGCCGCGGCACAGCCGTACTCCAGGTCGTCGGGGTGCGCGACGACGGCCAGTGCTCTCCGCCAGTCGTCGGGCATCGGTTCCAGCTGATCCGTCACGGGAGCGCTCATGGCCGCAGGATACGTCGCTGACCTGGCGTCAGCACGGCCCGCGAACCGTGCGGGTCGGTCCTTGCCGGGTGCTGCGCGGGGCAGCGGCTCTCCCCGGCAAGTCGGCGGATCAGAGCTCCCCGCGGGCCAGGCCGAGCAGCCGGTCCAGGACCCGTGAGCCGCTCGCCCGTACCCCGTCGTGTTCGTACTCGTCCGTGACCCAGGTGCGCAGCCCGCGGACGGTACGCGCGGTCCGCAGCGAGTGCTCGGTGTCCACGTACATGTCGTCGTGGTAGACGGCCGCGGCGACCGGCACCTGGTTGGCGGCCAGGCGCGTGGCGTCGTACAGCGGTTCCCAGTCGGTGCGGGCGGCGAGCGCGTCGGCGCATTCGCGCAGCGGCCGCAGGGCCGGATCCACCTCGAAGTGCCAGGGGTGGACCGACTCCCCGGTGAACAGCAGCGGGCCGTCGCCCGCGAGGGCCGTCGCCGCGTCGAACTGCGGGAACTCGGCGCGCACCCGCTCGGCCGCCCAGTCCGTCGCCCGCTCGCCCTGGGCGTAGATCGCCTCGTGCAGGACGGCGTAGAGCGGATGGGCCGCGAAGGACAGTGCGGCGAGGACCGCTTCCTGGAAGGCGTCGGAGAGTTCGTGCCGGCGGCCCACGCGGACGAAGGCGCTTTCCAGCAGATAGTGCAGTTGGTGGCTGCCGTCCCCGGACCCGAGAAGGATGCCCAGCGACTGGAAGGCCTCGGGGGTGAGCGTGTAACCCCCGGGCAGGACCGTCGGGTGCTCGGCAAGGTGGGCGGCGATCCGGCGTGCCCGCCGGATGTCCTGCGGGTAGCGGGCGTAGTGGGCCTCGGCCTTGCGCTGGATGCGGGGGTACGCGGCGCGGTAGACGTCGTCCGCGGAGGCGTCCAGCGAGGGCAGTCCCCCGGTGACGAGTACGGCGCTCAGCCCCTGGGGCGCGGTGGAGAGATAGTGCGTGGCGCAGAATCCGCCGAAGCTCTGGCCGAGCACGGTCCAGGGCGCACCGCCGGTGAGGCGGTGTCTGACGACCTCGCAGTCGCGCACGATGCTGTCGGCCCGGAAGCGGGCGAGGTGCTCGGCCTGGGCCTCGGGTCCGCCGCGCTCCGCCAGCGTCTGCCGGTTCTGCGGACCGGAGCGGCCGGTGCCGCGCTGGTCGAGCAGGAGGACGCGGTACTCCTGCACCGCGCGGCCGAGCCAGGCCTGCCGCCCGATGAAGCGGCGGGCGCCGAAGCCGGGACCGCCCTCCAGATACACAAGCCACGGCAGCTCGTCCCCGGCGCGCGAGCCGGCGACGACCTCGCGGCCGAACAGTTCGAGCTGCTCGCCACCCGGGTCGCGATGGTCGAGAGGGACGGCGAAATGCCGGTCGGTGAGGACGACTCCCGGCTGGCGGTATGTGCTCACTGGTGCTCCTGTTCTGTACGCCCCACGCCCGCCCATGGGATCACATGGGCGGGCGCGAGTCGCAGGGAACGGAGGTCAGCCGGTCGGGAAGTTGTCCGCGGACCGGATCCGGTCACGGACCCACGCACCGGCGGGCTTCAGGGGCCCGGTGCCGGTCCAGGGGCCGTTGCTGTTGCAGGTGCCGTCCTTGAAGACGGCGCCGGAACGGCTGTCGTCGGAGTAGTTCCAGTTGACCCAGCTGATCTTCTTGCTCGCCATCAGATCGATGTACTGCTGGGAGCGGGTGAAGTTGTTCCCGCCGTCGCCGGAGGCCGTCTGGGTGCCGAACTCCGTGACGAACATGGGCAGTTTGTCGGCCGCGCGCGAGAGTGTGTCGAGGTACTCGCCGTCGTGCGACGCCGCGTAGAAGTGGAAGGTGTACATGATGTTGGCCGCGTTGACCGGGCTGTTCACGATCTCGGTCTCGTCGGCGCCCTCGGAGACACCGAGGGAGGACCAGGCGCGGGTGCCGACGAGGACCGGGGTGTCCGGGTCGTTCTGCCGGATGACCGGGATGAGCTGCTCGGCGTAGCTCTTGATCCGCGACCAGCTCACTCCGCTGGGCTCATTGGCGATCTCGTACAGCAGGTTGTTCTTGTTGCCGTGGCGCTGGGCGATCTCGGTGAAGAACGTCTTGGCACGGGCGAGGTTGTGGTGGGGGTCGCCCGGGGTGAGCATGTGCCAGTCGACGATCGCGTACATGCCCCGCGCGGTGGCCTGTTCGATGATCGAGTGGACCATGTCGGTGAACCTGCGCGGGTCGGTCTCGTAACCGCCCTCCTGGATGTACATGGAGATGCGCAGGACGTCGGCGTTCCAGTCGGTCGCCAGGGCGTTCAGCGAGCCGGTGGTCACACACTGGTTGTACCACTGGAGGCCATGGGTGGACATGCCGCGCAGCTGGATGGGCTTGCCGTACTGGTTGCAGAGCTTGGTGCCGCAGACCCGGAGCTGGCCGTTGATCTCCACGGGGGTCCGGCCGACGGGCGGCGGGCCTCCGGCGTCGGTGGCCAGGCTGTCCACATTGGGGCCGCCGTTGGCGGTGGTCGCGGTGGCCCGGACGGTGTTGGCGCCGGCCCTGAGGGCGGCGGTGACGGTGGCGGTGTTCCAGGAGGTCCAGGCTCCGGTGCCGGGGAAGGCCCGGTCGGCGGCCACGACGGCTCCGTTGACGGTGATGGTCATCGGCCGGTTGACCGTGGTGCCGTTGGCGTAGCGGAGGGTCAGCGTGGTGCTGCCCGCCTGTGCCGCGTTGACGGTCCACTCGACATGACTGCCGGTGCTGTTGTTGTAGTTGACGAAGCCGCTGCCGGTGAAGCCGGCGTGGTTGGACTCCACGACTCCTTGCGAGATGACTGCGTTCTCGGCCTCGTGGGTGACGGCGGCCGCCGCTTCCGGGGCCTCGGCGGCCGTGGGGGCCGCCGGTGCGGTGGGGGCCGTGGTGAGGCCGAGGAGCAGAGCGGCGGCGAGGGTGCCGACGCCGCCGAGTGAGCGTAACCAGTTCCTTGACGGTCTCATGGGTCTCCGTTGCCTGTTCGTGAGGGGGGCCCGGACTAAAAGGAAACTTTCCTAACCGGATGGAATAGCAGCCCGGCTCCCTCGCTGCAAGGGCCATGACAAGAATGATCGGGAGCCGAGTTCGCGCATGACTCGGACAGTCGCGGCCCGTGTGCGCGGCCGCGGACCCGCTTCTAGCGTGAGGACATGATCCGGTTCGAGCAGGTCAGCAAGGTCTACCCGGACGGCACGACCGCAGTCGACGGCCTGTCCTTCGAGGTCGCCGAGGGGGAACTGGTCACGCTCGTCGGCCCCTCGGGCTGTGGCAAGACGACCACGATGATGATGGTCAACCGGCTGATCGAGCCGACGTCGGGCCGCATCTTCGTCGACGGCCGGGACATCTCGGGTGTCGACCCCGTCGCACTGCGCCGCCGGATCGGCTACGTCATCCAGCAGGTCGGCCTCTTCCCGCACCGGACCGTTCTCGACAACACGGCGACCGTCCCCGCGCTGGTCGGCTGGAAGAAGGCGAAGGCACGCGCACGGGCGGCCGAACTGCTCGATCTGGTGGGCCTGGACCCCGCGACATACGGCTCCCGCTATCCGGCGCAGCTCTCGGGCGGTCAGCGCCAGCGGGTGGGTGTCGCCCGCGCCCTGGCCGCCGACCCACCGGTTCTGCTGATGGACGAACCGTTCGGCGCGGTGGACCCGGTGGTGCGCGAACGGCTGCAGAACGAGTTCCTGAGTCTCCAGGCCACGGTCCGCAAGACGGTGCTCCTGGTCACCCACGACATCGAGGAGGCGGTACGGATGGGGGACCGTATCGCCGTGTACGGAGAGGGGCGCATCGAGCAGTTCGACACCCCGGCGGCTGTGCTCGGGACGCCTGCGACCCCCTATGTCGCGCACTTCGTCGGTGCGGACCGCGGGCTGAAGAGGCTCTCGGTCACGGTGATCGAGGAGGACGACCTGGAGCAGCCGCCGGTCGCGCGTCTCGACGAGACGGCGAGATCGGTCGCGGACCGGCTCCGCGAGGAGGATTCCCGGTGGGCGGTGGTGCTCGGCCCGGGCGGCGATCTGCACGGCTGGGTCTCCGCGGACGCCCTCGCGAACGCCGGTGAGCAGGGCACGGTCGGCGAGCTGGCCCGCCGGATGGAGGCGTGGGTACCGCTCGGAGCGCCGCTGAAGCAGGCGTTCAGCGAGATGCTCCAGCACGACGCGGGGTGGGTCGCCGTGGTGGACGGCTCCCGCTTCGTGGGAGTACTCACCCCGGCGAAGCTGCACGAGGCACTGCGCCGTTCCGTGGACGCGGACGCGCAGGGAGTGGGGCGCGACGAGGTGGACTTCGACTCGGTGTCGGACGCGTAGGGCGGGACGGTCGCGGGCCGGCCGGGTCGACTCGCCCGCAGGGAATCGCCTGCTCGACCCCGAGGAGCGCAGGGGCGGATGACTGTTTCGCTTCGCTGCCCAACCACGGTGCTCTGTACGGCTATTGATGGACCATGAGGTATCCGTCGACCTGCCCACGACCTCGCACCCGGCCGGCGGCGTGCACGGCGTCGGTTACGGTGCTGGGTGTGGTGATCACGGGAGGGGACACGGCGGCACCAGGTACCGCGTTGCTGATCGCGGCCGCGCCGGTCGGTAAGGGGCGTCTGATCGACGCGAGTTCGGTGCTGCCCGCGCTGGCCGCCGTACCGCCGAGCGCGCTGACGGGCACCGCCGCCGCGACGGTGGTCGAACTCGCGGACCCGCTCGACCCGCAGACCGTTCTGACCCGGATCCGGGCGGCGGCCGCCGCCCAGGGCCCGGTGTTCCTGTACATCGCCGGTCAGCTCCAGCTCGACCGCAAGCAGCGGCTGCCCCACTTGGCGCTCGCGCGGTCCACCCCCTCGACGATGCGGTACACCGCGTTGCCCTGGCACTGGCTCGGAGCGGAGTTGATGATCAGACGGCCCGGCACCACGACGATGGTCGTGGATCTGGTCGCGGACGCGGAGACGTGGCCACGGGTGACCCGGGAAGGACTCGGTCTGGGCGCCGGCGTGCATCTGTACGGCCGCGTCGCACCGCCCCCGCAGCGCGGGGACGCGGTGGGCCCCGCCTACCTCGCGGCCTGCGCCTCCATCTGGCGCAGCGGCTCCCGGCCGACCCTCGCGGCGCTGCATGAGCAGGCGGCGCTCCAGGCGGGGGTGGACGGTGCGCTGCTGCTGGCGCCGGCGGCGGGCACGCCACCGCATGGAACGACGGTGGGCGGCGGGTACGTTCCCCTCCCGCACGGGGCGAGCGAAGGGGGCGGGTACGGAACCCTCCCGCCCGTGGCTCTCCCGGTGGCCCCTCCGGTTCCGGCGGACGGTGCGTACGCGCCCGTCACCACCGTCCCGTATGCGACGGCACCTGCCGGAGCGGGCGGCGGCGCCCAGACCGATGCCCGGCCGGCGCCGCTTCCCATCGCGGCCGTCGTCGCGGCCGACCCACTCGCGCCCCTGCCTCTGACCCCCGGCGCTCCGGCGTCCCTCCTCCCCGCGCAGGCCGCCGGCAGCACGATCCCGACGGCCGCGGGGTCCGGTGCGGCCTCGGTGAGCGGTCCCGCCGACGGTGGCGACCCGCATCCCGGCATCCTCGCCGCCGCACACGCGGGGCGGCATCACGAAGCCGCGGCGGCCGCCGCCTCGTGGGAGCAGCAGGCCCTGCGCAGCCACGGTGCCGCCTCTCCCGAAGCCCTGCACTGGGTCGAGGTACGCGCCGATCTCGCTCGCCTCGCGGGTGATCCCGCCCTCAGCTGCGAGTTGTGGATGGCCGCTGCCGAGGCCCGGCTCACCCGGCAGCAGGCCGCCGATGATCCCGATGTCGAGGGCGCCGTCGACCGTGCGCACCACCAGTGGGAGCAGATCAGGGACGTCGCACGGGCACGGGCGCTGGCACCGGGGCTCGTCGGCCTGCGGCGCCGCGTCCCGGGCCGCCAGCGCGGGGCCCTACAGGTGTTGCAGCGGCGCCTGGAGAATCTGCACGCCGAGCGCCCGGCCGGCCGCGGCACCTCCTGACCCTCTCGGAGGTGTGGTGGTGGTCACACGCCCCCGACCCGCGCGGCCCACGGGCGGCCCCTGAAGCACTGGCAGCGCGGCTGTGACGTACGCCCTGTCGGCGCTCCGGTGGACGCCCTTACGCTGGCCGGCCCCGCACGCCCCGGGCACGCGAGTCCTCGCGACCCGACCACGCAGTGGTGACAGCATCACGGCGGGCACAGGGAAAGGACCGTCCACCATGTCCAGCCATCTCTCGCCGGTCATCGCCGCCTCCGCGCGCTGGCTGCTGTCGGCGTTCCCGCCGGCGGCCGGCCCGCTGAACGACGCCCTGGCCGAGGCCCAGGCACGGCATGCGGTCACCATCGCCGCCGCCCTGCGTTACCCCACCGCGCTGGACGCCGAACTGCTGGACCTCCTCGGTCCCGGTGGCTCCGGCCGGCTGGACGCCGTCACCGGCGCGGACACCCACCCGCTGTGGGCGGCGGAGTTCGACTGGCGCACACGGGTGGACGAAACCGTCGTCAGCTGGGCGGCCTGCCTGCTGGCCGACGCCGATCTTGCCGTCGTCGCCGCTGCCTGCACGGCCGCGACGCATCACGGCGCGGGCGGTGTGGGCGGCGGCATGGGCGGTACGCGCCGGCTGACCGTCCCGAGCCCCCGGGATCACCGTGCCGCGCCGCTGCTGCGGCATCCGGACCTTCTCCACCCGATCGCGGACCTCCACCGCGCGGCACTGATCGAGCTCCTCACACCGGCCCCCACGGCTGCGGCGCGGGGCGGCGCGTGACGTCGTGGTCGGGGGGCATGCGGTCCCGTCACGTACCGGACCTGGGCAGCAGGCCCTTGGACTCCAGGTAGTCCCTTGCCACGTCCTCGGGCAACCGCCGCCAGCTGTCCACCTGTTCGTTCATGGCCGCCAGATCCGCCGTCGTGAGCACCGAGTTGAGCTTGCCTAGTGCTTTCGTGACGCCGGCGCTCCCGGCACGTGAGCGGTTCACCACCGGCACGATGTAGTCCGCGTTCTGCAGATGCTTGTCGTCCGCCAGCAGCACCAGTCCGAATTCGTCGAGCGTCCCGTCCGTCGTCGTGGTCAGCACCATCTGGTCCTGTCCGCCCTGGACCGCTTGTTTCGCCTGCGTGGTGCCGACGCCCTTGGGATCCACCGCGGTGATGTCGATGCCGTACGTCTTCTTCAGCCCGGGCTCGCAGTACGGCCGCTGGACGCACTCGTCACCGGCCGCGAGCCGTACGGGCCGGCGCGACCTGCCCAGGTCGCTCAGCGTCTTGAGCCCGTACTTCTTGGCGAACGCCGCGCTCACCGCGAACGCGTTCTGGTCGACGGCCTTCCCGGCGTCGAGCACGGTGAGACCGCGGGGCGTCGCCAGCCCCCGCAGGGCCGTCATCGTCACGGCGAGATCGGGCGAGCCGACGGTGCCCGCCTTCGGTCCGTTGGCCTTGGCGTTCAGCCAGTCGGCGAAGGTGGCGGCGTACTCCGGCACCACGTCGATCTGCCCGCTCTCCAGGGCGGGTTCGTAGATCTCGCGGTTGGTCACGGACAGAATCTCGGTGCTGTAGCCGGCGGTCTGGAGCAGCAGAGCGTACATCTGGGCCAGCAGATCGCTCTCGGTGAAGCCCGCGGATCCGATCGTCAGATGCTTGCTGTCGCCGGGCGACTCGGTGACAGCGCCCTGGTTCTCCAGCGACGGGCCCGTCGCACAGGCCGTCAGGACCGCAAGCGAGGCGACGGCGAGGGCATGGCGGGGCCTCATCCGCCGCTCCCCCGCACCCACCCGGGCGCCAGCCGCTGCCCCAGTTCGAACAGGCCCTCCACGAGCAGGGCGAACACCGCGACCAGCACCGCCCCGGCGACCACCTGCGGGGTGGAGGCGAGGTTGAAGCCCGCGGTGATGATCCGTCCGAGTCCGCCGCCGCCCGCGAGTGCGGCGATGGTGGCGGTGGCGACCAGCTGCACGGCCGCGATCCGCACCCCGGTCAGGATCAGCGGCAGTGCGAGCGGGATCTCCACGCCGAGGAGCATCTGGCGGCCGGTCATTCCCATGCCGCGGGCCGCGCGGACGACGTCCTGGTCGACTCCGCGCATGCCCACGTAGGCGTTGGTCAGCAGCGGCGGAACGGCGAACAGCACCAGCGCGATGATCGTCGGCCAGGAGCCGTAGCTTCCGATCGGGCTGAGCAGCAGCAGGACCAGTACGGCGAACGTGGGCACCGCGCGCCCGACGTTGGAGATGTTCACGGCCAGCGTACCGCCCTTGCCGAGGTGCCCGAGGACGAGAGCGACCGGCAGGGCGATCAGACAGCTCAGACCGAGGCATACGACGGTGAGGAACAGATGCTCGCCGAGCCGGTTCCAGACGCCGTTGGCGCCCGACCAGTTGGCGGCGCTGGTCAGCCAGTCCCAGGCGGCTGAAAGGGTGTTCATGCCTGACCCCGTCGCGTCCAGGGCGTGGCGAACCGCTGGACGAGCAGGAGCAGCAGATCCGCGACGACGGCGATGACCACGCAGAGCAGGGAGGCGGTGAGCACCTGGGCCTTGAAGTAGGTGTTCATTCCCGCGTAGATGAGGTTGCCGAGACCGCCATAGCCGACGATCGCGCCGATGGTGACCAGGGAGACCGCGGAGACCGTCGCGATCCGCAGTCCCGCCATGGCGGCGGGCAGCGCGAGCGGCAGTTCGACGGCGAGCAGCAGGCGGATGGGGCCGTAGCCCATTCCGCGTGCGGCCTGCCGGGTCTCCTGCGGTACCGCGCGCAGTCCGGCGAGGATGTTGCGGACAAGCAGGGTGAGCGAGTACAGGACCAGACCCGCGATGACGAGCGAGGCGGAGAGCCCGTAGGCGGGGAGCAGCAGCGAGAACATCGCGAGCGACGGGATCGTGTAGAGGACGGTCGTCACCCCGAGCACGGGGCCGGCGGCCCAGCGCCAGCGGCGTGCCGCGACGGCGAGAGGGACGGCGAGCAGCAGGGCGAGCGCCACCGCGATCAGCGTGAGCTGGAGGTGCTGGAGGACGGCGTCCCAGAGGATCTCACGGCGGGTGGACACATACGCACCGCAGATCCAGTCATTGTGCGCGAGGCAGTCGTCGGGGGTCGCGGTCACCTGTTCATTGCAGCCCGGCCCGGTCCCTGACCGCGCGTTCTGCTCGCCTGTCCGGGTGCCGGCACTTCCCGACCGGTACCCGTGGGAGGCCGTGACCAGGTGATCCAGATATGTGATCGGACACAAGTTACCTAAAGGTATGTAGTGACTTCCCATGCGGGCAGCAGTAGAACGTGTTCCCATTCGTCAAGAGTGAGGAACATCACATGACCGACGCTCACCTGCACGACAAGACCCCCAAAGGCGTGTCGCGCCGCCGATTCATCACAGGAACCGGTTCCATTCTGGGCGCCGTGACTCTGGCCGGTCACACCACCCCCGCCCAGGCGAAAGCCGCCCTCGCGCCCGCCCCGATCCCTCCGGGCGCCCATGTCCCGGCCCTCGTGATCGGCACCGGGTACGGCGGCTCGGTCGCCGCCCTTCGTCTCGCCCAGGCAGGCATCGACGTGCACATGGTCGAGATGGGGATGGCCTGGGACACCCCCGGTCCGGACGGCAAGATCTTCGCCAACACCACCAAGCCAGACAGACGCTCCTACTGGCTGCGCACCAAGACCAAACAGCCCCTCAGCAACTTCCTCGGCTTCCCGATCGACAAGGCCATCCCGCGCTACACCGGGATCCTGGACGCCGAGGAGATGGGCGGGATCATCGTCTACCAGGGGCGCGGAGTCGGCGGTGGCTCCCTGGTCAACGGCGGAATGGCGGTCACACCCCGCCGCGAGAACTTCCCGGCCGTCCTCCCCTCGGTCAACACCGACGAGATGTACAACGTCTACTACCCACGCGCGAACGCCGCGCTCGGGGTCAGCACCGTCGACCCGGCCTGGTTCGAGACCGCGGAGTGCTACCAGTACGCCCGGGTGGGCCGCAAGCACGCCCAGCGCTCCGGCTTCCCGTTCGTGTTCGTGCCCGACGTGTACGACTGGGACTACATGAAGCAGGAGGCAGCCGGCACCGTTCCCAAGTCGGCGCTGGAGGGCGAGATCCTCTACGGCAACAACTACGGCAAGAAGTCCCTCCAGAAGACCTACATCGCTCAGGCCAGAGCGACCGGCCGGGTCGCCATCTCACCGCTGCACAAGGTCACTTCGGTCCGCCCGGCCGCCGCGGGCGGCTACACCGTCGTCATCGACGAGATCAACACCAACGGCGACACGGTCACCACCAAGAGCGTGACGGCGGACAGGGTGTTCTTCGCGGCCGGCAGCGTCGGCACCAGCAAACTCCTGACCAAGCTGAAGGCCACCGGCGCGCTGCCCGGCCTGAACTCCGAGATCGGCAAGGGCTGGGGCGACAACGGCAACGTCATGTGCGGCCGCGCCAACCACCTGTGGGACCCGACCGGCAAGCTCCAGTCGTCCATCCCCTGCTCCGGCATCGACAACTGGGCCGCCGGAGGCGCGTTCGCGGAGGTCGCACCGCTCCCCACCGGGATCGAGACGTTCGCCTCGTTCTATCTGTCGATCACCAAGAACCCGCACCGCGCCCAGTTCACCTGGAACGCCGCGACGGGCACCGCCGATCTGAACTGGCAGACGGCCTGGAAGCAGCCGTCCATCGACATGGCCAAGACGATCTTCGACAAGATCAACGCGAAGGAAGGGACCATCTACCGGACCGACCTCTTCGGCGCCTACAAGATCTGGGGGGACCACCTCACCTACCACCCGCTCGGCGGCGCGGTCCTGAACAAGGCGACCGACAACTACGGCCGCCTCCACGGCCATCCGGGTCTGTACGTCATCGACGGATCGCTGATCCCCGGCAACACCAGCGTCAATCCGTTCGTCACCATCACGGCGCTCGCCGAACGGAACATCGAGAGAATCATCGCCGCAGACCTGTAGGAACCGACTGACCGGCGCAGACCTGTAGCAACGAACCGACCGGCGACGACCGGCGGAGGCCGAGGGACGAGCCTTCACGCGGGTCGGCCGGGAGCCGGGGCCGGCCCATCTCACCGAGCGGCCCCGGACACCTCAGTGGGGCAGGACGCATACCGCGTCGAGACCCAGCACATGATTGAGCCTGCCGAACGCCAGCCAGGAGCCGATGCTCATACTCAGCTCCACGATCTCGTGCTGGCTGTAGTGAGCGGTCATCCGGGTCCAGAACTCGTCGTCGAGGCCGTGGTGATCCAGGGCGTACCGCTCCGCGTACTCGGCGGCCAGCCGGGTGCGGTCGTCGAAGGCCTCCGTGGTGCGCCACTGCGTCACCGCCTCGGCGAACTCGTCCTCGACCTTCTCGCCGTCCCGGTCGGTACGCCAGTCGAGGCAGAAGAGGCATCCGTTGATCTGCGCGATCCGCAGCCGTGCGGCCTCGAACTCACGCAGTCCCAGGGTCGTGTGCTCGTACACGGACAGCGAGAAGTTGGCGGCGGCCATGCCGATGCCCGGGACCATCTCGCCCCAGACATAGCCGATCGGCTCCTGGCCCTCGGGAATGTCGATGTTCATCGCCGGCTCCTTCCGAGCCTGCCGACTGCGGCGCGCAGTGGGACGTCCAGTGCGTCATAGAGTCCGGGTTCCGCTTCCACCAGCCAGTCGATGGCGTTGACCAGCCGGCCGACCGCCGTGGCGTTCCCGCCCGCCGACCGGTTCTCCCCCTCGTCGGTGGCCTCGACCGTGACCTCGATACGCGGGCGGCCCTCGATGATCACCCGGTGTGCGCCGGCGCCGTCCGGCGGTGTGGGCCAGTGGGGAGCACAGGACGGGTGGATACGGGTGACGTGCTCGATGACGATGCGCGGCTCACCCTCGACGATGCCCTGCACCTCGAACCGCACGGCCCCTTGGGTACCCGCCTCGAAGTCGCCCATGGTCCTGGTGCTGACCGTGGTGTCGAGGGGGCACCGGTCCAACGTCTCGCGGATCTCGTTGAGTTCGACCCCGAGCGCCCTGGCCATCAGCCGTATCTGTCCGCCCCACACCATGGTGGGGATCGACGGCGCCAGCATCAGCGGCTCGTAGTCCATCGGCTGGCCCATGCCGACCAGATACCGGACCGAGTCCGGCTGGTCGTAGGTGGAGTAGTCGAAGATCTCCTGGCACCGGATCACGTCCACGGACGTACCGAGTCCGCTGATCAGCAGTGGCAGTACATCGTTGCCCCACCCCGGGTCGACGCCGGAGACGAACAGTGATCCGCCGCCGTCCGCGATGGCCGCCAGGACCGGGTCGCGCAGTTCCTGAGGGGCGTTGCGCTGGTCGTAGAGCGCGTACAGCGCGGGAGTGACGACGACCGCGCCGGCCCGGACGGCCCTGACGATGTCGGCCTGGGCCTCATCGGGGCGGATGTCACCGGAGGCCGCGTACACGACGGCGCGTGGACTCGCGGCCAGCACCGTGTCGATGTCGTCGGTGGCCGTGACGCCCAACTCTTCGCTCAGGCCCGCGAGATGGCCCGCGTCGCGGCCCACCTTGTCGGGGTTGTGGACGATGACGGCCGCGAGCTTCAGCGCGGGATGAGCCTCGACGGCGCGGATGGCCGCACGGCCGACATTGCCGGTACCCCAGACCACCGTGGAAATCATGCGGCGGAGGGTAGCGCGGGGCCCTTGACGTTCCTAGAGCCATGAACGACCCGAAATGAGGAGTCGCACGACGGATCGCGACGCGAGCGCTGCGGGCCCGGGTGCGAGAAGCACCCGGGCCCGCCCGCCACCGTGACGAACCGTCAGGCGGCCTGTACTGCTGTGCCCGCCGTGGCCGGCGCGACACCGAAGATGTCCACTGCGTGGTAGTACGTCCAGGCGGTGCTGTTGCAGGCGGTCCTGGTCGCTCCCGAGTAGCCGGCGCAGACGCGCTTGAGGTCCTCGTAGAACGCCGAGTCGATACGGGACTTGTTGGCGGAGAACGTGCCTGCGGCCTTGTAGTTGCGGTACCCGAAGTCATGGCGGGCGCAGGCCGTCTGGAAGGGGAAGCCGAACGGGTTGTCCGGCGAGGAACTGCAGTAGTCCGTCGTCCAGTTGAAACCGTACGCGGCCCAGGCGCCCTGGTTCTGGCGGGCGGCGTTCCACGCGTTGTAGCTGGAGGCGCTGGTCTGGGTCCAGGAGCTGAGGACCTGCGGCTTGTCGGCCGGTGCGGCCGAGGCGGACGTGGCGGGGATCAGTGCCAGGGGTACTGACAGGGTGACCACGGCGAGAGGGAAGGCGAAACGGCGGCGCATGCGGAACCTCCGTGACTGGGGCCTTGTCGCCTCGCGGGCTCTCACGAGGCACGTTCAGCGTGACGTCATGTCCCTGTCAGGGATAGATGGCGGATGTCACGTGCCACTGAATTTCCCTCGGATTCAGTTCGGCGCCTCCGCTCTTCGCCGGCCGAGGGGCGAAAGTTCAGGCGAATGGCCCCTCGGCCCGGCGGCAACTCCGGTATGGAGAAGGGTCAGCAGGGAGGAATGCCGGCTCCCGGGTCCCTGCCGACGTTGACGTTGCCGCCCCGGACCCACGCGCTGGAGCAGATGTGGCCGATGCCGTAGTCGAGCACGGTGCCGAAGTACCGGACGTCCGTGGTGTATCCGCCCGCCGTGACGCGCGGCCGCGCTGGTAGCACTCGACGCCCGCCTCGGTCTCCCTCGTCGTGGTGCCCATCAGCCTGCTGCTGGTGGTCGGCGCGTCACGGATGTTGCTGTGGGCCTGCACGGTGGTGGCCGTGCCCGTGACACGGGTCCCCGTCGCCTGCGCGGTGCCGGTGGCACCGAGTAGGGAGAGGGCCGCGCCGAGCGCCGGCCCCGCGGCGGCGAGTTGGGCGGATCTCATGACTGTTCCCCTTGGCTCCGACTGCGGCGGTGCCCGTGGGACGGGGCGGACGGCTCAGCCGGATGAGCGCGGTGCGCGGCAAGCGGGACGGGCCCAGGGGACGTCAGTTCTCGGCCGCCACCTTGTTCAGCACCGTGCCCTTGAAGTCCGCCGCGAGATATCCGGACGAGCTGTAGTCGTCCGTGAGGTAGACGTTCACCGTGGGGACGTCCTCGAAGACGGGCCCGCGGACGATGACATAACGCATCGTCGGCTCGCTGATGCCCAGCTCGCGGTTGGCCCGGCTGATCAGCGTCGGCAGCTTGTCCCACGTGACCTTGCTGACGTCGACCGGTCCCTCGTCCGTGCCGATCACCGTGCCGCCCGGTCCCTGCTTCGACGCGCGGCCGTCGCGGTACTCGTAGCGGTCGTACTTCTTCCGGCTGCCCTTCACCGGGACCTGGGCGATCGCGTACTCCTCGTACACGACGAGTTCGAAGAACTTCGTGGTGTGCGCCGTGGTTTCGAGTGCCTTGATCACCTCGCGCACGCCGGCGGGCGTCAGCAGGTCGGCGGACTTCTGCGACGGCGGCAGCGCTGCCTTGTCCGGCTGTTCCGTGCCCGTGTCCGTGTCCGAGCCCCCGCCGGGCGTCCGGTCCTTCTCCGAGCCCGAGGCACCGCCCGTAGCGGCCGGGGCCTTCCCCGCCGAGTCCTTCTCCCCGTCACCGCCACCGGGAAGGACCTGGAACAGCAACAGCGACACCGCGGTGATCGCCGCGGCGGCGCCGACGACGACGGCGATCCTTCTGCCGCGCTCCGGCCTGCGCGCGGCGGCCTGGGGCCCGGTGGCCGGCTGGGGCGTGTGGCCGAGCAGCAGTGTGGAGGGGTGCGGCGGACCGAAGGTACCGAGTGGTGCACCCGGTGGAAGGTCCTGCACCGCGCTGACGGAAGGCGCGTTGACGGAAGGCACGTTGCCGGGTGCCGCGTTGACGGAAGGCGCGTTGTGGGGCGGCGCGTAGGAATGAGCCGCGGGCGGTGGCGGCGCCCCGCCGGGAACCTCCCGCGCGGCGCCGTCGAGCATGGCCGCGAGCCGTTCCGCGTCCGGACGCGCGGCCGTGTCGCGTACCAACAGGGCGTTCAGTACGGGAGCGAGCGCTCCGGACCGCACCGGCGGCGGAATCGGCTCGTCGAGGACCGCGACCAGGGTCGACAGACTCGTGCCGCGGCGCAGCGGATGCGTGCCCTCCAGAGCGACGTAGAGCAGCATGCCGAGCGACCACAGGTCGGAGGCGGGGTTGCCCTCCTCGCCGCGGATGCGTTCGGGAGCGATGTATTCGGGCGAGCCGATGAGGTCACCGGTCGCGGTGAGACCGGCGGACTCGCGCAGCGCGGCGATGCCGAAGTCCGTCAGCACCGGACTGCCGTCCCGGCGCAGGAGCACATTGGCGGGCTTGACGTCCCGGTGCTGGATGCCCGCGCCATGGGCCGCGCGGAGCGCGGACAGCACGCCCCGGCCGACGCCGAGCGCCTCGGGGACGGTCAGCGGACCGCGCGTGAGCCGGTCGTGCAGCGACTCACCGTCCACCAGCTCCATCACGATCCACGGGTAGGGGACCTCGGGACCGTCCACGATGTGGAAGATGGTGACGACGTGCGGGTGGGCGATACGGGCGAGCGCCCGGGCCTCGCGCAGGACGCGCTCACTGAGCATGCGTGCCCGGGCGGGGTCCGACTCCTCCACCGCCGGGTCCGCGGGCCGCACCTCCTTCAGCGCCACTTCGCGGTGCAGAACGATGTCGCGGGCCCGCCACACGGTGCCCATGCCGCCGCTGCCAAGCCTGCCGAGCAGTTCGAAACGGCCGTCGACGATGCGTCTGCCGGCCCCCCTGGTGTCCATGGCCGGTCAGCTTACGAGGCCGGGGCCGGCCGTAAGGAATCGCATCGGGCATCGGCGGGCAGTCCCCGGCGCCGATCGGCGTCGCGGGCGTTCCCGTCGGCGGGGAACGCGCATCGGACACGGCCCGTCGTACGGCGCGCGGGGACGGCCGTCTGTGCGGACGGCGGTCCGGGTCGAAGAGGGCGAACCGTCATGGCCGGTGGCTGCCGACGTAAAATTGCGGGAGCGAAGTCCGCGCTCGGACAACGACTCGGGACCCGCGTGAGGTGCGCGCCTCAGGTGGTGAGTCCGGGCCGGCGGGCCTTCGAGGAGGCCATCGATGCCGCACCGTCTGTTCCACGATCGCCGTGACGCCGGCCGTGAGCTGGCCGGGCTCCTCGGGCACATCGACGATCCGGAAGTGATCGTTCTGGGGTTGCCGCGCGGCGGCGTCCCGGTGGCGTACGAGGTCGCCCTTTCCCTGGGCGCCCCGCTGGATGTCTTTCTGGTCCGCAAACTGGGCGTTCCCGGTCATGAGGAGGTCGCGATGGGAGCGATCGCCGGCGGTGGCGTGACGGTGCGCAACGACAACGTCATCCGCAGCCTGCGCATCTCCGACGAGGCACTGCGAAGCGTGGCGGAGCGCGAGGGCCGCGAGTTGCTGCGGCGGGAAGAGGCATACCGGGAAGGGCGTCCCTGGCCCGAACTGACCGGCAGGCCGGTCGTCCTGGTGGACGACGGCCTGGCGACGGGCGCCAGCATGAAGGCCGCCGTCCGCGCGCTGCTGGACCAGGGGCCCTCACGCGTCGTCGTCGCGATACCCACCGCACCGGCCTCCGCCTGCCGGGAGTTGAGGGCCCTGGTCGACGAGGTCGTGTGCGCCACGACGCCGTTCCCGTTCTCCGCCGTGGGGAACTCCTACGCCGACTTCGGGCAGACGACGGACGGCGAAGTACGGGAACTGCTGCGCGCGGCGCGGGATCCGGGTCGGGCCCGGCCGGCTCGGCGTACCCGTCCCGGAGGGCCGGGGGGCGCCGAGGGCGGCTCGGGGGCGGGGAACGAATCTCCGTCGTAGGCCTCGGCCCACGTGCGAGCAACTCCGCCGCGGCCGATGCCTCTTCCGGCCAGGCCCGGACCGCAGCGCGCCGGCGTCAGCGCACGCGTCCCCGTGCCTTCAGGGGTGTCGGGGGCAGCGTCGGCGCGGGGAGCGGCGCTCCGTCGTAGCCCTTCACCTCACCGAAGCGGGCCCCCTCCATCCATCCCTGGCGGGCGTCCTCGATCTCCTGCTGGGACCGCCCGATGAAGTTCCACCACATGATGATCTCCTCCTCGAACGGCTCACCGCCCAGCAGCATCAGACCGGCGTCGGACTCGGCGCGCAGGGGGAGTTCGGTGCGGCCGCAGCCGAGGTAGAGCATCGAACCGGGCATGAGGGGCACACCGTCGACGTGCGCCTCGCCCGACATGGCGAGCACGGCGTACTCGAAGTCGGGGTCCAGCGGCAGGTTCGCCTCGGTGCCACGGGTGAGCGCCAGGTCCGCGCCGACGATCGGGCTGTACGTCGTGCCGGGTGACGTGGCGCCGTCGAGGGAGCCGAGGACGACCGTGGCGGTGAGTCCGGGCGCGGTGACGAGGGGCAGGTCGGTGTAGTGCTCGAAGTCCGGCTCCACATGGCGGTGGGCGTCCGGGAGCGCCACCCAGAGCTGGGCGCCGTGCAGGAAGCGGGCGTGCGGCCGGGGGCTCTCCTCGGAGTGGCTGATGGCCCGGCCCGAGGTCATCAGGCCGAGCTCGCGCGGCCGGATGGTGGCGAGGCTGCCGGTGCTGTCGCGGTGGAGCACCTCACCGTCGTGCAGCCAGCTGACGGTCTGGAGTCCCATGTGCGGGTGCGGAGGCACCTGCATCCCGGGTTCGTCGGCGATGTCGTCGGGACCGTAGTGGTCGACGAAGGCCCACGCACCGACCATCCGGCGGCCGAGGTTGGGCAGCAGCCGGCGTACCTCGGTGGACTCACCGAGCGGTACACGACGGGGACTGAGGAGCTCACGGACGGGCTCGGCGACGACGAACCCGCGACCGCCGCAGACGGAGAGGGTGGCCTGACGATCGAGATTGCTCATGACGCTCAACCTATTCCTGTACGAGCGGTGGCGGTCTGCCCCCACGCATCCCAGAGTAGTGGAATGTTCAACCATCTTGCTCTGTTGACCCCACCACAGAGACAGGACACAGGGCCCGAGGAGGAGAGCCGATGAACGACACCTACTACGAGTTCGGCACCGCCGCCGAGCGGTGGGACCGCGCGCAGCTGTTCTTCGGCGCCAAGGAGTACCTGACGGCCGCCCGGATCCTGCGGGGGCTCGTCGCCGAGGAGCCGCGGCAGGTCGCGCAGCGGCTGCTGCTCGCGCGCTCCTACTACCACTCCGCCCAGCTGCAGCGCGCCGAGACCGAGCTGCGCGCCGTTCTGGAGCTCAGCCCCGTCGAGCACTACGCACGGCTGATGCTGGGGCGGACCCTGGAGCGCCAGGGAAGGACCGCCGACGCGGCCCCGCATCTGCGGATGGCGGCCGCGATGTCCGGGGAGTGAGCGCCCGGGCCCGGCAGGTCAGGCGAGCAGCCAGGTGATGAGCGACAGGGACGCCATCGACAGCAGTGTCGACAACAGGATGGCGTCCCTGGGCAGCTCGGTGTTCAGCCGGTACTCGGACGCGAAGATGAAGGCGTTCTGGGCGGTGGGCAGACCCGCGCACAGCACCACGGCATACAGCTCGGGCCCGCCCAGCCCGAACACCCAGCGGGCGAGCACATAGGCGACGAGCGGCTGGACCACGATCTTCAGCGCCACGAGGACCCGGCGTTCGGTCCGGGCGGTCGTGTCGGGTCCGTCCGCCCGGGTGGTGAGGGACATTCCGAGAGCGAACAGCGCTGCGGGGACGGCCGCTCCGCCGAGCATCTGCACGGGAGTGATCAGGGGGTCGGGCAGCCGCCAGCCCATCAGCGCGACGGTCACACCGGCCGCGGAGGCCGCGATGATCGGATTGCGCAGCGGCAGACGCAGTATGCGCTGCCGGCGCTCGCGTGCCCCGCTCCCCGCGTCGACGTCGATCAGTACGAGGATCACCGGCGTCACGAACAGGGTCTGGAACAGCGCCGCGGCGATGAAGAACGAGGCGTCGTCGAGGACGTGCACGGCGATCGGGATGCCGAGGTTCGCGGAGTTGACGTAGGCCCCGGCCATCGCGCCTATGGTCCGGTCGGCCCGGCGCCTGCGGAACACCCGGCGGCCGAGGAGCAGGCCGAGCGAGAACACGAGGACCAGGCTGAGCGCGAAGACGGCGACGCCGGGGCTCACGAGATCCGAGACCTGGGACCGCGACAGGGTCAGGAACAGCAGCGCCGGCATGGCGAACGTGAACGCGAACCGTCCCAGCACGCTCTGCGCCTGGGTGCCGAGCACCTGGGTCCGGCCGGCCGCCCAGCCGACGGCGGTGATCACCCAGATGGGCAGAAAGCCGGAGAGCACGGTCACCGCGCCAGCATGCCCGACGACGATCACGGGCCCGCGGCCGCCCCCGGGACAGCGAGGGCGGCGGGCGGCATGGCGCCCGAACCGTACGACGCCTTCTCTATGCGGGGACCTTCTGCATGCGGGGGCGAGCCGGACCGGGGCCGCGGGGCTCAGCTGCGGTGGCTGAGCACGTTGACCACCCGTCCGTTGGGATCGCGTACGAAGAAGCGGCGTACGCCCCACTCCTCGTCCCGCAACGCGTGCACGATCTCCGCTCCCCGCTCGACCATCGCCGCGTGCACGGCGTCCACGTCGTCGACCTCGATGCTCATGTCGGCCTCGACCGGCGCGGTCTCGTCGTGGGTGGCGAACGAGATCTGGGCCGTGGGGTTGCCGGGTGACGCGAGCGTCATGACCCAGCCGAGGTTCATCACTTCTTCCAGGCCGATGAGGCCGTAGAAGTCCCGGCTCTCGGCGAGGGACGCGGTGTGGATGTCGGGCACCACGCGGCGTACGGACATGGGTGGTTCCTTCCTGGGCTGAGGCGGGTGCCGGGGCCCGGACCGGTCACCGGCGCCGGGCCGCGCGGCCGCGACCGGCGGACGGAGCTCGGTCGCGGAGTTCGGGCAGGGTCAGCCGCGGTAGGTCTCCATCAGCCGCAGCCACACCTCGCTGATCGTCGGATACGCGGGCACCGCGTGCCACAGCCGGTCGAGCGGCACCTCTCCGACCACCACGACGGTCGCCGAGTGCAGCAGCTCCGTCACGCCGGGGCCGACGAACGTGACACCGAGAACGATCTCGCGGTCCAGGTCGACCACCATCCGGGCGCGGCCGCGGTAGCCGTCGGCGAACAGACCCGCGCCCGCGACATCGCCGATCTCGTAGTCGACGGCACGCACCCGGTGTCCGGCCGCCTCGGCCTCGGCGAGCGAGAGCCCGACGGCCGCGGCTTCGGGGTGGGTGAACACGACTTGCGGGGCGCCCGCCACGTCGGCGGTGGCGACGTGCGCGCCCCAGCGGTCCGTCTCCAGAAGGGGCACCTGGCTCGCCCGGGCCGCGATGGCCGCCCCGGCGATACGCGCCTGGTACTTGCCCTGATGGGTCAGCAGCGCGCGGTGGTTGACGTCACCGACGCCGTAGAGCCAATCGCTCCCCTCGACCCGGCAGGTGTCGTCGACCGAAAGCCACGAACCCGGCTCCAGGCCCACCGTCTCGAGGCCGATGTCCTCGGTCCGCGGTGCCCGTCCGGTCGCGAAGAGGATCTCGTCGGCCTCGATACGCTCCCCGCTGTCCAGCACCACCCTGACGGGGCCCGTCCCCCCGGTGCGCTCGACCGACGCGACCTCCACGTCCGTGCGGATCTGCGCGCCGGCCTCGGTGAGGGCCTCCGCGACGTGCTCGCCCACAAAGGCTTCCATCTTGGGCAGCAGTCCGACGCTCCGGATCAGCATGGTCACCTGGGAACCCAGTGCCTGCCAGGCGGTGGCCATCTCCACCCCGACGACTCCCCCGCCGACGACGATCAGCCGTCCCGGCACGGTGTGGGAGCTGGTCGCCTCACGGCTGGTCCACGCCTTGGCGCCGGCCAGGCCGGGCACATCGGGCAGAACCGCGCGGCTGCCGGTGCACACGGCGACCGCGTACCGGGCGGTCAAGACATGGTGCTCGCCCTCGGGACCGTCGACCACGACCTTCTTGGGGCCGTGGAGGCGGCCCTGGCCCCGGTAGAAGCGGGCGCCCGTCGATTCGAGCCAGCCGACCTGGCCGTCGTCCTTCCAATGTGCGGCCTTCTCGTCCCGGTGGGCCAGCACGGCCTCGGTGTCCAGCGGCCCCTGCACCGCCTGGCGCAGACCCGGGACCAGGCGCGCCTCCGCACGGGCGGTCACGGGGCGCAACAGCGCCTTGCTGGGCATGCACGCCCAGTACGAGCATTCGCCGCCTGCCAGCTCACTCTCCACGACCGCGGTGCTCAGGCCCGCTGCCCTCAGCCGGTCCACCACGTTCTCGCCGGTGGGGCCCGCGCCCAGCACGACGACGTCGAATTCCACAGCTTCCGTCATGAAGGCCAGTCTGGTCGTGGGTGTGCGTCCTGGCCACATGGGCAGGGGCAGGAATAGCAAGGCCCCGGGCAGGGTTGTCGTGGGGCAGCTGACGGACCGGGGTGTTCCTCCGGGACGGCACACCAGCGAACATCAGGGAGAGGTAGTACGTCATGAGCACTGTTGAGCTCACCAAGGAGAACTTCGATCAGGTCGTGAGCGACAACGACTTCGTCCTGATCGACTTTTGGGCGGACTGGTGCGGCCCCTGCAAGCAGTTCGCCCCGGTGTACGAAGGTGCCGCCGAGCGTCACTCCGACCTGGTCTTCGCCAAGGTCGACACGGAGGCCCAGCAGGAGCTGGCCGCCGCGTTCGAGATCCAGTCCATCCCGACGCTGATGATCGTCCGCGACAACGTCGCCGTCTTCGCCCAGCCCGGCGCTCTCCCCGAGGCCGCGCTGGAGGACGTCATCGGCCAGGCGCGGGCCCTCGACATGGACGAGGTCCGCAAGTCGATCAAGGCCGCCGAGGCCAAGGCGGCGGGAGCGGACGGCGCGGCCGAGGCCTGACACGGCCCTGCTCCGTACGAGGCGCGGCCTCATCTGTGGTCCCGGCCGGACGGCCGGGACCACAGTCGCGTCCGGGCCCGCGCGGCCGGGACGTCCTGCCGGCTGCGCGACATCACCGCGGGCGGCGGGCTGCCCGCAGCGCGGGCCACGGTTCGGGCGGCGTCGTCCGCGGTCGTGCCGTCAGAGGCTCTTCGGCTCGACGACGCGCGCCGAGAGGCCGTAGTCCAGCTCCGCGCCGTCGACCAGCAGGGCCTCGACGGTCCGCGTGGCGGGGTCGATGTCGGCCTCGACCCCCTGGCCCACGTACCGCGGATAGCCCGACTCACCGCGGTCACCCGTCGCCGCGACGATGGCCGACCGGATGGCGGCCCCGGCCAGGGAGGCATGATCGTCGCCCTCGATGTGCTCGGGCACCACCAGGATTTCGAAGCGCTGCGGATCGCTGGTCATGCACGTGACGCTAGCCACCCGCCGCCCCGGGCGCACGTCGTCCGCCGGTCCGCCGGTGTGCCGGGTACGCCGGAAGGACGGACCGGGTCAGCTGGATTCGCGGTGCACGGCTCTCGCGCCCATCAGGTCGTGGATCTCCGGCTCCTCACCCGGCTCACGGACCATGCCGTCGACCAGTTCGGCCAGCCGGCGGCCGGTCACCATGTCGATGTGCACCGTGCTCAGTCGCGGGCGCAGGAGCCTGCCCAGCAGCAGATCGTCCGCGCCGATGACGGCGGTAGCGCCCGGGACATCGATGTCTTCGTCCTGGAGGGCGCGCATCAGGAGCTGGGCGTGCTCGTCGTTGTACGCGTACACCGCGTCCAGTTCCAGCTCCCGCCAGCGGGCGGCGAGGGCGGCGGCCGACACCTCGTCGTACGACAGGGGCAGCGGCTCGATGCGGGCGCCGGTGACGGCGGCCGCCCTGCGGGCGCCTTCGAGCCGCGGTTCGGAGAAGAGCTCCAGACCCGGCTCCTCGGGCATCACGACCCCGATGGCCCGTCGGCCGCGTGCGACCAGGTGCGACACCGCGCAGCTGCCGATCTCGCTCTGGTCCATGACGAGCGAGTGCGCGCCCTCGACCCGTCGCGGGCCGAGGGTTATGACGGCCTTGGCACCGGAGCGTTTGAGTACGTCGACGCTGTGGCGGGTGAGGGCCACCTCGCCGAAGGAGACGACGGCGACCGGCCGCAGCTCCGCCCAGGCCCTGGCCGCCTCGTCGCCCTCGAGTCCGAGGCTGCCGTACTGAACGACCGTGTAGTCGAGTCGGCGCAGTGCCCACTGGAGTTCGTTGAAGAACTGGCTGTAGAGGGGCCCGACGGGGACGTGAGCGGTCGGCAGCAGCACCATGCGGGTGTGCCCGGCGCGCAGACTGCGGGCGGCGGCGTGGGGGACGTATCCGAGTTCTTCGGCGGCCTCACGGACACGTCGGCGGGTGGGCTCACTGATGCGCACGGCCGAGGTGTTGTTGAGCACGTACGAGACGGTGGCCCGGGAAACTCCGGCCAGCCGGGCGACATCGGCGCTGGTGGGAACGGGGCGTTCTGCGGACTGCTTGGGTGTCTGGCTCATCGCCCTCGGCATCCTTCCAGAACGGCACCGAACGCCGTCCGGTGGATGGCCGGAAACGAGCGCCAGAAAGGGTTTACACGCGTCAGTGACACGCGCCATCCTCGGTCGGCACCCCCGCTTCGTCACCTCGTCCGGAGGGCAGTGTGGCCGCACGGACTCCCGGCTCCGCCGGCTCTGCGGCCGGTATCGGCCGTGCGGCTCCGCAAACCCCTCGAAACCGGACCGCGGAAATCCGCGGGAAGCCCTTGATCGCGGCGGGTCGCGACGAGCAGCGCGATGTAAGCGCTCTCGGGCGGCTTCCCGGCGGTTCGCCACGGGCTGCCCGTCGGGGAGATCCATCCGCCCCGGAACGTGGCCGAGTTCGGTCTGATCTTCGGCCCGAACTCCCGTGTCCCGACGGCCGGTTCGCGCGTCCGGCGTCGCGTGCCGGGCCGACACGCGACCGGCCCTGCGGTCGCGGATCGGTGCGGCCCTGCGGTCGCGGATCGGTGCGGTCCGGCGTCGGACGCGGATCGGCTCGGGTCCGGCGCCGAGTGCCGGGGCGGCACGGGGCCGGCCTGCGACCGCGGATCGGCTCGGCGTCGGGTGCCGGAGCGACGCGGTCGGCGCAGCTCGCGGCCCTCGGTCCGTCTCCGCGGGACCGGTCCCGCGGTCGCAAATCGCCGCGGGTCCGCGTCGGCTCGGGTCGGCCCGGTGGCAGCCGCCGCACAGGTTCGAGGCCGGCGTCGGACGCGGGTGGCGGGGAACCGGCCCCGCGGCCGCCGCATCGGCTCGGTCCGTCCTCGGCGGCCGGAGCCCGATCCATGCCCGGCCCCGGATCGGGAAGCCGCCGTACCGCCGGGCTGTTCTCGACCACAGCGCTCCGCCCCGGCATGAACCACCCGATCCGTTGCACCAGTTCGACGCATGCACCCCCTTCGACTGCCCACCGCCCCGCACCGGAAAGGCATCACTGTGCAGCTCCACACCACGACCTGGGGGACGGGCGACCGTCTCGCGCTGCTCGTCCACGGCATCATGGCCGACCACCGCACCTGGCGGCGGGTCGGCCCCGCACTCGCCGCGCGCGGCTACCGCGTGCTCGCCGTCGATCTGCGCGGTCACGGTGCCAGCGGCCGAGCGGAGCGCTACACGCTCCAGGACCACGCGGACGACCTCGTGGAGACGCTGCCCACCGGCGCGGAGGTGGCCATGGGTCACTCGCTCGGCGGTCTGGCCCTGTCGAGGGCGGTACGGCAGCTGGCGCCGGAACGAGCCGTGTACGCGGATCCCGCCTGGCATCTGCCGGACGGCGACGACGGGTACCGTCCCGACCTCTTCGCACAGGCCAAGACGCTGACACGGGAGCAGATCCGGGCCGCCGGTCCCCGCTGGGACGAGGTGGACGTCGGTATCGAGCTGGAGACCCTGCGGGTCTGGGAGGAGGGGACGGCCTACGGTCTGGCCGGCCTCGCCGGCACGGATCTGCTGCCGGCCGAGCCCGTCGTACCGTCGCTCGTCATGCTCGCGGACCCGAGCTTCCTCGTACCCGCCGAGCGGGCGGAGCTGCTCACCGCGCGCGGCTTCGAGGTGCGGACGGTCCCCGGGGCCGGGCACACCATCCACCGCGACGACTTCGACGGCTTCATGGCGGCGCTGGACGGCTGGGTCTGACACGCGGCGTACTCGGGTTCCCTGTGTCGGGCCGGCGCGGGCAGCAGGTCCGCGCGGCTCCGGGCGACGCGCCTTCGTCGCGCGCTCGCGCAGCTGCCGCACCCACCAGGGACCCCCGGACCGGCGAGACTCTACCGTGGGCGCGTGACGATCTTCCGCGGTTCCTCCGACTCCTCCGACGACCTCGCCCGGCCCGGCCGCAGCGGCCCGGGCGCGACGACCGAGGCCGACCCCGCAGAGGTGGGCCCGGTCCGCACGTCGTACGCGCCGGACCGCGACGGTGACCCGGACCCCGGCGAGATCGTGTGGACCTGGGTGCCGTTCGAGGAGAACGACGGTCGCGGCAAGGACCGCCCGGTGCTCGTCGTGGCCCGGGAGCCCGCCGGCACACTGCTCGCCGTGCAGCTCTCCAGCAGGCGGCACGACCACGACCGCGAGTGGGTGCCGATCGGCGTCGGCCCGTGGGACAGCGCGGGCCGGGAGTCGTGGGTCGACCTCGACCGTGTGCTGCGCGTCCACGAGAGCGGTATGCGCCGTGAGGCCTGCGCGCTGCCGCGGCCGCGGTTCGATGCGGTCGTCGCGCGGCTGCGGGAGCGCTACGGCTGGAGCTGACCTGGAGCTACCGGCAGGGGCCCGGCGCCACGGCTGGAGCTACCGGCAGGGGCCCGGCGCTACGGCTGGAGCTACTGGCAAAGGCCCGGCGCTACGGCCGGAGCTGACCGGCGAAGGCCCGGCGGAAGGCCTCCAGGGTCGACCCCTCCGGCGTACGGTCGAGGACCGCGAAGACGACGTGCTCGAAGTGACCCGCGAAACGGCCGTCCGCGGTGAGCAGCGCGTGGAACGCGCCCGCCACCGCGCCCGGGTCGTTGCGGAACACTCCGCAGCCCCAGGCGCCCAGCACGAGCCTGCGGTAACCGGTCGCGACGGCCGTCTCCAGGACCCGTTCGGCGCGGGCCGCGAGGGCTGCCGGGATGCGGTGGGCCTGCTCGGGTGTGCGACGGGTGATGACCCCGGCGTTCGGTGCGGGCGAGGTGAGGAAACCGGCGGTGTACGGCGCGTCGAGCAGCTGTCCGCGGTCGTCGCGGAAGACCGGGACGCCAGGGGAATGAATGACCCGGTCGGAGTAGAACGGATCGCGGTCCGCGCGGTGGTGGGCGTAGTACTCGGGGGCGCGCAGCAGCGTGCTGTAGAGGGCGGAGGCCCGGCACAGCGCCTCCTCCTGGGCCTGGGCGCCGTTCAGAAATCCGCCGCCGGGGTTGCGTGCCGAGGCGAAGTTCAGCACGGCGACCGGTGCGGCGTCCGCCGCGGTGAGGCGCTGGGCGGCCTGGGTGCTGCTCTCGCCGGTGACGTCGAAGACCGTCGTACGGTCGCTGTCCGGGGTGACGGGCACGCTCTCGGGCCCGTACATCCGGGTCCCTTCCAGGGCGGCGGCCAGGTCCGGAGCGATCACCACACGGCGTCCGTCGGACGCGAAGTAGTGGCCGATTTCAACGATCTCCTGGGTGTGCTTGGCGATCCCCCGCAGTCGTGCACTCATGCGCCACATCGTGGGTGAGCGGCGACAGCTGGGGCAATCGGTTTATGTGCGCCACACGGGCCCCAAGGGCACTCTTGTGCGAACCTGCGGCGCTGGCCTTAGGTTGGCAGAGTGCCTTCGAAGGAGGAGCGGATCATGCACCCACCTGATCCCGGCGACTACGGCCGGCCGATGGACGAGGGAGAAGCAGAAGATCTCCTTCGATGTATCTGCTTCAAGAACGGCCCGCCCAGAACGGTGGGTGTGGAACTGGAATGGCTCGTACACGACCAGGACAGACCCCATGAGCCCGTCCCGGCCGACCGCCTCATTGAGGCATACGACCGGGTGCGCTCTCTGCACCTCGACTCGCTCCTGACCTTCGAACCGGGCGGCCAGCTGGAGCTCAGCTCGCTCCCCGCCGCCTCCCTGACGGAGTGCATCGACTCCGTCGCCGCCGATCTGGACGCCGTACGCGCGGTGCTCCGGCCGGCCGGACTCACCCTCGCCGGGTACGGACTGGACCCGTGGCAGACGCCGCGCCGGCTCCTCCACGAACCCCGGTACGAGGCCATGGAGGCCTTCCTCGACCGCACCGGCCCCGCCGGCCGCGCCATGATGTGCACCTCCGCCTCCGTCCAGGTGTGTCTGGACGCGGGCAACGAGGAGCCGGGACCGCTCGGCCACGGCAGACGCTGGCAGCTCGCGCATCTGCTCGGCGCGGTGCTGACCGCCGCGTTCGCCAACTCCCCCGCGCGGGAGGGCCACTACACCGGCTGGCGCTCCACGCGTCAGGCCGTGTGGGCCGAACTGGACGCCGTACGACCGCTGTCACCGCCCCTGGACCGGGAGCCGCGGGCAGCCTGGACGGCGCACGCGCTGGACGCACCCGTGATGTGTGTACGGGCGCCCGAAGGGCCCTGGGCTCGGCCGGAGGGGCTCACCTTCCGTCAGTGGCTGCGCTCCGGCGGTCCGCGCCCGCCGACCCGCGAGGATCTCGACTACCACCTGACCACGCTGTTCCCGCCCGTGCGCCCGCGTGGCCATCTCGAACTGCGCATGATCGACGCTCAGCCGGGCGAGGACGGCTGGATGGTGCCGCTGGCCGTCACCACGGCCCTGTTCGACGACGCCGAGGCGGCCGAGACCGTCTACCGCGCCGTCAAACCGCTGGCGGAGTACGCCGGTCCGCTGCCCGCCCCGTGCAATCCGCTGTGGATGAGCGCGGCCCGGAACGGACTGACCGACCCCGAACTGCACGCGGCGGCCGTCATCTGCTTCGGCGTCGCCCTGGAGGCGCTCCCCCGCATCGGCGCTTCCACCGCGGTGCAGGAGGCGGTCGCCGCCTTCAACGAGCGCCATGTCCTGCGGGGCCGATGTCCCGCCGACGATCTGCGCATCCCGTCACTCGGGAAGGAACCGAGCTCATGACCGACGACCTCAGGCGACGCGCTCTCGACGCGCTGATCACCGCCCGGGACCGCACCGCCGGTCTCACCACCTGCGTGGACGAGAACGAACTGATCGCCCAGCATTCCCCGTTGATGTCGCCGCTGGTCTGGGACCTCGCGCACATCGGCAACCAGGAAGAACAGTGGCTGCTGCGGACCGTCGGAGGCCGTGAGGCCCTGCGGCCCGAGATCGACTCCGTCTACGACGCCTTCGAGCACCCGCGCGCCCTGCGCCCGACCCTCCCCCTGCTCGCCCCGTCCGAGGCGCGCACCTACGCCTCCGACGTACGTGGCCGGGTCCTCGACATCCTCGAGCGCACCCCGCTGGAGGGCACCGACCGGCTGACCGACTCGGGCTTCGCCTTCGGCATGATCGCCCAGCACGAGCAGCAGCACGACGAGACGATGCTCATCACCCACCAGCTCCGCAAGGGTCCCGCCGTGCTCAGCGCGCCCGAGCCCCCGGCGGGCGGTATGCAGGGCCTCTCCGAGGAGATCCTGGTCCCCGGCGGCCCCTTCACCATGGGCACCTCGACGGAGCCCTGGGCGCTGGACAACGAGCGTCCGGCGCACCGGCGCGACGTGCCGGCCTTCCATCTCGACACCGCGCCGGTGACCTGCGGCGCCTACATTGCGTTCATCGAGGACGGCGGCTACGACGACCCCCGTTGGTGGGCCGCCGAGGGCTGGGACCAGATCCGCCGGCACGACATCGGCGCACCGCTGTTCTGGCGCCGGGAGGCCGGGCAGTGGCTGCGCCGCCGCTTCGGCGTGACGGAGCCGGTGCCCGCGGACGAGCCGGTGCTGCATGTGAGCTGGTACGAGGCCGACGCCTACGCCCGCTGGGCGGGGCGGCGGCTGCCGACCGAGGCCGAATGGGAGAAGGCCGCCCGCCACGACCAGGAGGCGGACCGCTCGCGGCGCTTCCCGTGGGGCGACGCGGACCCGACGCCCACGCAGGCCAACCTGGGACAGCGCCATCTGCGTCCGGCCCCTGCCGGAAGCTACCCGGAGGGCGAGTCCCCGCTCGGAGTCCGGCAGTTGATCGGCGATGTGTGGGAGTGGACGTCGAGCGACTTCCTGCCCTACCCCGGCTTCGCCGCGTTCCCCTACCGCGAGTACTCCGAGGTGTTCTTCGGCAGCGCCCACAAGGTGCTGCGCGGCGGCTCGTTCGCCGTCGACAAGGTGGCCTGCCGCGGCACCTTCCGCAACTGGGACCTCCCGGTGCGGCGCCAGATCTTCTCCGGCTTCCGCACCGCACGGGACGCCGCCGGCCACGAGGATGTCGCCTGATGTGCCGTCATATCGCCTACCTCGGCCCGCCGCTGCCCCTCGGGCAGCTGCTGGCCGAACCGGCGCACGGACTGCTGCGGCAGTCGTGGGCCCCCCGCCGCCAGCGGTACGGGACGGTCAACGCCGACGGATTCGGCGTCGGCTGGTACGCCGAGGGCGATCCGGTGCCCGCACGCTACCGGCGCACCGGACCCATCTGGGCGGACCTGTCGTTCACCGACATCGCCCGGGTCGTCCGCAGCGGGGCGGTGCTCGCCGCCGTCCGGGACGCCACGGAGGCCGGTGCGGACGGCGAGGCCGCCGCGGCTCCGTTCGCCTCCGGGCCCTGGCTGTTCAGTCACAACGGGGCCGTCAGGGGCTGGCCGCGCTCCATGGCGCCGCTCTCCCTCTCCCTGCCCGCCACCGACCTGCTCTCGCTGGAATCGCGCTGCGACTCGGCGCTGCTGTGGGCCCTGGTGCTGCGCAGGCTGCGCGACGGCGATGAACCCGGCCAGGCGATCGCCGAGACGATCTACGAGGCGGCCGGGGCCGCACCGGACTCACGGCTGAACTTCCTGCTCACCGACGGCGAGACGATCGCGGCGAGCGCCTGGGGCGACACCCTGTGGTACCTCGCCGAGCCCGGCCGCCGCACGGTCGTGGCCTCGGAGCCGTACGACGACGATCCGCACTGGCGAGAGGTGCCCGACCGGACACTGCTCGCCGCAACCCGAACCGATGTCCTGCTGACACCGCTCAAGGAGCCCACTTCGTGAGCCCGTTCCTCTTGACCCGCACCCTGCCCGAGGACGCCACCGACGCCGCGCTGCGCGGCGACGTCCTGCACGGGCTCACCCGCACCCCCAAGACGCTGCCGCCGAAGTGGTTCTACGACGCCCGCGGAAGCGAGCTGTTCGAGGAGATCACCCGGCTGCCCGAGTACTACCCCACCCGAGCCGAGCGGGAGATCCTGATCGACCGCTCGGCGGAGATCGCCGCGGCGACGAAGGCCCGGACGCTGGTGGAGCTGGGCTCGGGCTCCTCGGAGAAGACCCGTCATCTGCTGGACGAGCTGAACGACCTGCACAGTTATGTGCCGGTCGACGTGAGCGAGAGCGCCCTGCGGGGCGCGGCCGAGGCGCTGCTGGAGGAGCATCCCGGGCTCGATGTGCACGCCCTGATCGCCGACTTCACCCGCGGGCTCGCGCTGCCCGGCACTCCGGGCCCCCGGCTGGTCGCGTTCCTCGGCGGCACGATCGGCAATCTGCTGCCGGCCGAGCGGGCGGCGTTCCTGAGCTCGGTGCGGTCGCTGCTCGACCCCGGGGACGCGCTGCTGCTGGGCACGGACCTCGTCAAGGACGAGGACGTGCTGGTACGCGCCTACGACGACGCCTCCGGGGTGACGGCCGCGTTCAACAAGAACGTCCTGAACGTCCTCGCCCGGGAGCTGGGCGCGGACGTCGACCCCGCCGACTTCGACCATGTGGCGCGATGGGACCCGCAGGAGGAGTGGATCGAGATGCGGCTGCGGGCGCGTCACGCCCTGAGCGTGAAGATTCCCGAGCTGGATCTCGTGGTCGCCTTCGAGGAGGGCGAGGAGATGCGCACCGAGATCTCCGCGAAGTTCCGTCAGGAGGGTGTGCGGACGGAACTGGCGGCGGCAGGCATGGAGTTGACGAACTGGTGGACGGACAGGGAGGGCAGGTTCGCGCTGTCCCTGGCGACGGCCTGCTGAGCCGCGCGGGCCAGTGAGCGGCGGTCGGGGAAACTCCCCGCGGGGATGGCCGGCAGCAGCCGGATCTCGGCGGTGAGTTCACCGGCCGCCACGACCCGCCACAGCGACGCGGGCAGCGAGTCCTCACCGACGAAGGCGGCCGCGCCTGTGGGCAGATAGGTGATGCGGACGGGCTGCACGCTCGCGCCGGCGTCCAGAGCGGCCTGGAAGACGGCGTGCCGGAAGCGGCCCTGCTCACGCCCGCACCAGGTGGACCCCTCGGGGAACGCGATGACCCGGGCGCCCTCACGGAGCGCGGAGGCCATCTCGGCCACGGTCGCGGGGAGCGTCCGCAACCGGTCGCGCTCCAGGAAGAAGGTGCCGCCGCGGGCCGCGAGCGGTCCGAGGACGGGCCAGTGCCTGACCTCTGTCTTGGCCAGCATCCGCCCCGGCAGGGCGGTGGCCATCAGCGGTATGTCCAGCCAGGAGATGTGGTTGGCGACGACGAGGGAGCCCCGCGGGGCGTAGGGCCGGCCGACGATCCGCAGGCGCACACCGAAGGCGCGCAGCACCGCCCGCGTCCAGCAGCGGGTCGCCAGATGCCGGAACCGAGTGCCCAGTACCAGGGCGAGCAGCGCCACCAGCGGCCCGACGAGGATGCCGGCGAGCGCGGTCAGCAGTCCTGCCGTCAGCCGGGCGACCGCGGTGATCGTGCCGGCCACCGGGCCCTGGTGGGTGGCGCATCCGGCGGGGGTGCAGGGCGCGCCGGGGAGCCAGACGCTCATCGTCCGGGGGCGAGCGAGAGGAAGTGGTTCAGGTAGCGCGGGTTGGTGCGGCGCAGCGAGAGCAGTACGTACAGGTCGGCGACACCGAAGTCGGCGTCGTGGGCGGGCGCCCCGCACACCCAGGCGCCGAGGCGGAGGTATCCGCGCAGCAGAGCGGGCAGTTCGGTGCGGCCGGCGGGAAGGGCGACGGTGTCGGCGTTCCAGAGCTTGTGGGGGGTCACCCAGTACTCCTCGGGGGCCAGGTTCTTGCTGCGGACCGTGGACCAGGTGGCCGCGGCGAGGGTGCCGCCGTCCGCGAGCGGGATCGAGCAGCAGCCGGCCAGCCAGTTGTGTCCGGTGCGGGTCATGTACCGGGCGAGCCCGGCCCAGATCAGGCCGATGACGGCCCCGTTGCGGTGCAGCGGGTGGACGCAGGAGCGGCCGACCTCGACCAGGTCGTCGCGGATGGGGTCGAGCCGGGCCAGGTCGAACTCGGTCTCGGAGTAGAGCCGCCCGGCCGCACGGGCCCGGTCGGGCGGCAGCAGCCGGTAGGTGCCGACGACCTCGCCGGTGTCCGCCTCGCGCACCAGCAGGTGGTCGCAGTACGCGTCGTAGGCGTCGATGTCCAGACCCGGCTCCGGTCCCTCCAGCCGTGCGCCCATCTCGCCGGCGAAGACCTGGTGGCGCAGCCGCTGGGCTGCGCGGACGTCCTCCTGGTCGCGGGCGAGCGAGACGATGTACCGGGGCTGCTCGGCCTCCGCGCCGGCCTCGGGGAGCCGGGTGGGGAGCGACGTAGGGGCCGGGGCGGGGAGTCGGAGGGGCGCGGCGACGACGGCTGGCGATGCGGGCATGGCTGTCTCCTGTGCCGGACGGAGGGGGACGGACCGCCGGTGCGGCGGCCGGCTCCCTACTTCTTCCGTGGCCGGCTGGATTCGACATGACAGCCCGGCGGAGAGTGGATGTGCGACGGCTGAATGCCGGGGTGTCACCCGCGTGCGAGGACGTCCGTGATGCGCTCGGAGGCCTGCCGCGCCGCGCGAGCGGCGTTCTTCCCCTGGAGGACGGCGGTCATATAGGTCTTGATCGGGTTGTCGGCCTCGACCTCGGCCCACTGCGGAGAGTTGGGGGTCGCCCGGCCCTGCGCGGCTCCGACGGCCATCGCGGCCGTGCCCTCCTCGCCCTTGAGCACGCCGGCGAGGGTGCTCTTGTTGGGGACGTAGTTCATGGTGCGGGCGAGATCGGTCTGCCAGCGCGTCCCGGCCAGCGCCTTGACGACCTCGATGGCCGCCGCCCGTTCGCGGGCCTTCTCCGGGACGATCAGGTCGGAGCCGCCGGTGAAGACGGCGCCGGGTCTCTGGGCCGTCTTGCCGGGCACGGGGAAGTAGCCGAGCTTGCCCTTCAGATCGGGGTTGGCCTTTTCGATGACGGTCGCGGCGCCGGGCACGGCGATGATCTGGGCGACATCGCCCTGGGCGAAGACCTCCGCCTGGGGCGGCGTCTGCTCGTCGGCGGCCTTGGGCCCGTCGCCGTGTGCCTGGAGCTCCTTGTAGAACGCCATGCCGCGCAGCGCCGCCGGGGTGTCGAGGGTGCCCTGCCAGTCGCCGCCTCGCTCGACGGCCAGGTCCCCGCCCTCGTCCCAGATGAAGCCGGACAGGGTGTACCAGTCCTGGCCGGAGAGGTAGATGCCCTGGACACCGTTGTCGTCGAGCTGCTCCGAGGTGTCGAGCCACTGGGCCCGGGTCTTGGGAAGCGCGGTGATCCCGGCGTCCGCGAAGAGGTCCTTGTTGTAGATGACGACGCGGTTGGCCGCGTACCAGGGGATGCCGTACTGGGAGCCGTTGATGCTGCCGGGTTCGGCGAGTCCCGGCAGCCACTGCTCGTTGCCGAGGTCGCGTACGGACTCCAGCGTGAGGTCCAGCAGGGCGTCGCTCTCCGCGTACTGGGCGACCTGGGTGTTGCCGACCTCGATGATGTCGGGCCCCTTGCCGCTCTCCAGCGCGGCCATGACCTTCTTCCCGATGCCGGTCCACTCCTGGAAGGTGACGTCGAGCTCCACCGACGGGTTGTCCTTCTCGTACGCGGTCGTGAACCGCTTCAGGAAGTCGTCGGAGACGCTGTCCTGCATCAGCCAGATCCGCACGGTCCGTGTATCCGATCCGGTGCCGGGGATCACCCCGCAGCCGGTGAGCGTGAGCGCGGAGACGAGCGCGACGGACAGGGCACGGAAGTTCTTCACGGCGGTCACCTTCGGCGAGAGGACACGGGAGCGGACCCGACATGGGGGGAAAGCGCGCTCCGCGCTCGCACGGGTGTGTGGGTGGAGTTTGGTATGTACCAATGCCCGGGTCAACCCCCGGCAGCCGCCGGAGGGTTCGCACGCGGGGGCGGGCGCGCGACGGCGCCCGCCCCCGCGACGCCGGTCAGCCGGTGCCGGGGACCGTGTCCTGGAAGGCCGTCCCGGCGGAGCGGAAGGCGGCCACACGGGCGCCGACTTGGGCGGGAGTGAGCACCTGGTCCTTCACATGCAGCACGTAGTCGACCTTCTGGTCGTAGGCGCGCGGGGTGGTGCTGGTCTGGCCCGCGAGATCGATGAGCCACTGGTTGAAGTTGATGGACATCGGGCGCTCGGGCAGATACCGGGCGTCGTGCCGGCCGAACAGGGTGCCGTCGACGTAGTAGGTGATGGCGCTGTTGTCGATGGTGACGACGAGGTCGTGCCAGCCGGCGTAGCTGGTGCGGGCCTCCGAGTGCTGGTTGACCGCCTCCCAGGGGTCGGGCCGGTAGGTCTCCCACGAGGTCGTGTAGAGGATGTTGGCGGGCTCGCCCCAGCCGCCGTTGGGCAGGTACTCGAAGTCGTACTCGGCGTAGTCGTCCGCCATCGGGGCCTTGAGGTCGTTGATCGTGAAGAACGTCTGGACGAGGCGGTCGCCGTCCGGGCCCGACCTCGGGGCGTCGGAGAACCTCACACGTGCCGCGTAGGTGCCGTTCTTGAACTTCGTGGCCCGGGTGAGGATTTCGGTCTGCTCGGTGGAGGCGGCCGTACCGGCCGTGGAGGTCTCCAGGTTCATGACCGAGTTGGTCCCCTCCCTGGCGAAGGTGACGTTCTCCGGCGCCCAGGCCGCGCCCGGCACTCCGGGGCCGCCGGAGTTGGAGCGCACGTTCCAGCCGTGGGCGCTGAGCGCCGGGTCGGTGTGCGAGGTGTAGGTGAAGTCGTCGAACAGCGTGGCTCCGTCGCCGGGCGGGTCGGTGGGATCCGTCGGATCCGGGTCGGGGTCGTTGCCCGCGGGGGCCGTTCCCCACACCGTCGCGCCACCGACGGCCGCCGTGACCTTGGACCAGTCGCCGTACGCCGTCTGGGAGGCGGCGAAGGAGTAGTCGTCGTGCTGGTTGATCGCCTGCCAGTCGCTGCGGTGGAACCGCAGTTGCATGTCGCCGGTGTCGGCGCCGGCGGCGAGCGATCCGGCCCCGGCCGTGAAGCCGATCTCCAGATAGCGGTCGGCGTCGGCCGTGGACCGGGTCAGGGTGCCGAAGGTGCCCGTGATGTTGGCGCAGCCCTTCACCGCCCAGGAGCAGGCGAAGCGGTACGAGGCTCCCGCGTCGGCCTTGAAGTAGTAGCGGATCTTCACCTGGCTCAGCGGGACCGAGCTGCTGCCGGTGTTGACCACCTTGAACCAGGGCTCGGCCTGGTCGCTGCCGGTGGCGCTCTGCCGGTACTGGACCTTGACCTGCTCGCCGGCGGCGGCCGCCGGCAACGCGGTCAGCGTCGCGCAGCCGAGGCCGGCCACGGCCGCGGCGGCCACGGCGGCTCGAAGGCGCAGGGGACTGAGGCTCATGGGGAATCCTCTCGGGACGGGTGGAGCACGGGGGGCCGGTCCGGCACGCCGAGCGCGTCGAGCCGGGCTCTGTGGCGGTGCATACGCGCCTGGAAACCGGGCCAGTCGTGGCCACCGGACCAGGCGGTGTCGGCGAGCGCGCACAGCCGGGGGAAGGCGAGATACTCGGCGTGCGCGGGGGTGGTGACGTACTCGGTCCACAACTGGGCCTGTGTGCCGAGCACCCGGGCCGCGGCCTCCGGCTCCCAGTGGGCGGGCGCCGGTTCGGTCGCATGGACGGTCCGCAGGTCGACGACCTGGCCCGGCTGGCCGGGCGGCTCACCGGGCAGTGCGGACTGGGGGTAGTCGAGGTACGTGGAGCGGTACGGCGCCATGATCACCTGCCGGCCGCCGCGGGCGGCGGCGAGGCCGTGCCGCTGGTCCCGCCACGGCAGCACGGTGAAGGTGTCCGGCAGATCGACACCGGTCTCGGTCCAGCCGAGCGGACGGCGGCCGCGCTCCGTGACGAACTCGCCCATGCGGCCCATGAACCAGCCGTGCAGGGCACCGGGGCCCTCCAGCCCTTGCTCGGCGACCCGAGCCAGCGCGGCGGGCGACTGATGCCATTCCGTCGTCGGGCACTCCTCGCCGCCCAGGTGGACGTACGGCGAGGGAAAGGTGTCCATCACCTCGTCGAGGACGGTGCGGCAGAAGTCCAGGACCTCGTCGTGGACACCGAGGACCGTGTCGCACACACCCCATCGGCGCCAGACCTCCAGCTGCCGCCCGGGGCGGTTGCCCAGATGCGGGTAGGCGGCGAGCGCCGCGCGCGCATGGCCCGGCATCTCGATCTCCGGCACGACGGTGATGCCGCGGGCGGCGGCGTGATCGATGAGCCCGGCGAGTTCCTGCCGGGTGTACGCACCGCCGTGCGGGGTTCCGCCGACCTCGGTGAGCTTGGGACGGGCGGCGACGGGCATACGCCAGCCCTGGTCGTCGGTGAGATGCAGGTGCAGCACGTTCAGCTTGTGCAGGGCCAGCAGGTCGGTGAAGCGCCGCAGGAAGGACACGGGCTGGAAGTGACGGGCCACGTCCAGCATGGCTCCGCGCCAGGCGAACCGGGGGACGTCGGTGATCTGCACACAGGGCACGGACCACGGAGTGCCGCGCACCGGGTTCCCGGACAGGGCCTCGGGAGGCAGCAGTTGACGGATCGTCTGGACGCCGTGGACCAGTCCTTCGGGACGGGCGGCCCGCAGCAGCACAGCGTCGGCGCCCACGGTGAGTCCGTACCCCTCCGTGCCGAGTCCGGTGAGGCCGGCGTCGAGGGCGATGACGACACGGCCGTCCGCGGCGAGGGGCAGCGGAAGTCCCGTGGCGGGGGCGAGCAGGGTGCGCAGGAGTGCGGCCGCGGGCTCGGCGCCGGGCGCCGCTCGGACGGTCGTACGGTCGTCGAAGGTGAACCTGCCGTTCATGACGGTGAGTTGGGCCGGCCGGGGCACCAGGTCGATGCGGTGACGGGACAGCGGCATGACGGCTTCTCCTATCCCTTGACCGCTCCGCCGGTCATTCCGGCGGAGACCCGGCTCTGGAGCACCAGGAAGAGGACGAGGACGGGCAGCGCGAAGAGGGTGGAGGCGGCCATGGTGGCGCCCCAGTCGGTGCCGAAGACGTTCGAGAACGAGGAGAGCCAGACCGGGAGGGTGCGGTCGTCCTGGTTCTTGATGATCAGCATGTTGGCGAAGGCGAACTCGTTCCAGGCCGTGATGAAGCCGAACAGCGAGGTGGCGAGCAGCCCGGGGGCGAGCAGCGGCAGCGTCACCCGGCGGAAGGCGGCGGCCCGGGTGCAGCCGTCGACCTGGGCGGCCTCCTCCAGTTCCACGGGGATCGCGGTGAGGAAGCTGCGCAGGGTCACGATGGTGAAGGGCAGCGTGATCATGAAGTAGACGAGGCTCAGGGTGGCGAGCCGGTCGAGCATGTCGGTGTCGCGGGCGATGACGTACATCGGGATGAGCAGCGCCTCCCAGGGCGCGACCTGGGCGATGAAGACCATCAGCACGAAGCCGCGGCGGCCCCTCCAGCGCAGCCGGGCCACGGCGAAGGCCGCACCCAGCGCCACGACCAGGGCGAGCAGGACACAACTGGCCGTCACCAGCAGGCTGTTGCGCCAGAAGGACCAGAATCCGTCGGCGTTCACGGCCGCGGAGAAGTGGTCGAGCGTGAGGTCGGTGGGCAGGAACACGGGGGTCTCGGCCTGGATGTCCCGGGTGGGCTTGAAGGCGGTCAGGATCATCCAGTAGACGGGGAAGACGCTGAGGACGAAGACGATCAGCGCTCCCGCGTTCAGGGGGAGCCGGCGCAGTGCGGCGGGTCCGGGTCGCAGGAGTCTCACAGCTCGGCCTCCTGCCGGAACATCTGTCGGAAGTAGAGGATCAGCGCGGCCAGCAGGATGAGCACGGTCAGGGTGGCCGCGGCGGCGCCGAGGTCGTAGCGGTGCAGGGACTGGGCGACCTGGTAGGCGTAGACGGGCAGGGTGGTGGTCGCACCGCCGGGCCCGCCCTTGGTGACGGCCCAGATCTGGGCGAAGCAGCGGAAGACCCAGATGACTTCGAGGCACAGGACGAGCCCGAAGACGGGGCGCAGGACGGGCAGCGTGACGGAGCGGAAGATCCGCCAGCCGCCGGCGCCGTCGATCCTGGCCGATTCGACCAGTTCGGCGGGGACGGTGGTCAGGGCGGCGTGCAGGGTGACGGCCACGAACGGCACGGACTGCCAGACGACCAGCAGGACGAGGATGGTGAAAGCCGAACCGCCGTGCGCGAGCCAGGAGTAGTCCCGGAAGGAGTCGAACCCCAGCCGGATCAGCAGCCAGTTGACCACGCCGAGGCGTGAGGAGAAGAGCCACTGGAAGACGGTGGTGGTGGCGATGACCGGGCTGGCCCAGGCGAGGACCAGTCCGCTCAGCACCAGGATCCGCAGGCCCTTGCGCAGGCGCTGGAGCATCAGGGCCACGACGGTGCCGAGCACCATGATCAGTACGACGTTGAGGGCGGTCCACCACAGCGTGCGCCGCACGACCTCCCAGAAGGCCGTGTCGCCGAGGATCTCCCGGTAGTTCTCCAGGCCCGCGAAGCCGGCGCCGCCGCGGATCAGCTCCGCCATCCCGTAGTGCTGGAAGGAGATGACCAGATTGCGGACCAGGGGGTAGGCGAGGAGGAAGGCCGCGCCGAGGACGGTGGGGGCTATCAGCAGATAGGGCCAGAGGGCTCGGGGGCCGGCCCTCATGAGCCGAGGGTCTTGGTGATGCTGTCGGAGGCTTCCTTCGCCGCCTTCGCCGGGTCGCTGCCGGTCAGGACGGCGGTCATGTACTGCTTGATCGGATTGGTGGCCTCGACGGCCGCCCACTGCGGGGAGTTGGGCGTCGCCCGGCCCTGGGCGGCCGCGGCCGCCATCGCTGCCGTGCCCTCGTTGTCCTCGATGACCTTGGCGAGCGAGGTCCGGTTGGGGACATAGCTCATGGTTCTGGCGAGGTCGCTCTGCCACTTCTCCCCCGCGAGCGCCTTCACCACCTGGTAAGCGGCGTCCTGGTGGGCGGAGGCGGCCGGCACGATCAGGTCGGAGCCACCGGTGAAGGTGGCCCCGGGCTTGTCCGCGGTCCGGCCGGGGATCGGGAAGAAGCCGAGCTTGCCGGCGAGCGCCGGATTGGCCTGTTCGACGATCTTCGCCCCGCCGGGCACGGAGATGATCTGGGCCACGTCGCCCTTGGCGAAGACGTCGGCCTGGGGTGGCTTCGCCTCGTCGGAGTCCTTGGGCCCCTTGCCGAGCGCCTGGAGCTGCCGGTAGAAGTCCATGCCCTTCAGAGCCTCGGGACTGTCGAGCGAACCTTTCCAGGTGCCGCCGCTCTCCTCGGCGAGTTCGCCGCCGTCCTCCCAGATGAATCCGGCGAGGGTGTACCAGTTCTGGCCCGGCAGATAGATGCCCTGCACCGGGCCCGCGTTGAGCTTGCGGGTGATCGCCAGCCACTCGTCACGTGTCTTCGGCGGCGCGGTGATGCCGGCCTTGCCGAACAGGTCCTTGTTGTAGATCACCACACGGTTCGCCGCGTACCAGGGAATGCCGTACTGCTTGCCGTCGACCTTGCCCGGCTCGGCGAGTCCGGGGAGCCAGTCGCCGCCGCGCAGTTCGGTGACCTTGGCACCGAGGTCGGTCACACCGCCGCTGGCCGCGTACTGCGCGACCTGGGTGTTGCCCACTTCGATGACGTCCGGTGCGTCCTTGCTGGCCAGGGCGGCGGTGACCTTCTCACCGATGCCGTCCCACTCCTGGATCTGGATGTCGAGGGTGGTTCCCCGGTGCTCCTTCTCGAAGCCCTTGGTGAACCGCTGGAGATAGGCGTCGGAGACGCTGTCCTTCATGATCCAGACGGTGAGCCGTTCGTCGCCGCTCGCCGATCCGGAGCCGGAGGACGACGTGCTGCAGGCGGTGAGCGCGGTGGTGGCTGCCAGGACGGCGGCAGCGGCGATGAAGCGAGTCTTCACGGATGTCACCTCGGAGATGAGTTGACCAATTGGTCAACTGGCCAACGGCGTGGCTAGAAGGTGGCATGGACCAATGTTGACGTCAAGAGCCTTGAAAAGCTGGGCCGTTCACGGAGTTGTCCATCGACCCGACGGAGCCTCACTGGTCAGAAAGTCGTTTACCATCTGACCAGTTGCCAACGAGGTGGACCACAGCAGAGAGGCCAGGGCGATGGAACGCAGCACTTCGGGTGCCGTACTGAAGCGGGAGCGGGTACGGGAGTTCCTGCTCGCGCTGGTCGAGGACCGCAGGCCCGGCGATGCCATCCCCTCCGAACGCACCCTCAGCGCCGAACTCGGCGTCTCCCGCCCCACCTTGCGTGCCGCCGTCGACGAACTCGTCGCCACCGGACAACTCGTCCGCGAACACGGCCGCGGCATGTTCGTCGCGCCCGCCAAGATCACCCAGGAACTCGTCTCCGACGACGCCGCGTTCGCCGTGCCGCGCGCCGCGGGCACCTGGTCCAGCACCGTGCTGGAGCTGGCCACCATCCGGGCGGGCGCCCGCATCGGCCGCAAGCTGCGCATCTCACCGGCCGCCGAACTGGTCTACATCGCCCGGCTGCGACGGGTCGACGGGGCTCCGATGGCCATCGAGCATCTGCACATCCCCGCCGGGCTGGTCCCCACCCTCACCCCCCAGGAGCTGGAGGCCGGCGACCTCTACGACCATCTGCGCGAGCATCACCGCGTCTTCGTGAACGAGGCCGTCCAGTCCATCGAGCCGACCGTGGTCAACGAGGCGGAGGCCGCCGTGCTCGACGTCCCGGTCCTCTCCCCCGCACTGCTGGTGGAACGGCTCACCACCGACACCGCCGGAAACCCCGTCGAGTACGTCCACTCCGTCTACCGCGGCGACCGGTACCGCATCGTCTCCCGGCTCGCGCTCGGCACCTCCGTGCCGCGTCCGCGTCCGGAAGGTCATCATCCCGGCATCCCGCCGGGCGACTTCGCGCACGGCGACATCATCAACTCCTCCACCACAGGCGACGCCTACTGAACCGCTGCCGCACCGCGCGTGCCCGCCTCACCCCGGCCGCACCGCGCGTCGCGTGCCGCCCGCACCGCACCTGACGACCCGGACGCCTGCCGACCCGGCGGTGAGTGCCGCCCGCGGGTGCCCGCGGTGCTGCCCGTATCCTCGAAGGCCCACCGCCGGCTCCGCCCCGGACCGGCCCGCAGTTCAGGAGGGCGAGGATGCCCGACACCCGCTCCCCCAGGACGGTGCTCAAGCGGGAGCGGGTGCGCGCGTATCTGCTCGCGCTGGTCGAGGACCGCAGGCCCGGCGACGCCATCCCCTCCGAACGCACCCTCAGCGCCGAACTCGGCGTCTCCCGCCCCACCCTCCGCGCCGCCGTCGACGAACTCGTCGCCACCGGACAACTCGTCCGCGAACACGGCCGCGGCATGTTCGTCGCCCCCGCCAAGATCACCCAGGAACTCGTCTCCGACCGCCATCCCGCCTCGGCGCCGATGGCAACGGGCGCCTGGTCGAGCCGGGTTCTGGAGTTCAGCACGGTGAGCGCGGGCGCCCGGATCGGACGGCGCCTGAAGGTGTCCCCCGCCGACGACCTCGTGTACGTCGCGCGGCTGCGCCTGGTCGACGGCACGCCCATCGCCCTGGAGTATCTCCACATCCCGGCAGCCCTGGTCCCCGGGCTCACGGCGGAGCAGATGGAGGCGGGCTTCTACACGCACCTCCGCGAGGCGCGCGGAGTACGGACCGCCCAGGCCGTGCAGTCGATCGAGCCGACCGTGCTGAGCGAGGACGAGGCCGTACTGCTGGGTGTGCCGGTGTTCTCCCCCGCCCTTCTGTTCGACCGTGTCACCTCCGACACCGGCGGACGCCCCGTGGAGTACGTACGGTCCCTCTACCGCGGCGACCGGTACCGCATCGTCTCCCGGCTCGCGCTCGGCACCTCGACGGACGACCGTCCTGCCCCCGACGCCTCGCGCACGGCGGCGTGGTGGGGCACGGTGGAGTAACGCATCGAGAGGAGTGCGACACCCATGTCGAATCACACCTACCGGGTCACCGAGATCGTCGGCACCTCCCCCGAAGGGATCGACGCCGCCATCCGCAACGGCATCAAGCGCGCCGGCCAGACCCTCCGAGGGCTCGACTGGTTCGAGGTGACCCAGGTCCGCGGCCACATCGTGGACGGGGAGATCGAGCACTACCAGGTCGGCCTGAAGGTCGGCTTCCGGCTCGAGGAGGGTGCCTGACCGCACCCCGCATCACCGGTTCGGCGGCGGATCAGGTGCGGCCCTCCCGCTCCTGAGCCTCCTTCATCGCCTCGGTCGTACCGGCCGCCCATACGGCCCGTACGACCGGGAAGCCGGCCTTCTCGGCCGCGTCGCACACCAGCTCGTCGTCGTCCACGAGCATCCGGATCTCCCGGTCCCGGCCGAGCCGCCGCAGGATCTGCACCTTGGTGGTGCGGGCGGGCCGGCGGTCGTCGTTGCGCCGCATGTGCACCGGCCCCTCGGGCAGTCCCTGCGCGGCGAGCCACGCCAGCGTGTCCTTGCGGCAGCGTTCCGGCCTGCCCGTGAGGTACACGACGTCGCACTCCTCGGCGGACCGCAGACACAGCTCGACACCCTCGCTCAGCGGCGGATCCTTCGGCGCGGCGGCGAAGAAGGCGTTCCAGTCCCGCGGCTTGCGCTCCAGAAATCGCTGCCGATGCCCGGAGTCGGCAAGGGTTCCGTCGAGGTCGAATACGGCCAGCGGCCTGCTGTTTCGGGTCACGCCCCCACCGTAAGTGCTGTCCCGTAATCCCCGGCGGGCGCACGACGACATCTACGGCACTCCCCCAAGCTCTTCGAGCAGGGGGGACCCCCACGCTGCGTTGTCGGATCGCCCGAATACGCCCAGTATGAGGACGACCTCCCCCAGCCTCCGGCGGGGGTGTCCCCATCGCCTTGCGATGCACCGCATCTGACGCCGCGCGCTGGTCCACCGGGGATTACGGGACAGCCCTTAGGTCGTGTCCGCCCTCCACCGGCGCGGGTCAGCGGTCCCTAGCCCGCCGCCGTGCGCTGCGCCGCGAGCCTCTTCTCGAACCCGTCCAGAATCGCTTCCAGACCGAACGTGAAACTGTCGTCGGGAGCCGCGTTGTACTCGGCCGCCGACGCCCCCTGGAGGCGGGAGCGCAGTCGCGGGTACGTCATGGCGATCTCACTCGCCCGGGCCATGGTGTCGCGCAGCTGCTCCTCCGCGTCGCCGCCGCCGCGGTTGAGGCGCCGGGTCAGCGCGATCGTGGCAGAGGCGCCCGCCGCGTTGCCGAGAACGAACATGACGACGGTGGCGGCCGCCTGATCGGCCTCCGCACCGACGAACCCCGCCTTCTCGTACACGGCGAGGATGTGGTCGTCGTGGCGCGCCTTGCCGGGACCGTAGAGGAGATGACCGGCGAGCGCCTGGACGAGCCAGGGGTGCCTCGCCATCATCGCGTGCTGGCCCGCGGCCATCGCCGTGGCGGCGTTCCGCCAGTCGAGCGAGTCCAGGTCGGGCAGATCGATCTCCTGCCAGACCTCGTCGCCCGCGAGCCTCACGAGGTTGTCCTTGTTCCCGACGTGCCAGTAGACGGCGGTGGCGGCGGAGCCGAGCCGGCCGCCCAGGCTGCGCATGTTGAGGCCGTCCAGGCCTTCGGCGTCCAGCAACTCGATGGCAGCGCGGACGATCTGCTCGGCGGTCAAGGTGTTCCGTGGCATACCGCCCAGCGTAGATGCACTTAGTTCAAGAGGGAGTTCGCCGGGCCCGAGGAAGACTCTTGCACTTAGTTCAAGAAAGCCGCCAGCCTTCACTTGCACTTAGTTCAAGTCGCTCACGTCCTCGGTTCTCGCCGCCCGTGCGGCCCAGTGAAGGAGACAGTCATGACCCCGATCGCCGCTGCGCTGCAACTGCTCATCGCGACGGCCTTCGTCAGCATCCCGATGGTGCGCGCCCGTTACGGAGCGCGGGCCCAGGCCGCCGCCGAGGCCGAACTGGACCGTCAGGGCGTCCCCGCCACGGTGCTGGCGGAGAACAAGCTGCGGTTCGACGCCGGCGGCCACGAGACGGCCGTCCCCGTCGGCGTCGCTCTGACCCTCGCGGTTCTGGCGGCGCTCAACCTCACCGGGAACGCGTGGGGCGCGACGTCGTCCTGGATCGTCCAGCCGATCGTCCTGCTCGGCAACGTACTGATCCTGCATAGCCAGTTGACCGCCGTCCGGACCGTGCGGGCGCACTTCGCGAAGAGCGGGGACGCCGCCTTGCAGCGCATGGACGTCGTCGCGCTGCTCGACGCAGCCGAGAAGGCCTTCCCCTCCTGGGTGCTGCCCGGCCTGCAGAACGTCCGGCACACCGTCGTGATGGCCGGGTCCATCGCCGTCCTCGTCCTGCTCGCGCTCGCCTGACCCCGGGAATCCTGACGCCCCCACGGCGTTGCACCCTGTGTGAGCTCATGGATCGCATCCACCCCGTTGTCCGTACTGGACCGGTCCCGCACCCGCGAGGGGTACGACGGTCCCGCCGCCCTGCGGGACACGGTGTCCCTCGCCCGCGAGCTGGAGACGCTCGGCTACCACCGGTTCTGGGTCTCCGAGCACCACAGCGTGCCCGGGGTGGCCGGCTCCGCGCCGACCGTACTGGCGGCGGCGGTGGCGGCGGCGACCTCCACGATCCGGGTGGGTACCGGCGGGGTGATGCTGCCCAACCACCAACCCCTGGTCGTCGCCGAGCAGTTCGGGGTCCTGGAGTCCCTGTTCCCCGGCCGGATCGACATGGGGCTGGGCCGCTCGGTCGGCTTCACCGACGGCATCCGCAGGGCGCTGGGCCGGGACAAGAAGGACGCGGACGACTTCGCCGGCCGGCTGGAGGAACTGCTCGGATGGTTCACCGGCGAGCAGTCGTCGCACCCTCAGGTGCACGCCCGCCCGGCGGAGGGCCTCCGGGTCCCGCCCTTCGTCCTCGCCACGGGTGAGGGAGCCGCCATCGCGGCGGAGGCCGGACTGCCGATGGTCATCGGCGACCTGCGGAGCCGGGACCGGATGATGGCCGGCGTCGAACGCTACCGCCAGGGCTTCAGGCCCTCCGTCTGGTCCGAGCGCCCCCATGTGACGATCTCCGGCACGGTCGCGGTCGCCGCGACCGAGGCGGAGGCCCGGCGGCTGCTGATGCCGGAAGCCTGGTCGATGGCGTACTCCCGCACGCACGGCGTCTTTCCCCCGCTCCTTGCGCCCGAGCGGATCGAGGAACTGACCATGACCGCGAAGGAACGGGAGTTCTACGAGTCGGGACTGCGGGGCCACATCGCCGGCACGGAGGATCAGGTCCTCGACGCGCTCGAGTCGGTGGTCAAGGACAGCGCCGCCGACGAGGTGCTGATCACGACCAGTACGTACGACCGCGGGTCACTGCTCGACTCCTACCGCAGGCTCGCGAAGGCGGCCGGTCTCGGCAGGCCTGCTCCTGATGGGGAGCGGTGATCCGTGCGGCGCCGTGCACGGCTACTGGCAGATCACTGTGAAGGCCTTCGCACCCGGCCGGGCACGGAAGACGACCTCGTGTCCGGCGTCATCGGTGAAGACGGCCCGCGTCGCGGACGTCAGCGTCATCCTGCCACTCTGGTACGGGTTGTCCCACCCGTCGGGCGGCCCGGCCGAGCCGTCGGAGAGGGGCGTCTCGGCCTCGAAGTAGGTGGAACCGATGCGGGCCTCGCCGATGCCGCAGTGCGTATAGAGCTGGAACGCGATCGTCCGGGCGGACGGAGCGGTGCGGACGGACGGCGTGGTGCGGGCGGACGGGCTCTCCTGTGAGGCCGGTTCGCCGGTGCCGCTACAGGCCGTCAGCAGCAGCGCCGCCAGCACGAGGGTGAATGCGGCCTGTACCGGTTTCTCCGTCATGCCCCTTCGACGCCCGGACCGTGTCGCCGGTTCCGCGGGACGGCGCCTCGGAGCGAGGATGAGCCGGGACGCACGGACCAGCGATACGCGAAGGGCTCAGCCGACATGACAGCACGCCTCCCCCGCCCCTCGGACGTCCCGGACTCCCGTCCTCCCGTGGTCATGTGCGATGAACCCGGCAGCTTCGCCTGGGGAGTACTGCACCGACGCCATCCGGCCCTGATCCAGCAGGTACGCGACGCCTTCCCCTACGCTCCGCGTCAACACCGCGCGCTCGACGCCCTGTTGGCCGAGATCACCGACGGAGTCGTCGAACCGCTGGACGCGACGGCGAAGGATCACGCGCTCTGGGCGGAGCGGGCGGAGCCGTACCTCGGACGGTCGTGGTTCGACGCCCCCTTCCTGTGGGCGGAGAGCTACTTCTACCGCAAGCTCCTCGCGGCCCTCGAATACTTCGGCGAAGGCCCGTGGCAGGGTGTGGACCCGTTCGGCCCCTTCAAGGACGCCGAACTGAGCAGCACCGTCGTGGACGAGGAGCTGCGGGCCCTCGACGCACTCGCCGATCTGCCCGCCGAACGGCAGGCGTCCGCATTGCTGCAGGCCTCGCTCTGGGGAAACCGTGCCGACCTCGGCTTCAGCGTGACGGCCGACGAGTCCGCCCGGACCGGCACGGATGCCGGTGCGGGTTTGGTCTCGGACGACAGTGCGTTGCTCTGGTCGCTGCTGCCCGCGGGAACGCCGGCCACCGTCGCCGTGGTCGCCGACAATGCGGGGCGCGAGCTGATCCCCGACCTCGTCCTCGTCGACCACCTCCTCGAACGCGGTCACGCGACGGACGTCGTCCTGCACGTCAAGCCGTATCCGTACTACGTCTCCGACGCGACGACCACCGATGTCGTCGGCGCTCTCCGGCGGCTCGTCCGGGCGTCCGGCCGGGCCGGCGAGATCGGCAGGCGCCTCTGGACCGCGGCGGGAACCGGACGCCTGGAGGTGCGCACACACCCGTTCTTCTGCGCACCGCTTCCGTACGAGGAGATGCCCGAGGATCTCAGGACTCAGTTCGCCTCCGTCACGCTGACGATCCTGAAGGGCGACCTCAACTACCGTCGCCTGGTGGGCGATCGGCTCTGGCCGGCGACGACGCCCTTCGCGGATGTCACGGCGCACTTCCCCGGGTCCGTCGCGGCCCTGCGCACACTGAAGTCGGACGTGATCGTCGGACTGACCGCGGCGATGACCGACGCCCTCGACCGGACGGGCGCGGCCTGGCGCACCAGTGGCACCCACGCCCTGATCCAGGCCCGGCCCGCGCCGGCCGCCACCTCGCGCCGGACCTCGTCCGGGGCGGAGGGCGACCCCGAGGGCCCGGCGTAGGCCGTCTCCTGCGGATCGCGGCACCGCCGGGTCCCGGATGGCGGCGGGACGGGGCGACGGGGACGCTGGAGGCATGCGATGGCGATGGCGCGCGTCCGGTGGTGTGGCGGCCGTGGTGGCCGTGGCCCTGCTGGTCGCGGGCACGCCCGGGACGCCTGGCGGGGACACCGGGAAGCGGGTGGATATCGGCGGCGGGCGAAGCCTGTACCTGCAGTGCTCGGGTTCGGGGAGCCCGACCGTGGTGCTGCTGTCCGGACTCCACGAGTCCGCCGACCCGTGGTCGCTGTCCGACGTCACCCCGCCCGTGCCGAAGACACCGGTGCTACCGGGCGTGGCCGGGTTCACCCGCGTGTGCACCTACGACCGGCCGGGCACGATCCGCTACACCCAGCCCCCGACACTCACCACCCGCAGCACACCCGTGCGGGGAACCCGGGCTCTGGGCGCCATGGTCCAGGACCTGGACCGCGTCCTGACGGCCGGCCACGTGCCGGGGCCGTACGTGCTGGTGGGGCACTCCTTCGGCGGCATGCTCGCCCTGCGGTACGCACAGGAGCACCCGGAGCAGACCCGGGGGCTGGTCCTGGTCGACGCGCTGGGACCCGCGCTGAAGCCGGCGATGGGGGCGGACTGGCCGGCGTACGTCGAGGCCCTGCGGCATCCCGGTACGCCCTTCGACACCGATCCGGACTTCGAGCAGGTGGACATCGACGGCGGGGTGACCGCCATCGAGCGTGGTGGCCCGCTCCCGCCGGTCCCGGTCGCGGTCCTGAGCAAGACGGAACCCTTCGCCGCGCCGCCCACCATGAACAAGCAGTTGCTGGCGAAGCTGGAGGCCGCCTGGCCCAAGGCCCAGCAGGCGCTGGTGGCCCTGCGGCCGCAGACGCCGCACCTGCTGGCGACCGGCAGCGACCACTACGTCCAGCTTCACGACCCGGACCTCACGACCGCGGCGATCCGACTGGTCGCGAACCGCGCCGCTGTCGCCCGCCCGAGCGCGAGCCCCATGAAATGACTCCGGCTCCCGGTCACCCGGCTCACCGCGGCCGGCCGGCGGCCCTGCTGACGGGACGCGGTCCGTGCCGGTGGACACGGACCGCGGTGAGGCCTAGGCCGCCGTGTCGTAGGTGTAGTGCGGGGTGTGGTCGAGCATGTCCGCCGGGGTCACGTCGTTCCACGGGCGCATGGTGTCGCGCAGGTCGACGACGTTGGGCGTGCCGGCGGCGGGAAGGTACGGCGAGTCCGGGTGACGGGTCTGCCAGTCGGCCCAGAGCTTGTCGATGAAGGCGTGGTGCAGCCAGAACACCGGGTCGTTGGGCGAGACGCCGGTCCCCATCTGACCGCCGACCCAGACGTGGACGCGGTTGTGCAGATTGACTCCCCGCCAGCCCTCCAGGTGGTTGCGGAAGCTGTTGGACGCGCTGTTCCACGGCGGCGCGTCGTAGACCGGCATGGCGAGCACGGAGTCGACCTCGGCCCGGGTCGGCAGCTGGCGGACACCGACTCCCAGGTCACGGCGCAGATAGCCGCGGCCGTCCACCCGGATGCTGACCGGCCAGCGGCCGCCGGAGAAGGCGAACGGACCGTCCATCACCTGGCCGTCCCTGCTGCGGCCGGTGCCACCGAGGAAGTCGGCCGCCCACAGCGACGAGGCGGTGGTGCGGTCCGCAGTCCAGTCCCAGTAGGGCAGGGCCACCGAGGGATCGACGGACTGAAGGGCCTGCTCGAACTGTATGAGGAATCTTCGGTGCCACGGCAGGAAGGACGGCGAACGGTGCCCCACACGGTCACCGGTGTCGGTGTCACCCATGATGAAGGCGTTGTGGGTGGTGACGAAGGTGTCGTACCGGCCGCTGCGCTTGAGCTCCAGCACGGCGTTGGTGAAAGAGCGCTTCTCGTCGGCGGAGAGAATCGCCTGGTTCTTGCGTACGGTCATGGCGGGTCTCCTGGATCAGACGAGGTCGAGGGGCACGAGGTCGGCGCCCTGGAGTTCGGCGACGGCGGCGCGGGCCACGGCGAGCGGGGTCGGGTGCGGCTCGTAGTGGTTGACGACGCTGATCCAGGTGCCGTCGGCGTTGCTCATCACATGCAGTTCCTCGCCGTCGATGTGCACGCGGTAGCCGCCGTGACCCTCGTGGCCCCCCTGGCCGGCGGGAGCCTGGTGACCGCCGTGGCCGCCGTGGCCCCCGTGCGCGGGTGCGCCCTGGATGCGGCGTCCCAGGTAGACCTCGTCGAAGGGTGCGGGACCGTCGGCCGGGCGCTTGGCCCGGCCACCGGCCGGATGCGCTCCGGTGCCGGACGAGGCCCGGGCGGCGCCGGTGATCGCGAGGCCGGCAGCCGCGCCCGTGGCAGCGGTCAGGGCCTGGCGGCGGGTGATTCTGGACATGGGTGTCCCCCCAGATATGGCTGTACTTGTGTCGGACGGCGGCCCGTTGGTCAGGCAGACCGCCGTTGCCATGACTACAGGGCGGGATGCCGTGGGCCGAAGTCGGCGGAGGACGGAGGGCCACCATGCGGACATGTCCTGATTCGAAGTGCAGCGTTGAACAGTATTGATCTTGTTCCGCAGCGACCGTCACTTCGGAGTGGAGGCGAACATTCCGCCGTGAACATGCCATTCTTGTGAAGAATTTGCGGCGCAAGGTCGGAAGTTGTGCCGGTCCTCACATCTGAAACATGTCCGGAACACATGCCTGGACGGAGCCGCGGCTCCTCAGCCGAACACGACGGACCAGGGCCTCGGCTCCTGTTCCCCGGGCGGCTCCCCGCCCGCCGACGAGCTCTCGCCGTGCAGCACGCTCGCCGTGTCCCGCGACAGGACACCGGCCGCGATCTCCCCGAAAGCACGCGCCGCCGCGTGCGGCGACCGCCTCGGCCGTACGGCACAGATCCGCTGCGCGAGGGGCCGGTTGGCCAGCGGCCGCCAGGCCACCCTCGGCTCCTTGCGCGCCACCGGCCCCTGATCGAAGGCGACTCCGCAGCCCGCGGACACCAGCCCGATGAGGAACTCCGGGTTGCGCGCGTGCCGGACGCGCCCGGGTACGAAGCCGGCGGCCCGGCAGATGTCGAGCGTCCGGTCGTACCAACCGGGCGCCGACGCCCGCGGAAACAGCACCAGATCCTGGCCCGCCAGATCGGCGAGACCCACTTCGGGAAGCCGGGTGAGCGGCGAGGTACGCGGCAGCACCACCCCCAATTCGACCCGGACCTCGGGGCCCAGCAGCAATTCGGTGGCGTCGACCGGCCGGTGCACGAGCCCCGCGTCCAGCCCGCCGGAGGCGAGCAGCCGGAGCTGCTCGTCCGTCGTCACCTCCTGGAGGTCGACCCGTACGCCGGGAAGCCGCTCGGCGCACTCGGCGAGCAGCGCGCCGAGCGCCGCGGCCGGAGTGTCCGGAGGCACACCGGCACGCAGCGTGCCGAGACCGCCGTCGCGGGCCCGTCGGACGAGCGCTCTCGTACGCTCTTCCCGCGCCAGCAAGTCCCGTGCCTCGTCGAGCAGTACGGCGCCGGTCGGTGTGAGCCTCACCTGCCGGTGGGTGCGGTCGAAGAGCTCGGCACCGAGGTCGTCCTCCAGCCGCCGGATCGACCGGCTGAGCGGCGGCTGGGCCATGCCGAGCAGCTCGGCGGCCCGCCCGAAGTGCAGCTCCTCGGCGACGACGACGAAAATGCGCAGGTGGCGCAAGAGATCCACGCCACGAGCCTAGGGCCTGTCCGCTGCGTCTCGTCCGGTTGGCGGCGCCCTGCGGGCGGACGGCGATACTTTGCGGACACTCCCGAGGCGAATGAGGGGCCGGATGCCGATCGAGGAGAGACTGCGCTCCGTGTTCAGGGACGCTGGGGCAGAGGGCCGGCTCCACGCACGATCCATCGACGAGGACGAGGGCCCTGGGGACACGGCCGGAGCCGGGTGCGACGCGGACGAACCGGTCGTCCTCGCCTCGGTGTTCAAGGTGCTGCTGGTGCTGGAGTTCGCGCGGCAGTCCGTGGCCGGACACCTCGATCCCCGTGAGCGGATACGGATCACCGCCGACCACCGGCTCGGCGGCTGGGGCACCGCGGGCTGCCTGGACGATGTGGAGCTGTCCCTGCGGGACCTGGCACACTTCGCGATGTCGGTCAGCGACAACACGGCGGCGGACCTGCTGCTCGACCGGGTCGGCCGGGACACCCCCGGACTGCTGGCCAAGGAGCTCGGCCTGGTGGAGACCCGCGTCGTGGGCGGGCCTCGGCAGGTGCTGGAATCCATGCTGGCGGACGTCGGAGCGCGTGACGAGCGGGAGTTCGCCGCCGTCTTCCCCACCCTGCCCGCCGACGAGGTGCACCGCCTCGCCGCTCTCGACCCGCGGCGCACGAACTCCAGCACACCGCGCGAGATGACCCGGCTCCTGCGGATGATCTGGCGTGATACGGCAGGACCACCCCAAGCCTGCGCGCGGGTACGGCTGCTGATGTCACGTCAGGTGTTCCGGCACCGGCTGGCGGCGGGCTTCGGCGACGGCGTGCGCGTGTCCGCGAAGACCGGCACACTGCCCGGGCTGCACAACGAGGTGGGCGTGGCCGAGTATCCGGACGGCCGGCGGTACGCGGTCGCGGTGTTCGCCCGCACTCCGGGCCTCGCGGCGAACAGCACCGGCACGGACGTGGCGATCGGCACCGCCGCGCGCACCGCGGTGGATTTCCTCCGCTCGACGGCCTCTTCGCGCCCGTCCTGACCTGGCCTCATACATCAACGGGTATGGCAGGCGGGCGTTCCCGGTCTTGGACGGGCGGAGCGAGGTGCTGATCTTCTGCGTCGTATGAGCGAATCCATGAGTGACCGAGAGACCGGCTCACGGCGTGAGGTCGTCCGGCGCACGCTGCTGCGGGGCGCGGCCCTGGGTGCGGCCGCACCGCTGCTCTCCGCCACCGGCGCCGGGGCGACGGGACCGGGCGGAGCGTCGGCGCCCCGTGCCGCCTCCACCCCGCGGGCGGGCACGGCCGTGCTGCGGTGGCTGGGCACCTCCGGCTGGCGTATCGGCATCGGAGCCCGGACCGTGCTGTTCGACCCGTACATCACCCGCTTCACCACGGGGCTGTTCGGCCCGAAGGGCGGTTTCGACGCGAAGACGAAACTGACGACGGACCACGCGCTCGTCGACCGGCACGCCGGGCGGCCGGAGGTGGTGCTGGTCAGCCACACGCACTGGGACCACATCAACGACGTCCCCCATATCGCGAAGTCCACGGGCGCTCGGGTCATCGGCACCGAGACGACGTACCACGTGCTGCGGGCGCTCGGTGTCGACGCGGCGCAGATCAGCGTGGTCAAGGGGGGTGAGGTGCTGGCCTTCGACGGCTACAGCGTCGAGGTCGTGTCCAGCCGGCACAGCCGCAACGCCTCCTACTCCTACTTCGCCCCCGGCACCCTCAACGCCCCGCCCCACCGCGCACCGCGGACGATCTCCGACCTGCCGGAGGGCGACACCCTCGCCTTCCAGGTGACGGTGGACGGCGGCCCCTCGCTCTTCCTCATGGGGGCGAGCGACCTCGACGAGCGGTCGGCACAGGGCCTGCGGCCGGACGTCCTGATGGCCGCGACGCCCGCGTCCCCGTCCACGTACCGCTATCTGCCCCGGCTGCTGGAGGCACTCGACCACCCGGCGACGGTCGTGCCCGTGCACTGGGACAACTTCGAGAAGCCGCTCGCCTCTCCGCCCCAGCGCGACCCGTCCATCGATCTGGACGCGTTCGTCGCCGAGGTCCGGCGGCTCAGTCCCGCGGCGAGGGTGGTCGTCCCCGACTACGGGACGGACTTCGGAGGGGACATGCGGGCCCTGCCGCCCACGGGCTGATCCGCACCCCCGCAGGCGGTCTAGCGCCGGACCTTGCGGTTCGCGCGCAGCCACTCCTTGTTCATGGCGGCGATGGACGGCAGCGGAATGCCCTTGGGGCAGGCGGTCGCGCACTCCCCCGTGAGGGTGCAGCCTCCGAAACCCTCCTCGTCCATCGTCGCCACCATGTCCAGCACCCGGGTCTCGCGCTCGGGTGCGCCCTGCGGCAGCACATTGAGGTGGTTGATCTTCGCGGAGGTGAAGAGCATCGCCGAGCCGTTCGGGCAGGCCGCGACGCAGGCGCCGCACCCGATGCACTCGGCGTGCTCGAAGGCGAAGTCGGCGTCCGGCTTGGGCACCGGCGTGGCATGCGCCTCGGGTGCGGCTCCGGTGGGCGCGGTGATGTACCCGCCGGCCTGGATGATCCGGTCGAAGGCCGAGCGGTCCACCACCAGGTCCTTGACGACGGGGAAGGCGGAGGCGCGCCACGGCTCGACGTCGATGGTGTCGCCGTCCCGGAACGAGCGCATGTGGAGCTGGCAGGTGGTGGTGCGTTCCGGCCCGTGGGCGTCGCCGTTGATGACCAGGGAACAGGCACCGCAGATGCCCTCGCGGCAGTCGTGGTCGAAGGCGACCGGGTCCTCACCGCGCAGGATGAGCTCTTCGTTGAGGGTGTCGAGCATCTCCAGGAACGACATGTCCGGGGAGATGCCGTCGACCTCGTAGGTGGCCATGGCGCCGGGTGCGTCGGCGCTGTGCTGACGCCACACGCGCAGGTTGAGCTTCATGCGTAGCTCCGCTGGGTGGGGTGGACGTAGTCGAAGACGAGGTCTTCCTTGTGCAGGACGGGCGCCCGGCCGGTGGCCGTGAACTCCCAGGCCGCGGCGTACGCGTAGGTGTCGTCCCTGCGCTCGGCCTCACCGTCGGCGGTCTGGGACTCCTCGCGGAAGTGACCGCCGCACGATTCGGCGCGGTGGAGGGCGTCGAGGCACATCAGCTCGGCGAGTTCCAGGTAGTCGACGATCCGGTTCGCCTTCTCCAGGGACTGGTTGAACTCTTCTCCGGTACCGGGCACCTTGATGCGGCGCCAGAACTCCTCACGGATCTGCGGGATGCGGTCGAGCGCCTTGCGCAGCCCTTCGTCGGTGCGGGCCATGCCGCAGAACTCCCACATCAGCTCACCGAGTTCGCGGTGGAAGGAGTCGGGGGTGCGGTCGCCGTCCACGGAGAGCAGCAGGTTCAGCCGGTCCTCGGTCTCGGCGAGCACCTCGGCGACCGCGGGGTGCGACGCGTCCGGCGTACCGTCCAGGGGTGTGCGCGCCAGATAGTCGTTGATGGTGGACGGCAGGACGAAGTAGCCGTCGGCGAGGCCCTGCATCAGGGCGGAGGCGCCGAGCCGGTTGGCGCCGTGGTCGGAGAAGTTGGCCTCGCCGATGGCGAACAGTCCGGGCACGGTGGTCTGCAGGTCGTAGTCGACCCACAGTCCGCCCATCGTGTAGTGCACGGCAGGGTAGATCCGCATGGGGACCTCGTACGGGTTCTCGGCGGTGATCCGCTCGTACATCTCGAAGAGGTTGCCGTACTTCTCCTCGACCTTCGCCCGGCCCATACGGCCGATGGCGTCGGCGAAGTCGAGGTAGACGCCCTGGCCGCCGGGGCCGACGCCGCGGCCCTCGTCGCAGACGTTCTTCGCGGCCCGTGAGGCGATGTCGCGCGGGACGAGGTTGCCGAAGGCGGGGTAGATCCGCTCCAGGTAGTAGTCCCGCTCGTCCTCGGGGATCTCGTTCGCCGGCCGCTGGTCACCGCGTGCCTTCGGGACCCAGATCCGGCCGTCGTTGCGCAGCGACTCGCTCATCAGCGTCAGCTTGGACTGGTGGTCGCCGGTACGCGGGATGCAGGTGGGATGGATCTGGGTGAAGCAGGGGTTGGCGAACAGGGCGCCGCGCCGGTGGGCGCGCCACACCGCGGTGGCGTTGGAGTTCATGGCGTTCGTCGACAGGTAGAAGACGTTGCCGTAGCCGCCGGTGGCGAGGACCACCGCGTCGGCGAAGTGGCTGGTGATCTCGCCCGTGATCAGGTCCCGGGCCACGATGCCGCGGGCCCGTCCGTCGATGACGATCAGATCGAGCATCTCGGTGCGGGCGTGCAGGTTCACCGTGCCCGCGGCGATCTGCCGGGACAGGGCCTGGTACGCGCCGAGCAGCAACTGCTGGCCGGTCTGGCCGCGGGCGTAGAAGGTGCGGGAGACCTGGACGCCGCCGAAGGAACGGGTGTCGAGCAGCCCGCCGTACTCGCGGGCGAACGGCACGCCCTGGGCCACGCACTGGTCGATGATCTCCACGGAGATCTGTGCGAGCCGGTGCACGTTGGACTCGCGCGCCCGGAAGTCGCCGCCCTTGACGGTGTCGTAGAAGAGGCGGTGGATCGAGTCGCCGTCGTTGCGGTAGTTCTTGGCCGCGTTGATGCCGCCCTGCGCGGCGATGGAGTGGGCCCGGCGGGGCGAGTCCTGATAGCAGAACTGCTCGACGTGGTAGCCCTGTTCGGCGAGGGTCGCGCCGGCGGCTCCGCCGGCGAGGCCGGTGCCGACGACGATGACCGTGTGCTTGCGGCGGTTGGCGGGGTTGACCAGCCGGGCCTCGAAGCGGCGGCGGTCCCAGCGCTCGGCGATGGGTCCTTCGGGTGCCTTGGTGTCGGCGATCGGATCACCGGTCGTGAAGGCCGCGTAGTCGATGGAGTTCATGGTCACTTCACCACTCCGGTCATGACGCCGACGGGTACGGCGATGAAACCCGCGGTCAGCACCAGCGCGAGCCCGCCTGCGACGGTCTTGAGTGCGCGGTCCCGGGCGGCGTTGCCGACGCCGAGCGTCTGGGCCGCGCTCCAGAAGCCGTGTCTGATGTGCAGGCCCACGGCCAGCATCGCGACGATGTAGATGACGTTGCCGTACCAGGTGGAGAAGGTGGCGACGACGTTCTCGTAGGGATGGCCGGGCTGTGCGTGCTCGTTGACCGTGAGGGTGGTCAGGTCGAGGAGGTGCCAGACGATGAACAGCGCGACGATGATGCCGCCCCAGCGCATGGTGCGGGTGGCGTAGCTCGCGCGCTTGCGCCGGTGGACGTAGCGGTCCGGCCGGGCCTTGATGTCGCGCCTGCTGAGCTGGTACGCGGAGACCGCGTGCGCGACCACGGCGGCGACCAGCAGGAGACGGACACCCCACAGCGCCCACTCGTAGTGGAGGAAGGGCTCTCCCAGCGTACGGAGCCAATGCGCGTAGCCGTTGAACTCGCCGGGCCCGAAGAAGACCTTGAGGTTGCCGAGGACGTGGGCGACGAGATACCCGAGCATGATCAGGCCGCTCACGGCCATGACCGTCTTCTTGCCGATCGTCGATCCCCAGAAGGTGCGCGGGGGCGACGGTTTTCGGTCCGTCCGCGTTGCCAGAGCCATGGGAAGAAAGCTACGACCGGAGACATCCAGAGGTCCAAGACATGATTCTGCTGATCTCCATAGGCATCACCTATCATGGACCTATGCAGTTCCAGCAGCTTCTCTATTTCGTCGCGGTCGCCGAGACCCGGCACTTCACCCACGCCGCCGAGCGCGTCCATGTCTCCCAGCCCTCGCTCTCCCAGCAGATCCGGGCGCTGGAGAAGGAGCTGGGCGCGACCCTGTTCAGCCGCGCCCGCGGGAACATCGCGCTCACCGAGGCCGGAGAGGCGCTGCTGCCGCTCGCCCGGCGCATCCTCGCTGACGCCGACACCGCGCGGCACGAGGTGCAGGAACTGGTCCAGCTACGGCGCGGCCGGGTGCGGCTGGGAGCCACTCCTAGTCTGTGCACGGGCCTCCTCCCGGACGTCCTGCGCGTCTTCCACGACCGGCATCCGGGGATCGAGCTGCTGATCGAGGAAGGCGGCTCGCACGACCTCGTACGCGAGCTGGCACGCGGCGCACTCGATCTGGCACTGATCGTCCTGCCGCTGCCGCCCGCCTCCCCCGCCCTGACCACCGTGGAACTGCTGCGGGAGGACCTGGTGGTGGTGTCGGCGGCCACGGCGAAGCCGCCGCGCAGCCCCGTACGCATCGCCGATCTGCGCGATCAACCGCTGGTGATGTTCCGGCACGGCTACGACCTGCGGGAACTCACCGTGGCCGCATGCCGCGCCGAAGGCTTCGAGCCGGCCTTCACCGTCGAGGGCGGCGAGATGGACGCCGTGCTGGGTTTCGTACGGGCAGGTCTCGGCGTCGCCGTGGTGCCCAGCATGGTGGCCGGCCGCGCGGGTCCCGACCTGCGGGTCACACCGCTGGCACCTCCCGGGCTGCGCCGCACCATCGCGCTGGCCCACCGCAGCGACGTGGCACCGCCGCGCGCGGCCCGTGAGCTCCAGAAGGTGCTGTTCGGCTCACGGGCAGCGGTGCTCTGACGGGTGGTGCCGAGGATGCGGTCGAAGCACCGGCGGGACCCTCGGCCGGCTGCCCCCGCTACACCGCGTCGGCCATCGACAGCGCGTGCAGCTTGTCCGGCGGCCCAGGCCTGGCGTAGTACCAGCCCTGGGCCGTGTCGCAGCCGAGCTCCCGCAGCTGTTCCGCCTGCGCCCCGGTCTCCACGCCCTCCACCGTGACGGCCAGCTCCAGGCTGTGCGCCAGGGTGACGATGCCCTCGACGATCTTCAGGTCGACCGGGTCGGCAGGATGGCGCTGCATCCCCTGGGTGAAGGAGCGGTCGAGTTTGAGGACACTGACCGGCAGCCGGCGCAGATTGGCGAGGTTGGAGTAGCCCGTACCGAAGTCGTCGAGCGCTATGTCGACGCCCATCTCGGCGAGTTGACGCAGCGGCTTCAGCAGATCCTCGTTCGCGCCGATGAGCGCGGACTCGGTGACCTCCAGGCACAGTGCGCCCGGTTCCAGCCCGGAGCGTTCCAGGACATCGACGGTGTCGGCGACCAGTCCGGGGTGGTGGAGCTGGGTCGGCGACAGATTGACGTTGATCCGCAGCGGGCCACCGTCGCTGTGCCGCTCCTGCCAGTACCTCGCCTGGCGTACGGACTCCTGGAGCACCCAGCGGCCGAGCGGCACGATGAGACCGGTGTGTTCGGCGAGCGGGATGAACTGGTCGGGACCGAGGACCCCGTGCTGCGGATGGCACCAGCGCACGAGCGCCTCGGCCCCGTGCACCGTGCCGTCGCCGAGGTGCACCAGCGGCTGGTACTCGATGAAGAACTCGCCGCGCTCCAGCGCTGCGGGCAGCGCGGTCGTCAGCCCGTGCCGGGTGATCGCACGGGCGTCCGCCTCCGGATCGGCGAGCTCGAAGCGGTTGCCGCCCGCCGACTTGGCCCGGTACATCGTGATGTCGGCGCTCCGGAGCACCTCGGCGGTGGTCCGCTCACCGGCGGGTCCCTCGACGATACCGATGCTGCCGCGGACCGTGAACTCCCGCCCGTCGACCCGGATCGGCGAACCGAGGACGGCGAGGATGCGGGCCGCGAGTTCGTCGACCTGGCTCTCGGTGTCGGGTCCGGTGGTCAGGGCGACGAACTCGTCGCCGCCGAGCCTGGCCACCATCTCGCCCGGCGCGGTGGCGCAGCTCTGCAGCCGGTCGGCCACCTCCACCAGCAGCCGGTCGCCGGCGGCGTGGCCGAGGCTGTCGTTGATGGCCTTGAAGCCGTCGAGGTCGAGGTAGCACAGCCCGAACCGGGAACCCTCGCTCGCCGCGAGCGCCTTCTCCAGCCGCTCGAAGAACAGCGTCCGGTTCGGCAGGCCGGTGAGGGCGTCGTGCGTGGCCTCGTAGCGCAGCCGCAGGTTGAGCAGCCGCCGCTCCGTGGTGTCCTCCATCAGCGCGAGCTGGTACTGCGGACGACCGTCGGGGTCGCGCAGCAAGGAGACCGTCAGATTGGTCCACAGCACGGTGCCGTCGTTGCGGTAGAAGGGCTTCTCGACGTGGAAGTGCTCACGCTCGCCCTTCACCAACTCCCGGTGCAGCTGCCAGACATGGGGCCGGTCCTCGGGGTGCGACCAGTCGGTGACCTTCTTGCCGCGCACATGGTTCTCGAGACCGCCGAACATGCGCAGCAGGGTCCCGTTCACCTCGAGGATGTTGCCTTCGAGGTCGGCGATGCCGATACCGATCGCCGCCCCCTCGAAGACCGCGCGGAACCGGGTCTCGGTGGCGTGCAGCGCCTCGACCGCGTCCGTGCGCGCCTGGAGCGAGGAGCGTGCGATGGCCTCCTGCTCGGCGAGTGTGCGCTCGCGAAGGCCCTGCGCGAAACCGGCGGCCAGTGCGTGCTGGAGCCGGGCGCACCGCGCGCGGCTCTCCTCGGCCGTCTGCTCGATCTCTCCGCTGCCGCAGTAGAGCACCAGATAGGAGTCGATGACGCCGAGGGTGCGGCTGAGCGCTTCGGGATCGGTGCAGTGGGCGTCGACGAGGGCGACGCCGATCCGCTGAGCGGCCTGCGGATCGAAGGTGCGACCGTGCAGCGACTCGCTCAACTGCCGTGCGAGCGGCAGCAGATGCTGCTCGACCTCGATACGGGTCAGCGAGGTCGCCGTCACGGGGAAGACGGCGCGGCTCCATATCGTCGCGAACCTGCGGAGTCTGTCCTCGAGACCGTCCGGGTCCGCCGCGGAACCCGCCGCCTGCGACGGTGCCATCACGCCCTGCGCCCCACCCCGGCGAAGCCAGAAAAGGCGTATGGGTCCTCCTGCTCGGCGGGGGCGTCGGGGCGCCAGAGGGGCATGGACACCAGACCGGGCTCGACCATCTCGTACCCCTCGAAGAATCGCGCGATCTCCTCGCGCGAACGCATGACCAGCGGATTGCGGATGTCCCGGTAGACGTCGACGGCACCGACCGCCCGCTCCTCGGGCACCGGGACTCCGTCGTACGAGGCGTGGGTGAGGATGAGGAGGCTGCCGGGCGCCAGGGCCTCCCGCAGCTCCGTCACCGCGGCGATCGGATCGTCCGCGTCCTCGATGAAGTGGAGCACGGCGACCAGCAGAAGCGCCACCGGCTGCCGCAGATCGAGCATCGAGGAGACCTCGGAACTGTCCAGGATCTGCCGCGGCTTGCGCAGATCGGCGGAGACCACGGTCGCCCGGGTGTTCCCTTCGAGCACGGCCCGGCCGTGGGCGACGGCGACCTGGTCATGGTCGACGTAGACCACGCGTGCGTCGTCGGAGGCGTTCTGGGCCACTTCGTGGACGTTGCCGAACGTCGGAATGCCCGAGCCGATGTCGAGGAACTGTGTGACGCCCTCGTTCACCGCGTATCGCACGGCCCGCCGCATGAAGGCGCGGTTCGCCTGCATGATCTTCGGCAGGCCAGGAAGGAACTCCATCGCCTTGCGGGCGGCCTCCCGGTCGACCTCGAAATTGTGCGAACCGCCCAGGTAGTAGTCGTAAATGCGGGACACGCTCGGCACCGAAATGTCGATGCCCTGCGGGGCCCAGGCGGGACGCTCCATCGATGTCTCCAACAAGTCGCCACGGGGGAAGTCGGCCATGTCCATGGCCAGTTGTTCGAGCCGAGGCTACTGATCGCCCGCCAAGAGGGCGAGCCCAAACGGAAATTCGCGGTCCGTTCTTGGTCACACAACAACGCGACGACAACCGGCCCGCCATCACGCGGGGGGCGTGAGACGGGCCGGCTGAGGCCGGAGGCGCTGCGTGGGGACTACTTGGGCGCTCCGACCGGCTTGCCCTCCGGGCTCACCACGTACCAGGTACCGCCGACACCCTGTCCGTTGGTGTCTCCGGGCTTGGCGTCACCCGCGAAGGTGTAGATCGGCCAGCAGTCGATCGTCTGCTGCTTGACGCCGTCGGGGCGGTCGAAGGTGACGAAGCCCTTCTTCAGGATTCCCTTGGTGTCGTTCTTGGAGACGGGGGCGACAACCGGCCACTTCTTGAGGCATTCGCCGGTGCAGGCCGTCTTCATGGGCCATGCGCTGTCCTTCATGAACCGGTAGACCGTCATACCGTTCTTGTCGACGACGATCTCACCGAGCTTGGCGTCCTTGCGGGTGGACAGTCCCGCCTGGTCGGCGGGCTGACCGCCGGCCTCGGCGCCGCCGTCGCCGTAGTCCGCACCGCCACCGGAGCCGGCCGCCGCGCCGCCGCCCGCCTTCTTTCCGTCGGGGGCGGAGGCGTACCAGGTGCCGCCGACGCCCTGACCCTTGGCGTCGCCCGCCTTGGTGTCCTTGGCGTAGCGGTACATCGGCCAGCCGCCGATGGTGAGCTGCTTGGAGCCGTCGGACCGGGTGACCTCACCGATCAGCGCGGCGTCGATCCCGGGAGCGGCGGAGGCTCCGCCGGCCGCCACCACGGGCCAGGTCTTGGCGCACTCGCCCTCGCAGCTGGACTTCGGCGGCGAGGCGGTGTCCTTGTCGAAGCGGTAGAGCGTGAGACCGGCGCTGTCCGTGACGACCTTGCCGAGTTGCTTGCTGTCCCAGACGGCGAGCTGGCCGGCCGGCTTGGCCGCCGCTCCCTGAGCGTTCGAACCGGCGCCGGAACCGTAGTCGGATCCGTATCCGCCACTGCCGGGCTGCTGGCCTGCCGGGTTGGCCGCGCCGACGGCCTGACCGTTGGGCGTCTGCGTACCCTGTTCCTGACCGCACGCCGTCGTCAGCGCGAGTACGGCCGCCGCAGTCACCGCGAGCGAGGCGTTACGCCAGGTGTTCATGTCCACTCCTGTTGTCCTCTGAGCCTGTTGCGACGCCTGGGTGCGCCGTTCATGGCTCTAGGTACGGACAGGGAGCCGCTCAGTGTTCAACGAGGCTGAGAAAATCTTCCGGAGCGCCGATGTGAACGTCCGCGTTCCGTAGGCGGCGGGCATGCCTCCGCGCGGAATGGCTCGATCTCATCCGCCCCACCCGCTGCACCTGTCACACCGTGAGGGCCCCGCACCGGCGGCAGCGGGCAGCGGGCAGCGGGCAGCGGGCAGCGGGACCCCCTTTCCCATCCGGCACCGGCCGGGACCGTGCGACACGCTCAGATGTCCTCCAGCCGGGGGAACGAATAACCCATTCGCCGGACAGCGATCGCGGCGCGCACCCCTCACTCCTAGCGTTTCGCTCATCGAGGGGCATTCTCTGCCTTTTGTGGAAATCGGTTCCGCGCCTGCTCCTCGGGGACCGGAGGATTCACCATGCGCGCGATACGTGCCGCAACAGCCACTCTGCTGGGAGCGGCTTCTCTCGCCTTGGCCGCCCCCTTCGCGGTGGCCGACGACGACGCCAAGCAGACCTCGCCGCTTTTCACCGTCAGCCCCTCGACGGTCTCCGCGGGCGGGCGGGTCAATCTGTCCGCCAGCGGCTGCGACACCACGGCCTATGCCTCGTCCGGCGTCTTCGACGCCGTGACCATTCAGCCCGGCACCTCCGCCTCCGCCGTGGTGGACTCCGACGCCAGGCCGGGTGCCCAGTACTCCGTGCAGTTCAACTGCGGCAACGACCGGGGCACCTTCAACCTCACCATCGCGGGCGGCCGCTCCACGCCGACGACCGGCTCCACCGTCACCACGACGCCTCAGGGCGTCCAGGGCGGGCTCGGCGGCAGTGTCGGAGGCCTGGACCGCGGCGAGATCGCCGCGGGCGCCGGACTCGTCCTGGCCGCCGCCACCGCGACCGTCTTCGTACTCCGCAGGCGGGTGGCCGACCGCCGGCACTGACCGGCACGCCACTCCCCCCGTACCGTCAACGCCCGTCGCCCCGAGTCCTGGCCAGGACTCGGGGCGACGGGCGGTTCAGCTCGACCGGGGAGGTTCGGCCGGTCAGGCCTTGCCGCTGATCGTGCGGCGGCGACGGGCGATGAACAGCGTGCCGCCGACGGCCGCCGTGACGACGAGGCCCGCTCCGACCGCCATCTCGGCCGAGCTGGGCGCGACCGAGCCGCCGAGACCACCCTGCGCGCCCCTGCCCGTGAGAACGGTGAACTGCGCCGTCGCCACCGTCTGGTTGTTGTTGTTGAAGTTGTTGTTGTTATTGAAGTTGTTGTTGTTGTTCTGGTTGTTGCCCTGGTTGTTGCCGTTGTTGTGGTTGTTGTTGTTCTGGTTGTTGTTGTTGTTGCCCTGGTTGTTGCCGTTGTTGTGGTTCCCGTTGCCGTTGTTGTTGCCCTGGTTGTTGTTGCCCTGGTTGTTGTTGCCGCCGTTGTCGTTACCGCGACCGTTGTCGTTGCCGTTACCGCGGTCGTTGTCGTTCCCGTTACCACGGTCGTTGCCGTTACCGCGGTCGTTGTCGTTCCCGTGGTAGTTGTTGCTGCTGCCCTTGTTACCGGCAGTGTTGTTGCACCGGACGGCCAGGTTGTACTGGCCCGGCGAGGCGTTGTCGTTGATCCGGGCGATCGCCGTCGCGATACCGCCGCGGTTCTCCGAGAGGTGGACCTGACGGAAGGCGTTGGACGTCACCGTGCCGCCCCGGCTGCAGCCCCGGACGCTGATCGTCAGCGTGCCGCCCTGGTGGACCGACCGCGGGTTGACGGAGACGCTGATCGGGCTGTTGTCATTGTTGTTGCTGTCACCGCCGGCGGCGGCCAGCGGGGCAGACAGCCCGACGGCCACGCACGCGGCCGCGGCCACTGCGAGAGTGCGTGAAGCACGCATCGTGAACCTCCAGCGGAAGACGCTCCGAAGCGGCGCCCCGGGAAATTCGACGAGTACGCCTTCCATGACGAACCCTCACTGTGTGCACCTTTCTCCGCATGTCGGCGCTGGTCCACCCCGGTGAGACGACACGCCGACGACACGCCCTCGCGACTGACGGACCCGCAGGTCACAGACCGTCAGAAGTTTTATCGGCCCGGTGACACGGATGGGTCACGCCGACTGGCCCTCGCCACCCGTTCGCTCTTCCCTCCTCGCCAGTCCCGTGACGCTCACTTAGCGTGCCTACAGGCGCCTGGAAAAGATGACAAAAGGGAGAATCATGGGCGAGGACTACAACGGCTCGGTGTCGAGGAAACGCTCGCCCTGGGGCGTGGTGGCCCTGGTGATGCTCACGGGGATCGCGATGATGAAAAACGGGGTCGACGTCGGCCTGGGTCCGCCCCAGCCGGCCGCGGCGGCGTCACTCGCCCGGCCCAGCGGCGAAACGTTCACCCCCCTCCTCACCCCGAAGGCCCTCAGCTACGCCCCCGCGGCCCGGGTGCACATCCCCTCGATCGACGTCGACGCCCCGCTCATGAACGTCGGCCTGGACCCCGACGGCTGGATCGAGGCACCGCCGCCCGAGGATCCGAACATGGCCGGCTGGTACCAGAACGGTGTCGCCCCCGGCCAGCGCGGAACCGCGGTCGTCGTCGGCCATGTCGACAACCTCTCGGGCCCGGCCGTCTTCTACGGCCTCGGTTCGCTCGAGAAGGGCGGACGTATCGAGGTGAGCCGGTTCGACGGCAAGACGGCCGTCTTCGAGGTGTACGGCGTGGAGGTGTTCTCCAAGGAGAACTTCCCCGGCAGCCGCGTCTACGGCGACACCGGCTACGCCGAGCTCCGGGTCATCACCTGCGGCGGCGGCTACTCGAAGACGCAGGGTTACGACGGCAACGTCGTCGTGTTCGCACGGATGGTCAAGTCCCTCTGACCTCCGGCGCCTTGCGCCTCGGGCAGCCGCCGCGAGCCGCTCAGCGCCGGGGGACCGTGATCCGGTACCCGTCGTCCAGCAGCTTCGGCAGATAGCTGCGCAGGGCGGCCACGCTCTGCGCGCGGTCGCCGCCGGCGTCGTGCGAGAGGACCACCACTCCGGGCCCGGCACCCTCCATCACCCGGCGCACGATCGTCCTCGTGCCGGGCTCGGTCCAGTCGAGCGTGTCGACCGTCCAGGCCAGCGGCTCCATGCCGAGTTCGGCACCGATTTCGAAGGAGTGCTTGTTCCAGGCCCCGAAGGGGGCCCGGTACCAGAGCGGGGGTCTGCCGAGCACGTCGTCGATCACCTCGCTGGTGCGGCCCAGTTCGCTGCGGATGCCGGACGGCGGCAGCTTCGTGATCAGCGGATGGGACCAGGAGTGGTTGCCCACCACATGACCGTCGTCGGCCATCCTGCGGAGCAGATCACGGTTGTCGGTGGCCATCTCGCCGCAGACGAAGAACATCGCGCGCACGTCGTACTCGCGCAGGGTGCGCAGGATGTCCGGGGTGTAGCGCGGGTCGGGGCCGTCGTCGAAGGTCAGGACCATGGTCCGGCCGGCCTCCGACATCCTGAGGAACGGGCGCTGACGCACCGGCGGCAGGGCCCGCCGGTACCTCGGCGGGGCGTACGCCGTCATGGGCTGCAGCCGGTACGCGGATGCCCGGACGGACGGACCGGTGGCCGCCCGGGGGCCGGAGGCGATCTGGGGGCCGCCTGCCGGGCGGGTGGCGGCCGCCCCGCCCGATGTCCCCGACCGTTCGGTGACGAGCAGCCCCGCCGTGGCGGCAGCGCCGAGACAGGCGACGATGCGGAGCGCCGACCGACGCCCCGGAAGCATCTGATCCTTTTTCATGACCAACTGCTCGCACGGCTCTTGTCCGGCACGCCGTATCAACACGCGGGCGGTCGCGAAAGTACCCGTTCGAGGCGGGCTGTTCGGACGGACGGACGAGATCAGTTCCGGCGTACGAGAGGGAAGGGCAGAGTCTCGCGAATGGTCAGTCCGGTGAGGAACATGACGAGCCGGTCGACGCCGATGCCCAGTCCCCCGGTCGGCGGCATCGCGTACTCCAGCGCGTCCAGGAAGTCCTCGTCGATCTCCATGGCTTCCGGGTCGCCACCCGCCGCGAGCAGGGACTGAGCGGTGAGCCTGCGCCGCTGTTCCACCGGGTCGGTCAGCTCGGAGTAGGCGGTGCCCAGTTCCGTGCCGAAGGCGACCAGGTCCCACCGCTCCGCGAGCCGCGGGTCGCGCCGGTGCTGCCGGGTCAGCGGCGAGACATCGGTCGGGAAGTCCTTGTAGAACGTCGGCATCACGGTCCGCTCCTCGACCAGGCGCTCGTACATCTCCAGCATCACGTCGCCGCGGGTGTCGTCGGGTGTGTGCGGCACACCCGCCCCGTCGCACAGCCGGCGCAGCGCGGTCTCCTCGGTGTCGGCGTCGATCTCCTCGCCGAGCGCCTCGGACACCGCTCCGTAGAGCGTCTTGACCGGCCACGGGCCGGAGATGTCGTGTTCGACGAGCTTGCCGTCGCGGTCCGCCTTGTGGGCGACAGGCGAGCCGAAGGCCGCGGTCGCCGCTCCCTGGATGAGTTCCCGGGTCAGATCGAGCATCACGTCGTAGTCGGCGAAGGCCTGGTAGGCCTCCAGCATGGTGAACTCGGGGTTGTGCTTGTAGGAGACGCCTTCGTTGCGGAAGGTACGGCCCATCTCGAAGACCTTCTCCATACCGCCGACGCACAGCCGCTTCAGATACAGCTCGGGCGCGATACGCAGATACAGGTCGAGGTCGTAGGCGTTGATGTGGGTGGTGAAGGGGCGGGCGTTGGCGCCTCCGTGGATCTGCTGGAGCATCGGCGTCTCGACCTCGAGGTAGCCGCGCTCCAGGAGCCCCTGACGCAGTGCCTGGACCGCGGTGGAACGCCGGCGTACGACATCCCGTGCGTCCGGGCTCGACACCAGGTCCAGATAGCGGCGGCGGACACGGGCCTCGGGATCGGCCAGACCGCGCCGCTTGTCGGGCAGCGGGCGCAGGCACTTGCCGGTCAGCCGCCAGTCCGTCACGAAGACCGACAGCTCGCCCTTGTCGCTGGCGCCGACCTCGCCGGTCGCGGTGATGTGGTCGCCGATGTCGATGTCGGAGGTGAAGGACCCCAGCACCTGGGCCCCCGTACCGTCCCGGGTGAAGGCGAGCTGAAGGTCACCGGACCAGTCGCGCAGGACGGCGAAGACCACGCCGCCGAGGTCGCGTACGACCATGACCCGGCCCGCGACCGTCACCGTGGTGCCCGTCCGGCTCCCGGGTACCGGAGCGGGGTGAGCGGCGCGGATCGCGGCGAGGGTGTCGGTGCGCAGGGGGACGCCGACGGGGTACGGATCGGTGCCCGCCTCCCGCAGCCGCTCCAGCTTGCTGTGGCGGACGCGCACCTGGTCGGGCAGCCGCCGTTCTCCCTCTTCCGCCGGTGAGTCCGGGCCCACGAGCCCCAGCGCCTCGATGGCGGGCAGGCCCTCGGTGGTGACCGGCTTGGTGACGCCGGTGCGGGCGCCCGGCCGGCCGCGGCCGAAGCGCTTCCGCAGGCTCGGGACGGACACGAAGCCCTCGGCGATGCCCGAGGCGAGACCGACCCGGGCCAGTGAACCGGCGTCACCGAAGCAGAGGAAGCGGGGGAACCAATCCGGCTGGTACTTCACGTTCGACCGGTAGAGCGCCTCCAGCTGCCACCACTTGGAGAAGATGAGCAGCAGTCTGCGCCACATCCGCAGGACGGGGCCCGCACCGATGCGGGCGCCCTCCTCGAAGGCCGAGCGGAAGACGGCGAAGTTGAGGGAGATGCGGCGGACGCCGAGCTTCGCGGCCTCCCCGCAGAGTTCGGCGACCATGAACTCCATGACGCCGTTGGGTGCGGCGCGGTCGCGGCGCATCAGGTCGAGCGAGATGCCGTCCCTGCCCCAGGGCACGAAGGAGAGCAGGGCGGTCAGGCGGCCTTCGCCGTCGAAGGCCTCGACGAGAAGGCAGTCGCCGTCGGCGGGGTCGCCGAGCCGGTCGAGCGCCATGGAGAAGCCGCGTTCGGTCTCGGTGTCCCGCCAGGCGTCGGCCTTGTCGACGACGCGCCGCATCTCCTCGTCGGTGAGGGCGGAGTGCCGGCGGATGCGCGTGGTCGCCCCCGTGCGCTTGACCCGGTTGACGGCCTGCCGCGTGACCCGCATGTCGCGGCCGTTCAGGTCGAACCGGGCGACCTGGAGGATCGCCTCGTCACCGAGCTGGATCGCGCCGAGCCCGGCGCGGGCGAACATCTTCGCGCCGTCCTCGGACGCTCCCATCACGGCCGGTGCCCAGGCGTGGCGCTTGGCCACCGCCAGCCAGGCGTCGATGGCCTGCCGCCAGGCACCGTGGTCCCCCACCGGGTCTCCGCTGGCCAGCGCCACGCCGGTCTCGACGCGGTAGGTGACCGCGGCCTTGCCGTTGGGCGAGAAGACGACGGCCTTGTCGCGGCGGGTGGCGAAGTAGCCGAGCGAGTCCTGGGAGCCGTAGGCGCCGAGGAGGGCGCGGATCCGGTCCTCCTCGTCGCCGTGCAGAGCGGCTTCCATGCGCTGCGAGCGGAAGAGCGTGGCCGCGGCGCAGAGCAGGGCGATCGCGCCGAACAGACCGAGCAGGAAGTAGAGCCCGCGCGGTGGGGTGCCGTCGAACTGGCCGGCGGAGGCCAGCCCGCCGAGCACCCGGTTGGCGGACCAGACCAGCCGCTGGGACCGCGGCAGGGAGCCGGGGAACAGCTCGACGAGCCCCCAGCCGGCGAGGACGCCGGCGGCCAGCCCGAGGACGAGGACCATCAGGGCTCGGCGCAGGGACCCGCGTCTGGTCCTGGCGTAGAACTCTCCGCGGGCCGCGACGAGCACGCCCAGCGCGAGTGCACACAGCACCAGGTTGGCGACCCAGCCCCATTCGCGGTCGAAGGCCACGCCCAGGATGTCGGTGAGCAGCACCAGCGACAGATAGACGACCACCAGCCACCAGGCGGTCTTCTTGCGGGCACCGACGGCCGCGGCGAGCAGCAGCAGGAAGACGGCGTAGGCGAGGTTCGCGCTGACGGGGACGGCGACCTGGTCGACGAAGCGCGAGACGGGCGCGAGCAGGCGGCGCAGGGGCGGGATGAGCGAGATGAGGATGCAGTAGACACCCAGCAGGCCGAAGAAGATCGCGAACGCGTTCGGGACCCGGCTCAGCAAGGGGCCGCGTGCCTGAGAGGGCTCCTGCACGGTGACACTCATGATCAGACTGTACGGAGACCGGCCACGGCCCGCCTCTCGGGAGCGGATAGCCTCGGCTGTGTGACTGAGCAGCGACCTCACCGTTTCGAACGCGGCACCGACGGCCCGAAGGTCATCGTCGCCGGTGTGGACGGTTCCGACTCCTCCCTGCGGGCGGCGGCGTACGCCAGTGGCCTGGCCCGCCGCCAGAACGCCCTGCTGGCGGTGGTGTACGTCCAGCCGGTGATGTCGACCGGCGCGGCACTGGGGGTGCCGGTCGCGGACACCACCGAGGAGATAGCGGAGGGGCTGGTGGCCGAGATCCGGTCGGCCGCCGAGCGCGTCCGGGAGATCTGGGAGGTGCGCTGGGAGTTCCACACCTTCCGCGGCGATCCCTACAGCGGCCTGGTGAAGGCCGCCGACGAGCTGAAGGCGGACGCCGTGGTCGTCGGGGCGTCGGAGTCGGCCGGTCACCGCTTCATCGGCTCGGTGGCGGTGCGGCTGGTCAAGGCAGGACGCTGGCCGGTCACCGTCGTTCCCTGACCTCCCGTTCGGCCGTCCGGTGGTCACTGCGGAGCGCTCGGCTCCGGATTCCGCCCGGCGTCTTCCGTCCCTGCCGGGCCTGCACCATCATGAGCCGCCATCGGTCCCACCAGACCTTCGGAGAGGTGAGTCATGGCAGGCCTGTGGTCAGGGCAGGGCGTACTGCGGCGCAAGCCCATCGAACGTATCGAGGAAGGCGGCACGGCCGAACAGCTCACCAGAACGCTCGGCCTGTGGCAGCTGACCGCGATCGGTGTCGGCGGCATCATCGGAGCCGGCATCTTCACCCTCGCGGGCACGGTCGCCAACGGCACGGCGGGTCCCGCGGTCCTCATCTCGTTCCTGATCGCCGGGGTGGCGAGTGCGGCCGCGGCCTTCTCCTACGCCGAGTTCGCGGGGCTCATTCCGAAGGCCGGGTCGGCGTACACCTACGGCTATGCCGTACTCGGCGAACTGGCGGGCTGGTTCATCGGGTGGGATCTCCTGCTGGAGTACACGGCGATCGTGGCGGTCGTCGCCATCGGCATCTCGGGGTACTTCAACTTCCTGCTCGGCGAGACGGGTGCCGAGCTGCCGAACTGGATGCTGGGTGCGCCCGGCACGGGTGACGGACACCGGATCGACCTGTTCGCCGCGATCCTGTGCCTGCTGATCGCCTATCTCCTCACCCTCGGCATCAAGAACGCGGCCCGCTTCGAGACGGTCGTGGTGGTGCTGAAGGTCCTGGTCGTGCTGCTGGTGATCGGTGTCGGCGTGTTCCACATCGAGACCGCGAACTACAACCCGTTCTTCCCGTTCGGGGTGAGCGGAGCGTTCACCGGCGCAGCGACGGTCTTCTTCGCGGTCTTCGGCTACGACGCCATGTCGACGGCGGCCGAGGAGTCCAAGGACGCCCAGCGCCACATGCCGAAGGCGATCCTGTACTCGCTGGCGATCTCGATGGTGCTGTACGTCCTTGCGTGCCTGGTGCTGACGGGTATGCAGAACTACACGGAGATCGACCCGGAGAGCGGCTTCTCGACGGCCTTCAAGTCGGTCGGCCTGGGCGGTCTGGCGGACGTCATCGCCGTCGGCGCCATCATCGGCATCCTCACCGTCATGTTCACGTTCATGCTGGGCGTGACCCGTGTCTGGTTCTCGATGAGCCGCGACGGACTCCTGCCCAAGTGGTTCGCCAAGACGCATCCGACACGCCATGTGCCGACCCGCGTGACCTGGATCGTCGGTGTGGCGTCGGCGGCGATCGCCGGTTTCCTGCCGATCGGCGAGGCGGCGGAACTGACCAACATCGGCATTCTGCTCGCCTTCGTGGTCGTGTGTGTGGCGGTCATCGTGCTGCGCTATCGGCGACCCGATCTGCCGCGTACGTTCCGCTGCCCGGGCATGCCCTTCGTCCCGGCGATCGGTGTGGTGTTCTCGATCTGGCTCATCACCTTCCTGGCCTGGCACACATGGGTCCGCTTCGCGGTGTGGCTGCTGATCGGCCTGGTCATCTACTTCGCGTACTCCTACCGGAAGTCGGATCTGGCGACGTCTCAGAACACCGGGCAGGAGAAGGGGTTGCGCTGAGGAACCGCGCGCCGGGCGGTCGTGCTTGGCCGGGGGCTCAGGTGCCCTCGCCCGCTCAGCGGCCCATCGTCAGACCGTGTTCAGCCGCGCCGCGGCTGAACACGGCAGCGCTGACGGCATCCTTCGCCTGCTCGCGGTCGTGACGGTCCGCGTCCTTCGACGATGCGTCCGCCGTGTTCACCACACGCCCCGCGGCGTCCGTCCACTGCGGGACGAACTCGGCCTTCGCCACCTCCCAGCGTTCTCCGGGCCGGGCGGGGGGCGCGAAGGTGAAGCGGCCTAGGGTCGCCTGGTTGGCGCGGGGGTCGCGCTGCCGGTCGCGGCCGGGACCGGGACCGGCTCCGGCTCCGGCTCCGGCTCCGGCGAGCTGGTCGCCGGTCCCGTAGACCACCCAGGTGCCGTTGACCTTCTCGTACGGCTGCGGGACATGCGCGTGGGCACCCACGATCAGGTCGATGTCCGGGCGGCCCGCGGTCTTCGAGGCGGTGAGGGCGTCGGCGAGCGCCAGTTGCCGTTCGTCGGGGGCGGTCTGCCACGCGGTGCCCCAGTGCAGGCTGACGAGGACGACATCCGCGCCGGCCTTCCGGGCGGCCCGGGCGTCGGCGACGATCCGCTCCTCGTCGATCAGCGCGACCGCCCAGGGCTGTGCCCCGGGGTGCCGGTCGCCGTCCAGGCCGTAGGTGTAGGCCAGCTGGGCGACCCTGGCACCGCCTGCTTTCAGCCACGCGGGCTCGCGTGCCTCGGCGGCGGTACGGGCGGTGCCGGTGTGTCCGATGCCGGCGGTGTCCAGAGCGTCCAGCGTGCGTTCGACGCCTGCGGCGCCGTCCGCCAAGGCGTGGTCGGAGGCCGTGGAACAGGCGTCGTAGCCGATGGCCGCGAGGTTCTTCGCGAGCTCGGGCGGGGAGGTGACGGCCGAGCGGCCGCGCTCGTCGCCGCCCTGTTCCTCGACCGTCCCGAACACCGTCTCCAGCTGGCAGATCGCCAGGTCCGCGGCGGAGACGACCGGCCGGACACCGGCGAGCACGGGGCGGAAGTCGTAGCCGTCGCCGCGGGCGCGGGCCTGTCGGACGACCGCGTCGTGCGGCAGGACACCACCGCCCACGACGAGGGTGAAGCCGCGAGCGGGAGCCGCGCCGCCGGCGGCCGCGGGCGCGGGGCGCTCGGAGCGACCGTCCGCGGACCAGGGGCCCGGCCCGGCGCAGGCGGCCGTCGCCCCGAGCAGGACGGCGGCGAGCGCCGTCGCTCCCCGTCGCGCGAGCGGCGTCGCGAGCGGGGTGGGGCCCTGTAGCGGGCGGCGTGTCATGGAGTGCTCCCGACCAATGCGAACCGGCGTGACAGCGGCACACCGAATGCATCGTTCGGGCCCGGGCGCGTCAAGCGACCCGGCCGCGCGGGTCACCGGATCGGACCTGATCCCGGGCTCATTCCGAGCCCTGTCCCGGGCCGGTTCACCGGCCGTCGGTATCCGGCCACCCGCTCACCGCACCATTCGTCGCTCCGAGCGACCGCTCGCCGAAGACAGTGGTGCGCCGTCTGTCCCTTCGCGCCCGGATGCGTTCGTATACGCCACGTAGCAGCGACCTCCGCGCGAAAGGGTGTTGGCAATGGCGACGGCAACCGTGACCGCTTCCGCGACGACCGACGAGCGGGCCATGGCGGACCTGCAACGCGAGCACGGCCCCGCACTGCTCAGCTTCCTCCAGGGCCTCACCTACGGGGACCAGCAGCGCGCGGAGGACCTGCTCCAGGAGACCCTGGTCCGCGCCTGGCAGCACCCGGAGGCCTTCGAGGGTCCGTACGAGTCGATGCGCCCGTGGCTCTTCACGGTCGGCCGCCGCCTCGCCATCGACGCACGCCGCTCCCGTCTCGCCCGCCCCACCGAGATCGGCGACGGGGTCCTCGCCACCACCCCGGATCCGGCGGACGTCACCGAGACGGCCGTCGCCGCCCTCGACGTCCGCGCGGCGGTCGAGTCCCTGAGCCCCGAGCACCAGGCGGTGCTGGTCCGGATCTACTTCGAGGGACTCAGCGTCAACGAGGCCGCGGAGTCGCTCGGGATACCGCCGGGGACGGTCAAGTCCCGTTCGTACTACGCGCTGCGGGCCCTCGCCCGCTGCCTCCCCGGCTATGCGCGCCCACGCCCGGCCATGAGTCGCTGAACCCGGCCGGGTGTATCAATCGCTTGACACAGTTGCTCCCCAGGCGACAGATTGTCTCAAGTGATTGATACGCATGGCCGGTCATCAGGGGGTTCGCATGTCCACCATTCGGGAGTTCCGCACCGACTGGCGCAACTGGATCGACACCCCGGTCCGCTGGACAGGGCTCGCCGCAGGCGTCGTGGTGAACAATCTCGTCACCTTCAGCCCCGAGTCCGACGTCGACCTGCTCTACGCCATCCCCGTGCTCGGTATCTGCGCCGTCGGCGGAGTGCTTCTCGCGGACGTGGTCGCCCATCCGGCGGCGCGCGGAGTACGGCAGGCCTCGGCGGCGCCCCGCCGGATACGTGACCACGTCCCGCGCGGGCTTTCGTCGACCCTGCTCGTGCAGGCTTTGCTGCTCGTCGTCCTCCTGGTCGTCGCCGTCGCCACCGCCTCCACCGACGCCACCGGGCACGCGGGCCGCGCCGTCGCCGTCGCCTGCGACGGACGGGACCAGCTGGTGGGGCCCTGGCCCGGGCCGTACTACGCCTGGCCGGTGCTCGGTGGACTCGCTGTCGGGACCGTGGTGTGCGCCGCGACACTGCGGCGCATCACGATGCGAGCGGCCGACGACGAGCGGCGCCGGATCAGAGCGCGCGCCACGGTCGGCGCGTGGGGTCTGCTGACGGCAGCACCGTTGTTCGCCGTGTCGCTGACCATGGCGACCGCGATGCTCAGCCTGAGCTGTGGTGGTTGGATGGAGACCGTGAGTTTCTGGGCCCTCGGAATCGTCGCGTTCGTCTCGGTACTGACCGCCGGCTGGTGCCTGAGCGCCCTCCTGCTGCCGCAGGCGTACATCAAGGAACGCCCGTGACTGCCGCCGGCCTGACGATCCGGGTCGACCCGGCCACACCCGTGCCTCCGTACGAGCAGATCAGACAGCAGTTCGCCGATCTCATCGCGGTCGGCCGGATGCGCGAGGGCGAGAAGCTGCCTCCGGTGCGCCAGCTCGCCTCCGACCTCGGTCTCGCCAACAACACCGTGGTCCGCGCCTACCGGGAACTCGAGTCGGCCGGGCTGGTGCACAGCCGGCGCGGCTCCGGCACCCGCGTCGCCGCCGTCGCGACCGGCCCCGACGCCGCCACCCGGCTCGCCGACCACGCCCGCCACTTCGCCGTCGCCGCCAGGAACCTCGGTGTCACCGACGAAGATGCCCTGGCCGCCCTGCGCCACGCGCTCGCCACCCCCGACGGCTGAGAGGAACCCGGCCGATGACCGACATCGCCGACCGATACCGCAGACACGCCGACGACTTCGAGAGCAAGGTCGCCGCCGTCCGGCCCGAGCAGTGGGACAACCCGTCGCCGTGCGCCCGCTGGTCCGCCCGGGACGTCGTCGGACACATCGTCGTGATGCACGGCGTCATGCTGCGCCCGCTCGACCGCCGTCCCTCCCGCGCACCGTCCGTCGAGAAGGACCCCCTCGCCGCGTTCCGGGCCGCACGCGCCGATGTCGAGGCCGTGCTCGATGACCCCGAACTCGCGGCGGCTCCCTGCGAGACACCCAGCGGGCCGCTGACGGCCGAACAGCACATCGACCGGGTCATCAGTGACGACCTGGTGCTGCACGGCTGGGACCTGGCGCGAGCCACCGGGCAGGACGAGACGATGCCCGCCGACGACGTGGAGCGGATGTGGCGCGGCACCTCCGCGATCCCGGCCGAGGTGATGGAGAAGTTCCGGACGCCCGGCGCGTTCGGTCCGGGGGTGGAGGTCTTCGGCCCCGAGGTGCCCGTCCCCGAGGACGCTCCCCTCCAGGACCGGCTCCTCGGACTCATCGGACGCGATCCTCACTGAGACGCCTGCCGTACGGCACGAGCCGCCCGCTCCCTTCCGGAGCGGGCGTCGTCGTACCCGCCACATGGCGGACTCCAAACCTCGGCGGCGCAGTCACGTGCGCCCCTGATGTCCCGCCGGTGTCCCTGTCTCCCTGGGGCCACGGCCAAGGGGCGACAGTATGCGAAACCTCACGGTGAAGTTGAGTAAAGATGCGCCCCCAGCCGTGTCACACGGTGGAGGCTCGTCTCCGAGTCGGCACACGACGTCGTCCGGAAGAAGGTGGGAAGGTTGCAGCCCGAGAGCACGAACGGCACCAGCGGAGGCGCGCTGGCAGTCCCCATGGCATGGCTCTGCGCCGAGTACATCGCCGACGAGATGCTCCGCACCGGCGCCCTCGTCGAGGGCGGCTCGCTCGAATACCGGGCGGGCCGCGAGACGCTGGCGCTGACCATCTACCTCTGTGACGGTTCGGACGAACTCGCCGGTGTCCGCGCGGTGTCCAGGATCGAGGAGTGGCTGAACCTCACCGCGTACGGACATCCCTGGCCGGCCTGGGCACGGGAGAGACTCGACGCACGCGGCGAGCGGGAGCGGCAGCTCGGCGGCGGACCCGATCCGGATCTCGCCCTGGCACGGGACTCATGGAAGTGGCTGCGGCAGACCGAACTGCTCGCCGCCGACCTCGGGGACACGGAACCGTGGCACCCGGCGAATCCGCTGGATGCGTGCGTCGACGAGGGCGAACAGATATGGATGCCCGCCTGGCAGTTGGGCCTGCCGCTGAGTCATCTGGCCATCCACCTGTTCTGAGCAGGCAGTTGTCAGGGGCCCGGCCGCCGGCCGCAGTCCTTGAGCGCGATCTCCAGCTCGACGTACGACTCCTCCGCCCGGCGGAAGGCGACTTCGAGGGCCGCCTCGGCGCGCGGGCCGACCAGCCCCTGGGCCGACTGCCGGATCTCGTACAGCACATCCGCCCAGCGCCCCGCGGCGCTCTTGACCGTGGCGAGCAGCGCCTCGATGTCCCCCGGGCCGGACGCCGGGGTCGCCGGCAGGCTCCGCAGTTCCGCGAGCAGCGCTTCGATGTCGGACATCAGACCCCTTACCTCCTGATCAAGGCTAGGCCGCCGCCGGAGCCCGGTGCGCCGAATCCCCTCGTCTCTCGGCCAGCGGATGACGCCCGTCGCCGGGTGGGCCTGTCCCGCGACGAACGGTTGGCCCCAACCGGTGAACGGTCGGTCGGGCGCGTCCGGTGAACGGCCGGTGCGGCGCGTCCCGTGAAACGGCCGGCGGGTGCATGTTCGGTCACCGGTGTGCGTGAGGCCCTGGGGCAATCGGCGCGGAAGGCCGGCTTCCTTCAGCCGGCGCAGCGGGTCAGCTGCCGGCGTGCCGCATCAGCAGGTCCCGCAGCTGCCGCGCATGACGCCGGCTGACGGCAAGTTCGGCCGATCCCACCCGGACCGTCGTCGTCCCCGCGTCCAGGCGCAGTTCGTCGATACGGGCCAGCGCGACGAGATGGCTGCGGTGGATGCGGACGAAGCCGCGGGAGGCCCACCGCTCCTCCAGGGCGGACAGCGGAATGCGGACGAGGTGGCTGCCGTCCTCCGTGTGCAGCCGGGCGTAGTCCCCCTGTGCCTCGACATAGGCGATGTCGTCGACCGCCACGAACCGCGTGACACCGCCCAGTTCGACGGGTATCTGCTCGGCGGCGTTGTGCACGGGCGCACGGGTGGCGGGGGCCGTCACCGCGGTCTCGTGCTCCGGCTGGCGGGTCTCCCGGGCGGCGAGCACCTGGTCGCGCACCCTGCGCACCGCCTCGGCCAGCCGCTCCCTGCGCACCGGCTTGAGGACGTAGTCGACGGCCTTGAGGTCGAAGGCCTGGACGGCGAAGCCCTCGTGCGCGGTGACGAACACGATCAGCGGCGGCCTGGCGAACCCCGCGAGCAGCCTGGCGACATCGAGTCCGGTGAGTCCGGCCATGTGGATGTCGAGAAAGACGACGTCGATGCCGTCCTCACCGTCCGGTCCCGCCTCCAGCGCCCGGCTGATCCGGCGCAGCGCCTCGGTGGCGTCCGTCGCGCCCTCCGCGCTCGTGACCCGGGCGTCGGAACGCAACAGATAGAGGAGTTCCTCGAGCGCCGGATTCTCGTCGTCGACCGCCAGTACACGCAGCATGCTGCGGAGTTTAGGCGCGCCCCGATCGCCGGGGCCACGGTCCTTCGCCCGCGGGAAGGGGTCCGCGAAGAGAGTTCGTCTCATCGTGGCCGCGGTTGAGCAGAGAACGCGCCTGATCCGTATTCAACGGCGACCGACCGCAACGGACACAGCACGGCCAGAGACGAAACGAGGACGCCATGGGCATGCAGCAGCGGCACCAGGACGTGGCCGCCTATGCGCTGGGCGTGCTGGAACCGGGGGACGCGTTCCGCTTCGAGGAGCATCTCGCCGAGTGCGTGCTGTGCACAGTACAGCTCTCGGACTTCTCGTCGGTCGCTTCGGCGATTTCCGACCTCACGGGACCCGGCGTGATCGCGTCCCGGCCCTCGCCCCGGCTGCTGGAGCGGCTGACCGAGGAGGTCGCGCTGATGCGGAGGCGGAGCAGCAGACGCCGGCTCCGGCTGGTCGCCGCGGTGGCGGCGCTGATCGTCGCCCTGCCGCTGGGCGCGCTCGCGATGCGGACCCCGCAGGACCCCGCCCCGCCGGCCGTCGCGGGCAAGCAGGTCACGGTGAAGGACGCCGGCTCCGGCGTCACCGCGTCCGCCTTCGTGGAGGACCGGATGTGGGGCACGGCGGTGGCGATGCGGCTCTCGGGCCTCACCGGGCCCGGCTCCTGCCGGCTGGTCGCCGTCGGCAAGGACGGCATCGAGCATCCGGTGCTCAGCTGGCGCGTTCCCCAGGGCGGATACGGCACGGATGTCCCCGGTCATGCCAAGCCCCTGGAGATCGAGGGGGGCACCGACCTGTCGAGCAGCGACATCGGCCGCTGGGAAGTGCGGACGTTCGACGGCAAGCCGCTGCTGACGATCAAGTGACCGTCAGGAGCCGAACCGAGCGCCTGCGCACCGCGATCGGATCACTTCAGCAGGCGCGACAGTCTGCGGTCGGCCAGCGGCTTGCCGCCGGTCTGGCAGGTGGGGCAGTACTGGAGCGACGAGTCGCTGAACGAGACCTCGCGAATCGTGTCGCCGCAGACCGGGCACGGCTGACCGGTCCGGCCATGGACCCGCAGACCGCTCTTCTTCTCCGCCTTGAGCCGTCCCGCCGCGACTCCGCGCGAACGCTCGACGGCCTCACCGAGGGTGCTGCGGAGGGCTTCGTACAGTGTGGTGATCTCGTCCTCGCCCAAATTCTGCACCGGTTTGAAGGGCGACATCTTCGCGGCGTGCAGGATCTCGTCGCTGTAGGCGTTGCCGATTCCCGCGATCAGACTCTGGTCCCGCAGCGCGCCCTTGATCTGCCGCCGCTCCCCCGCGAGCAGCGCGGCGAACGCGTCGCGGTCGAAGGCGTCGGCCAGCGGATCGGGGCCGAGGCGGGCGACGCCCGGCACCTCGCCGGCGTCGCGGACGAGATGGACGGCGAGCCTCTTGGTGGTACCGGCCTCGGTCAGATCGAAGCCGCTCCCGGAGGCGAGCACCACGCGCAGGGCGAGCGGGCCCTTGCCCGGGCGCGGCGGCGCGGCAGGGACCTCGTCCTTCCACTGGAGCCAGCCCGCGCGGGCCAGGTGCGTGACCAGGTGCAGGCCGCCGACGGTGATGTCGAGCCACTTGCCGCGCCGTTCCACGGCAGTGACCTCGGCGCCCTCGATCGCGGACAGGGGCGGGTCGTACGTCTTCAGCACGCTGATCGCCAGCGGCAGGACACGGACGATCTCCTGTCCCACCAGATGGGTGTCGAGGAACTCTCTCAGCGCTTCGACCTCGGGCAGCTCCGGCATGCCTCCAGGGTGCCGCAGGGGCCACAGGGATGCAGGTTCATTCCGCCGGGAGCCCGTAGACCCGGCAGGCGGTGGTCTCGAAGACGGCGGAGCGCTCGTCCTCGCTCAGCCCCCGGGTGAGCGTGCGGGCGGCCTCCACGACCTCGGCGTAACGCGCGGCGAGCCGGCAGACCGGCCAGTCGGAGCCGAACATGAGGCGGTCGGACCCGAAGGCCTCGACGACCGTCTCGGCGTACGGGGCGAGATCCGCGGTGGTCCAGGTCGCCCAGGCGGCCTCCGTCACCATGCCGGAGAGTTTGCAGACGGTGTTGGGCCGCTCGGCGAACGCACGCACCCGCCCCGCCCACGGTTCCAGCTCCTCGGCGGCGATGGGGGGCTTGCCCAGATGGTCGAGGACGAAGCTGAGTCCGGGGACCCGGCTCACCACCTCGACCGCGGCGGGCAGCTGACGGGGCTGGACCAGCAGGTCGTAGACGAGGCCGGCGGACGCGACGGCTTCGAGTCCCCGTCGGACGTCGTCCCGCAGCAGCCACGCGGGATCGGGTTCGCCCTGCACCTGGTGGCGGATGCCGACGAGCCGGTCGCCGCCCGGCCCCTCCCGTAGCGCGGCCAGTGCGTCGGCGACGTCGGGGGCGGTGAGGTCGGTCCATCCGACGACCCCCGCGACGAGGTCGCTGCCGTCGGCGAGCGCGAGGAACTCCGGTGTCTCCCCGGCGACAGTGACGGTCTGGACGAGCACGGTCGCGCGGACTCCCGCGGCGCGCGCCTCCGGCCGCAGGTCGTCGAGCGTGAAGGTACGGCGCAGGGGCGCGAGGTCGGGGCCGGTGATCCAGTCCTGGTCCCGGACGGAGAGGTCCCACACATGGTGGTGGGCATCGACGACGGCCATGCCTCACAGCTCCCAGACGACGGGCAGTCCGGCGCCGGCGCCGTCCGCGGTGTAGTCGTGCACGACGTCGAGGAGTTCGGCCATCCGGGCCTGCCAGGCGATGTTGGCGGGGAGTGTTTCGAGCGCCGCCAGCAACCCGGCGTAGTCGTCGCAGTCGAGGAGGTGGAAGAGGTCGGTGCCGCTGCGCCAGATGGTCCAGGAGGTGACGCCGGCTGCGCGGATCGCCTCGGTCAGTTCGGCCGGGACCTCGCGGTGGGCGGCCTCGTACTCCTCGATACGGTCGGGGCGGACCGCGGTGTGCAGGGCCACTCTCATCGGGCGCCTCCGCCCTGGGGCAGCGGGCCGTCCTTCGGCAGGAGCCCCTCGGCGAGCAGGTCGTCCCACAGGGCGGCCGGGACGTCCCGGGCGAGAAGGCCGGCCGCGTCCCGTACCTCGCGGGCGGAGCGCGTGCCGACCAGGGCACCGGCGACGGCCGGATGACCGAGTGAGTAGTGCAGTGCGGCGGCCCGCAGCACAACTCCATGCCGTGCGGCGACGGCCTCGATCCGCAGCGCGCGCCGCAGGAGGTCGTCGGGTGCGGCCGTGTAGTCGTACGTGGCGCCCGGGCGCGGGTCGGCGAGCAGCCCCGAGTTGAAGACCCCTCCGACGATGACGCTGATGCCCCGGGCCTCGGCCTCGGGCAGCAGTTCGGCGAGGGCGCTCTGGTCCAGGAGGGTGTAGCGCCCGGCGCAGAGCACGGTGTCGACGTCGGTGTCGCGGACGAACCGGGTCAGCATGGCGGCCTGGTTCATACCGGCGCCGATCGCACCGACCACGCCTTCCGCACGCAGCCGCTCCAGCGCCGGGTACCCGTGCCGGAACGCGGCCTCCTCGTGCTCGTCCGGATCGTGGAGATGAACGATGTCGATCCGGTCGAGGCCCAGGCGGGTGAGGCTCTCTTCGACGCTGCGGCGCACACCGTCGGCGCTGAAGTCCCAGACGCGCCGGTGGTCGGCCGGGACGGCGAAGCCATGGGCCAGGTCGTCGCCGTCGGCCGGGCAGGGTTCGAGCAGCCGCCCCACCTTGGTGGAGAGGGTGTACGCCTCGCGAGGCCGGCCGCGCAGTGCCTCTCCGAGCCTGCGCTCGGAGAGGCCGAGACCGTAGTGCGGCGCCGTGTCGAAGGTGCGGATGCCCACGTCCCAGGCGGCGTCGACCGCGGCCGCCGCCTCCTCGGGCGCGACCGGGGTGAAGAGGTTGCCGATGGCCGCGGCCCCGAAGGACAGTTCGGTGATCTCGACCCCGCTGCGGCCGAGCCTGCTTCGTCGCATCCCGCTGCTGCCCCCTCGCCCCTGGTGTCCGCCGACGCGGCCGCATCGAGCTCGCCGGTCGGTGCATCGATCCATCAATCCATCGATCACTGCCGAATATTCATCGGATCACTCAGGGCGTCAACACCCGCGAAGGGGCGAGATGTTACGGACGGCGGTCGATGTGTCCGATCTTTCGGACACTTCGGCTCACAGCGTCAGTGCCATGTCGAGCAGCTCGGCCAGCTCGTCCTCCACGCTGCGGGCGAGCCGGTCGAGGTCGGGCACGGCCTTGCCGTCGGCCACCAGGCCCACGTGCACCTGCCCGCCGTAGGTGGTCAGGGCGACGGCCAGCGACTGACCGCGCGCCAGCGGCGCCATCGGGTAGATCGAGAGCAGCGGGCAGCCGCCCAGCGAGAGGGCCGAGCGCGGCAGCGGCACGCTGGTCACCAGGACATCGAAGAGCATCCGGGCCGCGCCGCCTGCCAGCGGCGCACCGAACCGGTGTGCCAGCGGCGGGAGTTGATCGGCGAGTACGGCGACGGCCCCGGCTCCGCGCATCGGCCCCGCCGCCTTGTTGCGGTTCATGGCGATCCGGACGGTGTCGAGCCGCGCACGGGGGTCGGGATCGGAGACGGGCAGGTCGACCAGGTACGCGGAGAGCCGGTTCCCGGATCCGGCCGGACTGCCGGGCCTGCGCCGCGACACCGGCACCAGCGCCCGGGGGTCCGCGGTCGGCAGCAGGTCTCCGCGCTCCCGCGTCCACCGCCGCAGCGCTCCGGCGACGATGGCGAGCAGGACGTCGTTGGCCGTGCCGCCCACGGCCTTGCGCACACGCTGCACATCGTCGAGGTCGAGTGCGACGGTGCCGAGCCTGCGGGTTCCGCTGGAGCCTGCCGCCAGGGCGGGCATGCCCCGGGAGTCGAAGCGGCTGGCCCGTACGACGGAGGCCCCCACACCCACGGCGTTGCCGAGATCGTCGATACGGTCCCGGGCGAAGCCGATGAGCTGGGCCGGCACGCTGCGCCACGACGAGGCCGGCACCGGCCGGGACCGGCGCGCCCTCATCCCGCGCGCGCCGGCGATCTCGTCGAAGATGCCGGCGCCGATGGCGACCGCGCGCATCCCGTCGGCGAGAGCGTGATGGAGCTTGACGAGCACCGCGAAGGGGCCGCCGGGCTCGCCGGTGAGGAGGTACATCTCCCACGGCGGGAGTCCGCGCTCCAGCGGGCGCTCCATGAGCTCCCCGGCGATGCCGGTGGCCGCGGCGGTGAAGTCGCCCGCCGGAAGGCGCACATGGTGGACGTGGCGCGTCACGTCGAAGTCCGGGGCCACCGACCAGGCGGCCCCGCCGACCGGCAGCAGGACGTCGCGTACATGCATCCGCAGCCGGTGGATGGCCGCCGCGCGGGTGGCGAGCAGATCGAGAACCTCGTCGTCGCTCCTGTCCCCTTCGGCGGAGCCGAAGAAGGCGAGGGCACCGAGGTGCATGGGGTGGCCGGTGGATTCGAGGTGCCAGAACGCCAGGTCGAGGGGGGCGAGAAGCTCGCTGCTCACGGTGTCCTCATGTCCTAGATAGCCAGGGAGTGCGAAGTCAATCGCCTTCGGTCGGTTACGGTCAAGTACGATCAGTTCACGGACAGTTAACATCGGATTCTTATTCCCCGCCCGCTCTGTCCGGGACGGTGAACTCGCACCACACGCACTTGCCACTGCCGCGTGACTCCACTCCCCATGCATCGGCCAGCCGGTCCACCAGCAGAAGCCCCCGTCCGGAGACTCCCGACTCCCCCGCGTCCCGCCGCCGCGGCAGCGCGCTGGAACGGTCCTCGACCTCCACCCGCAGCCGCCGCTGCGGCCCGGAGAGGACCCGCACCGTGACGATCGCTCCGCCGTCGGTGTGCATCAGCGCATTGGTGATCATCTCGTCCGCGGCGAGTTCGATCTCGTCGGCGCGCTCACGCGCGCCCCAGGCGCGTACCGTGGCGCGGACCATGTGCCGGGCGGAACGCAGTGCCTCCGCGTCGTTCTGGGCGACGTGCTGACGCAGCCGGCCGCCCGTCCGCGGAGCGAACGCGCCCTTCCGGCGGAGCAGCAGTAGCGCCACGTCGTCGCCACCGCCCCGCTCCTCCACCACGTCGCACAGATGGTCCGCCAGCAGCTGGAGGTCACGGGGGCCGGCGTGGACCAGGGCAGTGAGCAGCTGAAGTCCGTCGTCCAGATCGGCGCCGGGCATCTCGACCAGGCCGTCGGTGTACAGGATGAGTGTCGCTCCGGGGTCCAGCTCCACCGTGTTGACCGGGTATTCGAGCTGCCCGAACTCCGCCGACAGCCCCAGCGGGAGGCCGCCCTCCACCGGGACCCTGCGGCAGTCGCCGTCCGCGTCCCTGATGAGGGGGTCCATGTGCCCGGCGCGCACCACCTGGACCACCCCGGTCGTCAGATCGGCCTCGGCGTACATGCAGGTCGCGAACCGGTCGGTGTCCAGCTCGTGCAGGAAGACGGAGGCGCGCGCCATCACGGTGGCCGGGGTGTGGCCCTCGGCCGCGTACGCCCGCAGCACGATGCGCAGCTGCCCCATCACCGCCGCGGCGTCCGTGTCGTGGCCCTGCACGTCGCCGATGACCGCCCCCACCCGGCCGCCCGGCAGGGTGATGACGTCGTACCAGTCGCCGCCGACGTCCCGGCCCATCCGGGCCGAGCGGTAGCGCACGGCGATCCCGGCCCCGGGGACCTGGGGGATCTTGCGCGGCAGCATGGCCTGCTGAAGACCCTCCGCGAGGTCGTGCTCCTGGTCGTAGAGCACGGCGCGCTGGAGACTCTGCGCGATGCTGCTGCCGAGGGCGACCAGCACGTTGCGCTCCTCCGCGCTGAAGCCCGACTTGTCGCGGTAGAGCAGTCCGAGCGCTCCGATGGGCTGAGCCTGGGCGATCAGCGGAAGATAGGCGGCAGCCTCGATGCCGAGCCCTTCGATGTCCGGCCACAGCACCGGATAGGAGGTGGCGAAGTCCTCCTTGGACTCGATGAAGCGCGGGGCCAGGGTGCGCACGACCTCACTCATCGGGTACTGCTCGTCCACCCGGGTGTAGCGGGTCCCCGGCACGAACGAGCCCTCCGGGCCCTCCGCGACCAGATGGATGCGCCCGCCCGACTCCAGCAGTCCCATCACCAGGCTGGTCGCGCCGAAGTGCTCGAGACCGTGCGAGTCCTTGAGCACGTCGATGACGTCCTGCACGGTCCTGGCATGGGCGAGCGCCGCGGTGGTGCTCTCGACGACGCTGGTCTGCCGGCGGCGCTCGATGTCGACCGCGATCCGCGCGGAGGAGTCGGCCAGCTCCTCGGTGGCGTCGCGGACGATGCCGATGATGCGCACCGGCCGGCCCCTGCCGTCACGGCGGACGCGTCCCTGGGTGTGGGTCCAGCGCAGACTGCCGTCGCGGCGGCGGATGCGGAAGTACGCGCCGTAGTGGTCGCTGCCGGTCTTCAGCGCCTGCGCGACCATGGCATCGAGCCGCGCGGCTTCCTCGGGCGGCACGCGGAAGGCAAGGCTCTCCGGCCGGCCGTCGTACTCCTCGGGACGGACGTCGAACACGTCGAGAGCGGGCTCGTCCATGTGCATCAGCCCGCTGGCCAGATCCCAGTCCCAGAGCCCCATGCGGTTGAGAATCAGGCTCAGATCGGGGTCGGCAGGCCAGTCGTCGGGAAGCGACAGGGCCCCCGCTGCCCGGTCAACCATGGAGCCACTCTGCCATCATTCGTCCGATTCTTCGACCGGTTCGGACGGCCCGCTCAGCCCGCGAAGGTGTCCGGCTCGGACGGCTCGTCGAAGGGGATGAGCAGGTTCGGATCGGAGGGATCGACGTCCTCCTCGGAGGGCATGCCGGGATCGGCCGAGGGCAGCTCCTCGCTCGGCGGGTCGGCCGGCGGGGCCACGTCCTGGCGGGACGGGGACTCGGCCGGGACGGACGGATCGCCGGGGGCGGCGGGCTCGCTCGGGGTGCCCGGCGGGGTGGAGCCGTCCGGCGGGGGCGGCATGGCCGGCGGGTAGGTGAAGATGTCGTCCGGGGCGACGGGCGGGAGCACCTCGGGCCTTCTGTCCTGCTCACCGTCGCTCCCGGCCTTCCGCTCGATCCAGGTGCTGTCGAGGATGTTGACGATGATCAGGGTGCTGACGGCCTGGGCGGTGGGCTTGATGACGACGACCCGGTCCGGCCGGAAGCCCATCCACGGCCTGCCCTGGTGAATCACGGCTCCCTTGACGGCGACCGGCGCCTTCAGCGGGTTTCCGCCGACGCAGCGGACCCGGGGCGCGCCGTACTCGTCGACCAGCACAGGGGTGCCCGCCTGGAGCAGGGACTGCCGGGCGACGGCCGACCCGTCCTCGAAGCCGTGGCCGGTCACCCGGGTGTCGGCGCGCAGGACGACCGGGGTCAGGCTGCGCAGATGGGCCGGCACCTTCGCCTCGGAGACCCCGGCGGCCTTGGCGAAGGCGCGCTGCTTCGCCGCGTCCTTGCCGAGGAAGGTGATCTGCTGCTCGATGTCGCAGCTGCCGATGGTCTCGGTACCGCCGTAGAGACCGGGCGTGCCGCCCGAGAGGGTGCGCAGGCTCTGCCCGCGGGCGGGTTCGCTGCTCGTGGCGGCCGACGGGGCGGGCGGGTCGGGCGCGGGCGAGGAGAGGGAGCGTGCCGTCGACGCCGTGAAGGGATCCGGTCCCGGAGCCGTCGCCGACTGGAGGAGCACCTTTTCCTCGGTGTCCGTCGCCGCACTGCTGTCGCCGCCGCAGCCGGCGGTCAGGAGTCCGAGTGAGAGCGCGACGGCCAGAGCCATGGCCGCGGAGTACCGACGACGAACGGGACGCACGAACCTCTCCCACCTTTTCTCCCGATGCATTTCTCAAGTTCTGCCGGACTGCCGCCACCTCCGCTACTTGAACGCGTTCAAGTACGGGCCTAGGCTCAGATCCGGGAAGGTGAACGTGCTCGGCCTCGGGGAGGGGTGCGCGATGTTCGCGCTGGTCAACGTGATCTTGACGTCCGCAGGAACGGCTCCCGGGCCCCGGGAGGGGCCACCGGCCCCGTGCGTGGGGCTCGCACCCATTCGGCCGACCTCATCGCCGGAGGACGTATGAACAGCGTCCACCGCACCGGCGCCCTCAGCTACCCGGAGGCCGGGGCCACCCGCCTCGGGCCGATGCCCGACGGCTACCGCCATCTGCATCGCACGGTCCGGATCGGCCGCGGCCGGGCGGTGTTCGCGGCGGCGGGCGAGGCCCTCGCCACCTGGCGTGCGCACCGGGCTTCGGGGGTGCGGCTGCGCACGTCGGCCCGGCGGGCCGAGCCCGGCGTACGGGTCGAGGTCTCCGCGGGCTTCGGCCCCCTGCGGATCACCGCCCCTTGCGAGGTGGTGTGGACGGTGCACGAGCGGGATCGGACCGGTTTCGGCTACGGCACTCTGCGGGGGCACCCCGTCCGCGGAGAGGAGTCGTTCGTCGTCGATCTGCGGGACGACGGCTCGGTCTGGTTCACCGTGATGGCCTTCAGCCGCCCGGCGGTCTGGTGGTCCCGGCTCGGCGGGCCTCTCGTGCCGCTGATGCAGACGGCGTACGTACGCCGGCTCGGTCGCACCGTGCGCCGGCTCGCGGAGACCGATACTGGAGGTGATGGAGTGGTTCGTCGACAGTGACTACTGGCTGAGCCGGCTGGTGTTCCAGCGGGCTCTGGCCGGCGTGTACCTGGTCGCCTTCCTGACCGCGGCCCTTCAGTTCCGGGCCCTGATCGGCGAACGGGGCATGCTGCCGGTGCCCGCCTTCGTACGCCGGACGACGTGGCGGCAGGCGCCGAGCCTCTTCCAACTGCACTACTCCGACCGCTTCTTCGCCCTCGTCGCCTGGAGCGGTTGTCTGCTGTCCGCGGCGCTGCTGGCGGGAGCCGCCGACCACATCCCGCTCGGGGCGGCGATGGCCTGGTGGGCGGTGCTGTGGCTGCTGTATCTGTCGATCGTCAACGTGGGACAGACCTGGTACGGCTTCGGCTGGGAGTCCCTGCTGCTGGAGACCGGCTTCCTGGCCGTGTTCCTCGGCAACGAACGCACCGCACCGCCCGTCCTGGTGCTGTTCCTGCTGCGCTGGGTGCTGTTCCGGGTGGAGTTCGGGGCGGGCCTGATCAAGATCCGCGGGGACGAGTGCTGGCGCAAGCTGACCTGTCTGGACTACCACCACGAGACCCAGCCGATGCCCGGCCCGCTGAGCTGGTTCTTCCACCATCTGCCACGTCCGGCCCACCGTGTCGAGGTCGCCGCCAACCATGTCACGCAACTCGTCGTGCCGTTCCTGCTGTTCACGCCCCAGCCGGTGGCGGGTGCGGCCGCCGCGCTGATCGTGGTGACGCAGCTGTGGCTGGTGCTCTCCGGCAATTTCGCCTGGCTCAACTGGATCACGATCGTGCTCGCGCTCTCCGCCGTCGACGGCTCACTGATCTCCGAGGCGCCTGCGCTGCCCGCTGCCCCGCTCTGGTACGAGATCGTGGTCATCGCGGTCACCGTGCTCGTCCTGGTGCTCAGCTACCGCCCGGCGCGCAATCTGCTCTCCCGGCGGCAACAGATGAACCGCTCCTACGACTCGCTGCATCTGGTCAACGCCTACGGCGCGTTCGGAACGGTCGGGCGGATCCGCCACGAAGTGGTGATCGAGGGCACCGAGGAGACCGTTCTCCACGAGGACACCGTGTGGCGGGAGTACGGGTTCCGGGGCAAGCCCGGCGATGTCCGCGCGATGCCGCGTCAGTTCGCCCCCTACCATCTGCGGCTCGACTGGATGATGTGGTTCGCCGCGCTCTCCCCCGCCTACGCGGGGCCCTGGTTCGGGACGTTCATGGAGCGGCTGCTGGAGGGCGACCGGGACACGCTGAAGCTGCTGCGCCACAATCCGTTCCCCGACGCCCCGCCCGCGTATGTCCGCGCCAGGGTGTACCACTACCGGTACACGACCTGGCGCGAACTGCGGGCCACCGGTGCCTGGTGGCACCGGAGCCATGTGCGCGAGTTCCTCAGGCCGACCAGGCTACTTTGAACACCCAGACATGCCGGCCCGCCCGGCGGGCCGCGGCCGGCACGTCGACGACGAACGTGTCCCCCGTGGTACGCCAGGTCAGCGGACGGTCGTGGCCGAGCATCGTCACGCGGTCGCCCTGGCGGACCGGTACCGGCGCCTCGACGGTGAGGGTGCTGCCGGGTGCGGCGAGCGAGTGGATGTAGAAGGCCTCGTCCGGCCGGACGGTGAAGCGCAGATCCTCGCCGAGCTGCGGCATCCGCGCCCAGTACGTACTGCCGTATATCGCCTCGCCGTTGACCTTCAGCCACGCGCCCGTCTCACGCAGCCGGCGCTCCATGATCTCGGGGATGGTGCCGTCGGCCCGCGGTCCGATGTCGAGCAGGAAGTTGCCGTTCTTGGAGACGATGTCGACGAGCGAGTGCACCACCTCCTCGGTCGTCATGTACCGGTCGTCGGGGGTCTGCGCGTTGTAGCCGTAGCTGAACGGGTCGAGTCCCCTGCTCGACTCCCACTTGTCGGTGACGATCGAGTCGTACGTCGTGTACTCGGGCGTCGTGAAGTCGTGCGGCCCGATGCCGGAGCGGTTGTTGACGGTCACCTCGATGGGGCGGGCCCGGTTCTTCGCGTGGTTGAAGTACTCCGCGAGCACCCGGTGGCTGTCGTTCGCCCCGCCGATGTCGCACCACAGGATCTCCGGGTCGTAGCCGTCGATCAGCTCCAGCATCTGCGGTGCCTGAAGATCCTTGATGTAGTCGCCGCTGCGGTGGCCGGTGTACGGCACGGGCTCCAGCGTGTACGGGTTCCGCGGTGCGTGCCCCGACCAGGGGTTGTCGGGGTTGAACCACTCGGGCATGGAGAAGTACAGGCCGCGGTGCAGCTCGGGGGCATAGCGGCGGGAGGCGTCGAAGAGTTCCCTGATCAGGTCTCTGCGGGGGCCCATCTTCACGGAGTTGCGGTCGCTGACCTTGGTGTCCCAGAGCGCGAAGCCCTCGTGGTGCTTGGAGGTCAGGACGTGGTACTGCGCTCCGGCGTCACGGAAGAGTTCGACCCAGGAGCGCGGGTTGAACCGCTCCGCCCGGAACCGCGGAATGAAGTCGTCGTAGGCGAAGGACTCCCCGTACGTCTGGCGGTGATGGGCGTACGTCGGGTTGTTCGGGTCCTGCATCTGGCTCCAGTACCACTCGGCGTACTGCTTGCCGACCGGTGCCCACGCCGGGACCGAGTAGAGACCCCAGTGGATGAAGATCCCGAACTTCGCGTCCTGGAACCAGTAGGGGGCCTGATGGGTGTTCAGCGAGGCGTCGGTGGGCTCGTAGTCGGGGACGCCGAGCGTCAGGGTGCGCCGCGCGGCGGCCGCCTGCTGCCCCCGGCCGCGGGCGAGCACGGTGCCGTCCTGCCGGGTGCCGGGCGGAGTACCGGGCCGGCGGCGGATGCCGACCCGCACTCTCGCCTGCTCCCCCGGGGCGAGCCGGCCGACCGTGGCGGGGGCGACCGTGCGGGCGCCGGGCACGTCGACGGAGACGGTGAGCCGGTCGGAGGGGAGGATGCCGACGGTGCCGGCGTTGATGACGGTGGCCTCGACACTCTGCGCGCCCGCGCCGAGCAGCGAGCTGGTCGAGTGCGCTTCGCGCAGCGCCAACGCCCGTCCACTGGCTGCCGGCTGGAGAGTGAGAGCGAAGATGTGGAGGGAACTCCTGTCCGCCTCCGCCGGGTTGGTGACCGGCAGCGTCAGCGCCACGGCCTCCTTGGTCGGGTCCATGGTGAGTTCGGCGGTGGCGATGACGACGGGGTGCGGGTCCTTGGCACCGGTCGGGGTGTAGCGGTAGGCGGCCGTGATCGCACCGCTGCCGGAGTACCAGTCGGGGCCGCCGAGTGCCACCGGCCGGCTGGAGCCGTCGGCGTAGTGGAGGGTCGCCGTGCCGGAGGCCGCGCCGTAGCTGCTCGCGACGAGAAGGAGCCCGGAGAGATAGCGGCCGGCCGGGAGGTCGATGCGCTGGCCGAGCGCGACGATGTTGTTCTTGGCCCCCGCCGCGGCGGTGGGGAAGAGATAGGGGATGCCGTCGATCTCCCGCTTGCCTGCGGGGAGTTCCTCGCCGGGGAAGGTGTAGCCGGAGCCGTCGAAGTTGCCGCCGCGGGCGTCCGCGGTGTCGATGCCGTCGTTGTCGAACCAGCGATCCAGCGGTACGGGCACGGCGGGCGGGACCGTGCCCCAGTCACCGCCTGTCGTACCGCGTGGTGTCGCCTGCGGGCTCGCATCGGCCGTGGCCGGGGTGATGAAGGCGGCGCCGACTGCCGCCCCCGCCGTCATTCCGAGTACGTGGCGCCTGGGAAGTTCGGTCATGAGGTCCGATGATTGAAGGGTGTCGGGAACCTGTCAATACTCTTCACAGCGAGGAACGGGAGTTCCCTCACCCATCCATCGGATGAATCAGGGTGAGGTGATCTTGACCGGTCGGCGCGGCGACCGCAGACATGTGCGCTTCACCGTGGGGTCAGGGTCTTTCATTTGATCTTGCCGGGCTCACGGGACCGGGGATCAGTGCCCGCGGACCCGGTACTCCGCCGCCAGTCGGCGCACGTGTGCGCGGATGTGGTCACGGTCCTCGGGGAACACCGACTCCCACGGCTCGTCGAGCGCGAACCAGTGCGGGGGCTGCCCCGCTTCGCCGCCCAGCGGCACGTCGCGGCTCACGATCGCGGCATAGGAAAGACCCAGCGTCGGCGGCCGGTCGGGCCGGTACGAACGCACGGAGGTAGCCGCCGGCCGTGGCAGCAGTTCCACCCGTACGCCGGTCTCCTCGGCGAGCTCGCGGGCTGCGGCGGCGCGAGGCGTCTCGCCCGGTTCGACCTTCCCCCCGGGTGGCACCCAGCCGCGCCATCGGTGCTTCACGAGCAGGACGTGGTCGAAGGCCTGGTCGGTCACCCAGACCTCTGCCGCCAGCGGCTCCCCGGGGTGGTGTTGCGCCCGGTCGAGCCACGCCCGCGCCTCGTCGAGCTCCAGAGCGGCGAGCCCGACATCGGCCACCAGCGCGTCCAGGATCTCTGCGTCGGTCTCACCGTGGATCACCCGCACACCCTATGCCGACCGCGCTTCGGGGCGGTGTCCGGGATCGCGGGACCGAAGTCAACTGCCCACCGCACAAGCCTCGTCGGAGGCGTCGCGCGCCGGCGGGACGGCGGGGGCCCGGGCCGGGACGTACGCGTCGGCGACGGGATGCGCGCGGCACCTCGACCGTTCGTGCCCCCTGCCGTCGGCAGGGGGCACGGGGTGAAGCGATCCGCTCAGTCGATGCCGGGCAGGATATGCGGCTCTGCCAGGTCGTCCTCGTAGCCGGCCAGCCGGATCGGGGCCGAGCGGGCCCAGACTTCCAGGCTTCCGAGCTCGTCGGGACGACGGGACCGCTCGCCGCTGAGATCCAGCGGTCGCTTCTCGTGTTTCTTCACATCAGGTGTCACCGCGCACTCCTCTGTGTCGCGTAACTGGGACAAGGCAGGTCGGTCGCGGTGGCGCCGGTCTTCGGGCGGGACCGCAGCCTGGTTGCAGGCTTGTCCCAGGACGGCCAAGTGGTTTTCGTGAACCCCTTGGTGGCGTCCGTTCGCCTCAGAGTAACCAAATGAGCAGAGGCCCGCTCTATGGGGCCGTAAAATCAACGCAAATCCGGCCAACGATCTCTGCCTGTCCGGGCCTTCGGGGGATCGAGGCCGAACTGCCCCGGGAAGATCACGGGACCGCCTCGGTACCGGCGCGGCAGCGGGAGCCGGGGCCTCCTCGGCACCGGTCAGGCGGGCGACCGGAGACCGGCTGACGAGGAGGCACGACGGGCCTCACGGCCGTCCCGGTCGGACACCCGGATGGAGTAGCGGGCGTGGTGGCGGCCACGGACGGGAGGCGGCCGGGGCGCGTCCGCGGAGCAGGTCGACCGAGACCCGAGACCGGCACGGCGGTCCCCCACGAGGTCCCCCGCCGGGACCGCGTGCGGGACGCAGAAGACGGCGCACGGGAGTCCCGTACGCCGTCCACCAGGAGGGAGGGCTACCAGTTCGCCGGAGCGTAGTCCTTGAGGAAGCAGCCGAAGAGGTCGTCACCGGACTCGCCGCGCACGATCGGGTCGTAGACGCGGGCGGCACCGTCGATCAGGTCGAGCGGGGCGTGGAAGCCCTCGTCCGCGAGACGCATCTTGTCGGGGTGCGGGCGCTCGTCGGTGATCCATCCGGTGTCGACTGCGGTCATCAGGATGCCGTCGCTCTCGAACATCTCCTGGGCGCTGGTGCGGGTGAGCATGTTCAGCGCGGCCTTGGCCATGTTGGTGTGCGGGTGGCCCGCCCCCTTGTAGCCGCGGCTGAAGACACCCTCCATCGCCGAGACGTTCACCACGTAGGTGCGCTTGGCGGCGGAGGCGGCCATCGCCGGGCGCAGCCTGCTGATGAGGATGAACGGGGCCGTGGAGTTGCACAGCTGGACCTCGAGCAGCTCCACCGGGTCGACCTCGGACACCGTCTGGATCCAGCTGTTGGTGTGGTGCAGATCGGGAACGAGACCGCCGGCGTCGATCGCGTTGCCGGCCGCGATCCGCGCCGGGGACGCCGAGCCGCTGACGAGAGCGAGCCCGGTCACGTCCTGGGCGGTGAGGCCCTCGCCCGCGGCGGAGGGCAGCGCGGCCACCGTCTCCACCGCGCCGCTGCCGAAGGTGCCGATGACCTCGGCGGGCGGCAGCTCACCGGCGGGCAGCGGGGCGGACTCGGCGCTGACGAGTTCGCTGTAGGCCTGCGGGGACCGGCGCACCGTCTGGGCCGCGTTGTTGATCAGGATGTCCAGGGGGCCCTGCGCGGACACGGAGTCGGCGAGGGCGACGACCTGCGCCGGGTCCCGCAGGTCGATACCGACGATCTTGAGGCGGTGGATCCACTCGTCGCTGTCCGGCATCGCCTTGAAGCGACGGATCGCGTCGTTCGGGAAGCGCGTGGTGATCGTGGTGTGGGCACCGTCACGGAGCAGCCGCAGCGCGATGTACATACCGATCTTGGCGCGCCCGCCGGTGAGGAGCGCCCGCTTGCCGGTGAGGTCGGTCCGGGCGTCGCGGCGGGCCCGGTTCTCGGCCGCGCACTTCTGGCAGAGCTGGTGGTAGAAGGCGTCGACCTCGACGTAGCGGGTCTTGCAGATGTAGCAGGACCGGGGGCGCTGGAGTATGCCGGCGATCTCGCCGGTGGCCGACGACGAAGGAAGGAGACCTTCGGTCTCGTCGTCGATCCGCTCGGCGGATCCGGTGGCGGTGGCCTCGGTGACCGACTTGTCGTGCGCGGTCTTGGCGGCGCGGCGCTCCTGGCGGCGGCGCTGCTTCACGGTCCGGTAGATACCTGCGGTGGCCCGGCGGACCGCGATGGCGTCGGGGTGGTCGACGTCCAGCTTGTCGAGCTCGTCGAGCACGCTCAGGCAGACGGCCATCCGCTCCGGGTCGATGCCCGGGCCGAATACCTGACTGTCCTCTGTCACCGTCATGGCCTTTGCCGTTCCTCGGTCGCTCGCGCGCTGTGGGGGTTTCAAAAGCGCAACTTTACTGAGCAAATGGGTGACTACAAAATCCCGTGACCGGGGGCTTCGAGCCTGCCCGCGCGACGCCGGTGCCCCTCGCCCACCGGGCCCCGGTCTCCCCCACCCGGCCGCCGTCGGTCTCCCCCGGCCCGGCTGATCCGGAAGACCGACGGCACGGCACGGGTCGGCTACGCGAACAGGCCGGTCAGCCAGGTGCGCCAGGCTTCCTCGTTCTTCTGTGCGTCCGCTCCGGCGGCGAAGTCGTGGACGCTGACGCCGACAGGGGCGCCGAAGTGGTTGCGACCGAAGACGCGGTACATGGCGTCGTCCGTGCGCAGCCCCACGAAGTAGGGATTGCGGTAGTCGAGGACGGCGTCGACCGGGCCGGTGCCGGGCAGTTCGACGCGTACGGTCGCGCCCTCGGCCGCGTCGTCCGCCAGTCCGAGTCCCCGGCTCACGACGTCGAGACCGTCCGGCTCGTTCGAGGTGTCGGGGGCGTCGACGCTCATGAACACGGCCGCCTTGCCGGTGTAGTGCAGCAGGTACTGGCGCAGGGTGTGCAGATAGAAGTCGGTGTGCTTGTCGGCACCGTCGTACTGGTTGTCCCAGTCCTCGACCAGGATGCCGCTGTGCACGTAGCGCACCCAGGAGCCGCCGCCCTCGCGGGGCTCGATGACGTGATCGAGCTGGTTGAAGGTCTGCTGGGAGATGCCTTCCGCGTCCTCGGTGCGGCCGGTCAACCGGTGGGGCGGGTCCCAGGCGGTGACGGTGCCGCCGTGCGGGGCCGCACCTCCCTCGCGGGGTTCGTACTCCATCGGCCAGAGCCAGCCGGCGGTCCCGGTGGTGATCGCCTCCCAGACCTGCTGGGGCTCGGCGTCGACCTCGAACTCCCGGACGATCTCGAATTCCTTGGACATGACGTCTCCTTGTGTCGTGCTGGTTCGGTGCGTTGATGGGGGGATGGGGCGGATGGCCGGTCAGGCGGGCCGCGGCGCTCCGGCGAGGTGCTGGACGCGCGGACCGGGTGGCCTCGTCATGACGGCTCGCCGGGCAGCGCAGCGGGGCTCTCGGTGTCCGGGTCCCTGGCGTCCGCCCCCTCGACGGCGTCCGGGATCTTGACGGTCGGATGAAGCGCCACGACCAGGCGGTGATCGCGGCCGCCCGGGGCGTCCTCGGCGTGGTAGCGGGCGATCAGCGCGCTCACGCCTTGGGTGAGTTCCTCGACGAAGGCCGCACGGTCGGCTGCGGAGGCGAACCGCACCTCGCCGTCCAGGGCGTAGGTCGCGAGTCGCTTGCGCGCCTTGGCCGCGCCGGTGATCAGGCTGCCGACATCGCGCACGAGACGCGCGGCGACCGCGAGCATCCAGCGCGCGGAGAGCTGGTCGCGGAACCCCGCCGGGTCCGGCTGCACCGCGGCCAGGGCCAGTGGAGAGATGACGTACGAGGCCGCTGTGGCCCGCATCAGCCGCTCCGTGACGTTGCCCTTGCGGCGTTCCCCGGCCAGCTCGACCAGGCCGTGCCGCTCCAGCGCCTTGAGGTGGTAGTTCACCTTCTGACGGGGCAGCCCGACCCGGCCGGCGAGCATGGCCGCAGAGGCGGGGCCCGCGGCGAGCTCCGCCAGGAGCCGGGAGCGCACGGGGTCCAGCGAGACGGCGGCTGCCGCGGAGTCCTCGATCACTGTGACGTCCAACATGGCTCCACCGTCTCACCGAACACTTTTCTTGTCCAGCACTCTTTTGTTGTCGGTCTCGGGCCATGGCGGGACACGGTCGGCCACACCACCGACCCGGTCAGGTACAGAACAAGAGCCGTGTCCCGGTCGCACGGGAAGGCAGGGGAGCAAGGGATGCACGGGCGTCCGCCGCATCGGCTTCAGGGACGACGCGGCGCCCGCTGATGGCGGCCAGGATCGAGGTGCGCCGTGAGCGCGAAGTCGCTGCGGCGGAGCCCGGTCTGCTCGACGCCTGTCTCGACACCACCGGCTTCCCGCTGACGGCAGCTCACCAGCTCGCGTGCAAGGGGACGATCGCGCGGCTCGCGCACGAGAGCGCGGAATGCCCACCGGGCTCAGGAACGATGTTCGTGGCGGCGGGCAAGACCCTGATCCCCGTCGAACACGCCGTGCCGGTCCGCGCGTTCTGCCACGGTGCGTGGCAGACGGGGTTCAGCTCGATGTGCAAGGAGCCCGGAGTGTGGCCTCAGCCGTGCCGAACGGTGAGCGTCCTCGGAACTCCTCAGGACGCCGCGAGCACCGCCTGGACGGTCTTGCCGCCGCCCGGTCCGCCTCGTACCGCGAAGTGCCGGGACAGCTCGCGCACCATGAAGATGCCGCGCCCGCTCTCGTCGCTCTCCAGGGGCGAGCACTCTCTCGGGTGGATCGGACTGGCGTCCTCCACCTCGACGGTGACCAGGCCCGGGTCGACATGCAGCCGCAGCCGGCAGCCGCTGCGGCCGTGCCGGGTGGCGTTGGTGACCAGCTCGGACACGACGAGGGTGGCGTCCTCGATCTGGTCCCCCGTCACCGGCTCGCCGCAGCGGCGGCTCAGGAAGACCGTGGTCAGATGGCGCGCCCAGCGGGCGGAGGTCTCCGCCTGCGGCAGTTGGTACGTCGCACGCGCGGCGCGCCGACGGGTGCGCCCTTGCGTACGCATCCTCATCACTCCGTCCCGGTCGATGGCAGCCTCAAAGCCGAACGGGGCTGCCGTGCTCCGCGGATGCGCGACGGCGTGCCCCTACCTCCAAGTGGTGCCCGGACGGAGTGATCCGCAATCGGGGTTCATGTCACGGAGCGTTCACAGGACTACTCCCAGGACGGCTCACAGGACCCGCTGGCCCTTGCCGAGCGCGATGACACCGTTCTTGGAGACGGTGTAAAGCTCCTGATCCCGCTCGGGGTTGACGCCGATGGTCGCACCGGGCGGCACGTCGACGTTCTTGTCCAGGATCGAACCGCGGACGACGGCGCCCCGGCCTATGCGGACGTTGTCGTGCAGCACCGAGCCCTGCACCACCGCGCCCTCCCCGACCATCACCCCGGGAGAGAGGACGGACCGGGTGACCTGCCCGCGGACGACACAGCCGGGGCTGACGATCGACTCGCTCGCGATGCCGGCACCGATGAAGCGTGCCGGGGGAAGCTGGCCCGGATGGGTGTAGATGGGCCAGCGGCGGTTGTACAGGTCGAAGGCCGGCCGGTCGGGGATCAGATCCATGTGGGCGTCGTAGTACGAGTCGAGGGTGCCCACGTCGCGCCAGTAGCCGTGTTCCCGTGGCGTCTCCCCCGGCACATGGTTCTCGTTGAAGTCGTAGACCTGTGCCATGCCCTGCTCGGTGAGCATCGGCAGGATCGAACCACCCATGTCGTGCACGGAGTTGTCGTCCTCGGCGTCCCGGTACAGCGCGTCGACGAGGACCTTGGTGGTGAAGAGGTAGTTGCCCATGGAGGCGAACACCCGCTCGGGATCGCCGGGCAGTCCGGGCGGGTCCGCGGGCTTCTCGAGGAACCGCTCCACTCTCGCGCCGTCCGACGCGGGCGTGATGATCCCGAAGGACGAGGCCTCGGCGCGCGGGACCCGGATCCCGGCGACGGTGACCCCTGCCCCGCCCTCGATGTGCTGCTTGAGCATCTGCCGCGGGTCCATCCGGTACACATGGTCGGCACCGAACACCGCGATGTAGTCGGGCTGTTCGTCGTTGACCAGGTTGAGCGACTGGAGGATCGCGTCCGCGCTGCCGAGGTACCACCGTCGGCCGAGCCGCTGTTGGGCGGGTACGGGCGTCACGTAGTTGCCGAGGAGACTCGACATCCGCCAGGTGGTGGTGACATGGCGGTCCAGCGAGTGCGACTTGTACTGCGTCAGCACGCAGATGCGCAGAATGTCCCCATTGACGAGACTGGAGAGGACGAAGTCGACGAGGCGGTACATCCCGCCGAAGGTCACCGCCGGTTTCGCACGGTCGGCGGTGAGCGGCATCAGCCGCTTGCCCTCCCCGCCGGCCAGAACGATCCCGAGCACCGAAGGTCCACCGCGCATCGTGCCCCCTCACACCTGCTGTGTGTGTCGCACTGCCGTCCCTGTCACACCTGCTTGAGCAGGTCCTCGTACAGCTCGTACGTCCGCCGGGCCACCTGGTCCCAGCCGAACTCGCGCACCGCGCGCTGCCGGCCGGCGGCGCCCATCCTGGCGGCCTCCGCCGGATCGTCGAGTACCCGGTTCACCGCCTGTGTAAGACCGGATTCGAAATCCTCCGGGTGACGCGCCACGTAGGGCACGAGCAGTCCGGTGCGTCCGTCGTCCACGACCTCGGGAATGCCTCCGACCGAGGAGGCGACGACGGGGGTACCGCACGCCATGGCCTCCAGGTTGACGATGCCGAGGGGCTCGTAGACCGAGGGGCAGACGAACACGGCCGCATGGCTGAGGAGTTGGATGACCTGTGGCCGTGGCAGCATCTCGGGGATCCAGTGCACGCCGTCGCGCACCCGCTCGAGTTCGTCGACCAGTTCGCGGAACTCGGCGCCGATCTCGGGGGTGTCCGGGGCTCCGGCACACAGCACCAACTGGGCGTCGGGGTCGAACGAGCGGGCCGCGCGCAGCAGATGCGGGACCCCCTTCTGACGGGTGATGCGGCCGACGAACAGGACGAAGGGCCGGTCCGGATCGAGTCCGATCCGCCTCAGCGCGGCCGTCTCGTGATCGGGCCGGTAGAGCCGGGTGTCGATGCCGTTGTGGATCACGTGCACGCGGTCGGCGTCGAGGGCGGGATAGCAGGCGAGGATGTCGTCCCGCATACCGCGGGACACGGCGACGACGGCATCGGCCGACTCGATCGCCGTGCGCTCGGCCCAGCTGGAGAGGGCGTAACCGCCGCCGAGCTGCTCCGCCTTCCAGGGCCGCAGCGGCTCCAGGGAATGCGCCGTCATCACATGGGGGACCCCGTGGAGGAGCTTGGCGAGATGACCCGCCAGGTTGGCGTACCAGGTGTGGGAGTGGACCAGTTCGCGGCCGCCGAGCTCGGCGGCCATGGCCAGGTCGACGGCGAAGGTGCGCAGTGCGTCGTTCGCACCGTCGAGCTGGGAGGGCGCCCGGTGCCGCAGCACCCCTTCCGCCTCGCCCTCGCCCCAGCAGTGGACCTCCAGGTCTGCGAGTGCTCTCAACTCCCGGGCGAGGAACTCCACATGGACACCGGCGCCCCCGTACACGTCCGGGGGGTACTCGCGTGTGAGCAGTCCGACCTTCACCCCTTGATGGTCACCCACGCGCGGCGTACGGGGAAGACCGCCGTCAGGATCACTGCGGTGTCCGGCGGGGCGGACGGTCGAAAACGCAGTCGCCGCACAGCCCGCCGCCGGGCACGCGGTAGTAGAGACAGCAGGTGCTGCGGCGCATGGCCGGGCCGCGGACGGTGCCCGCCAGATCGGGGTGGCTCAGCAGTTCGGCGGCGAGGGCGGCGGCCCGTTCGCCCACAGCGGCCCTGCCGCCGCGGCGGGCCCAGTCGGCGAGCATGCGCACGGCTCCGGCGAGTGCCGATCCTGCGTTTCCCCACAGCAGCTGCCGCGAGACGGGCGTGTCCTGACGCAGCGCGTCGGCGAAGGGGACGAGGTGGCCGTACTGAACCGCCTCACGCAGGGTGACCGCGGTGGCGGACAGTGAACCGGAGCCGGTGAGCCACAGATCGTCGGGTGCGCTGCGTTGGGGTGCCCAGTGCAGCCGCGCGGGATCGAGATCGGGGATCTCCCCGTGGAGAGCGGCCGACCCGAGGGCGATGGACCACAGCCGGGCCGCGAACCCGAGGTGCGCGACGGACGCGGCCACGCGCCGCTCTCCGGCGCCGAGGCGGGCGGCGACGGTGTCGATCCTGGTACTGAGGGGGGCGGTGTCGCCGGCGTACAGCCGGGCCAGGGGCGCCCCTCCGCCGCCGGACGGATCCGCACGCAGCGTGAAGAAGCCGCCGACCGCGTCCAGCTCCGTCAGGTCCATCCCCTGCTCACCGCCTTGTTCTCGAGCATTTCTCGACCGCCGCGCAACACCGGTCACCGTAGCGTCGGGCGTACACCGGTCCACCCCCGCTGACCTGCTCGACCGCCGTACGGGGGACTTTTGGCCTAGGCTCGTACTACGTCGGCAGTACGTCCAAATGCCTGCTCAAGGACGACGACGCGAACGCGGAACAGGGAGATCGTGGTCTCTATGAGTTCCCTTGTGCTGGCAGTGCTGCTGTCACTGGTCTCCGCGGTCGCCTATGCGGCCGGGGCGATCGTGCAGGAGCATGTCGCGGCATCCACCTCCGCCCGGCCCTACGCCCCGCTGCACCACGCGGGGTGGTGGTTCGCCGTGGCCCTGAACTCCCTGGGTGCGGTGCTCCATGTCGTCGCGCTGGCGTACGGGCCGCTGAGCCTGGTGCAGCCGCTCGGCGCGCTCACGATCGTCTTCGCCCTGCCGATGGCCGCCCTGTTCGTGCGGCGTGGGGTGGGCGCCACCGCGTGGAAGGGCGCGCTGATGGCGACGGCCGGTCTCGCCGGCCTGCTGGCACTGACGGACACGGCGGACGCCCAATCGCTGGGCACGGGCCAGCGCGGGGTGCTCGCGGCGGCGACGTTCGGCGGGGTGGCTCTCCTCTTCCTGGTCGCCCAGACCATTCACCGGCCGGTCCTGCGCAGTGTGCTGCTGGCCGCGTCGGCCGGTGTGGCCTTCGGTATCGCGTCGGTGTTCACGAAGACCGTGGCGGTGGACTGGGACTGGTCGGCCCCGCTCGCCCAGTGGAGCAGTCTGCTGGTGATGGCGGTGCTGGCGATCGGCGGTCTGCTGCTGTCCCAGGCGTCGTACCGCGGCGCGGGTCTGGCCGCGCCGCTGGCCACGGTGACCGTGGTCAACCCGGTCGTCGCGGCGGCCGTCGGCATCACGATGTTCGGCGAATCGTTCCGGGGCGGCATCCCGGGCACTCTGCTCGCGCTCGGCTTCGGCGCCCTGGCGGCCGGCGGTCTGATCCTGCTGACGACGGAACGTCTCGCCGCCGCCGGGAGGAACGATGCGGACGGTTCACCGTCGGCGGGAGACGCGGACGGGCGCGGGCACCGGGACGACCGGCACGCGCCCGGGGACGACCGGTCATCACAGACCCCCGGGACGCCGATGAAAGCGCCCGAGCAGCGGACCCCGGTCTCAGACCGGGACGCCGCCCGCCCTGAGGTAGGCGAGGGGATCGATGTCGGAGCCGTACCCCGGACCTGTCCGGATCTCGAAGTGGAGATGCGGTCCTGAGCTGTTGCCGGTGGACCCCGAACGGCCGATCCGCTGACCGCTGGTGACCTGCTGCCCGGAGCGCACGGTGAGCGCCGACAGATGTGCGTACTGGCTGTACTTGCCGTCCGTGTGACGGATGACGACCTGGTAGCCGTACGCACCGGCCCAGCCGGCCGAGACGACCCGGCCGGAGGCGACGGACTTCACGGAGGTCCCGGTCGGGACGGGGAAGTCGACGCCCGTGTGGTAGCCGCTGGACCAGGAGGAGCCGGCCTTGCGGTACGGCGTGCCGGTGGAGGCGTCGACCGGGGCGCTGAAGCCGGACCTCTGCACGGGCTTCTTGACGTGTGCGGGCTTGGCCGCCTGCTGCTTGGGCGCCTGCTTCTTCGGTGCCTGTTGCTTGGGGGCCTGTTGCTTGGGCGGCTGCTGCCCGGGGGCCGGGCGGGGCTTGGCGGCGGGCCTGCGCTCAGGTGCCTCGGCGGACGGAACGGGTCCCGTGCGGCTCTTGGGCGCCTCGATGCGCAGGATCAGCTTCTGGCCGGGGTGGATGAGGTCGGGGTCGGGCCCCACGACCGTACGGTTCTGCGCGTACAGGCCCTGCCATCCGCCGCGTACGTCTTCGGCGTCGGCGATCCGGGAGAGCGAGTCGCCGCGGGCCACGGTGTAGCCCTCCCGGTGCGTGGGCACCGTCGTCGGCGTCGCCTTCGGGGGCGCGGACTGCCGCTGGGCCGCGGGTCTGTCCCGGCGGTCGCTCTGCTTGCTCTTCGCGTCGGTCTTCGCCGCTAATCGGCGGTCCGGCGCGATGTCGGGAGCGTCCCCGCCGCGGGTGAGACCGGCGCGCGCGGAGCAGACCGGCCACGCTCTTGGGCCCTGCCCCTTGAGGACCTTCTCGGCGACGGCTATCTGCTGGTCCTTGCTGGCAAGGTCGGCGCGCGGGGCGTACTGCCTGCCGCCGTAGGCCTCCCAGGTGGACTGGGTGAACTGGAGTCCGCCGTAGTAGCCGTTGCCGGTGTTGATGCGCCAGTTGTTGGTGGACTCGCAGGCGGCCACCTTCTCCCAGACGTCCACCGAGGCCGCATGGGTCGTACCGGCACCGATGAGCGGCAGCGCCATGCCGGCTCCGCCCGCGGTGACGGTGAGTGAGGCGCGGTTGATGCGGCTCGGCTGATATCGGCGGTGCCGACCGGTTGCGGCCATCTCGAGACTCCCCCACTGACATGTAGGTCACGTCGCAAGCGGTCAACTTAGGTGCTGTGCACCGATCGTGACAAGGGTTCAGGCCCGGCGTACCGGGGCACAGGGGGCCGGAGAGCCGTCCCGGGAGATCAGCCGGGGGCGCCCTCCGTCGCGGCCGGGGCAGGTGACCAGCGGCGGCCGACGCCGACCCGCTCGGCGCGCTCCGGATCGCCGGCCCCGCCGGCCGGCGGACGGCTGCCGCCCCGGGCGAGGAAGTCGGCGAGCGGCAGGGTCGCGGCGCCGACGGTCACGGCATCGGGGCCGAGCTGACCGAGCTCGATGGTGGTACGGGCGGCGGCGTGGTCGAGGGCGTACTCGCCCGCGTACCGGCGCACTTCGGGGAGCAGATGGGGTCCGATCAGCAGCCCGGCCCAGCCGCCGAGCAGGATGCGCTCGGGACGGAAGAGGTTGATCAGGTCGGCGACCGCGGCGCCCAGGTACTCGGCGGTGTCGTCGAGCAGGGCGAGGGCGACCGGATCCGGATCGGGGCCGTGGGGTCCGGGGAAGGCGGCGGCCAGCAGGGTGGCGAGCGCGGTCTCGTCGTCGGCGGCGGCCGGGAGCGGGCCGCCCGCCTCCTGCCAGCGTTCGCGGAGCGCTTCCGCGCCGGCGTACGCCTCCAGACAGCCGAGGGATCCGCAGCGGCAGCGCCTGCCCCGGATCCTGACCGTGGTGTGACCCCATTCGAGGGCGCTGTTGCTGGCGGACTCCTCGCGCGTGGCGGCGTGGACGACACAGGCACCGACGCCTGACCCGATGAGGGCCACGGCCGCTTCCCGGGCGCCGCGTCCGCCGCCGAACCACATCTCGGCCTGCCCCAGGGTCTTGGCGCCGTTGTCGATGAACAGCGGTACTTCCCGGGGCAGTTCGATGGCGTCGCGGAGCAGTTTCTCGAAGGGGACGGCGGTCCAGCCGATGGTCTGGCCGTGCACGATCGCGCCGTCCCGCGCGTCCTGCTCGATGATGCCGGGCACGCCGATGCCGATGCCGAGCAGACCGGCGGCATCCACGCCGGCGTCCCGCAGGACATCGGCGACGCCGATGCTCACATGGGAGACGACGCGGTCGACGTCGTAGCCGTGCTGGGCCAGCAGCCGTTCCGTGCGGGCGAGCTCGGTGAGGGACAGATCGAAGAGTTCGACCCGTACGCGCGTCTCGCCGATGTCGATGCCGATGAGCAGACCGCCGGACGGGGTGACACGCAGCAGGGTGCGCGGCCGGCCGCCGTCGGAGTCGACGACACCGGCCTCCTCGAGCACTCCCTCGGCGACCAGTTCGGCCACCACATTGCTGATAGAGCCTGAACTCAGGCCGGTGGCCGGTCCGAGCTCCTGGCGGCTCAACGGGCCGTCGAAATACAACCGTTGCAGAACCCTGGCACGGTTGCCGCGCCGCAGGTCACGCACTGTCCGTCTGTTGCGCTCCGCCATGGTGCTCCTTCCCTCGTCGCAACATACCCCGGTCGCAGACCTTGACGCGACCTTCCCTCACCTCTTAAATCACGATCTAAATTAAGTCATGGATGCCGTTCGGGAATCGAACGCAGCCATCCCCGGGAAGGGGCCCTCTCTCATGCGCACCATCAGAGCCGCAGCAGCCGTCACCGTCATCAGCGCGCTCGTCGCCATATCCGGCTGCGGCGGTGGTTCCTCCACCGACGGAAGCGGCAGCAACGAATCCCCCAAAACGCTCACGTACTGGGCCTCCAACCAGGGCCCCAACATCGAGGCCGACAAGAAGATCCTCACGCCCGAACTCAAGAAGTTCGAGAAGGAAACGGGCATCAAGGTCAAGTTGGAGGTCATTCCCTGGTCCGACCTCCTCAACCGGATCCTTGCCGCCACGAGTTCCGGACAGGGCCCCGACGTCCTGAACATCGGCAACACCTGGTCCGCATCGCTCCAGGCGACGGGCGCCCTGCTGCCCTGGGACCAGAAGAACTTCGACGCGATCGGCGGACGGGACCGCTTCGTCGACTCGGCCGTCGCCTCCGCGGGCGCCGAGGGCAAGGACCCCGCGGCCGTGCCGCTGTACTCGCTCGCGTACGCCCTCTACTACAACAAGAAGATGTTCGCCGACGCGGGCATCTCGCAGCCGCCGGCCACCTGGGACCAGCTCGTGGCGGACGGCAAGAAGATCTCCAAGGGCGGGAAGTGGGCACTGGGTGCCGAGGGCGGCAACCTCGCCAACAACATCCACCAGGTCTTCGTCCTCGCCAAGCAGCACAACGCCGACTTCTTCGACTCCGCCGGCAAGCCCACCTTCACCTCCGACGGCGCGGTCGCCGCGGTGAAGCAGTACGTGGACTTCATGGCCAAGGACAAGATCGTCGCTCCGGGCAACGCGGAGTACGCGCAGAACCAGTCGCTCCAGGACTTCGCCCGCGGCAAGACGGCGATGGTGCTGTGGCAGGCCGCCGCGTCCACCTTCGCGGCCCAGGGCATGAAGCCCGCCGACTGGGGCGTGGCCCCCGTCCCCGTCCAGCAGGGCGCACCCGGCACCGGCGCTAACACCAACTCCATGGTCGCCGGCATCAACATCGCGGTCTTCAACAACACCAAGAACGTGGACGGCGCGAAGAAGTTCGTGAAGTTCATGACCAGCGACGCCGAGCAGAAGCTCCTCAACAAGACGTACGGATCGATCCCGCCGGTCACGGCCGCGCAGCAGGACCCGGCGTTCGCCGCACCGGACCTGAAGGTCCTGCGCGACACGCTGTCCACGAGCGCCGCGCCGCTGCCGCAGGTGCCGACGGAGTCGCAGTTCGAGACCACGGTCGGCACGGCCGTGAAGGAGCTGTGGGCGGACGCCGCGGCCGGACGCCCGGTGACCACGGCGTCCGTCAAGGAACGTCTGAACAAGGCCCAGCAGCAGATGCAGCAGTGAGGCACACCCGATGACCACCACCGTCACTCCCGGCCGCACCGGCCCGGCGGACAGCGGTGAGCGGGTGGGGAAGGGGGATGCGCGACGCAGGATGCCGCGCATCCCCGACCGGATCCGCCACGGCGGTCTGCCCTATCTCCTCCTGCTGCCCGCAGTCCTGCTCGAACTCCTCATCCACCTGATCCCGATGGTGATCGGGATCGTGATGAGCTTCCGTCAGCTCACCCAGTTCTACATCCGCAACTGGGGCGAGGCCCCGTGGACGGCCTTCGACAACTACCGGATCGCTGTCGACTTCAGCCCACCGATCGGTGAGGACCTGCTCAACTCGTTCCTCGTCACCTGTGCGTTCACCGTTCTCGCCGTCGGTCTGTCCTGGCTCTTCGGCGTCGCCGCGGCGATCATGATGCAGGAGAACTTCCGCGGCCGCGGACTGCTGCGGGCCGTCTTCCTCACGCCGTACGCGCTGCCGGTGTACGCGGCCGTCATCACCTGGGCGTTCATGTTCCAGCGGGACAACGGCATGATCAACCACGTCCTGCACGACCAGCTGGGACTGACCGACCAGCCGTCCTTCTGGCTGATCGGCGACAACGCGTTCTTCGCCGTGGTCGTCGTCGCGGTCTGGAAGTCGTGGCCGTTCGCGTTCCTGATCGTGATGGCGGGGCTCCAGAACATCCCGCGTGAGCTCTACGAGGCCGCCGCGATCGACGGCGCCGGCGTCTGGCAGCAGATCCGCAAGATCACCCTGCCGTCGCTGCGGCCGGTCAACCAGGTGCTCGTCCTGGTGCTGTTCCTGTGGACGTTCAACGACTTCAACACGCCGTACGTGCTCTTCGGACGGGCGGCCCCGGAGGCGGCCGACCTGATCTCGGTGCACATCTACCAGTCGTCGTTCGTCACCTGGAACTTCGGCCAGGGTTCGGCGATGTCCGTCCTGCTGCTGCTCTTCCTGCTGGTGGTGACGGCCGTCTATCTGCTGCTCACCTCCCGCACCCCGCGAGGAGCCTCCCGCACAAGGAAGAGCGCCGATGCCTAAGCCACCGCGGTCCCCGATCGCACCGCCGCAGTCCTTCCTCTGGACCCGCCGGGTCGTGCTGACGCTGCTGACGGTCTTCGCCCTGCTGCCCGTCTATGTGATGCTCAGCAGTTCGCTGAAGCCGCTCCAGGACGTCTCGGGCCAGTTCCGCTGGATTCCGTCCGGGCTCACCATCCGGCCCTACATCGACATCTGGAACACCGTTCCCCTCGCCCACTACTTCGTCAACTCGCTGATCGTGGCGGTGTCGGCGACGGTGCTGTCCGTGGTGATCGCGGTGTTCGCCGCCTACGCGGTGAGCCGCTACCGGTTCCGCGGCAAGCGGATCTTCACCGTCACCGTGCTCTCCACGCAGATGTTCCCGGGGATCCTGTTCCTCCTGCCGCTGTTCCTGATCTTCGTGAACATCGGCAACAGCACGGGCATCGCCCTGTACGGCTCGCGCGGCGGACTGATCCTCACCTATCTGACGTTCTCGCTCCCCTTCTCGATCTGGATGCTGATCGGCTACTTCGACTCCATCCCGCGAGACCTGGACGAAGCCGCGATGGTGGACGGCTGCGGCGCCCTCGGGGCGCTCTTCCGGGTCGTCGTGCCCGCCGCGGTCCCCGGCATCGTCGCCGTGTCGGTCTACGCGTTCATGACGGCCTGGGGCGAAGTCCTCTTCGCCTCCGTGATGACGAACGACACCACACGAACGCTCTCCGTCGGTCTGCGCGGCTACGCCACCGAGAACGACGTGTACTGGAACCAGGTCATGGCCGCGTCGCTGGTCGTCAGCGTGCCCGTCGTCGCCGGGTTCCTGCTCCTCCAGCGCTACCTCGTCGCCGGCCTCACCGCCGGCGCAGTCAAGTGACCTCAAGCGAAAGGCAGTCCGTGAACGACCTCAACGCCCTTCCGCCCGATTTCACCTGGGGCGTCGCGACCGCCGCCTACCAGATCGAGGGTGCCGTGGCCGAGGACGGCCGCTCGCCCTCCATCTGGGACACGTTCTCGCACACCCCGGGCGCGGTGGACAACGGCGACACCGGCGACGTGGCCTGCGACCACTACCACCGCTGGCCCGAGGACATCTCCTTGATGCGGCAGCTCGGCGTGGGCGCCTACCGGTTCTCGATCGCCTGGCCGCGCATCGTCCCCGGCGGTGACGGTCCGGTGAACCCCGCGGGCCTCGCCTTCTACGACCGTCTCGTCGACGGTCTGCTCGAAGCGGGCATCACCCCCTTCGCCACGCTGTACCACTGGGATCTGCCGCAGGCGATGCAGGACCGGGGCGGCTGGCCGGCCCGCGAGACCGCCGAGCACTTCGCCGCGTACGCGTCGGCCGTCGCCGAACGGCTCGGCGACCGCGTGAAGGACTGGGCGACGCTGAACGAGCCGCTGTGCTCGTCGTGGATCGGCCATCTGGAAGGCAAGATGGCGCCCGGTCTCACCGATCTGACGGCCGCGGTACGCGCCTCGTACCATCTGCACCTCGGCCACGGGCTCGCCGTGCAGGCCATCCGCGCGGCCTCGTCCGACGCACGCATCGGCATCGTCAACAACCTCTCCCCCATCGAGCCCGCGAGCGACCGTCCCGAGGACCGGGCCGCGGCGGTGCGGGCGGACGGTCACACCAACCGCTGGTGGCTCGACCCGATCCACGGCCGCGGGTACCCGCAGGACATGCTGGACCTGTACGGGGTCGAACTCCCCGAGAAGTCCGGCGACTTGAAGACCATCGCGGCTCCGCTCGACTGGCTCGGGCTCAACTACTACTTCCGGCAGATCGTCACCGCGGACCTCAGCGGCCCGGTCCCGTACGCCAAGCAGATCTACACGCCCGGCGCCCGGCACACCGCCATGGACTGGGAGGTGCACGCCGACGGTCTGGAGCAGCTGCTCGTGCGGCTGTCGGAGGAGTACGGCGCGCAGCGCGTCTTCGTCACGGAGAACGGCTCGGCGTATCCCGACGTCGTCCGCGCGGACGGGACCGTCGACGACCCCGAGCGGGTGCGCTATCTGGAGGAGCACCTCGCTGCATGCGGTCGGGCGGCTCGCCGGGGCGCGTCCGTCGCGGGCTACTTCGCCTGGTCGCTGCTGGACAACTTCGAGTGGGCGTACGGCTACGACAAGCGCTTCGGCCTGGTACATGTCGACTACACGACGCAGAAGCGGACCATCAAGGGCAGCGGGTACCGGTACGCGGACATCGTCCGCGCCGCGTCCCGCAGGGCCCGCCGGGCGGCCTGAGCCGACGCGGGCCACGCCGGACCTGGTCCGGCGTGGCCCGCCCGCTCGGCCACTCGCTCTCCGGCCGGGTCACACAGCGGCCGGGGCCGTGGGCTCGGTCCCCGTCCTGGCGCAGACGGAGGCGGCGACCTGGGAGGCGAACTCCAGCATCGCCCTGGCGGACGACGGCGAGAGCGCACGGTCCCAGCCCCGCTCGGCGCCCAGCCAGGCCAGGATCCCGGTCATGAACGCGTCGCCCGCGCCGATGGTGTTGACCACCTCGACGGGAACCGCCGGGACGGAGACGGGTTCCCCGCCGGGCACATACGCGGTCGCGCCCTGCGCCCCGCGGGTCACCACCACCAGCCGGCCCTCGTCCGCCAGCCTGCGGCAGCTCCGGTCCGGGTCGGTGTCCGGCCAGAGCCGCACCAGGTCCTCGTCGCTGGCCTTCACGACATGCGCGAGGGCGCACAGGTCCCGCAGCCGTCGCAGACCGCGGACGGCGTCGACGGTGCGGTCCTCGCGCACATTGGGGTCGACCACCAGCAGCGAGTGCCGTGCCGCCTCCTGTGCGACGGCGGCGACCGCCCTCGCCGCGGGTTCGACGACCGCCGCGAGCCCGCCCACGTACACGGCGCCGAACCGGGCCGCCTCCTCGGCCGGCCGCGGCAGCCGGAAGGTCGCCGTGTCCTCGAGGTGGAAGTGGTAGGCATTGCCGCTGCTGCCCGGGTCGGCGACCGCGAGCGCCGTCGGGAGGTCCGCCCTCGCACTGAGCCCGAGGTCGACGCCCGCACGGGTCAGCCACTGCTCCACGGACCGTCCGAAGCCGTCGTCGCCGAGACCTCCGGCGAAGCAGACCCGCCGGCCGAGCAGGGCGAGGCCGACCGCCACATTGGCGGGCGCGCCACCCGGCTGGGCACGCAGCACGCCGGGCTCACCGGGCACCGGGACGAGGTCGATCAGCGCCTCGCCGACGACGAGGACCGCAGCGGACCCGCCGGTCACGGCTCCACCACGATCTTGCGCCCGATGCCGGCCTGGAAGCGTTCGATCGCCTGCGGGTACTGCTCCAGGGGCAGCCGGTCGCTGATGAAGACGGACGGGTCGAGCACGCCGGCCGCGAAGAGGGCCGCGGCCCTCTCGTAGCTGTGGAGCACCGCCATCGAACCGGTGATGGTGATCTCCTGGTTGTAGATCCGGTAGGGCTCGATGACGGCGGTCGTCGCGTAGTCGGCGACCCCGAACTGGAGGAAGGTGCCTCCCTTGGCGACGCGGCCGAGGCCGTCCTGAATGGCTCCGGCGTTGCCCGTGGCGTCAATGACGACGTCCCAGCCGCCCGGCCGGTCCAGCGCGTCCGCGCCGGATGCCGTCCGTGAGCAGCCGAGCAGGCCCGCGGTGGCGAGGCGTTCGGGGTTGACGTCGAGGACGTCGACGGATGCGGCGCCGGTGCGCTTGGCGAGCTCCAGCATCATCAGGCCCATGGTGCCGGAGCCGTAGATCAGCACCTCGGCGGCGAGCGTGCTGTTGAGCACGTCGTAGCCGCGCACCGCGCAGGACAGCGGCTCGATGAGGGCCGCGTCGCGGACGTCGATATGGTCCGGCAGCCGTACGCAGTTGGCGACCGGTGCGACGGCGTACTCGGCCGCGCCGCCGGGGACGGTGACCCCGATGGCGGCCCACCGGTCGCAGAGATTGCCGCGTCCGGACCGGCAGTAGCGGCACTCGTGGCAGTGCAGCGACGGATCGACGGCGACCTTGTCCCCGACGGTCAGTTCGGTGACATCGGCGCCGATACCGACGACCTCACCGGCGAACTCGTGGCCGGGCACGATCGGCAGCGTCGGTGCGAACTCGCCCTGGAGGATGTGCAGATCGGTGCCGCACAGCCCGCAGGAGGCGACGTCGACGACGACCTCGCGGGGCCCGGGGGTGGGGTCGGGAACCGTCGTGACCGAGACCTTGCCGGGGGCTTCGACGATCGCTGCCCTCATTTGACTGCTCCAAGCGAGAGGCCCTGGACGAGCTTGTCCTGGGCGGCGTAGCCGGCGGCGAGCACCGGCAGGGACACGATGACGGAGGCGGCGCACAGCTGGGCGAGGAAGAGGCCCTGGCTGGTGACGAATCCGGTCAGGTAGACAGGTGCGGTCTGGGCGACGACGCCGGTGAGCACCCGTGCGAACAACAGCTCGTTCCAGCTGAAGATGAAGCAGATCAGGACGGTGGCCGCGATCCCCGGCCCGGCGACGGGCGCGACGACCCGGGCCAGCACGGTGGGCAGCCGGGCGCCGTCCACCTGGGCGGCCTCGATGATGGAGACCGGCACGTCGGCGAGGAAGGACTGCATCATCCACACCGCGATCGGCAGATTCATCGAGGTGTAGAGGATGACGAGCAGCCAGATGTTGTCCAGCATCCCGGCGTTCTTCGCGAACAGATAGACGGGCAGCAGTCCGGCGACGACGGGCAGCATCTTCGTGGAGAGGAAGAAGAACATCACGTCGGTCCACTTGCGGACCCGCCGGATGGACAGGGCGTAGGCGGCCGGCAGCGCGAGGACGAGCACCAGGACGGTCGAGAACAGTGACGCGGACAGGGAGTTGATCAGGGGTGGCCAGGGGGTCGGGCCGCCTCCGCCGCCGAAGAACTGGCGGTAGCCGTCCAGTGTCAGCGAGGCGGCGAGCGACGGCGGGTTGGTGGCGGCGTCGGCCTCGGAGTGCAGCGAGGTCAGCACCATCCACAGCGCGGGCAGGCAGAAGGCGAGCCCGACGATCCAGGCGACGACTCCGAGGGCCGCGGAACGCCGTCCGGCCTTCCGTGCCGCGGGCGGCAGTTGGGGTGTACGGCCGGTGGCCGCGGGCTCAGTGGTGGTGGCAGCGCTCATGCGCGGTTCGCCTCCTCGCGGAAGAGGGAGGAGACCACCCGGAGAGCGAAGGTCGCGATGATCATGGTGCCGATCACCACGACGACTCCCGCGGCGGACGCCAGCCCGTACTCGTGGGCTCGGTAGAAGGTCTCGTAGATCGTGTAGGGGAGGTTGGCGGTGCCCAGTCCGCCGGAGGTGATGGTGAACACCGCGTCGAAGTTCTGCACGATGTACACGGAGCCGAGCAGGACGCCGAGTTCGAGGTAGCGACGCAGATGCGGCAGCGTCAGATAGCGGAAGGTCTGCCAGCTGCTCGCGCCGTCCAGCCGCGCGGCCTCCATCATCTCGGCGGGCCGGCTCTGCAGACCCGCGAGCAGGATCAGCATCATGAACGGGGTCCACTGCCACACCAGCGCCGCCTCGACGGCGAGGAGCGGCATGCCGGAGATCCAGTCCGGCTGCGACATGCTCTCGATCCCGAACAGGTCGCCGACCCAGGTGAGCGCTCCGTTCAGCAGCCCGTACTCCGGGTTGTAGAGCGCGTGCTTCCACAGCAGGGCGGCGGAGATCGGCACGATGAGGAAGGGCGTGATGAGCAGTGTGCGCACCATGCCCCGGCCGAAGAAGGTGCGGTCCAGGAGGAGGGCGAAGAGCAGGCCGAGGACCACGGTGACGAGGACGACGGCCACCGTCAGCACCACGGTCGTGATGACGGAGTCCCGCAGCGCCGGGTCGGTGACGACGGAGGCGTAGTTGGACAGGCCCGTGAAGTGGCGTTTGTCCGGGCTGAGGGAGTTCCAGTCGAAGAGCGAGATCACCAGGGTTGCCACGAACGGCAGTTGGGTGACGGCGATCAGGAAGACGAGGGCGGGCAGCAGGGGGGCGCGGGTGACCCATGCGCGGGCCCGGCCGCTCTTTCCGGTTCGCGCCACGGCGGGACGGCGCGACAGGGCCGGCCGGCTGATCGATGTGGTCATCGGTACTCCTCGGCGACCTTCTCGGCCAGCTTCTGGGAGGCGGAGAGGGCCTTGTCCACGGACTGGCGGCCGGCGATGGCGGCACTGATCTCCTGGGCGACCTTGGTGCCGAGATCGGTGAACTCGGGTACGCCGACGAACTGGATCCCGGCGGTCGGCCGGGGCTGGGTGCCGGGGTTCTTCGGGTCGGCACTGGAGATGGCCTGCTCGGTGACGTCGGCGAACGCACCGGCTTCCTTGCGGTAGTCGGGGTTGGCGTAGGTCGACGCCCGTTTGCCCGCGGGCACGTTCGCCCAGCCGCTCGTCCCGCCGACGAGGGCCTCGTAGTCCTTTCCGGAGGCCCAGGAGATGAACTCCCAGGCGTCGTCGGACTTCTTGGAGGCCTTCTGCATGCCCCAGGCCCAGGTGTAGAGCCAGCCGGAGCTCTTGGTGCGCTCGACCGGGGCCGGTACGTATCCGATCTTCCCCTTCACCGGGGAGCCCGACGCCTCCAGCGATCCGGCGCCGGCGGTGGCGTCGTACCACATCGCCGTCTTGCCCTGCGTCATGTTGTTGAGGCACTCGGCGTAGCCGGACTGAGGTGCGCCCAGCTCCCCGTGTTCGCGGACCAGGTTCACATAGAACTCGGTGGCCTTCTTGAACTCCGGTGAGGTGAGCTTCGGTTCCCAGTCCTCGGTGAACCAGGTGCCGCCCATGGTGTTGACCACGGTGGTCAGCGGGGCGATGACCTCGCCCCAGCCGGGCAGGCCGCGCAGGCAGATGCCCTTCATACCGCGCTCGGCCCCGTCCGCCTTCGCGGCGAGGTCGGCGACCTGCTGCCAGGTCGGTTTCGGGGGCATCGTCAGGCCCTTCTTCGCGAAGACGTCCTTGCGGTACATGAGGAAGGACGACTCGCCGTAGAAGGGCTCGGCGTAGAGCCTGCCGTCCTCGGCGGTCAGGGAGTCCCGCAGCGGCTCGAGGATGTCCTGCTGGTCGAAGGCGGTGTCGGCCCGGGCGTACTCGTCCAGCGGGTGCAGCCAGCCGTTCTTCGCGAAGAAGGGCACCTCGAAGTTGCTGATGGTGGCGATGTCGTACTGACCCGCCTGGTTGGAGAAGTCCTGGCTGATCTTGTCGCGGACGTCGTTCTCCGGGAGCACCGTGAAGTTGACCTTGATACCGGTCTCCTCGGTGAAGTGCTTCTTGGTGAGCTTCTGCAGCTCGACCATCTGCGGGTTGTTCACCATCAGGACGTTGAGCGCGTCGCCGCCCCCGAAGGAGGTGCCGCCCGCTCCGGCGCAGCCTGCCGCGAGGAGTGCCATCGCTGCCGTGCCCGCGCCCGCACGCACGCGGAGTCCCCGTCGTCGTCGGTGGTGGGGCATGAGTTCTCCTGATCAGTCGTAGCGGCTCGGTGATCGGTGGTGCGGGGCATGGCCGGCCCGTCCCCCGGCCGGTGACGGGGGCTGGACGCGACAGGTGTGGGCACTGGAGGGGAGGCCGGAGGAGGGGTCCTCCTCAGACGCGGACGACCTGGGGGCCGAGGAGTGAGTAGCGCTGGGCCTCGGCGGAGGGCAGGGCGGCGTCGGTGACGATGGCCTCGAAGTCACCGACGTCGGCGAAGCGGCAGAAGCTGACCGCGCCGAACTTCGTGTGGATTCCGGTGAACACCCGCCGTCGTGAGCTGCGCATGGCCTGCGCCTTGACCTCGCTGACGGCCGGGTCGGGGGTGGTCAGTCCGTACTCGCGGGAGATCCCGTTCGCGCCGACGTACGCCAGGTCGATGACGAAGCCGGCGAGCATCCGGGTGGCCCAGTGGTCGACGGTGGCCATGGTGCCGCCGCGCACCCGGCCGCCGAGGAGGAGTACGGCGATCTTCTCGGCGTCCGCGAGGACGGTCGCGACCGCGAGGGACGCGGTGACCACGGTCAGCGGCCGGTCCCTCGGCAGTGCCTCCGCGACGAGCTGCGGGGTGAAGCCCTCGTCGACGAAGACGGTTTCCGCGTCACCCAGCAGATCGGCGGCCGCGGCCGCGATCCGTGACTTCTGCGGCACATGACGGGTGGTGCGCACGGCGAGTGTGGTCTCGAAGCCGGCCGACTCGACGGGGTAGGCCCCGCCATGAGTGCGCCGCACGAGCCCGTGCTCCTCCAGGGCGTGCAGATCGCGCCTGATGGTCTCCTTGGCCACCCGGAAGACGCCCGCGAGAGCGGTGACATCGACCGACCCGTCCCGTCGGGCCGTGTCGAGAATTCCCCGTCGGCGTTCCTCGGTGTCCACGACACACTTCCCTGTTTCCGCTCCGTGCACTGTTGCGCGCCGGGTCCGAAGTCCGTTCGGGCCCATGCGTCGTTTGTACAAGCACTCCCGGCCGCTCGACCAGGCTCTTCGCTGAATCCCGTGCGCCCGTATGCGCCCGTTTCCCCGACGCGATCCGCGCTGGTCGCGGCGCCGGGCACGGGGATCGCGGGCCCCGGCCGTGCCCGCTTGGCCCCCCTGCCGAGTCCGAACGGCGCCCGAGGGCGGAGACTGGAGCCGCACACCCCTTCGGGACCCGGAATGCGGTGAGCTCCGGAGGGCTGGAAAATCGATGAATGGCTGGGTCCGCCCGTACGTATGCGTAGGCGCGGACATGGATTCTCCGACGGACTTCCAGGAGCACACGTATGAGTGGTACAGCCCAGATCGGTGTCACCGGGCTCGCGGTGATGGGGCGCAACCTCGCCCGTAACTTCGCGCGCAACGGCTTCACCGTCGCCGTGCACAACCGCACCGCGACGAAGACACGGGCGCTGGTGGAGGAGTTCGGCGACGAGGGCACGTTCGTCCCCGCCGAGTCGGCGGAGGAGTTCGTCGCGGCGCTGGAGCGGCCGCGCCGCCTGGTCATCATGGTCAAGGCCGGTGACCCCACGGACGCGGTGATCGAGGAGTTCGCGCCGCTGCTGGAGGAGGGCGACGTCATCATCGACGGCGGCAACGCCCACTTCGCGGACACCCGGCGCCGGGAGAAGGAGTTGCGCGAGCGCGGCATCCACTTCGTCGGTACCGGCATCTCCGGCGGCGAGGAGGGCGCGCTGCACGGGCCGAGCATCATGCCGGGCGGCTCGGCCGAGTCGTACGCGACGCTGGGTCCGATGCTGGAGAAGATCGCGGCGAAGGCGCCCGACGGCACCCCGACGGTGGCTCACATGGGCCCGGACGGTGCCGGTCACTTCGTGAAGATGGTGCACAACGGCATCGAGTACGCCGACATGCAGCTGATCGCCGAGGCGTACCACCTGCTGCGGTCGGTCGCGGGCTACTCCCCCGCGCAGATCGCCGAGACGTTCAGGACCTGGAACACGGGTCGGCTGGACTCGTATCTGATCGAGATCACGGCGGAGGTGCTGGCCCACACGGACGCCGCCACCGGAAGGCCGTTCGTCGACATCGTCACCGACCAGGCCGAGCAGAAGGGCACGGGCCGCTGGACCGTGCAGATCGCGCTCGACCTCGGTGTGCCGGTCTCCGGTATCGCCGAGGCGGTCTTCGCCCGGTCGCTGTCGGGGCACGCGGATCTGCGCGCGGCCTCGCGCGGGCTGCCCGGCCCGACGCCCCGCGCGCTGAGCGACGAGGAGGCCTCGCGCTTCGCCGACCAGGTGGAGCAGGCCCTCTACGCGTCCAAGATCGTGTCGTACACCCAGGGCTTCCACCAGATCCAGGCGGGCAGTGATGCCTACGACTGGAACATCGACCTCGGCTCCGTCGCGGCGATCTGGCGGGCGGGCTGCATCATCCGGGCCGCGTTCCTGGACCGGATCCGTGCCGCGTACGACACCCAGCGGGACCTGCCGAGCCTGCTGTCGGACAAGGAGTTCGCCTCGGAGATCGGTTCGGCGCAGGACGACTGGCGCGATGTGGTCGCGACGGCGGCGCACCAGGGCGTGCCCACGCCCGGTTTCTCGGCGGCTCTCGCGTACTACGACGCGCTGCGGGCCGACCGGCTGCCTGCCGCGCTCACCCAGGCACAGCGGGACTTCTTCGGTGCGCACACCTACCGGCGCGTGGACCGGGAGGGCTCGTTCCACACCCTCTGGGGTGGCGACCGCTCCGAGGTCGGCACCGACTGACGAGGCCGCGACAGCCGCTGATCAGCCCACCGGGCCCGTGCCTTTCGGCCGGGCCCGGTGCGGGTTCTCTGTCTGTCACGCCTGGTCTTCTACGGCTTCGTACGCCGGGCCGGGCGTGTGCTTCCCGGTTCTCACGCGGGGCCGGGCGTTTGCTCGCCCGGTTTCTCACGCGGGGCCTGGCGCGGGTTCGGGCTCCGGCGACGGGTCCGGGTCGGGGCCCGGCGGCTTCGGAATGGGGTCGGGCGCCGGCCCCGGCGGGGGCGAGGGCACCGGCACGGGACCGGGCAGAGGGCCCGGTGTCGGGCCGGGCGGTCCCGGCGAGGGGACGGGTGACGGCGGTACGGGCGGCTGGGTCATGCCTGACCTCCAGGGTTCGGAGTCGTGCCTTCCCAATGTCTCGTGCTCCGCCTGCCCACGCGCGCCGGGTCCACACGCCTCAAGATCCGGAACGTGCCGCTCCCACGGCCGCCCGCAGGCCCGGGCGAGGGCTGGACAGGACGGGGAGAGCGGTTGTCGTACGGGCGGCGGCGTCCGCCATCGACGCCTGGGCCAGCACGACGACATCGGCGTCCCGCACGGCGTCGACCTCGGCGGCCACCCGGTCGAGATACCGCTCGCGATCACCCGCGAGGAAGTGCTCCCAGGCCTCGCCGGCCAGAACGGTCCGCAGGTCGACACGGCGCCCGGCGGCCTCCTCACGGATGAGCGAGGCGGTGGGCTCCAGGGTGCTGCGCAGGGCGGCGACCACCACGACGCGCTGGTGAGCCGCCGCCGCGGCGGCCATCGGCCGGTCGACCCGCAGCACGGGTACGCCGGTCCCTACCGCTTGCCTCTCGGCGACTGATCCGATCGTGGAACAGGTGCACAGCACGGCCCTCGCCCCGCCCGCCACGGCCTCCTCGAGCACGGCGGCGACGTCCGCGCCGACGGCGTCGGGTCCCTGGGCCACCGCACGGGACAACAGCTCTTCCCGCACGTAGTGGCGCAGCGGGACGCCGGGGTGGTCGGCGTCCCGCAGGGAGTCGAAGACCGGCACGTGGACCGGGGAGGTGTGGAGCAGGGCCAGCATGTTCTCGCTCACCAGAGGTCGGGGTTCGCCTTCAGCTGGTCCTCGGCGGCCACGACCAGTTCGGACGGGGGCGTGGGGCCCTCGTCGGGGTGCTTCTGCACCCAGCGGGCGGCGTACGGGCAGAGCGTCACGACGGGCACGCCCTCCCGCTCGGCGATCCGGAACAGCTCACGCACCAGGGCGCTCGCGATGCCCTTGCCCTCGTGCTCCGGCTCGACGATGGTGTGCACCGCGACGAGGGCCGGCGGCACCGCGTCCAGGGTGAAGTAGGCGATGCGCCCGGTGACCTGGCCGTCCTCATAGGCCTCGAGGAGGCCCTTCGACCGGTTGTCGCGGATGTCGGGCTCGGACATGGCGGCGGGCTCCCTCGCTCGGATCAGCTTCTGCTGTGGTTGCTGTCTGACGGGCGATCATGTTACGGCGTGGGGGCTGCGCGGGTGCGGCTGCCGGGCACGGGCGCGGCGGCGTGGGGACTGCGCTCGGTGCCGCTGCCGGGCACGGGCGCGGCGGCGTCCGAGCCGAGCTCGATGATGCGGTTGCGCGCGTCCACATGCACGACGGCGGGCACGAGCGCCCGCGCCTCGGCGTCGTCGACCTGGGCGTAGCTGATCAGGATGACGAGATCGCCGGGGTGGACGAGATGGGCGGCGGCCCCGTTGATCCCGATGACTCCGGAGCCCCGTTCACCCTCGATGACATAGGTCTCGAGGCGGGCGCCGTTGGTGATGTCGACGATGTGGACGAGCTCGCCGGGAAGGAGGTCGGCGGCGTCCATGAGATCGCGGTCGACGGTGACGGATCCGACGTAGTGCAGATCGGCCTGGGTCACGGTGGCACGGTGAATCTTGGACTTGAACATGGTGCGCAGCATGGGGTGCTCCTGCAAGTAGGCTCCCTGCCTGCGTTCTTGCAGGTCAAGGGCTGTGCGCATACCTTACCCGCCAGTCGCGCGCCAGGGCAGGGCCAGCCGGGATTTGCGAGCCTCGACGGGCACGGACGGCTGCCACCCCCAGGATCACCGCGCAGCCCTCGCACTTGTCAGCGAGCGATCGAGACGGCGAAGGGCGCGAACCCGCCGGAACGCATCACGTGAGGGACGAACAGGACCGCGGCCTCGACGGCCTGCGCGGTCTCGATCCCCCCGAGGTCCGTGATCCAGTCCCGCTGCCAGCCGAGGTCTTCGAGGAGCCCTTGGACGACCTGCTTCGCTTCTTCGTCGTCACCGGAGAGGAAGGCGGTGGGCGATTGGGAGAGTGCCGCCGGCGCGGTCATCACGGTGTAGAGCATGGTGTTGAGCGTCTTGACCACGCGCGTGCCGGGGAGCGCTTCCTGGAGTTGCCTCCCGAGGCTCGAGCCGGGGTAGATCAGGTCGGCGGGGAGTCCGTCCGGTCCGTCGACGGTGGCGTTGGAGACATCCATGAGGATCTTGCCCTCCAGCGCCTCCCGCAGAGCGAGAAGCCGTTCCAGCGAGCCGGCGCCCGGCGTCGCGTTGATGACGATCCGCGCCGCTCGGGCAGCGTCGGCCGCGGCGCCCGGCGAGCGGTCCGCGACGGTCACCTGATGCCCGGCCCGGCTGAGGGCTGCGGACAGGCTGCCGCCGACGCGGCCGTTTCCGAGTACGGCGATCTTGGTCATGTCGATCTGGTCCTTCCGGTGCTACTGGATCTCAACGGTGGTCAGCGGGAGAGTGTGGCGACAGCGTCGGTGTGCACACCGGGTGCGGCGGCCAGCAGGCTCTCGCTCTGTGTCGTCCACGGGCGGCCCTCGGCGTCGGAGATCCGCCCGCCGGCCTCGGAGACGAGCAACGCGCCGGGAAGCAGGTCCGCCCGGGCGCCGGCGAACTGCCAGAAGGCGTCGATCCGGCCGGCGGCCACGTTCAGCAGGTGCAGGGTTGCGGGCACCGATGTCCGCACCACGAGCGCGTCGAGCAGCATCGCCGTGATCGAGGCGCCGATGCGCCGTGTGACGGCTTCGTCCTCGTCCGGCCTGGCCTGGCTCGTGGCCACCAGGCCGAGTCCGAGGTCCGTGGTCTCGGAAACGTGCAACGGGCGGCCGTCGAGGTGGGCGCCACCGCCCGCGAGCGCGGTGTAGGTCTCACCGGTCAACGGCAGATGGACAGCGGTCAGCACCGGCTGGTTCTCGCGCACGAGTGTGGCGGTGACCGCCCAATCCGGCAGACCGTGCAGGTGGTTGACGTTGCCCTCGGCCGGATCGACGACCCACCATTCACCGGCGGGCAGAGCCCCGCCGTCGAGCTCTTCCTCGACCCAACGGGCGCCGGGGCGCAGGAACGTGAGGCGCGGACGCAGAACATCGAGGGCCGCTTCGTCATTGGCGGCGAGCGCGCGCATCAGCTCCTCGCGCGTCCGGTGGCGGACCACGCCGCCGAACCGCTCTCGCAGCACCGAGCCCGCAGCCTCCACGGCGATCGCGGTCTGCGCCAGCAGATCGGCGTCGGACGCCGCATCGGCAACTACGGCACTACCGGTGCCACCGGTGCTCTGAATCGATTCGGACATGGCTGTACTCCCAACTCAGCAGGGGTGATGAGGGCGAGGGCGTGATCGACGATCTCCGCGCCCCGCACATCGAAGGTATGGGCGCGCATAGTTAACCTCAAGTGCATGTAAAGCACGGCTAGAGTGACTCGCATGCAACTGGATCTGAACCTGCTCGCCGCCCTCGACGCGCTCCTCGATGAAGGAAGCGTCGCCGGCGCGGCCGAGCGCCTGCACGTGACGGCACCGGCGATGAGCCGGAGTCTCGGCCGGATCCGGAGAACAACGGGTGATCAGATCCTGGTGCGCACCGGGCGGACCATGACCCCGACTCCGTACGCCATCGCCGTCCGGGAGCAGGTCCACGAGCTGCTCCAGCAGGTCCAGAGCGTGCTGGCGCCCAGCCGTGAACTCGATCTCACGACACTCGAGCGGACGTTCACCCTGCGCTGGCACGACTCTCTCGTCGGGCTCGGCGGCCCCGCACTGCTCGCGGAGGTGCGTCGGCAGGCACCGGGCGTTCGGTTGCGCTTCATCGCGGAATCGAGCACCGACACGCCTGAGTTGCGTCGCGGCGAAGTCGACCTCGAGGCGAACGCGAACCGCCCGACGCAGTCCGACATTCGCGGCGAGCTCCTCGCCGAGACCGGGCACGTCGTCGTCGTACGCCCGGACCATCCGCTCGCCCGCGCCAAGGCCGTCACCCTCGCCCGGTACGCCGAGGCCGAGCACATCACCATCTCGAGGCGCGGAAGGTTCGACAACGCACTCGACGGCGCTCTGGCGCAGCTCGGACTCACACGACGCGTGGTGGCGACCGCGCCGACCGAAGCGGCCGGCCTGAGCTTCGTGCGTGACTCCGACCTGCTGGTCACCGCCCCCGAATCGACAACCCGCTCAACGGCCGCGGACCTCGGGCTGGTGCTTCTCCCCCTGCCGTTCGAACTTCCGCCGGCTCCGGTGTACTTGTCCTGGCATCAGCGCTACGACACCGACCCCGCACATGCGTGGCTGCGCAATCTGGCGCGAGCCGCGCTGACTGAGGCGGCACATTGACCACGGAACCGCCGCGGAGCACCACGCTCAGCCGTCGGTCTCGGTGATGTCCACGCCGCTGATGTCCTGGTCCAAGAAGGCGGTCAGGGCATCGGCTTCGGCGCTCACGGCCTCGCGCTCCGAAGCGGCGAGAGGCCGGAGCAGAGTGACGTGCAGGTGCTTGTCGCGCACGGTCCAGGTGGCTCGGACCCGGCCGTCGACGAGCACGACGCGGTGACCCGTGACCGACAGGCCGAGGTGGGCGTCGTCGATGATGCGGCTGCGGTCGCGGTAGCCGAGGATCGCGTTGTCGAACGCCGGGAGGAAGCGCACGGGGGCGGGAGTGTCCGGATCGGGGCGTGGCGCGTCGGGCAGATCGAGGAGCTCGCGGCCGCGTTCGTCACGGAAGGCGACGAGCTCCTCCCGGAGGGCTCCGACTGCTGCGGGAAGTCCCGCGAGACCGCACCAGGAACGCAGGTCCGCCGAGGCAGCAGGCCCGTAGGCGGCGAGATAGCGTCGCACCAGCTGCTGCCCGACCGGATCGTTCTCGTCGGAGGGGAGCGGATCCACGTCGCGGCCGAGCCAGGTGGCCAGCGGCAGATTGCGCACACCGGCGGTCGTCCGCCACAGACCGCGAGGCGGGAGCTGCACCATCGGGATCAGGGCGGCCACGAGCAGTTCCCCCAGCGCCCGGCGCGGCGGGCCCGGCCAGCGGCCTTCGAGTGCCTGGACGAGTTGGGCCATGGTGCGGGGCCGTTCGTCGGCCATGACCGCACGGCCGGCCGCGGCCACCTCGTCCAGGTCGATGCCCGCGAGTTCGTGCCGGTATGTGGCCAACACGCGCTGGCACAGCATCGGTTCATGGCGGGCCCGCCAGGCCAGCGCGTCCTCGGCGGTGACGAGATGGACGGTGCGGCGCATCAGGTGCGTGCGGACGACATCAGCGCCCGTCAGCGCTTCGTCCAGTTCGGTGGGCTCGAAGGCGCGCAACCTGGACCACAGTCCGACGAACGGTTCCTGAGGCTCCTGCGCCTGCAAGCCGCACAGGTGCGCCACGGCATCGCACACGGACGTGTCCGCACGGTCGAGCAGGTACTGACGAGCGAGTGTCGCGCGGTTGAGAGCACGTGTGCCGAGTACCGTCATGGTGTTCCCAGGCCACCTCGCACCCGGCCGACAGACACAACTGCCGTGCGGGTACGGCGACCTGGCCCCTCCCTTCTGTCCCGGGGCCGGCCACGGTGGCGTGGCCGGCCCTGACTGCCATGAGCCGAGCCGGAGCGGATCAGCCGTTGTGCGGAGCGTCGTACGGAGCAGTGACGTCCAGGACCCAGGTCACGCCGAAGCGGTCGGTGAGCATGCCGTAGAGCGGCGCCCACGGCGCGGCCTCCAGGGGTCGCACCACTGTCGAACCCTGCGCCAGCTTCTGCCACAAGGCGCTGATCTCGTCGGCATCGTCACCGCGCACGGAGACGAAGAACGGGTTCTCGCCCTGGGCCCAGGCCAGTTGTGAGGGCACGTCGTAGGCCATGACGCGGAAACCGTTCTCCCCCACCACCTCACCCCACATCACCCAGTCCGCCTCGTTCTCGTCCTGGACGTTGCCGGCGTCCTTGTACGTGACGGTGACGCCGCGTCCGCCGAAGACGGACTGGTAGAACCCCAGCGCCTCACGCGCGGCGCCCCGGAAGTTCAGGTGGGTGGTGGTCATGACGGACATGGCTGCTCTCTGCTGACGGACGGATGTGCGCGGCAACGCACTGGCCGAGCCCCGGAAGGGGTGCCCTGACCAGGGCGGCCCACCCTCGGCGGCTCGGTCGCCACCGTTCCACGGGTAGCGGACAGGATGTGTCCTCTACTGCGGGCACCATGACGTCGGTGCAGACAACTTCCTCGCGACTGCTCGCGCTGCTCTCGCTGCTTCGGACGCGCCGCGCCTGGTCCGGCGAGGACCTCGCCGAGCGGCTCGACATCACTCCGCGCACGGTGCGCCGCGACATCGACCGCCTGCGCGACCTCGGGTATCCGATCACCGCCGTCAAGGGACCCTCCGGCGGATACCGTCTCGGCGCAGGCGCGCATCTGCCTCCGCTGCTGTTCGACGACGGCCAAGCCGTTGCACTCACGGTGGCCCTGCAATCCGTCGCAGCCGGGGACGCCGTCGCCGATGACGCAGCACGGGGCCCTCGGCACCATACGGCAGGTCATGCCACCACGACTACGGCACCGCACAGACATGGTGAGCGTCACCGCCCTACACCCACCCGAAAAGGGGGACACCGCTCAGGTCGCCCCTCAGACCTTCGTGGAGCTGAGCACCGCCATCCACGCACACGTGGAACTCCGCTTCGACTACGGCCAGGGGCCGGCAACCGCAACCGAGGAACCCCGGCGGGTCCAACCGCACCACCTGGTCACCTGGCGCGGCCGCTGGTACCTCGCGGCCTGGGACCTGGACCGCGACGACTGGCGGACCTTCCGCGTCGACCGCATACGCCCCCGCACGCCCACGGGCCCTCGCTTCGTACCGCGCGAACTTCCCGGTGGCACCGTTTCCGCGTTCATCACCAACCGCTTCCGCGGCAGCGACGGCAGCGATTGGCCGTGCCGAGGCGAAGTGATCCTCAACCTCCCTGCCACCGCCGTCGCGCCCTTCGCCCAGGACGGAACCGCCGAGGCACTCGCGCCCGACCGCTGCCGGCTCGTCCTCGGCTCATGGTCATGGACCGGTCTGGCCGCCGCCGTCAGCCGCTTCGACGCGGACATCGAGGTGGTCGGCCCGCCCGAGCTCAAGAGCGCGTTCGCCCGCCTCGCCACCCGCTTCTCCAAGGCGGCCGGCACGACCGCGCCGTGACAGGCGGCGGGGTGCTGCGCCGGCTCACGCGCAAGACGGCCCAGGCTTCCTGGGCGTCGCCCGGGCGCGCGCTCGTACTCGCTGCGCCGGGGAACAGCTCGGCGCACTCACCAGCGGGGAGTTGTGTACCGGCTCGCCTACGACTCCGCAGCCCCCCGCCCCTTCGCCCGCCTCCCCACCACCATCGCCGCCCCCACCGCGCTCCCCACGAACGCCGCCGCCAGCGTCCAGCCCCGGTCGAACAGATGCCCGCTGGCGTGGTCGAGGGAGTAACGGCCCGGGCCGGCCAGGCCCACCGTTGCCGCGGTGAAGCCGAGGAACGCCGGGTATTCGAAGCCGCCCTCCTGGGCGAAGAACCCCGCGGGGACGTGGACCGCCACCGCGCCGGCCATCGCTCCCGCCGCGGCCGCTCCGGCCGCCGGTGTGGCGAGGCCCAGGGCGAGCAGCACGCCGCCGCCCGTCTCTCCCACCCCGGCGGCGATCGCGCTCTGGCGGCCGGGGTGGTAGCCCATGGCCTCCATGCCCTGGGCCGTGCCCTCGATGCCTGGGCCGCCGAACCAGCCGAACAGCTTCTGCGATCCGTGCGCCACGAGCACCGTTGCGGTGCCGAGGCGCAGGGCGAGCAGTCCGAGGTCACGTCGGTTGAGGCGGGCCATGAGTGTCTCCCGGTGCCGGTGGGGCGCGAAGGGTGGGGCGCCGCCGCGGAGGCGCATGTGACCACTCTCGTCCCGCCCGGCCGCCCACCCTCGGTACTGCTACTCCATACGGGTGACATGGGCGCCTGATCCACTCCGCGGGCCGTGCGGTAGATTTTGCGCGCCTTGACCGGCATCAACCTCATCGACACGGAGACCGGCCCCTCAATGAGCGACATCGTCAACGGACTTGGCCGCGCGACCGCGTACGGCGCACTCGGTGTGGTCCTCCTGATCCTCGGGATCGTCCTGATCGACCTGCTGACCCCGGGCAAGCTCGGCCGTCAGATATGGGAGGACCGCAACCGCAATGCCGCGCTGCTGCTGAGCTCCGCGCTCCTCGGTATCGGCGGCATCGTGTTCACCTCGATCTGGACGACGTACGACCACTTCGGCAAGGGCCTCGCCTCGACGGCCGCGTTCGGCCTCCTCGGTCTGGTGATGATGGCGGTCGCGTTCCTGGTGGTGGACCTGGTGACGCCGGGCAAGCTGGGCGCGACCCTCGTGGAGCCGGAGCCGCATCCGGCGGTGTGGGTGACCGCCTCCTGCAATCTGGCGGTGTCGGCGATCATCTCCGCGTCGATCGCCTGAAGCGCACGCAGGAGGGATGGGCGGACTCGCTACGACGCGTCGTGGAAAACGAGTCCCAGGGTGTGCCGCTCCCCCGACCTGATCGCGCTCACCCCGTGCCGTACCGGTGACGCCGACCAGCCGCGGCTGGAGCGGACCGGGCGGTCGCGGGTGGTGAAGACCAGGGCGCGGCCCTGCTCCAGCAGGGTCGCCGTGCCGCGGGACTGCGCCCGGGGCCGCTGTTCGACGAGGAGGAACTCGCCGCCCGTGTAGTCGGTACCGGGCCGGTCGAGGCCGATGGCCACCTGCAACGGGAAGACCGCTTCGCCGAAGACGTCACGGTGCAGGGCGTTCCAGTCGCCCGGTCCGTAACGCAGCAGGATCTGCGAGGACTTCGTCTGGCCGGCCTCGTGGCAGATCGCCGGCCAGTCGTCCAGCTCGTCGGGCCAGGGTGCCGGCCGGCCCAGGCGCTCGGCCCAGGCGCGGGCGATCGGCAGCAGCCGCGGGTAGAACGCGGCGCGCAGTGCCCGGACGGTCGGCGGCAGAGGGTCGGAGAAGTAGCGATAGGTGCCGGAGCCGAACCGGTGGCGGGCCATGTCGACCGTGGACCTGAAGTGCTCGGGCTCGTCCCAGAGGGCGGCGATCGCGCGGCACTCGGCCGGATCCAGGATGCGCGGCGTCAGGGCGCAGCCGTATGCGTCGATCTCCTCCGCGAGTGCCGCCCAGTCCGTCGCGGGAAACCCTGCTTCGGTGGGAAACGCTGCTTCGGCAGCGAGGGCTTCGGTGCTCCGCACGGTCATGGTGTGCTCCAGAAGTGGTGCATGGCGTACGAACTCCACGGCCGCCACGCCTCGGTGTCGGACGCCTGGGCGCCCGCCCGGCGCATGCCCGCGCGGACGGCCGGGTCCTCGGTGAGGAGGACGTCGGGGTCGCCCAGGGCCCGCATCCGGATGTAGCCGGCCGTCCAGCGGTCGATGCCCGGCAGGGCGAGCAGTCGGCGTTCGGCGTCGTCCCGGTCGGCGCCGGGGTCGAGGGTCACCGAGCGGTCGGCGAGGGCGGTGGTGAGGGTGCGCAGGGCGGCGCGCCGCGCGTCGGGCAGGTCGAGATCGTCGAGGTCGGCACCCGCCAAGGTGGCGGTGTCCGGGAAGAGATGCGTGAGTCCGCCGCTCGGTTCGCACAGGGGACGGCCGTGTGCCACGACGAGCGCGTGGCCGCGTCGGCGTCCCTCCGCGGTCGTCGCCCGGTGGCCGAGCACGGCGCGTACGGCGAGCTCGTGCGGGTCGGCCGCTCCGGGGGCGCGCAGTCCGGGGCGCGCGGCGACCAGGGGCGCCAGCGCCGGGTCCGCTCCCAGGCGTTCGGCCACCGCGCACGGGTCCGCGTCCAGGTCGAACAGGCGGCGCACGCGCTGGGTGGCCGTCGTCAGGTCGCGCAGATCGGTCAGATGCAGCCGGCACTCCAGCCAGCCGCCCGCGCCCGGCTGTTCACCGATTTCGGCCACTCCGGCGCCGCTGGGCAGCCGCAGGGTGCGCCGGTAGGTCCGGGACCCGCGTTCGCCGACGATCTCCTCGATTCCGGGAACGGCACGGGCGGCGAGGTGATCGAAGACCTCGACGGAGGCGTAGGGGCCGCGGTGGGCGAGCCGAAGAGGCACGCCGGCGCGGCCGTTCGCCGCCGCGACGGGTCCGAAGCGTGAGGCGCGCCCGGGGCGGGCGGAGCGGATCTCGCTGGGCGTCGCCGCGTAGATCTCGCGCATGGTGTCGTTGAATTGCCTGACACTGGCGAATCCGGCGGCAAAGGCGATCTCCGCGGCCTGGAGGGTCGTCGTCTGGAGCAGTACGCGGGCGGTGTGGCCGCGTTGGGCCCGGGCCAGCGCGATGGGGCCGGCGCCGAGCTCGGCGTTGAGCTGCCGTTGCACCTGACGGGCGCTGTAGCCCAGTCGGCCGGCGAGCCCCGCCACACCCTCACGGTCGACGATCCCGTCGCCGATCAGCCGCATCGCTCGGCCCACGACGTCGGCGCGGGCGTTCCACTCGGCGGAGCCCGGTACCGCGTCGGGCCGGCAGCGGCGGCAGGCGCGGTAGCCCGCGCCCTGGGCGGCCGCCGCCGTGCGGTAGAAGGTCACGTTCCGGCGCTTGGGGGTGATCGCCGGGCAGCTCGGCCGGCAGTAGATCCCGGTGGTGGAGACGGCGAAGAAGAAGACGCCGTCGAACCGGGCGTCCCGGCTGCTCACCGCCTCGTACCTGCTGTCCTCGATCGTCATACGGCCAGTATGGGCACGGCCCCGGCAGCCCGGCTGGCGGAATTCGGACGTCACGTTCGGCAGGCTCGGACGAGCTCTCGGGCCGTCAGAGGCTGATCAGGACCGGGCCGCCCTCGGGGTCCAGGCCATCGAGCCGACCGGCTCGCAGATGCAGCGGGCGCCCGGGCCGGGCGGGCATCAGCAACTGCTGCCGGTGCAGTACCCGCCCGTCCTGGCTGACCAGCACGCGCGGTGGTGCCAGCGGTGTCGAGGGGCGCAGGACGAACCGCACCGGGCGGGGACCGTGCGGGCGGACGATGTTCGGCACGGCCCACAGCAGCGGAGCCTCGACCCGTACGGGCAGCCCGGGGCCCGGCCACGGCTCGCCGTCGAGATGGCGCAGCACGTCCTCCGCGGCGGCGCTGCCCTCCTCGGCGGCGACCCGCGCCCGCTCACCGCCGTGCAGCAGATTTCCCGCGGCGAAGACACCGGGTTCGGCCGTGCGGAAGGCGGTGTCGACGGCCGGTCCGCGGGTGCCCGCGTCGAGCGCGATCCCGCCGCGTCTGGCCAGTTCGTGGTCGGGGATCCAGTCGCCGGTGAACACGATCGTGTCGCAGCCGAGGGTGGTGGTCCGCCCGTCCTCGTGACGCAGCCGTACGCCGGTCAGCCGGCGCCGGCCGAGCAGTTCGACGACGTATGTCCTGGCCAGCAGGGGGACGGGCCGGCGCAGGGACGGCACGCGGGTGCGGGGTTGTTCGGTGACCATGGCGACGGTCTCGGCGCCGCTCGCGCGCAAGGTGCGTACCGCGGAGAAGGCGACCGGTTCCGCGCCGACGACGACCGCGCGGCTGCCGACCCACTGGTCGTGCAGATGGACGGCCTGCTGGAGTTCGCCGGTGGTGAGGACGCCCGCGGGCCGGGTGCCGGGGACGAGCCGTGCGCTGCGCGGGCGTTCACGGGCTCCGGTGGCGAGGACCACGGCCCGTGCCGAGACGGTCTCCGGGCCTGCCGGTCCGACCGTCTCCAGGGTGCGCGGGCCCGCCCAGCCGGTGACGGTGACTCCGGTGCGCAGCCGGGCGCCGGAGCGTACGGCGTCGTGGACGAGCCGGCGGGCGTACTCGGGGCCGCTGAGCGGCCGCTGCAGATCGCGGAGCCCGAAACCGCCGTGGCAGCAGTGGCGCGGGATGCCGCCGGCCTGCTGCTCACGTTCGACGACCTCGACCCGGCCCGCTCCGGCGGCGGCCAGGCGGGTGGCCGCGGCGAGCCCGGCCGGGCCCGCCCCGACGACGAGGACGTCGACCGTGCGTACCGTCATCGCCGCTCCTCCTCGAACAGGGAGCGCACCGCGGGCCCGCAGAAGAATCCCTGACAGCGGCCACCGCGGGCCCGGGTCCGCCGGCGCAGTCCGTCCAGGGAGCCGGGTGGGACGGTGCTGTCCAGCGCGTCGCGTATCTCTCCGAGGGAGACGCGTTCGCAGTGGCAGACGAGGGTGCCGTACGCCGGGTCGGCGGCGATGAGCTCGGCCTGCTGCCAGGGGCGCGGGAACGCCTCGCCGAGGTTCGGCATCCGCACCGGTTCCAGGTCGTGGGCGGGACCGGGGTCGAGTCCGACGTCGGACAGAAGGTCCATGACGTACGCGGCGATGGCCATGGACGCGGTCAGGCCGGTGGAGCGGATTCCGCCCACGGTGATGTACCGCTGTCGTGCGTGGGCGCGCACCTGGTAGTCGTCGTGCTCGGTGGCGGCGCGCAGTCCGGCGTAGACGGCGGTGACCTCCTCGGTCACCAGCTCCGGCAGGATCCGCCGACCCTGCTCGCGCAGCAGCGCGAGTCCTTCGGCCGTGGAGCCGGTGGCCTGCTTGTCGTCCAGGTCCTCGGCGGTCGGTCCGAGCATCACATTGCCGTACACGGTCGGGGACACGAGCACGCCCTTGCCGAGGGCGGTCGGCACCGGGAGCAGGATGTGGCGGACCAGAGGGCGCGCGAACTTGTCGAAGACGATGAGCTGACCGCGGCGCGGGGTGACGGTGAAGGTGTCGTGGCCGAGCTGCCGGTCGAGTTCGTCGGCGTACAGTCCGGCGGCGTTGACGAGGAAGCGGGTGCGCAACAGACCGCGGCTGGTGGCCAGTTCATGGTGGGTGGTGCCTGTGATGCTCTGCACCCGGCAGTTGAGATGCAGATCGACGCCGCCGCGGACGGCCTGGGTGGCGTAGGCGAGGGTGGTCGTCCACGGGCAGATGATGCTCTCGCCGGGAACGTCGAGTGCGCCCAGTGCGCCGGGGCCGAGGTGCGGTTCGCGGCGGCGCACCTCGTCGGCGTCGATCAGGCGGGCGTCGTGGTAGCCGTTGCGTTCGGCTTTGGCTGCGAGCGCCGGCAGCGCGTCCAGCTGCGTCCGGTCCCAGGCGACGAGCAGGGCGCCGATCGGTTCGACGGGGATACCGGCCTCGGCCGCGTAGGCCGCGAGCCGGCGCTGTCCGTCGCGTACGAGCCGGGCTTCCAGCGAACCGGGCACGGCGTCGAAACCGGTGTGCAGGATCGCCGTGTTGGCCTTGGAGGTTCCGTTGCCGACGTCGTCGGAGGCGTCCACGAAGGCGGTACGCAGCCGGCGGCGGGCGAGCTCGCGGGCGATGGCCGATCCGACGACTCCGGCGCCGACGACGATCACGTCGTAGAGCGAGTCCGGCAGTTCGCCGGCGGTGGTGACGGTCATGCGCCCGCCGTCCCCGCTCCCCCGGCCATGGGCGTACGGTCCAGCAGCGCGGACACCTCACCGCGGAACCGGCCGAGGCGTTCGGCCGCCTGCGAGGCACTGATCCTCGGTTCGTAGACGGCGGAGGGCCGCCAGGCCGGTACCACCTGGTCGGTGGTCAGTGCGGCGTCCATGCCGAGCCGGGCGACGGCGCCGACACCGAGCGCGGTGACATCGGGCAACGCCGATACCTCCACCGGCAGTTGCAGCAGATCGGCCTGGGTCTGCATCAGCAGCGCGGAGCGGGTCAGTCCGCCGTCCACCCGCAGGCCGGTCAGTGGCCGGCCGAGGTCGGCGGCGACCGCGTCGGTCAGTTCGGCCACCTGGGCGGCGATGCCTTCGCAGAGCGCACGCACGAGATGCCCGGGACCGGTGTCGAGTCCGAGTCCGGTGAGTGAGCCGCGCAGGTCGCCCCGCCACCACGGGGCGGCGAGTCCGGCGAGCGCCGGGACGAAGGTGACACCACCGCTGTCCGGTACGGACGAGCCCACCGGGTCCAGGTCGGCCGCGCCCGCGATCACCCCCAGATCGGTGAGCCAGCGGACGGCGGACGCGGCCGTGTAGACCTGTCCGTCGAGGCAGTAGCTGGTGTGTCCGCCCAGCCGCCAGGCGACACAGCTGACCAGGCCGCTCGTGGTGCGGCGCGGGCTCGATCCGGTCTGCGCGAGCAGGAACGCCCCCGTGCCGTACGTGCACTTGGCGCTGCCGGGCTCGGTGACGCTCTGCGCGAGGAGGGCCGCCTGCTGGTCGACGAGGAGCCCGGTCAGCGGGATGCCGTCGCCGAAGGCGGTGGTGATGCCGACGGGTCCGTCCGCGTCCACGACCTCCGGCATCCGTTCGCCGTCCAGGCCGAAGATGCCGAGCGCCTCCGGCGACCAGGCGACCTTGTCGAGGTCGAGGAGCTGGGTACGGCCGGCGGTCGCCGCATCGGTGACGAAGGCGCCCGTGAGCCGGTGGACCAGCCAGGCGTCGCTGGTGGTGACGACGCCGTCCCGGGTGCGTTCACGGCGTATCCACGCCATTTTGGGCGCGGCGAAGTAGGGGTCGAGGGGCAGGCCGGTCAGCCGGGTCAGTTCATCGGCGTGCGGGGCGAGTTCCTCGCACAGCGGCTCCGCCCGCCGGTCCTGCCAGACGATGGCGTCGGTGAGCGGATCGCCCCTCACGGGATCCCAGGCCAGCACCGTCTCGCCCTGGTTGGCGAGCCCGACCGCGTGGACCGGTTCCCCGGCGTCGGCGAGGGCCTGGCGGCCCGCGTCGACCACGGATGTCAGCAGGCTCATCGGGTCGACCTCGACGCTGCCACCCGCGCCGTAGCGGGGTTCCACCGCCGCCGATCCGGTGCCGATCACTCCGCGTTCGGGGCAGATGACCAGCGCTTTCGTGCCGGAAGTGCCCTGGTCGACGGCAAGCACCGGGCCGGTCATCGGCCACCCCGCCCCTCGCTGGAAGGAAACCTTGATCGTGGACGCAAGAAGCCTGGATCAGGGCACGTCGGTCGTCAAGTAACGATCGAAACCGTCCACGGACCAATACTTCATCAACTTCTTGTCGTCATCGAACAGTTGAGTAAGATCGGCGGAACTACGGGCCGTGGAGCGACCACTCCATTCCGGTCCCAACCCCCCACTGTCCCAAGAGGACCCATGACGCCCAGAATGCGACATCCGCGCCGTTGGACACCCACGGTGGCGGCTACGCGCTGATGGCCCAGGACCAGAACCGCCCGGTGTACCACCCGGCGGGTCATGACAATGAACTGCGCGCCGCCATGCAGGACTTACGCACCGGACGCTGGTTATCCATGCGGAACCTGCTGGCCTCGACCTCCGACTGGGGCCTTTGGACGCAGCGGACACAGGTCCTCGCCGCGGTGGCGGCCGGTTCCGACGCCGTACAGGCATGGCGGGCCGAGGAACCCCACTCCCTCGCCGCGACCGTGATGCACTGCCGGATCTCCGTCGAACGGGCGCTGCGGGCCCACCGCGAACAGCACCAGCGCACCCAGGACCTGTGGCACGAGGCCTGGGAGGCGTGCCGGATCGCCGCCCACCAGGGGCCCGACGACCCGGTGCCGTGGGTGTGTCTGCTGGCCCTGGCCCAACTCGACGAGAAGCAGCGGCTGGAGGAGCACCGGCAGATCCCGCCGGGCCCCATGCTCTTCCCCGGACCGTGGGGCCTGCTGTCGGAGGCCCACAAACGGGACCCGCACAACCGCGAGGCGTACCACCGCATGCTGCAGTTCGTGTACGCCCGCAAGTCGGGCGGGCATCTGTCCGAGGCGGTCAACTTCGTGCAGTGGGCGTCCTCCACCGCCCCCACCGGTTCCGCCCTTCTCGTCCTTCCGCTCTATGTCCGTGTCGAGCGCTACCGCCGCGACAACGGACATGAGCGTGCGCTGGACCTGCACTGGGTGACGGACGACGCCACCCGGGAGGCCACGCGGGCGCTGGACGGCTGGTTCGACCATGTGAACCCGGCCCGGTCCTCGCTGCTCGACCTCAACCACCTCGCCCACGCGCTGTGGGGCTCGGGCCAGTTCGCCGAGGCGGCTCGGGTGTTCGAGGCGTTGGGCCCGTACTACACGGCGCCCCCTTGGTCGTACCGCACCCAGAGTCCCGGCGACGCGGGCCTGGCGGAGGAAGTCTTCCTCCGTGCCCGCGGAAGATGTCTGGCCGCCGCGCACGAGGCAGGTACGTAGCCGAGCGCTGCCGCCGTCCCGATCCCCCTCGCACCACAGCACCTCCCCTTCGCCCTGTCCGCTCAGTGCATCTTCCTTTCCCCCGGAGGTACAACGATGTCCATATCCCCGCCCAGGTGGTCGAAGCCGGACCAGTCGCCGCCCAAGGACGAGGAGGAGCGGCTGCGGGAACTGGGCTACCAGCCGGTCCTGGCCCGCCGCATGGGAGGCTTCGGCAACTTCGCCATCAGCTTCTCCGTGATCTCGATCCTGTCGGGATGCATGACGCTGTACGGCTTCGGTCTGAACACCGGTGGCCCGGCGGTGATGCTCTGGGGCTGGGCGGGCGTCGGCCTGTTCGTCCTGTGTGTCGGTATGGCGCTGGCCGAGGTCACGAGCGCGTACCCGACCTCCGGTGCGCTCTACTACATGGCCGACCGGCTGGGCGGACGCAAGTGGGGCTGGTACACGGGCTGGCTGAACCTGCTGGGCCTGCTGGGCGCGATCGCCGGTATCGACTACGGCTGCGCCCTGTTCACCGGCGCCTTTCTGAATCTTCAGTGGGGTTTCGACCCCACACCCGGCTCCACCATGATCATTTTCATATGCATTCTGCTGATCCATGCCACCTTGAACCTCTTCGGTGTACGGCTGGTCAGCCTGCTCAACTCCGTCAGCGTGTGGTGGCACCTGGGCGGTGTGGCCATCATCGTCGGCGCGCTCGCCATCGTGCCGTCGAACCACCAGTCCCCCGAGTTCGTCTTCACCGAGTTCGTCAACAACACCGGCTGGGACAGCCCGATCTATGTGGCGGCGATCGGTCTGCTGCTCGCCCAGTACACGTTCTCCGGCTACGACGCCTCGGCCCACCTCTCGGAGGAGACCTCCAACGCCTCTGTCTCCGCGGCACGTGGCATCGTCCGCTCGATCTGGGTCTCCTGGATCGCAGGATTCGCGTTGCTCGCGGGTCTGACGTTCGCCATCCAGGACTACGCGGGCACCCTGGACAGCTCGACCGGCGTGCCGCCGGCGCAGATCCTGCTCGACGCGCTCGGCACCGGTGGCGCCACCGCACTGCTCCTGGTGGTCATCGTGGCGCAGCTGTTCTGCGGCAACGCCGAGGTGGCGGCCGCCAGTCGGATGGTCTTCGCCTTCAGCCGCGACAACGCGCTGCCCGGGTCGGCCATCTGGCGCAAGGTCAGCAGCCGCACCCAGACCCCGGTCCCCGCGGTGTGGCTGTCGGTCGGCTTCGCCTGCCTGCTCGCCCTGCCCTCGCTCTACTCCACGACGGCCTACGGCGCGGTGACGGCGATCAACGTCATCGGTATCACCCCGGCCTACGCGATCCCGATCTACCTCAAGCTGCGCGCCGGCGACCGCTTCGAGCCCGGCCCGTGGAGCCTGGGACGCTGGAGCAAGCCGATCGGCTGGATCGCGGTGGTCTGGGTGGCGTGTGTGACCGTGCTGTTCTGCCTGCCGCAGTCCAGCCCGGTGACGGTCGACACGATGAACTACGCCTCCATCGCACTGGTCACGGTGCTGGTCCTGGCGACCGTGTGGTGGTTCGTCGCGCGTCGCTCGTACGGCACACCGCAGTCGTACGGCACCGCCCGTGAGCAGGCGGAGATCTCCGACCAGATCGTCTGACGCTCCCGCCGCAACCGTGTGGGCCCCGTCCGGGCGGACGGGGCCCACAGGTGTGCGGGGCCGCGGGACGGCTACTGCCGCGCGCGCTGTCCGGAGACCTTCAGGTTCCGCAGGCTGCCCACGTTGTCGAACGAGCCGAAGCCGACCCGGCCCGCGGCGAACGTCGTGTCGACGGCCGTCATCAGCGGGTGCTTCGAGCCGTCGGCATAGACCGCGATCTCGCCGCTGTCGGCGCAGTGCACCACGCGGACGTCGTGCCAGGCGGCATCGGTGACGGCGGGCGGCGCACCGGTCGATCCGTTCCACTGGTGGTCGAGCCGCAGCCGGTCCGCGTCGTTCACCACGAAGATGCCGTTGTGCGGATAGATCGTGTTGTCGGACGACAGATGGGCGTAGTAGAAGCGGGTGTCCGACTGGTGGCCGAAGACGATGACGACATCGCGGTTGCTGATCTCGACCGGTGTGTCGAGTCTGACCTCGGCATCGATGCGGGTGTTGCCGAAGCGCGGCCCGGCGTTCAGCACGGCGTACTCGAACGGCCTGCGCGGGCCGGGACGGGCGGTGCCCGCTTCGGCGAGGGTGACCCGGCCGCGCGGGAAGGTCCACTTCGCCGGGGTGACGGGCGCCCAGTTCCGCTGCCCGGTCACGTGCGTCAGCGTGGTACCGGTGGTCCGGCATTCGGCGAACTGCCGTGTCCCGGTGACCTTCCAGATCTTTCCGTTGGCCTTGGACAGCAGATACAGCTCGCCACGGGCGTCCTGGCCGAACCGGATGTCGACCCGGGAGTCCCCGGCCAGTTCCGGCATGGTGACGCGCTTGCCGGTGCGGTCGAAGAGCATCAGCCGGTAGGCGTCCGCGAGACGGTCCGAGCCGCGGCGCATCTCGCGCGTCTCGGAGTACAGCAGCCGGCCGTCCACCAGGTCGCCGTAGAGGTACTTGCCGCGCAGCGCCGGGGCGAGGGTCCCGCGGTAGACGAAGCCGCCCACGATGGCCCGGCCGAGGTCGGACCGGCAGTTCCAGCCGGCCGGCGGATCGTGGTCGTACGCGGCGACCGGGTAGGTGTAGCCGTACTTCGCGTCGTCCGCGGGGAGCGGCAGCAGCCGGTCGCAGGGGTCGGCGGCGGCCTTGTCGTAGACGAAGGCGCCCTCCCGCTCGCTCCAGCCGAGGTTGTCCCCGGCCCGGACCTCGTAGACGCCTTCGACGGCGTGCTCCCCGATGTGTCCGAGGTAGAGGCGGTGCGGTGAGGCGGCGTCCCAGCTGAAGCGGTGCGGGTCGCGCATGCCGTACGCGTAGATCTCGCCGAGCGCGCCGTCGGTGCCCACGAAGGGGTTCGACGCGGGGATGCCGTACCGGCCGTTGGCGCTGCCGTGTCCGCGCGGGTCGATCCGGAGGATCTTGCCGTGCGGCAGGGACAGATCCTGAGGCTCGCCGTTGTTCACTCCCTGGGCGCCGTCACCGGCGGCGATGTAGAGCAGCCCGTAGTCGCGGTCGCCGGGACGGGACGTCGGGTTGAAGTCGATCTGCTGGATGCCGTGCCCGCCACCGGAGAACCCGATCCGGAGCACCTCGCGGCGGCTGCCGGCGAACGTGCCGGCGGCCGGGTCGTCGGCGGTCCACTCGGTCACGACGCCGTGGTAGTTGGTCACCGCCTGCTGCACGTAGTCGGGCCGCGCGGTCGTGGCGTCCGCCTTCTCGGTGTGGACGGTGTAGAACCTGCCGGTCCTGCGGAAGTCCGGGGCGAAGGTGACGAACCCGAAGCCCGACCCCATGCCGCTGCTCGCGAAGAAGGCGGGGCCGACGGTGGCCGCGACGTCGAGATAGACGTGCGGCCGGCCGTTCTCGACGAGGTAGAGCCTGCCGTTGAGGTCCGGGACGGCCATCCGGCCGGAGCGGTCGGGCAGTTCGCTCAGAAAGTTGATGCGGGCGTGGCGGCGCAGCCTCGGGTCGGTGACCGGACCGGGAACGGGTTCGGTCTTCGGGAAGGCGGCGTACTCCTCGACGACCAGGCCGAGACCCGATTCGATCGGTTGCTGTGGGACGGGATCCCGGACCGAGTCCACGGCCTCCGCGGCTCGCGCCGTGAACGGGGTCGCGGTGAGCACCGGGACCAGGAGGGCCAGGGCCATGAGGGCGAGGAGGAGGGGAGAGCTGCGAAACGATCTGCTGTTGGGCCTGTTGCCGAACTGTGCGGGCACCGCTGGTCTCCTTAGCGCGGGGAGGAGCGAGGGGCGCATTCATGTAAGCGATGTCCGCGTCCTTGAACAACCGTCGTGCATATATCAGTTGATGTCCGGGGTGCATCCGGCTCGAACCTTGACACCACTTCGGCCGATACGTAACTTCCGGTACACGGACAAGACTTCTGGTCACATAGACGAACGGCGGGATGCGGTGGGTCCACGACAGATCGTGGTGTCGGGCGGCGGTACGGGAATCGGGCTCGCCGTGGCCGGGGCGTTCGCCGCGTGCGGTGACCGGGTCACCCTCCTCGGACGCCGCGAGGAGGTCCTGCGTGCGGCGGCGGACAAACTCAACGCGGCACACGGCGAATCCACCGTGAGCTGGTGCCCGGCGGATCTCTCCGAACCCGAACAGGTGCGCCGCGCCGCCCGCTTCATCGGCGAGCGCACCGACACGGTCGACGTCCTCGTGACGAACGCGGGCGGCAATGTCGCCTCGTCCCACGACGGCACGCTGGAGGGCATCGCCGACGGCTACCGCCGCAACTTCGCGGCGAACGTCCTCACCGCGGTGCTGCTCACCGAGGCACTGCTCCCCCAGCTGCGACGGCCCGGAGGCCGGATCGTCCATCTGTCGTCGATCGCCGCGCTGCGCGGCCCGGGTTCCTACGGCGGAGCCAAGGCGGCCGTCAACACCTACACCTTCGAACTCGCCCAGAGGCTCGGCCCGGAGGGCATCACCGTCAACGCGGTCGCCCCCGGTTTCGTGACGGACACGGAGTTCTTCGGCGACCGCGCGACCCCGGAGTTCGTCGCCTCCCGCGTACGCCGGACACTGACCGGCCGGCCCGGCCTTCCCTCGGAGATCGCGGCGCTCGTGATGTACGCCGCCTCACCGGAGGCCGCCTATCTGACCGGCCAGATTCTGCACATCAACGGGGGTGCGGCACTCGGCCGCTGATCGATTGTCAGTGCCGCGCGAGATGCTGGACGGTCCGACACCTCTCCTAGGGGGGAACTGACATGACCGATCCCGAACTCGCGGCGGCGCAGGCGTACGTACGACTGCTGCAGACCACCCGGGCCGTGCTCGCCGACACGGAGCAGCCCATCGTTCCGATGCCGCTGCTGATGGCCCCGATCGCCGAGGCGGACGACGCGCTGGACGCGCTGGGCATGGCGGGGAACGAGGCCGGCTTCTTCCGGCTGGTGGCCAGGTTGCAACCGGTGCTGTACGAGGATCAGCGGGTGACCTGACCCACCGGGGCACGCTCGGGCGCGACGCCGGCACGGGGGTCCGGGCGCGACGCGGCGTGGTCGGCCGGGCACGAGGCCGCGCGGGCATCCTGGCGGACGGCCGCTCGACCCCTGAGGTCGCGTGGCTGCTCGGCCGCGTCCCGACACACCCTCCGGGCGGAGACGGCCTCGGCGGATGCCCGCCATGCCGCCCTCTTCCGTGTGTGTCGTGCGGCACAGGCGTTTGACGTGCGGCAGACCGGTCACCCGTGACGTCATGGGCGAACTGAACCCCCTCGAAAGCCAGGCACTCTGGGAGGAGTTTCACCAGCTGGTGAACATGACGTCCCAGGAGCTGACCGCATGGCTCAGGACCAGCGAAGCGGCCGAGACGGCCGAGACGCTGCCCGAGTCGGCGGGTGCGGCCACCGGCCTCCAGGTGGTGGCCCTCCTGCACAAGCGGCGTGCCGATCTGACCGACGAGGACGTGCAGCTGATGCTGCGGGTCGTGGAGGAGATCGAGGACCAGCAGGAGCGGGCATCCGGCTCCGGTGACGAGCGATGGCGGCAGGGCCTGATGACTCTCGGACACGATCCGCTCAAGCCCTGAGAGGCAGCCCGGCCCGGTCACCGAACCGGCCCCCCGCCGGCGCGGAGCATCGATTTCGCACAGCTGTGCCCCCGGAACGCACGTCATGCGCGTTCCGGGGGCACGATGCCGCTGGGAGCCGCGTCAGCGGCCCGACGGCCGCTTCATGCGCTCGCCGGCCCGCTCGGCGGTCCGCTCGACCTGCTCGTGAGCCTTGCCGGCCATCTGCTCGCCGCGGCCCTCGGCCTGCATGCCACGGTCGCCCATGGCCTTGCCGGCGACTTCCTTGACCTTGCCCTTGGCCTGCTTGCCCTTGGCCTTCGCCTTACCCATGACGTTTCCTTTCGTGCGTCGCACAAGGAGATGTGTCGACATATTCACACTGACCCCATCACCCCCAGTGCGCAAACGGGCACAGAACGTAGCTGCAATCGTCCCTGGTCAGAGCACTCAGGGCGCCTTTCACGCGTTCGTCAGAGTTCTTCCAGAGGCCGGGTCGCCGGGCCGTGCAGGACGGATCCGTCCGTGGCGAAGCGGGAGCCGTGGCACGGGCACTCCCAGGTCCGCTCGGCGTCGTTGAACTGCACCAGACAGCCGAGGTGGGTGCAGCGCGCGGACAGCGACCGGACCTCCCCCGACGCGTCGCGGTAGACCGCGCAGTGCTTGCCGCCGACACGGACCACCGCCCCGCTGCCGGGCGCGACCTCCTCCACCGAGTCCACATGGCTCGTGTGGAGCCGGTCTCCGACGAAGTGCTTCGCCACCCCGGCCTGGTACTTGGCCAGTTCGGCCGTGTCCCGTACGGCCGGCAGCCGGCGGGGGTCGTACAGCTCCGTCCAGGGCGGGCGCGGTCCGCCGGCGATGTGGGCGGTCAACAGCCGCCCCGCCATGACCCCGTTACTCATCCCCCAGCCGCCGAAGCCGGTGGCCACATAGAGGTGTTGCGTACCCGGATGCGCATGACCGACGTACGGCAGGTGGTCGTGCGAGTCGTTGTCCTGGGCTGCCCACCGGTAGGTCTTCTCCGCGGCGGCGAAGCCCGCGATCCGCTCATCCGCCCAGGCCTCCAGCCGGGCGTAGCGCTCCCGCACCCCGCCCGCGCCGGGCTCGAACGACTCGCCGGTGAGGATGACCAGCCGCCGGCTCTCGTCGTACGGCGCGCTGCGCAGCGACCGCGTCCCCGACTCCGGGCTCAGATACATGCCCTCGGGCGCGTCCGCCGTCGGCACGGGCGCCGCGAGGACCAGTTCACGGCGGGGCTTGAGCCGGGTGAACAGCAGGGTCCGGTCGAAGACCGGATAGTGGGTGGCGATGACGGCGTCGCTCGCGTCGACCGTGGCACCGCTCTCGGTCGTGAGGTGACAACGCCGCCCGTCCCGCAGGCCCGTGACCCGGGTGCGCTCATGGATGCGACCGCCGGCCCGGACGAACCGTTCGGCGAGACCCAGCAGGAACTTGCGGGGATGGAACTGCAGTTGGCCCTCGACCCGTACCGCTCCGGCCACCGGGAAGGGCAGTTCGGTGTCGGTCACGAAGGTGGCCTCCAGACCGGCCCTGCGCGCGGTGTCGGCCTCGGCGCGCACCTCGTCCACCCGCTTCGGATCCTCCACAAAGGTGTAGGCGGGAACCCGTTCCAGATCTGGGTCGATACCCAGCTCGGCACAGAGCGCGGCCACGTGCTCGACGGCGTCCTGCTGCGAGAGCGCGTACAGCGCCGCGCTCTCGCCGCCGTGCCTGGCCTCCAGTTGTGCGTAGTGCAGTCCGTGCAGGGAGGTCAGTTTGGCCGTCGTGTAACCGGTGACGCCCGCGGCGATCCGGTCGGCCTCCAGGACGACGACGTCCAGTCCGGCCCGCTGGAGCTCCCAGGCGGTGACGAGCCCGGCGATGCCACCGCCGATCACCGCCACGTCCGCCGTCGTCCGCGACCGCAGGGGCGGATGGTCCGTGGCGGCGGTCGTGGTCATCCAGTACGACTCATCGACGGTCGGGCGCTGGGCGAGGGCCATGATTCCTCCGGTGTCAGCCTGCGTCCCGCAACCGGGGCAGGACGCTGGTGCGGTAGAAGTCGAAGAACCCCTGCTGTTCGGGTCCGATCTGGTTGACGTAGACCTCGTCGAATCCGGCCTTCGCGTAGGCCCCGACGGTCTTCACATGCTCGTCGACGTCATCACCGCAGGTCACGCCGTCCCGCACCATGTCCTCGGTGACCAGCTCACTGGCCTGCTCGAAGTGCCTGGGGGTGGGGAGGATCTGGGCGAGTTCACCGGGCAGGAACTGGTTCGGCCAGAGCCGGTGCACGGTCTTGACCGCCTGATCGCGGTCGGTGCCCCAGCACACCTTGAGCCCGCCGATCACCGGCTTCTGCCCGCCGCCTGACGTGCGGAACTGCTCCACCAGGCTCTCGTCCGGCATCATCGTGACGAGTCCGTCCGCGATGCGTCCGGCGAGGGCGGCGGCCTGCGGTCCGAAGCCGGAGACGTAGAGGGGCGGCGGCTGGTCGGGGACGGTGTAGAGGCGGGCGTTCTCGACGGTGTAGTGCTTGCCGTGGTGGGAGACCTGCTTGCCGGTGAAGAGGTGGTTCATGACCTGGACGGCCTCCTCCAGCATCTCCATCCGCTGATCGGCCTCCGGCCAGGCGTCGCCGTAGATGTGCTCGTTGAGGGCCTCGCCGGTGCCGATCCCGAAGCGGAAGCGCCCTTCGGTGAGCACGGCGGCGGTGGCCGCCGCCTGTGCGTTGATCGCGGGATGCATCCGGACCGTCGGGCAGGTCACGAAGGTGGTCACCGGGAGTGACGAGACCTGGGACAGTGCGCCGATCATCGACCAGACGAAGGGGCTCTGTCCCTGCTCGTCGTTCCACGGATGGAAGTGGTCCGAGATCGCCAGGGCCTCGAAGCCGGCCTGTTCGGCGGCCCTGGCCTGCGCGAGCAGCTCTGCGGGGGTGAATTCCTCGGACGAGAGAAAGTATCCGTAGGTGGTCATGACGCTCCTTCGACGGTGTACCCCGTTTCCCGGATCGAACGCTGGGCGAGTAACCGCTCACCTGCCCCTCAAACGACGCACGTGCCCATTCGGCGCAGTGCGCCGGCCGACTCCCGCGGTCGGTGACCAGCCCGGAGTGCGCCGCCCACGGTCCGCGGCCCGCAGGAGGTGGGCACCAGGTGCGCTCCGTGGTCCGTGGTCCGTGGCCACGCGCGCCGGCCCCTCGCCCAGGGCGTCCCGGTCCGGCATCGGCATCGGTATCGGCATCGCAGGACGGCATCGCGCTGCTGCGAGAAGGACCACCGCCGCAGCGGGGCCGAACCCGGCACTGCCGGGACGGGCGGGTTCGGTCCGGGATATCAGCCGATATCCGGGGGGCTCGGGAGATATCACCGCCGGTCGAGCCGATCACGACACGAGGAGGACAGCATGCGAGCACTGACCTGGCAGGGGAAGCGGGACGTGCGGGTGGAGACCGTGCCCGACCCCCGGATCGAGGAACCGACGGACGTGATCGTGAAAGTCACCTCCACCGGGATCTGCGGCTCGGACCTCCATCTGTACGAAGTGATGGGCCCCTACCTGGACCCGGGCGACATCCTCGGCCACGAGGCCATGGGCGTCGTCGAGGAGGTGGGTGCGGACGTCTCCGCCCTCTCCGTCGGCGACCGCGTCGTCATCCCGTTCAACATCTCCTGCGGTGACTGCTTCATGTGCGGGCAGGGGCTCCAGTCCCAGTGCGAGACCACGCAGAACCGCGAACGGGGCACCGGTGCCTCCCTGTTCGGCTACACCAAGCTCTACGGTCAGGTGCCGGGCGGGCAGGCCGAGTTCCTCAGGGTTCCGTTCGGCAACACGCTGCCGATCAAGGTGCCCGACGGCCCGGGCGACGAGCGGTTCGTCTATCTGTCCGACGTCCTGCCCACCGCCTGGCAGGCCGTCGAGTACGCCGGCATCCCGAAGGGCGGTTCCGTCACCGTCCTCGGCCTCGGACCGATCGGTGAGATGGCGGCACGCATCGCCCGGCACCGCGGCGCCGAACTCGTCATCGGTGTCGACCTGGTCCCGGAGCGGCTGACCCGCGCGGCCGCCCACGGCGTGAAGGGGCTCGATCTGCGCCGGCACGGCAAGAACCTCGGCGACGCCGTCCGCGATCTGACCGACGGGCGGGGCACCGACGCCGTCATCGACGCGGTGGGCATGGAGGCCCACGGCGCGCCGGTGGTGAAGGCCGCTCAGTGGGTCACCGGGCTGCTGCCCGACGCCGTCGCCGAACGCGTGATGGAGCGCGCGGGCGTCGACCGGCTCAACGCCCTCTACTCGGCGATCGACATCGTGCGGCGCGGCGGCACCATCTCGATCTCCGGTGTGTACGGCGGCGCCGCCGACCCCCTGCCGCTGCTGACCATGTTCGACAAGCAGATCCAGCTGCGCATGGGCCAGGCCAACGTCTGGCGCTGGGTGCCCGACATCCTGCCGCTGCTGTCGGACGAGGACCTGCTGGGCGTGGAGGGGTTCGCGACCCACACCATGCCGCTCGAGGACGCGCCGAAGGCGTACGAGATGTTCCAGCAGAAGCAGGACGGAATGATCAAGACGCTCCTGAAGCCCTGACCGTCGTCGCCATCGCCGGTCAGACGAGCCGCAGCGTCATGGGCGGCTCGTACCCGCAGGAGGTCGACCTGTCCAGGAACTCGAATACACCCCGCCCGCACACGAGTTCAAGATGGTCCCGTCCGGGCTCGGCATGGCTCCCTACGCGCCGGTGCCGGACGACGCCGACATCACCCGCGCGGCGGACCTGCTCGACGAGGGTGAGAAGGTCGCCGTTCTCATGGGCCAGGGCGCGCAGCGCCCGTGCGCGGGTCGAGCACGCCGACACGCTCTGCGCCGGCGTCGCCGAGGCACTGCTGGGCATGGACGCATCGGCGCCGCGTCCGCCCACCCGGGCGTCCGGCGATCGCACTCGTCGCGGGCGGTGGTGAACCGCGAAAAGGTCGTACCGGATGTTCCGATACGACCTCTGACCCGCGTAAACGCTGGTCGGGACGACAGGATTTGAACCTGCGACCCCTTGACCCCCAGTCAAGTGCGCTACCAAGCTGCGCCACGTCCCGATGCGTACCTGCGCCGTTCCCGGCCGGGCACGCAGGAGAAACACTACCCCACTCTCCGGCACCGGCGGACGCCCGGCCGGACGGGCGGATGCAGGTCCGGCGGGGCGGGAGGGACAATCGGGAACGTGGACGCATCACGCAGGGACCGAGACGACGACGGGCGCGCACGCAACGCCCGGCCCCGCGACGGGCTCGGGCGGCCGTTGCCGTACGGCGCGCCCGGTGTGGAGCGGCAGCCCGAGGGGATCGTGCGCTCCCCCGAGGAGACGTTGGCGGAGGCGCAGCGGCTGCTGGACGCGGGCAAGCCGTTCCACGCGCACGAGGTGTTCGAGGACGCGTGGAAGTCCGGGCCCGAGGAGGAGCGTGAGCTGTGGCGGGGCCTGGCGCAGCTCGCGGTGGGGCTGACGCATGCCGCCCGCGGCAACAGAACGGGCGGTGCGCGTCTGCTGCTGCGCGGCGCTGACCGGATCGTCGGATTCGGCGATCCGCACGGCGTCGACGTGTCCGGTCTCGCCGCCTGGGCGCGTGAACTGGCGGAGCGGCTCGACGGCCCGGTGGACCCGGTCGCCGAGGCTCCCCGGCTGGCGCTCTAGCGACGGGTGGGCCTCACCCCTGGAGCAGGATGACTTCCAGGGTGCGGGGGCCGTGGACGCCCTCGACGCGGTCCAGTTCGATGTCGCTGGTGGCGGACGGACCGGAGATCCAGGTCAGCGGGCGGGTCGGGTCCAGGCGCGGCATCGCCTGCGGCACCGAGGCGACGACCTGCTCGGGGACGCGGACGACGCAGATGTGCAGATCGGGGACGAGGGTGAGTGTCCGGCGGCCCTGTCCGGGGCCGGCGTCGAGCACGATCGTGCCGGTCTCGGCGATCGCCAGCGCGCATCCGCTGACCACGGCGTCGGTCGCGTCGAGTTCGTACGCCGTGAGCGGTCCGTCGTCGCTGCGCCGTTCGGCTGCGGTGGCCGCGAGCCAGTCCTCGGGCAGGCCGTCCGGCACCGCGACCGACCGTGCTCCGTGCCCGTCCAGCAGGTCGCCGATCAGTCCCGGCAGCGCCGCCGGCGTACTGCGGTGCACGATCGCCCGGTAGTCGGCGAGGTTCTCGTGCAGCAGGTCCAGGACGAGGGCCGGGTCGTCCGGTGTGTGGGTGGCGAGATAGTCGCGTGCGGCTTCCGGCACGTCGGGCGCGTCGCCGACGGCGGCTCGGATCCGCCCGAGGATGCGGTCACGTGAGGAGGTCATCCGCGGTTCTTCTTCCACCAGTCGCGGAAGGATTCCGCGGGCACTTCGGGCAGGTCCCTGCTCGCGGTCCATCCGCCGGCACCCGGCGGTTTCGCCGGATGGAATCTGCGGGTCCTCGAAGCAAGACGTTCACCGGCGGCGAGGGCGCCGGGGTGGTTGAGCACCCAGCCCGCCGCCATGATGGCGGCCTTCTCCAGCCGGTGTCCCTTGCCGCCCTTCTGCGCGACCGACTCCCGCAGATGGACGAGGACTTCGGGGATGTCGATGGCGACGGGACAGACCTCGTAGCAGGCGCCGCAGAGCGAGGAGGCGTACGGCAGGGAGGCGTCGATGTCGCTCTGGATGCCGCGCAGTTGAGGGCTGAGGATGGCGCCGATGGGGCCGGGGTAGACCGAGCCGTAGGCGTGACCGCCGGCGCGCTCGTACACCGGGCACACGTTCAGGCAGGCGGAGCAGCGGATGCAGCGCAGCGCCTGCCGGCCGACCTCGTCGGCGAGGGTGTCGGTGCGGCCGTTGTCGAGCAGGACCAGATGGAAGGTCCGCGGCCCGTCGGCGTCCGCCGTCCCGGTCCACATGGACGTGTAGGGGTTCATCCGCTCGGCCGTCGAGGAGCGCGGCAGGGTCTGGAGAAAGACTTCGAGATCCTGCCAGCTGGGCACGACCTTCTCGATGCCGACGACGGAGATCAGGGTCTCGGGCAGGGTCAGACACATGCGTCCGTTGCCCTCGGATTCGAAGACGACGAGCGTTCCGGTCTCGGCGACCATGAAGTTGGCCCCGGAGACGCCCACCTTGGCGCGCAGGAACTTCTCGCGGAGGTGGAGCCGGGCCGCCTCCGCGAGTTCGGCCGGGGTGTCGGACAGTCCGTCGGGCGCCGCCCGCCCCCAGTCCGCCATCCGGCTGCGGAAGATGTCGCGGATCTCGCCGCGGTTGCGATGGATGGCGGGGACGAGGATGTGGGAGGGCCGGTCGTCACCGAGCTGCACGATCAGCTCCGCCAGGTCCGTCTCGTACGCGGCGATGCCCTCGGCCTCCAGTGCTTCGTTGAGGCCGATCTCCTGCGTCGCCATGGACTTGACCTTGACGACCTCCCGTTCGCCGGTGGCCTTGACCAGATCCGCGACGATGCGGTTGGCCTCGTCGGCGTCGGCGGCCCAGTGCACGACGCCGCCCGCCGCGGTCACCCGCTCCTCCAACTGCACCAGATACCGGTCCAGGTGACGGAGCGTGTGGTCCTTGATCTGCTTGCCCGCCTCCCGCAGCAGCGACCAGTCGGCGAGCTCCGCGACGGCCTTGGCCCGCTTGTCGCGGATGGTGTGGGTGGCGTGCCGCAGATTGGCCCGCAGCGTCACGTCGTGCACCGCCTCCTTGGCGGCGGCGGGGAAGGACGGCATACCGAGATACGTCCCGCTCATACGTGGGGCTCCTCTTCCGTCGCGCTGAGGATCTCGGCGATGTGCAGCGCCCGCAAGGGCTCGTCCTGGCGGCGGATGATGCCGCCGATGTGCATCAGACAGGAGTTGTCCGCGCCGCACAGGACGGAGGCCCGGGTGGCGACGGCGTTGCGGACCTTGTCCTGACCCATGGCGGCGGAGACATCGGGGTTCTTGACGGCGAAGGTGCCGCCGAAGCCGCAGCACTCCTCGGCGCCGGGGAGCTCGCGCAGCTCCAGGCCCTTGACCGCTTCGAGGAGCCTGCGGGGTCTGTCCCCGAGCCGCAGCAGGCGCAGGCCGTGGCAGGAGGGGTGATAGGTCACGGTGTGCGGGAAGTACGCTCCGACGTCGGTGACCCCGAGGACGTCGACCAGGAACTCCGTCAGTTCGTACGTCCGCGACGGCAGACCCGTCTCCCCGAACTCCGGATAGTGGTCGCGCACCATCGCCGCGCACGACCCGGACGGGGTGACGACGTACTCGTACTCCTCGAAGACCCGGGCCGTCCGCTCGACCAGGGGCCGAGTCTCGCGGCGGTACCCGGTGTTGAACTGGGGCTGTCCGCAACAGGTCTGCCCGGCCGGGAAGTCCACCTCCACTCCGAGCCGTTCCAGGAGCCGCGTGGTCGCGATGCCGGTGGCCGGAAACATCGCGTCGTTGACGCAAGTGACGAAGAGTGCGACACGCATGGTCGGAGGATATGCCGCGACCGCGGACCCCGGTAGGTCCCGCGATCAGCCGGATGGGGCAGACTCGGCGGGGTGAGGAAGATCTATGTGATCGGCATCGGGGCGGGCGACCCCGACCATCTGACGCTCCAGGCCGTCAAGGCGCTGAACAAGGCGGATGCCTTCTTCATCCTCGACAAGGGTGAGGACAAGGCGGATCTGACCCGGCTGCGCCGGGACATTCTCGACGCGCACATCGACGACCCCGGATACCGGCTCGTCGAGGCCCGCGATCCGGAGCGGGACCGTCAGACATCGGACTACTCCCCCGCCGTCGACGACTGGCGCCGCCGCCGCGCCGATCTCTACGAACGGTTCATCGCCGAGGAACTGGCCGACGACGAGTGCGGGGCCTTCCTCGTCTGGGGCGATCCCGCGCTCTACGACTCCACACTCGGCATCCTGGAGGAGATCCTGGAACGCGGCGCGGTCGCCTTCGACCACGAGGTCGTTCCCGGCATCAGCAGCGTCTCCGCCCTGCTCGCCCGGCATCGCACCGGCCTGAACCGGGTCGCGCGCCCGGTGCAGATCACCACCGGCCGACGGCTCGCCGAGGGCTGGCCGGAGGGGGTGGACGACGTGGTGGTGATGCTCGACGCCCGGCAGGCGTTCACCCGCCATCTGGACCAGGACCTGTACATCTACTGGGGCGCGTACGTGGGCACGGAGGACGAGATCCTGGTGTCGGGCCGGCTGTCGGAGGTGTCGGACCGCATCGAGGAACTACGGGCGGCGGCGCGCGCCCGCAAGGGCTGGATCATGGACACCTATCTGCTGCGGCGCGGCTGAGCAGCGCGAGCACTCCGCGTACGTCCTCGGCGGCCGGTACGCCTTCGGGCACGGGCGGCCGGCGGACCACCACGACCGGCAGCCCCAGCGACCGGGCCGCTTCGAGCTTGGCCGCGGTGGCCGGTCCCCCGCTGTCCTTGGTGACCAGCACGTCGATGCGGTGGGTCCGCATCAGGTCCAGCTCGCCGTCGACGGTGAACGGGCCCCGTGCCAGGACCGTCTCGGTGTGCGGTGGCAGGGGCGGTTCGGGGAGCTCCACGGACCGTACGAGGAAGTGCAGTTCGGCGAGGCCGGCGAAGGCGGCGAGCCCGAGCCGTCCGGTGGTGAGGAAGATCCGCTGCCCCAGGGCCGGCAGCTGCGCCGCGGCGTCGTCGAGGGAGAGCGCGTCGTGCCACCGGTCCCCGGGGCCGGAGTGCCAGCCGGGCCTGCGCAGGGCGACGAGCGGGATGCCGGTGAGCGCAGCGGCCCGGGCGGCATGGGTGCTGATCACGTCCGCGAACGGATGGGTGGCGTCCACGACGGCGTCCACGCGCTCGGCCCGCAGCCAGGCGGCCAGTCCCTCGGCTCCGCCGAATCCGCCGATGCGCACGTCACCGGCCGGCAACCGCGGCCGTGCCACCCGCCCGGCGAGCGAGGTGGTGACCCGGGCGCCGCCGGGCACGGCGAGCTCGGTGGCGAGCTGCCGCGCCTCGGCCGTGCCGCCGAGGATCAGGATGTGCGTGCCGGTCATGGCCCCGAGGCTACGTCGCCGCGGCTCGCAAGCCCGACCGAGGGCCCCGGGGAGCCCCGGCCGTTCAGTGGACGAGGTGCAGGGCTTCCGGTGAGCGGTGGATCAGCGTGGGGAGCATCACCGGCGCCGGCCGGTCCTCGTCGATGCGCAGCCCGGGCATACGGCGCGTGAACAGGTCCAGGGTGAGCCGCAGTTGTTCCCGGGCGAGCCGGGAGCCGGGGCAGCCGTGCGGCCCGTGCCCGAAGGCCAGGTGCTGCCGCGAGAGTGGGCGGGTGATGTCGAAGACGTCCGCCCGCTCGTGGCGCCGTTCGTCCCGGTTGGCCGGTCCGTACGCCACCAGCAGCGTGGCGCCCTCGGGCAGCTCGGTCCCGGCGACGGTGACGGGCCGCGTGGTGACCCGCCGGAAAGCCTGCACGGCGCTGTCGTAGCGCGCGGCCTCCTCGACCGCGGCCGGGATCAACTCGGGTTCCGCGCAGAGCAGTTCCCACTGGCGGCGGTCGCTCAGAAGATGCAGGAAGGTCGTGCCGACCAGCGCGGTGGTGGTGAGATGTCCGGCGATCAGAAAGTTCTGGAGTTCGGAGACGAGTTCGTGGCGCTGGTCGAGGGTGAGTTCGCCGTCACCGGGCGCGAGCGCCGCGACCATGTCGGAGCAGAGGTCGTCGCGGGGGTTCTCGCGCCGGTCGCGCACATAGCCGTCCAGGAGTCTCTGCAGGGCGACGATGTCCTGGGCGGCGCTGATCTGTTCGTCCGGTCCGAGTGGGCGGAACAGGAGTTGCTCGGCGCGGTGGCCGCCGTACACGACGGCCGGTACGTCCACCGGGTCGAGGCCGATCAGCCGTCCGACGACCTGGCCGGGCAACTGCCGGGCGTACGTCTCCATCAGTTCGAATCGCCCGTCCGCCGCGAAGCTGTCGACGAGCGTCCCGGCGCGCTCGACGGCGAACGGCACCAGGGCGGCGACCCGCGCGGCCGACATCCCCCTGCTGAGCGGAGCCCGGTGGCGATGATGGGCCTCCCCGTCGCTGGACACCACGGTGGGGCGGCCGCCGAACCCCCGGCCGAGGATCTCCAGGGCCGGCGGTGAGGGCAGCACGTCGGGCAGGAGGGCCCGCCGCGAGGAGAAGTCCTCCGGTCTGCGCAGGACCTCCCGTACGTCCTCGTCCCGCGCGACCAGCCAGGCGTCGACCTCGGGGACGAAGGTCAGGCCCTCGCTCCGGCGGGCTCGCTCGTACAGCGGATAGGGGTCGCGGTACAGGTCGTCGAGCCTGGCGTGATCGGCTCTGGCCACGCGGCGCCTCCGGGGCGGCAGAAGGACCGGCGGCCGGCCACCGGTCGGTCCGGCCATGGTGCACCCGCGCGGAAGGTAGCGGAAAGTACGCCCGCCGGTGAGGGTGCCGTTCTCGGACGGTCATCGGAGCAGGCGCACGAACGGCTGTCAGAACAGCAGCAGTTGGAGACCGCCCAGCACGGTCGCCGCGATGACCAGCCGTTCGAAGAGCACCTGGTCGATGCGGTCCGCGCACCATTTCCCGAGCATCGCTCCCGGCAGGACGAACAGGACGAGGACCGCGTCCAGCAGGAGCGAGGTCCGGTCGATGAGCCCGAGACCCACGCTGAACGGCACCTTGGACACGTTGACGATCAGGAAGAACCACGCGGACGTGCCCAGGAAACCCAGCTTCCGGAAGCCCGCGGAGAGCAGATACAGGGACATGACCGGACCGCCCGCGTTGGCGACCATGGTGGTGAACCCGCTGAGCACCCCGTACGAACGCGCCTTCAGCCGGCCCCGCCGCCGGCTCTCCGACGACGACGGCTCCTCATCCCCTCCCGAGCGGCGGCGCAGTGCGGTGACGCCGGCCATCAGCAGCAGAATCGCCCCGATCGAGGTACGCACGACCTGGTCGTCGGCCCAGAACAGGAACACGGTGCCGACGACGACGCCCGCGGCGACCGCCGGGAACAGCCGCAGCAGCGTCGGCCAGTGCGCGTGGCGCCGATAGGTGAGCACCGCGACCACGTCGCCGGCGATCAGGATGGGAAGGAGGACGCCCGTCGACTCCCGGGCGGGGAGTACGGCGGCGAAGACCGCCAGGCTGACGGTGTTCGCCCCGCTGACCGCCGTCTTGGAGAAACCGACCAGCGCGGCCGCGGCGGCGAGCGCGACCAGTCCCCAGCTCACAGTGATGTCCATGCCAGGAACCGATGGTACGGCCACGGAAAACCGAACAGGCCGTATCGGATGATTCCGATACGGCCTCCGACCTGCGAAGTCGCTGGTCGGGACGACAGGATTTGAACCTGCGACCCCTTGACCCCCAGTCAAGTGCGCTACCAAGCTGCGCCACGTCCCGGTGCCCGTCTGACCTGGGGTTTCCCCCGGCCGAACGCGCATGAGAACAATACCGCACTTCCCCGGGTGGTCACGAACCGCTTTCCGCACGGACGGCGCATACCGGACCGGCCCACAGAAGCGCTTGACCTCAACCAAAGCTGAGGTTGCACGGTGGTCCTCATGACGACGACATCGACCACGCGCACAGCGATCTCACCGGACGCCGACGCAGCGCCCGGGCGGGCAGCACGGGATCTCGACGCACCCGGACTCGTCGCGCCGCACCTCGACGCATCGGACCTCGACGCATCGGACCTCGGAGCGCCCGACCTCGACACATCGGATCTCCATCGACTGATGGCCCTGATGACCGGCGACGAGAAGCACGGACCCGCGGCGACGTCCACGCTCGACGCCCTGTGGGTGCTCTACGACCGCGTCCTGCGTGTCTCGCCCGCCACCGCAGACGCACCCGGCCGCGACCGGTTCCTCCTCTCCAAGGGGCACGGCCCGATGGCGTACTACGCGGTCCTCGCCGCCAAGGGCTTCTTCCCCGAGGCGTGGCTGCCCGGCTTCGGCTCGTACGACTCACCTCTCGGGCATCACCCCGACCGGACGCTGGTGCCCGGGGCCGAGATCGGCAGCGGCTCACTCGGGCACGGGCTGCCCCTCGCCGTCGGCACCGCGCTCGGGCTGCGGGCCCGCGGCCTTACCGATCCGCACGTATGGGTCCTGATCGGGGATGCCGAGCTCGACGAGGGCAGCAACCACGAGGCCATCGCCTATGCGGGGCCCGCCGGTCTGGAGCGGCTGCACACGCTCGTGATCGACAACTCCTCCGCCACCCACGGCTGGCCCGGCGGCATCGCCTCCCGGTTCGAGGCCGCCGGCTGGTCGGCGCAGACCGTCGACGGCCGGGACCACGAGGCGCTGCACGCCGCGTACATCGCCCCGCATCCGGGGCGGCCGCGGGCCGTCGTCGCCCGCGTCGAGCCCAAGAACGCCTGAACCACCGCAGCGCCCGGACCACCGCACACGGACACACCACGAGGGGATTCTGATCATGGACACGATGCGTGACCGGTTCATCGCGACCACGAGCCGCCTGCTGGACGAGGACGCGCGGCTCGCCGTCGTGCTCGCCGAGATCAGCAGGGACGGCTTCGACGGGGCGCACCGCAGGCACCCGGACCGCGTGATCAACGTGGGCATCAGGGAACAGCTGCTGGTCGGGGTCGGCGGCGGCATGGCTCTCGCCGGAATGCGCCCGGTCATGCACACCTTCGCGAGCTTCCTGGTGGAGCGGCCCTTCGAGCAGGTGAAGCTCGACTTGGGCCACCAGGACGCGGGCGGCGTGCTGGTGAGCGCCGGCGCGTCCTACGACTGGCCGGCGGGCGGCTTCACCCATATGTCACCGGGCGACGTGGCGCTGCTCGACACCCTGGAGGGCTGGACGGTCCATGTACCCGGCCATCCGGACGAGGCCGAGTCGCTGATCCGGCACGCGGTGGCGGGGGACGACCGGGTGTACGTCCGGTTGTCGCTCCAGTCGAACGCGCAGGGGCTCGATGTCGACGGCGCCCGCTTCCTCCGCGTACGCGAGGGGGCCGCCGGCGTGGTCGTCGCGGTCGGCCCGATGCTGGACAACGTCCTCGCCGCCACGGAGGGTCTCGATGTGACCGTGCTCTACGCCACCACGGTGCGGCCCTTCGACGGCGGGGCGCTGCGCGCGGCGGTGGCCGGTGCGCGGGCGGCGGACGTCGTGCTCGTCGAGCCCTATCTCGCGGGCACCTCGACCACCGCCGCCAATGACGCCCTCGCGGACCTGCCGCACCGGGTCCTCGGCCTCGGCGTCTCCCGCGAGGAACTGCGCCGCTACGGCTCCCTGGACGAGCATCTGACAGCGCAGGGCCTCGACGCGCAGGGGCTGCGCGAGCGGATCAGCGGCTTCCTCGGACGCGGGCGGTAGCCCTCGGCCGTCTCCCTCGGCCGGTCGGAGGCCGGCCTTCAGCGCTCTTCCGGCACCGACAGACCGGGGTGCGCGGCCAGCAGCTTCTTCGGAGCGGCCTGGCGCCAGGAGTCGAGGAGGATCGCACGGAGTTCCTCCTCGTCCTCCAGCGCCGCCAACCGCACGCGCAGCCAGGGCCACTGGTCGTCGTGGCCGACCTGGATGAAGAACTTCTCGGGCTCGGCGGCGATCAGCTGCTCGCGGTCATCCCTCGGGCACTTCACCCCCAGCACCTTGTCCTCGTCGTCCAGCGAGGCGAACAGCTTGCCCTTGTCCACACGGAACGTGGGCAGGCCCCAGGAGAGCTTCTCCAGCGCCCCCGGCAGGGAGAGCGCGATTCTGCGTACGTCGTCGGAGGTCGCCATGGGACGACCGTACGACGCCGCACCGACACTCGCCTCGCGGCCGCCCAACTCCCCCTGCACTGAGGCCCGATCGCCCCACACGGGCCGCTCCCGACCCATTGACCCCCTGTGAGGCCGGAACCTACGCTGTGCGACGTATCTAGAAAGCGCTTTCTAATTCACGGTCCGCACACCAGCCACCGGGAGCGCAATGAGCAGGCATCGCACACGGCTCCGCCGGAGAATCCTCTTCCATTCCACCGTCGTCACGGCACTTCTCGCGCTCGTCGTCGGGCTCGGCCTGGCCTCGCCCCCGCGGGCCGAAGCGGCCGCGGCCTACCGGGTCCTGGTCTTCTCCAAGGTCACCAACTTCACCCATGACTCCATCCCCGCCGGGATCGAGGCCGTCGAGAAGCTGGGCAGTGAGAACGGCTTCGAGGTCGAGGTCACCGACGACGCCGCCGCCTTCACCGACGCGAACCTCGCGCGCTTCCAGGCGATCGTCTTCAACAACACCAACTCCACGCCGGAGTCCGGGGATCTGCTGGATGCCGCGCAGCGTGCCGCGCTCCAGAAGTACGTCCGCGGCGGTGGCGGCTGGGTCGGTCTGCACGCGGCCTCGGCCAGCGAGCGCGACTGGACCTGGTACGAGGGTCTCGTCGGCGCCATCTTCGACAAGCACCCCGCCGTCCAGACCGGGCGGGTCAAGGTTCTCGACCAGGCGCACCCCTCCACCAAGGGTCTCCCGGAACTCTGGGAGCGCTCGGAGGAGTGGTACAACTGGCGCACCAACCCCACCGGCAAGGTCCACACGCTCGCGCAGATCAAGGTGCGCGACGGCATCACCGGGCTCGACGAGGGCGTCGATCATCCGTGGTCCTGGTGCCAGAACTACGACGGCGGCCGCTCCTGGTTCACCGCCGGCGGGCACGACAAGGCCGCCTTCGACGAGGCCGCCTTCCTCAAGCATCTGCTCGGCGGCATCCAGTGGGCCGCGGGCGACAAGCCCGGTGACTGCACCGCGGGCAAGACAGGTGCCTTCCAGCGCACGCCGCTCGCCACCAGCGATCTGGCCGACCCCTTCGAACTGGCCGTCGCGCCCGACCGCCGGGTGTTCTTCATCCAGCGCACCGGCAAGGTCAAGGTGATCGACCAGCAGACGCTCAAGGTCACCACCGCACTGGACTTCGCCTACACCCCGGAGATGACGAGCCAGTCCGACGGTCTCCTCGGCCTGGCCCTGGACCCCGGCTTCGCCGAGAACCACTGGCTGTATCTCCTGAACTCCGACAAGACCGAGAAGCGGATCAATCTGTCGCGGTTCACCGTCACGGGCAACACGATCGACCCCGCCTCCGAGAAGCGGCTGCTCGCCATCCCCACCCTGCGGGGCGAAGGCCGGGCCAACTCCCACATGGCCGGCTCGATCGCCTTCGACAAGCACGGCGAGCTCTACATCGCGACCGGGGACAACACCGACCCCTTCGCCTCCGACGGCTTCGCGCCCATCGACGAGGGTGAGGGCCGCCGCGCCTGGGACGCCCAGGGCACCTCGGGCAACACCAACGACCTGCGCGGCAAGGTCCTGCGCATCACGCCGAAGGACGAAGGGACGTACAGCATCCCGGAAGGCAACCTCTTCGCGCCGGGTACCGACAAGACACGTCCCGAGGTCTACGCGATGGGTATGCGCAACCCGTTCCGGATCACCACCGATCCGCAGAGCGGTGCGCTGATGGTCGCGGACTACGGTCCCGACGCCCGTGAGGCCAAGGCGGACCGCGGGCCCGAGGGGACGGTCGAGTACACCCGGATCACCAAGGCCGGAAACTTCGGCTGGCCGTACTGCATCGGCAACAACACCCCCTTCAACGACTACGACTTCACGACCAAGACGCCGGGGCCGAAGTTCGACTGCTCCGCCCCGGTCAACGACTCCCCCAACAACACCGGGCTCAAACAGCTGCCACCGGCCCAGCCGGCCACCGTCTGGTACGCCTACTCCGCATCGCCCGAATTCCCCGAGCTGGGAACCGGTGGCGGCGGGCCGATGAGCGGTCCGGTCTACGACTACGACCCGGCGAACACCTATCGCACCAAGTTCCCGGAGTACTTCGACGGGAAGTGGCTCAACTACGAGCTCACCCGCACCTGGTTCAAGGCGTTCTCGTTCCAGCAGAAGGACCAGACGTTCACCGATCCGCGCTTCGCCCCGGCGAAGGCCGGTGATCTGCACTCCATCAACGGGATCTTCGGCGACATGAAGTGGAACCAGCCCTTCGACGCGGACTTCGGGCCCGACGGAGCGCTCTACGTCATCGACTTCGGTCTCGGCAGCGGCACCGGCCGCGGCGGCAGCAACGAGGGCTCGGGCATCTACCGCATCGACTACGTCGGTGACGACCGGCTGCCGGACGCCAAGGTGACGGCCACGCCCGACAGCGGGAAGGCACCGCTGACGGTGAAGTTCTCCAGCGCGGGATCGGGCCTGCCGAACGGCACACCCGTGACGTATGCCTGGGACTTCGACGGGAACGGCACCACCGACTCGACGACGGCCAACCCCACCCACGTCTACCGGACCAAGGGCCGTTTCACCGCCCGGCTGACGGTCACCACGCCCGGGAAGCTCAGCGGCCTCGCGGTCACCGACATCACCGTCGGCAACTCCCGGCCCGAGGTGACCATTCAACAGCCCCCGAACGGCGGGATGTTCAGCTTCGGCGACACGATCCCGTTCAAGGTCAAGGTCACGGACCGCGAAGACGGAGAGATCGACTGCTCGCGGGTGGTCGTCCAGTCGCAGCTCGGCCACGACTCGCATCTGCATCCGCTGGACAACTACACCGGCTGCGCCGGTGAGATCCGGACGGACGCCGGTGACAGCCACGGGCCCGGCCAGAACCTCTACTACGGCATCACCGCCCAGTACGAGGACAAGGGAGCACCGGGCGCACCGGCGCTCACGGGTTCCACCTCGCTCACCCTGCGCCCCGCCCTGCGCGAGGCGGAGCACCACACCTCCACCGGCGGCGCCCACGGCGGTGCGGTGGTGGCGAGCCGCGCGGACGCCTCCGGCGGCAAGCGGCTGACCGAGATCGAGGACGGCGACTGGATCCGCTTCGATCCCGTGCACCTCAAGGGGATCGACTCGGTGACGGTCGGCGCGGCCTCGGGCGGGCTCGGCGGTACGGTCGAGTTCCGTTCCGGATCACCTACCGGCTCCCTCCTCGGCAGCGTGAACGTGCCCAACACCGGCGACTGGGGCAATGTCGTCTCACCCACGACACCCCTGAAGTTCGCGGGGATCAGCGCGCCGCTGTACGCGGTCTTCTCCAACCCGCAGTGGAGCGCCGACAAACCGGACCTGTTCGCCGTGGACTGGCTGCACTTCAACGGACGCGGCGTCGAGAAGCACCCGGGGACCAAGGTCACCGTGCAGGCGGCTCCGGCCACCGGCACCGCGCCCCTCGCCGTCCAGCTGACGAGCACCGTGAAACCTCTCGCGGGCCGCACCATCGCCTCGTACCACTGGGACTTCGGTGACAACACCAAGCCCACCGCCCCCGAGGGCGCGACGGCCGCGCACAGCTACACCAGGCCCGGTACGTACACCGCGCATCTGACCGTCACCGACAACGAGGGCGACACCACCAGTGCTTTCGCCCGCGTCACCGTGAGTTGAGGCAGGAGCAGAGATGAGAGGAGCTGACATGAACGGCACCCGACGCGCCTTCCTCGGAACCGCTCTGGGCGCGGCCGCGGCGACCGCCCTGGGCACGCCCGCCCAGGCCGCCGAGACGGGCCGGTGCCGGCGGCGCATACCGCCGTCCGGCCTCGGCATGCACCTGTACACGATGCGCACCCCGCTGGCGACGGACTTCAAGGGCACCCTCGCCCGGCTCGCGGACATCGGCTACGCGACGGTCGGTGTGAGCGGCCGGCACGGCAACACCGCGGCCGCGATCCGGACCATGCTGGACGAGACCCGTCTGAAGGCGGTGCTCGAGCACGTGGGGTACGACATTGTCCGCGGCAGCGGTCTGCCGCAGGCCCTGGAGGACATCCACACCCTCGGCGCCCGGTGGATCGTCGTCCCGAGCCTGCCCGGCGCCATGCACACCCCGGCGGGATTCCGGGAAGCGGCACGGGAGTTCAAAAAGGCCGGGCTCGCGGCCCGCGAGGCCGGACTCGGTCCGCTCCTGTTCCACAACCACGGCCTGGACCACGAGGTCGTCGAGGGCGAGAACCTGTACGACATCCTGCTGAAGGAGACCGACCCGCACCTGGTCGGATTCGAGCTCGATGTGTACTGGGCGGCCAAGGGCGGCGCCGACCCACGGTCGCTGTTCGTGCGCCACCGCCGGCGCTTCCCCGCGCTGCACGTCAAGGACATGGCTCCGAACGGCGACTTCGCCGACGTCGGTTCCGGCGTCCTCGACTTCCGCTCGATGTTCGGGACGGCGGACAGCGGCGGCGTACGGCAGTGGCTGGTCGAGCACGACTCACCGGCCGACCCGTTCGCCACGGCCCTGAACAGCTACCGGTACCTCTCCCGGCTGAGGTACTGACGGCGGCAGGCCGGCACGCCACTGGGCCTCGCACCCCTTCGTCGGGGTGCGAGGCCCAGTGGCGTTGATCCGTGCGCCGGTCCGCGGACCCACGCGAGGCGCCGTGCGCTCCGTCCGTCAGTCCGCGGCGGAGGCCGCACCGAGCAGATGGCGGATGTGACTGGTGGCCTCCCGGAACTCCGGACGCCCCATCGTGTCGCTGTAGTTGCGCTCGGCCGGCAGCCCCACCTCGATGATCTCGGTGATGGTGCCGGGCCGCGGGCTCATCACCACCACCCGGTCGGCCAGGTAGCAGGCTTCCGAGATGGAGTGGGTGACGAGCAGCACGGTGGTGCCCGTCTCCCGCCAGATCCGGTTGAGTTCCACGTTCATCTGCTCGCGGGTCAGTGCGTCGAGCGCTCCGAACGGCTCGTCCATCAGCAGCACCGGCGGTTCGTGCAGCAGCGCGCGGCACAGCGCCACCCGCTGCTGCATACCGCCGGAGAGCTCGTGCGGATAGGCGTCTTCGAAGCCGCCGAGGCCGGTCATGGCGATCAGCTCGTCGACGCGCCGCCGGGCGGTCGTGCCCGGCATCCTGCGCATCTCGGCCTGGAGCAGGATGTTGCGGCGGGCGGAGCGCCACTCCAGGAGGGCCGCGCGCTGGAAGACGTACCCGATGTCGTGGCGCGGGCCGCGCACCTGCTCGCCCGCCAGCCGGACATCGCCGGCAGACGGCTTCAGCAGACCGGCGACCAGCTTGAGTAGGGTGGATTTCCCGCAACCCGAGGGACCGACGATGGCGACGAACTCGCCGGGCGCGACATCGAGGGAGACGCCCTCCAGCGCGGTGACGTCCCGGTTCTTGGTGCGGAAGCGCACGGCCACGTCGGCCAGACCGACCGCCGCCGTCTGCCGCTCGTCCTTGTCCAGCTGCACTGCGGGCTCCCGCACCGTCGTCTCTCTCGCCATCGTCATCCCTTCATTGCCGTGGCGCTGTCCCAGTACTCCGCCACGGCCTTGGGGCTCTTGACCAGGCCGGCCTCGGAGAAGACGTCGATCGTCTGCTGCCAGTCGGCATCGGTGTTGACGCCCGGTGCCTTGCCCTGGGTCGCCTGGGTGTGCAGCAGGGTCAGGGTCGTCTTGAACTGCTCCGACAACACCTCCTTGGGCGGGAGTTGCTCGCTCGCGCCGTCCATCGCGCCGACGGCCGGGTCGGGTGACTTCTCGGCGGCGGCGAAGGACTCGCTGACCGCCTTGGCCATGCGGGCGGCCACGTCCTTCTTGGTGGTCAGGAAACGCTGCCCGGTGATGAGGCCGTTGGAGTAGAAGTTGAGCCCGTTCTCGGAGAAGCGCAGATACGCGACCGGCTTCTTGGCCTTGTTCTGCATGGTGGGGCCCTGGTCGCTGGCGTAGCCGAGCAGCCCGTCCGTCTTGCCGGAGATCACCGCGGCGATCTTGCCCGCCGGGTCGGTGTTCTGGACCTTGACGTCCGACTCCTGGAGGTTGTTCTTCTTCAGGAAGATCGGGAACGTCTTGGAGAGCGCGTCGCCCGCGGTGCCCGCGATGGTCTTGCCCTTGAGGTCGGCGGGGGCCTTGATGCCCTGCGACGCGAAGAACTGCACGGAGGACGGCGTGGTCTGGAGGAAGACACCGAGGCTCTTGACCTTGACGCCGGAGTCGACGCCGGAGAGCACCGCGGGAGTGTCCGCCCAGCCGAAGTCGGTCTGGCCCGCGCCGGTGGCCTGGACGGTCTTCTGGGACCCCTGTCCGGCCTGGATGGTGAGGTCGATGCCGTGCTTCTCGAAGATCTTCTGCTGCTTGCCGTAGTAGAACGGCGCGTGCTCGCCGTACGGGTACCAGTTGAGGGTCAGGGTGACCTTGTCGAGCTTCTTGCCCGAGTCACTGGTGCTCTTGTCGGAGCCGTCCTCACCGCAGGCCGTGGCGACCAGGAGCAGCGGAACGAGGCCGATCAGAACTCTGCGCGCAGTCATGGCTGGTCCTTCTCGTCAGCGTGGGTCGTGCGGGATCAGTAGGCGGTGGTGGCACCGGAGTCCCGGCGGCTGGCGTGCCACGGGAGCAGGAACTTCTCGGCGATCTCGACGAGGACGAAGAGGATCACGCCGATCAGCGACATCACGAGCAGTCCCGCGAAGAGCATCGGGGTGTCGAGGTTGCCGTTGGCCTGGAGGATGACGTAGCCGAGTCCCTCGTTGGCACCGACGAACTCGCCGACGACGGCGCCGGTGACGGCGAGCGTGACCGCGACCTTGAGGCCGGAGAAAAGGTGCGGGAGGGAGGCGGGGAAGCGGATCTTGACGAAGGTCTGCCAGGAGTTCGCGCCCATCGTCGACGACAGCTGGAGCATCTCCGGGTCGACCGCCTTGAGTCCGGTCACCATCGAGATGACAACGGGGAAGAAGGCGATCAGCACGGCGATCAGGATCTTCGGGGCGATGCCGAAGCCGAGCCAGACGACGAACAGCGGCGCGATGGCGATCTTGGGAACGACCTGGGCGAAGAGCAGGATCGGATAGAGCGTCTTCTCGACGGTCGTCGAGTAGACCATGATCACCGCGGCGGCGACGCCGACGACGACGGCGATCAGGAAGCCGAGCAGCGTCTCGTAGGTGGTCACCCAGGTGTGCTGCCAGAGGTAGTCGGTCTTGCCGGTCAGGACGTCGAGCGTCGCGCCGGGCGAGGGGACGAGGTAGGGCTCGACCAGTTCGGCCGCGGCGATCACCCACCACGCGCCGAAGCAGACCAGCAGCAGCGCCACGGGGCGCCAGCTCCGGTCCAGGGCGCGAGTGATCCGCTCCCCCGTTCCCGGCTTGTTCCGCTGGGCAACTCCCGCCACTTTCTCGGGTGTTGCGTTGATGACGCTCTGGCTCACGGGTCAACTCCTCCGGTCTCCGGAGCGGCTAAGAAGCCATCTCATTTGGGTGACTCGGTAGTCTGTGAGTCATGGTGGGGATCGTTGAGCGGTTGGTGCCGGACGAGTTGTGGGAGTTGTTCCAGCGGGTGGTACCGGAGGCGCCGTCGCGGCCGCAGGGCGGTGGTCGGCGTCGGCACGGCGACCGGGAAGTGCTGGCGGCGATCGTCTTCGTGGCGACATCGGGTTGCACCTGGCAGCAGCTGCCTTCGGCGTCGTTCGGCCCGTCCGGAGCGACCGCCCACCGGCGGTTTGCGGAGTGGTCCAAGGCCAGGGTGTGGGCCAAACTCCACCGCCTGGTCCTCGACGAACTCGGTGCCCGCGGCGAGCTGGACTGGTCGAGGTGCGCGATCGACTCGGTGAACATGCGGGCCCTGAAAAGGGGGACCTGACAGGTCCGAATCCTGTCGACCGGGGCAAGTACGGCTCGAAGATCCACCTGATCACGGAACGATCGGGTCTGCCCATATCCGTCGGCATTTCCGGGGCCAATCTGCACGACAGCCAGGCCCTGATCCCGCTCGTGAAGGGCATCCCGCCCATCCGCTCGCGCCGCGGCCGGCGACGGCGCAAGCCCGCCAAACTCCACGCCGACAAGGGCTACGACTACGCCCACCTGCGGAAATGGTTACGCACGCGCGGCATCACCCACCGCATCGCCCGCAAGGGAGTCGAGTCCTCACAACGGCTGGGCCGCCATCGCTGGACCGTGGAACGCACCATGGCCTGGCTCGCCGGCTGCCGCCGCCTCCACCGACGCTACGAACGCAAAGCCGACCACTTCCTCGCCTTCACCAGCATCGCCTGCACCCTCATCTGCTACCGCAGACTCGCCAAATGAGATGGCGTCTAAGAAGAGCTGTGGACTGACATCTGCGGAAAACGCTTTCAGAAAGCGCTTTCTGGTAAGGTGTCGCCACGCTAATGACTGCCTGTACGCACGGTCAATAGGTCGTCCCGAAGTTTCGGGGGGTGCGGTGAGTGAACGGCAAGCAACACCCGTCCATGTGACGCTCGACGTCGTCGCGCGGCAGGCCGGGGTCTCCCTGGCCACGGCCTCCCGCGCGCTCAACGGGACCACACGGGTCCGGGAGGACCTGCGCCGGCGGGTCCGCGCGGCCGCGGATCTGCTCGGCTACATACCCAACGCCCATGCCCAGGCGCTCGCCAGCGCCTCCAACAACACGGTCGGACTGATCTGCCACGACGTCGGCGACCCGTACTTCGCCGCGATCGCCGCCGGAGTGATGCGCGCGGCCGCCGAGCAGGACCTCCTCGTCATGCTCGCCAGCACCTTCCGGGAACCCGAGCGCGAGATCGCGTACGTCTCCACGCTCCGCGCACAGCGGGCCCGCGCGATCCTGCTCATCGGCTCGGGCTTCCAGGACCGCGCCTGGGAGCGGGCCCTCGCCGCCGAACTCGAACCGTACGTCCGCGCCGGCGGCCGGGTCGCGGTGGTGAGCCGGCACCGCAGCCTGCGGGTGGACGCCGTGCTGCCCGAGAACCGCGCCGGCGCGGCGGCCCTGGCGCGTGCTCTGCTGGGCCTCGGGCACCGGGAGTTCGCCGTGCTCAGCGGCCCGCCGGAACTGACCACCGTCTCCGACCGGCTGGCGGGCTTCCGTGACGGCCTTGCCGGGGCCGGTGTCACGCTGCCCCAGGAGCGCGTCGTGGAGGGCCCGTTCACCCGCGACGGGGGATACGCGGCCGCACGCGAGCTGTTGACCCGGCCCACCCGGCCGACCTGCGTCTTCGCCGTCACCGACGTGATGGCGGTCGGGGCACTCGCCGCCTTCCGGGAGGAGGGCGTACGGGTCCCCGAGGACATCTCCCTGGCGGGCTTCGACGACATCCCGCTCGTACGGGAGCTCTCACCGCCCCTGACCACCGTCGCCCTGCCGCTCGCCGCGATGGGGCAGCAGGTCATGGCCCTGGCCCTGCGGGAGCCACGCGGACCGCGCTCACGTGTGGTGCGGGCCGGCGGCGAGGTCGTCCTGCGGGCCAGCGCCGCGCCACCTCCCCCCGATTCCCTTGCGGAAAGGACTCGTCGATGACCGCGCACAGCCCGCTGACCGAACGGAGCACCTCCCCCGTGCAGGCCACGATCGACCGTGTCGAGACCTTCGCGGTCGCGCTGCCGACCCGCCGTTCCTTCGGCGTCTCGGGCGGGGCCGTCGCCGTCGCCGGACAGCCCTCGATACGGGTGCTGGTGAAGGTGACCGCGGACGGGGCGCACGGCTGGGGCGAGGCCACGCCGCTGCCGGCCTGGACCTACGAGACGGCCGAGTCCATCGTCACCACCATCGACCGCTATCTCGCACCGGCCGTCATCGGCACTCCGGTCTGGAATCTCGACGCCGTCGACCGCGCCTTCGATCGGGCGATCAACCGCGGCTTCACCATCGGGGCCCCCCTCGCCAAGAGCGCGGTCGACACCGCCCTGCACGACCTGCTGGGGCGGGCCGCCGGCGTACCGCTCGGCGTGCTGTGGGGACAGCGCCGGTCGGAGACGATCGAGCTCGGGTGGATCGTGTCCGGACAGTCCCCCGCCGAGGTCGGCGACAGCGTGGCGGAGGGATCGGACGCAGGCCACCGTGCGTTCAAGGTCAAGATCGGGCTCCATGACGAGGACACGGACGCCGCCGTGGTGGCCGCTGTGCGCGAGCACGCGCCGGGCGCCCCGGTGTGGGTGGACGCGAATCAGGCGTACACGGTGGATGCCGCACTGCGCATGGCCCGGCGGCTGGACGAGATCGGCATCACCGCCTTCGAACAGCCGCTGCCCGCCAACGACATCGCAGGGCTTCGCCGGCTGCGCGAGCACTCCCCCGTGCCGGTGGCCCTCGACGAGAGCCTGCGCCACCCGACCGATCTGGCGACCTTCGTACGCCTGGAAGCCGTCGACGTGGCGATCGCCAAGGTGCAGCGCAGCGGCGGACTCACCCTGTCGCGCCGACTGTGTTCGCTCGCCGAGGACTGCGGGGTGCGGCTGATGGGGTCGGGGCTCACCGACTCTGATCTGGGGCTGGCCGCGTCGCTCCATCTGTTCTCGGCGTACGGCATCGACACCCCGGTCGACCTGAACGGGCGGCAGTTCATCGATTCGCCGTACGCGGGTGAGACCGTACGGGTGGAGAAGGGCGTGGCCCGTGTTCCCGACGCGCCGGGTCTCGGCGTCGAGGTCGACGAGGCGGTGGTGCGCGAGCTGGCCGTCGACGTACTGGAGCGCCGGGCGTAACCCGGGGCGGGCGTCGCGCGTAGCGGGGCCCTGTCAGGCCGAATACGCCGGTGCATGCGCCCCTGGCGCCCCGTGCACGCCCCACGCGCCGAAATGCACCGCTGTACGCGGGCAGCGCCGGGCCGCCCGCCGCGAGCCCGGTCCGGCCGTGCCGCTTCCCGCCCGGAGCCTTGCCGTAGCGGTCCTCCCGGTGCGCACGGATGCCCGCTTCGGGGCCCGTTCGCCAGCAGCGGCTGTCCCTCAGTGCCATATGCCTACGAAACCTTTGCCGTTGGCATGTGGCAGAAAGAAGTACACGGGGAATGCCGTACCGCAGTACCGGACGGGCCACCACCACGCGCAACCCACCATCCCTCAACCCATCGACGGCCGGCATCAGGACACCGTCGGCGTCGCTCCTGTGCCACGTGCAACTGATCAACACGACCACATGGCGGGCCTGTTCGGGACGGGACCACTGCCGATGCACCACCTGCTCGAACAACCGCCCGAGCAGGCGTTTCGCAGAGGAGGGCTCGCGTTGGACGGCTACTTCGCCAGTCGGCTGCATCATCAACTACGCGCAGAGGTACGGCGCTTCGCGGAGAGGGAGGTACGCCCCAGAATCCCCGCCATGGAGGCTGCCCGCTCGGTCCACCACGATCTGTCCCGGCTCATAGCCCGGCAGGGCTGGCTGGGGGCGACGATCAGCCGAGGCCACGGCGGCATGGGCGCGGGACACCTCGCCAAGACGATCATCATCGAGGAGCTGGCCCGCGTCAGCGGAGCCATGGGCGCGATGGTGCAGGCCTCCCAGCTGGGCGTGGCCAAGATCGTCCACTTCGGCAACGAGACACAGAAGAAGACCTGGCTGCCCGCCATCGCCGCCGGCGAGTGTCTGCCGACGATCGCGGTGACCGAACCCGAGTCGGGGGGCCATGTCCTCGGCATGAGTGCCACCGCGGTACGGGACGGTGACGACTACGTCCTGAACGGCCGGAAGGTGTACGTCGGCAACAGTCATGTGGGCGATCTGCACGGCGTGGTGGTGCGGACCGGCTCCGGATCGGGCGGTCTGACCGCCTTCCTCGTCGAGTCGGACCGCCCCGGTGTGCGTGTCGGCGACCAGCGGCCGACGATGGGTCTGCACGGCTTCAGCTTCGGCGAACTCCACTTCCACGACTGCCGGGTGCCCGCGGCGAACCGGCTCGGCCGGGAAGGCGACGGTCTGGCCGTGGCGTACTCCTCGAGCGTGCTGTACGGACGCGCGAACCTCACCGCCGTCTCGCTCGGCATCCACCAGGCGATCCTGGACGAGACGACCCGGTTCTGCGAGCAGCGCCGGCGCTACGGCAAGCCCCTGCACGAGCTGCCGACCATCAAGCTGAAGCTCGGCAAGCTCCAGTCACGGCTCATGACCGCCCGGCTGGCCGCCTATCACGCGGTGCATCTCCTCGACGCGGGCCTGCCGTGCGACGCGGAGCTGATGAACGCCAAGCTCATCAATGTGGAGTCGGCCATCGACTCGGCCCGCAACGCCATGGAGATCCACGCCGCCGCCGGGCTCTTCACCGACCGGCCCATCGAGCGCTATCTGCGGGACGCGCTGCACATGTTCGCCCCCGCCGGCACATCCGACGTCCAGCTGCTCCGCCTCGCGGAAGTGGCTCTCGGGACGGCGAAGGGCCAGTGGTCTCAGAGGCTGTCCGAGGTGGTCGGACTGGAGCCGGCGGTGTGAACGGGACCTCCGTACCGGCCCGGTCCGCCCGAGGCGTACCGGGCCGGGCACCGCCCTGCCCACGTGGGCCTGGCTCTAGATACCGCTGTCCTCGCGCCGGTGGATCTGGTCGACCAGCTCCGCCGCCAGGGACTTGATGGTCTCCAGCCCCGCCCTCCCCCAGGGGCGCGGCTCGGTGTCCACCACGCAGATCGTGCCCAGCGCGATCCCCGAACGGTCGATCAGCGGCGCACCCAGATAGGAGCGGATGCCGATCTCGTCCACCACCGGGTTGCCGGCGAACCGCGGGTAGTCGCAGACGTCTTCGAGGACGAGTGCCTTGCGCCGTACGACGACATGCGGGCAGTAGCCGTGGTCACGGGCCATGAAGCGATTGACCTCGGCGCCGCCCGACGCGGCCGCCGCGCCCAGGTCGCTGCCGCTGTGCGTGCCCGCCGGGGTGTGCAGTCCGGCGAAGAACTGCCGGTTCTCGTCGATGAAGTTGACCATGGAGTACGGAGCGCCGGTCACCTCCGCGAGCTTGCGGGCGAACTCGTCGAAAGCCTGGTCGGGCCGCTCCCCGAGTCCGAGCTGGCGCAGCCGCCGGACGCGCGTGGGCGCCTCCCGGTCGACGGGCGTCAGCAGCAGATGGCCGGTCGGGTCGTAGGTCATGTCGGTGCTCCGTAGCTCGGCGCCGGAGCCGGCACCGCGGTGGTGGTGAGCAGATGCTGGACGAGGGTGACCAGGGTCCCGATCCCCGAGCTGGCGATCCGCGCGTCGCACAGCATGACGGGCACCTCCGGCTTGAGGTCGATCGCGGCCCGCACCTCTTCGGGTTCGTAGCGGTAGGCGCCGTCGAACTCGTTCACGGCGACGACGAACCCGATGCCGCGCCGTTCGAAGAAGTCGACGGCGGAGAAGGAGTCCTCGAGTCTGCGCGTGTCGGCAAGGATGATCGCGCCGAGCGCCCCTTCGGAGAGCTCGTCCCACATGAACCAGAAGCGCTCCTGACCCGGTGTGCCGAAGAGGTACAGCACATGGCGCTCGTCCAGGGTGATCCGGCCGAAGTCCATGGCGACCGTGGTGGTGGTCTTGGACTCGATGCCGTCGAGGCTGTCCGTCGCCGCCCCGACCTGGGTCAGCAGCTCCTCCGTGCTGAGTGGTTCGATCTCGCTGACCGCTCCCACGAAGGTCGTCTTGCCCACCCCGAACCCGCCCGCTATCAGGATCTTGAGCGCGGTCGGAAAGAGGACTTCCACGTCAGAGCCGTCGTCGTAGGCCATCGAGCACTGCCTCCAGCAGAGAGCGGTCGGTGGATGCGTCGTTGCAGCGCGGAGCCCGGGCGGTCACCGCACCGCAGTCCACGAGGTCGGAGAGCAGCACCTTGGTGACGACGGCCGGCAGTCGCAGATGCGCCGAGATCTCGGCGACGGAGGTCGGCCCGCCGCACAGCCCGAGCGCGGTCGCGTGCTCGGGCCCGAGGTGCGTCTGGGGCACCGTGCCGGTGGCCATCACCAGGGAGAGCAGATCCAGCGTGGCCGTCGGGCGGGTACGTCCGCCGCTCACCGTGTAGGGGCGGATGAGGCGGCCTGCGGCGTCGTCGAGCAGCGGCCCGTCCGTGGGGGACGGCACGTTCACGGCCCCGCGACGCCGGTCGCCCCGGCCGCCTGTCTGGCAGGCGTGGCGAGGTACGGCCGCACGCTCTTGACCAGCATCGCCATCTCGTAGCCGAGGACGGCGGCGTCCGCCTCACGGCCCGCCAGCACGGCCAGACAGGTCCCGGAACCGGCGGTGGAGACGAACAGCAGCGTGCTGTCGAGTTCCACGACCACCTGACGCACCTCTCCCCCGTCGCCGAAGCGCGTTCCGGCGCTGCGGCCGAGGGAGTAGAGGCCCGACGCGAGGGCTGCCATGTGGTCGGCACTGTCGTGGTCCAGGCCGTGTACGGATTTCACCAGGCCGTCCGAGGAGAGCAGTACCGCGTTGCGGGTGTACGGCACGCGCTGGACCAGGCCGCTGAGCAGCCAGTCGAGGTCCGAGACATGGCCGTTCGGCACATCGCTCGCCATGTGCATCTACTCCTTGGGGGTGTTGTCGTGGCGCTGCGGTTCGCCCCGCCGGACGGAATCCGCGGGGGGCTGCGCCTCGGCCAGTCCGATGCCGCGCTGGAAGGCGGCCATCAGACCGGGGTCGTGCAGGGCGTGTTCGTCGTCCTTGCGGGGCGGTGGGGGGTTCTTGAGCTGCGGAACGAGGTGCTCCTGGCTGCGCCGCCTGGGTAGTTGGGGCCGGCCCATGGTGCCGCGCACCACCCCGGGGGGCCGGGTGCCCGGCGCGGAGGCCGTCTCACCGGCGGGAGGGCCCTGGGAGGGTCCCGCGGCGCTGAAGCCCGGGGGTGCCTCGGCGGGATTGGGGCGGTCGGGGTGCGCGGCCCGGACGGGCAGGGGTGCCGCTGCGCCGGGTGTGGCGTGGGCCGGCTGCGGCTGGTGCTGCGGTTGCGCGGGGTGGTGCTGCGGCGGAGGCGGTTGATGCTGTTGTGGTGGTGGTGCCTGCGGCCGCTGGTGCTGTGGCGCCTGATGCTGTGGCTGTAGCTGCCGGGGAATCGCGGGCGGCGAGGTCGCCTGGGTGACGGTCGGCTGCGCCCTGCGGCGGCGCCCGCCGCCCTCGGGCGCGGCGGCGGTGGAATCGGTGGTATCGGACTGCTGGAGTCCTCCCGGCTCGGTGCCGAGCAGTCCTTCCGGCAGGACGAGGGTGGCCTGCACTCCGCCGTAGATGTTGGACTGGAGCCGTACCGCGATGCCGTGCCGGCGAGCGAGCGCCGAGACGACGAACAGACCGATCCGCCCGTCCTGGAGCAGATGTGCCACGTTGACCTGGTCGGGGTCGGCGAGCAGAGCGTTCATCTTGGTCTGCTCACCGAGGGGCATGCCGAGTCCGCGGTCCTCGACCTCGACGGCGAGACCGGCCGTGACGTGCTGGGCGCGCATCAGCACCTGGGTGTGCGGCGCGGAGTACAGCGTGGCGTTCTCCACCAGCTCGGCCAGCAGATGGATGACGTCGGCGACCGCGTGGCCGCGCAGGGTGCCGTCGATGGGCGGCACCAGCTTGACCCTCGGGTACTGCTCGACCTCCGCGATCGCGGAGCGCAGCACCTCGGTCATGGTGACCGGGTTGGACCACTGCCGGCGGGAGATCGCGCCGCCGAGGACCGCGAGGTTCTCCGCGTGCCTGCGGATACGCGTCGCGAGGTGGTCGACGTGGAAGAGGCCCTTGAGCAGCTCGGGGTCCTCGACCTCGTTCTCCAGCTCGTCGAGGAGCTGGATCTCGCGGTGGACCAGCGACTGGAGCCGCCGGGCGAGATTGACGAAGACCTCGACCTTCTGTTCGTTGCCGACGCTGCTGGACAGCCGGGATGCCTGCACCACGGCGGCGACCGCGGCCTCGTGGGAACGGCCCAACTCGTGCGTGAGCAGGTCGAATTCGTCACCGCGCTGTGCCGCGGGCAGCGCCGGACGGGGGGCCGGCGGGCCTTCGCCCCGGCGGAGCCGGTCGACCACGGTACGCAGGTCCGCCTGGCTGCGGGCGGTGGTGCGGCGCAGTGCCGCGCACCGGTCGAGCACCGACCGGGCCATCCGGTCCGCGCCGAGCGCCGCGGCGGCCACGGCCGCTATCGCGAGCGCCGCCGAGCCGGTCAGCACGACCCAGAGACCGCCGGACGGCTGAGGCGTGGCCGAGCGGATGGTGAAGATCACCGCGGCGGCGCCGCTCAGCGCGGCGACCAGGGCCGGCAGCACCGCCGTACGCAGCAGTTGCGGGCGTATGCGGGTTTCCGGCGACGACGGCGCGGAATGCTGTCTGCCCGCCGGTGAGGCGGAGCGGGCGGCAGTCCGGCCGTGGCGCCCGCCCTCGCGGCGGTCCGGCCGCGCGGCAGGTGCGCGTAGTTGAGACATCAGCGTCCTTGGTACGTGGGGTCCCAGGATTCGGCGTGCATGGGGTCGGCACGGTTCAACGACGGCCCGGGAATGGCGATATGAGCCCACCGTTGATCACCGGGCACACACGGTAGTCGCCAGTTCGTCACGTGCGACGGGCAGTTGACAAACTTGCCCGCGAATCGTCCCGCTCTGGTATGAGGCATCGCACACCAGCTCGACAACACACAATTGACCCCTGCCGCGGCGGGGGCCACGACAGGGGTCGGACGCCGATGAGGCGTGGGAGCGGGAGAGGGTCAGCCGGTGGGCGCGACCTCCGGGCTGCCGGTACCGGCGCTCTTGCCGCCGCCCTGTCCCGCGGGACCGCCGTCCGCGCGGGCGCCGTCTCGGCGGGGATGGGCGGACCATCCACCGGCGGGCGCGGTCGCCGCCGGGCGCCACCACGGCTCGTCCGGGACGTTCTCCGTGGTCGGCTCGAAGGGCTCTCCCGGGCGCGGCAGTGCGAGCCGGGCACCCGCTTCCGCGGCGGCCGCGGCCGTACCCTCACCCGGCTCCGCCCACGGGTGGGGGGCGAGATTGAACGTGCCCCAGTGGATGGGCAGCATGACCCCGGACGGCTCGCCGCCCTGGAGGTCGAGATGGGCGCGCATGCCCTCGGCGGGGGTCATGTGAATGTCGGGCCAGTACTCGCTGTACGCGCCGATCTGGATCATGGTGGCGTCGAAGGGCCCGTGCTCGGCGCCGATGTCCTTGAAGCCGGGGAAGTACCCGGTGTCACCGCTGTGGTAGATCCGGTGCTCGGGACCCGCGACCGCCCAGGAGGCCCAGAGGGTGTGCTGCTGGTTACGGATGCCGCGGCCGCAGAAGTGCCGGGCGGGGGTGGCCGTGAGCCTGATGCCCGCCACCTCGGTCGTCTCGTTCCAGTCCAGCTCGCGCAGCCGGTCGGCCGGGACGCCCCAGCGCTCGAGGTGCGCACCGACGCCGAGCGGCACCGCGAAGACGGTGTCGGTGGAGGCCAGGGCCTTGATGGAGGGCATGTCGAGGTGGTCGTAGTGATCGTGCGAGATCACGACGACGTCGACGGGACCGAGCGAGGCGATCGGCAGGGGCACGGGGTGCAGCCGCTTGGGTCCGGCGAAGGCGAACGGCGAGCAGCGGTTGCCCCAGACCGGGTCGAACAGCACCCGGCGTCCGTCGATCTCGGCGAGCACGCTGGAGTGCCCCACCCAGGTCAGACGGAGCCCGGAGACCGGCGGGTGCTCCAGGTCCTTCAGCGTGGTGGCGTGCAGCGGCACCTGGCCGACCGGCGACCGGCGGGCCCGTGCCTCTTTCTGGAAGTAGATCTTGGCGAACTCGACCATGGAGCCACCGGACGGCCTCGTCCGCGCTCCCACCGGGTTCTGGAACGTGCCGTCCGAGAAGTTCGGCGAGCGGCGGATCCGCTCCATCCGCTCTCCGGCAGGGTCGGCGCCGAACGCGGCGGGGCGCAGCGCACGCAGCCGGGATCTCAGCGTGTGGGGGGAACCAGCGCCGGTCACGGCACCTCCTGATGTCGGGGTCTTTCCATTATGTGCGCGGGGTGTGCCGGTAGGGGAGGGTGATCCGCAGACGCGGAAGCATCGGGTCCGCTCATGCTCGGGGCTGGCCGTAGGCGCGCTCGACGCGCAGCCTCATCACCAGGCGCCGGTCGCGGACCATTGCGTGCCGGTAGTCGTCCCAGTCCGGGTGCTCCCCCTGGACGTCGCGGTAGAGGCGGATCAGCTCCTCGACGGCGTCGTCGTACGGATCGGCCGCGACCGCGGACAGCTCCGCGGTGCCCTCGGCCACCGTCCACGCCCATCGGTCGGGGCTCGTGACGTGGTACGACGCGCGGGGGTCGCGCCTCAGGTTCCTGGTCTTGGCCCGGTCGTCCGTGATCGACACCCGGATGGTCCGCTCCCGCGGGTCATAGGCGTGGTTCACGTTCGACAGCTGGGGCCGGCCGTCCTTCTTGAGGGTGACCAGCACTCCTCCGTCATGGTCGGCGACCAGCTGGAGCAGGGATTCCTGCCGCACGTCGGATTCCGTCATGACCAAAGCAACGCATGCCCCGCTTCCGGTGTTCCTGAAGACTCCTTCCTCTTCCCTCCGGCTCGCTGTCGGCCCGGTGCTCCGGTCCCGGATCGCGCGTCCCTCACGGGCCGGGCCACGCGCGCTCCCTCGCTCCCGATCCGTACGGGCAGCCGCCCGGCGATCATGTTGACAGCGGGCCTCAGCCATTCAGATACTGACTGACGATTCAGTTAGAAGTTCCCTGTCACGCCTGGAGGCAGCATGCCGGAGCTCCCCGCGGAGCCGGTCCCGCACACGACCGGCGGGCCCCGCGCCGCCGGGCCCGGACGCGCGCTCGCGCACGACCGGATCCGGCCACGGGAAGGCCGGTGCGCTCTGGCCGACGGGCGCCGGGCGACGCTCGCGGCACCCGGAAAAGCTGCATACTGCACCCGGGCAGCGGTGCCGACGCCCGACGGACGGAGTCACTCGCCCCGCCGGCCGGCGGACCAGTGGTTGCCCGACGCCGGGGCGGCGGGGATCGAGGGGAGCATCTCGGACATCATGCGGCTGATCAGCGCAGGGGGCATGTGACATGTCGGCCATGCCCCTCACCGGCGGCGAAACGGCCGTACGCGCGCTGGCTCTGCACGGCACCGTCCGGGCCTTCGGCATCCCCGGCACCCACAACCTCGAGATCTACCGGCATCTCGCCGCCTACGGCATCGACCATGTCACCCCGCGCCACGAGCAGGGCGCGGGATACGCGGCGGACGGCTACGCACGGGTCACCGGGCGGCCCGGCGTCGCGATCACCACCACCGGGCCCGCCCTGCTGAACATCGCGGCAGCGGTCGGTCAGGCCTACTCGGACAGTGTGCCGCTGCTCGTGGTCTCCCCCGGCATGCCGCTGCGGCATCCGAGACAGGCGACCGGGCTGCTGCACGAGATGCGCAGCCAGACGGAGGCACTGCGCGGAGTGGCGGCGTTCAGCCACCGGGTGTCGTCCGTCGACGAGATCGGTACGGCCGTGGCCCGGGCGTTCACGCTGTTCACGACCGAGCGGCCGCGGCCGGTGCACATCGAGATCCCGCTGGACCTGCTGGAGTCCGCGGAATCCGTCGCACCCCTGCGCCTCTCCCCGCCCGTGCGGCCGGCCGCGCCCCGGTCCGAGCAACTCGCCCGGGCCGGCGAGGCCTTGCGGACGGCGAGCCGTCCCGCACTCGTGCTGGGCGGCGGCGCCCGCGGGGCCGCGAGCGAACTGTGCTCCCTGGTCGAGGAGTTGGCCGCACCCGTGGTCACCACGGCCAACGGCAAGGGCATCGTGGACGAGTCCCATCCCCTGTCCCTCGGTGTGTCGTTGCACAGCCCGGCCGTCCAGAAGTGGCTGGCGGACTGCGATGTGGTCCTGGCGGTGGGCACCGAACTGGCCGAGTCGGACCTGTGGTCCGAGCCCGTCCCGCTCGGCGGAACGCTGGTGCGGGTCGATCTGGATCCGGCCCAGATGTACGCGGGGATCCCCGCGCACATCCCGCTCGTGGGCGATGCGCGGGAGATCGTGTCGGCGCTGCTCGGTGCGTGCCGCGAAGGCCGGAGCGGGAGCTCGGCGGCCCCGTCCCTGCGCCTGGCCACGGGCGGCGGTACTGCGGCGGGCGCACACCGGGCCGTCGAACTGCGGCTGGTCCGGGGTGACGAGAGCGGCCCGCATACGGGCGCGGCAGAAGGGGCCGAAGCGGTCGAGGACAGGCGCGGCCCCGGACTCCGGGCAGCCGACGCAAGGCCGGTCGCCGCGGGGCCGGGCGCCGTGATCGACACTTCGGGCCCGCAGGCCGGCGCCGACGTCGTCGCGGACCGCGGGTCCGGGATGGCCGGCGCCGACCACGAGCCGCGGGATGCCACCGCCGACCACTTGATGGGCGTCGCCGCCGGCGCCGACCACGAGCCGGAGGACGCCACCGTCGACCACCGGCTGGGCGTCGCCCAACACCGGACCGGCGTCGCCGCCGTCGCCGAGCTGCGGGTCGCCCGCGACGGCGAGACCCGGGAGCGCGACGCCCGCTGGCTGCCGTACCTCCACGCCATCCGCTCCGTGCTCGACGCCGACGCCGTCATCACCTCCGACAGCGCCCAGTGCTGCTACTACGGCGCGCTCCCCCACCTGCCGATCGGCCCCGACGCCCGCTATCTGCACCCCACGGGCTTCGGCACCCTCGGCTACGCACTTCCCGCCGCGATCGGCGCGAAGAGCGCCCACCCCGACCGACAGGTTCTCGCGCTCAGCGGGGACGGCGGACTCCAGTTCTCGATCCAGGAACTCGCCACGGCGGCGCAGCTCCGACTGCCCCTGCCGGTCGTCGTGTTCGACAACGGCGGCTACGGCGAGATCCGTGACGAAATGGCCGCCCGCGGCGACACCCCCGCCGCCGTCGACCTCGCGCCCGTCGATCTGCCCGGCATCGCCCGGGCGTACGGCGGGCACGGCACATCCGCCACCACCCCCGAGGCGCTGGCCGCCGCGCTCACCCGCGCGTTCGCCACCCCCGGTCCCACTGTGATCACCGTTCCCGAGGAGACCTCTCGATGACCGCCCCCGTGCTCTCGCTCACCTGGACCGACCATGTCACCGGCCGCCAGGGCCATCTGGTGATCGACCGGCTCGTGCGCGGAGTCTCCAGTGGCGGTCTGCGGATGCGGGAGGGCTGCACGCTCGACGAAGTGGCGGGTCTCGCCCGCGGGATGACCATGAAGGAGGCCCTGCACTACAACCCGGACGGGAAGTACATCCCTCTCGGGGGCGCGAAGGGCGGCATCGACTGCGATCCGCAGGACCCGCGCGCGTACGGCATCCTCGTCCGCTATCTGCGGGCCGTGCGCCCGTATGTCGAGGCGATGTGGACCACCGGCGAGGACCTCGGGCTGACGCAGGACATCGTCGACCGCGCCGCGTCGGAGGCGGGACTGGTCTCCTCCATCCAGGCCGTGTACCACCTGCTGGACGACGAGGCCACGGCCCGCCGGCGGCTCGCGGACGCCTTCGCCGTCGAGGTCGACGGCATCGGACTCGACGAACTCGTCGGCGGCTGCGGTGTCGCCGAGTCGGTCCTGGTGGCGCTCGACCGTGCGGGCGTCGCCCACGAGGGCACGCGGGTGTCCGTACAGGGGCTCGGCACGATGGGCGGAGCCACGGCGCGGTTCCTCGCGCGCGCCGGACTGAAGATCGTGGCCGTCGCCGACATCAAGGGCACGGTCGCCAACCCGGACGGCCTGGACGTCGACGCGCTCCTCGCCGCACGTGACTCCTACGGCACCGTCGACCGGACGGCACTTCGCCCCGAGGACCTGGAACTGCCGGGCGACGCCTGGCTGTCGGTGGATGCCGAGGTGCTGGTGCCCGCCGCGGTGTCGTATGCGATCGACACGGCCAACCAGGCGCAGATCACCGCCTCGTGGATCGTGGAGGCGGCGAACATGCCGGTGCTCCAGGAGGCGGAGGAACTGCTCGCCGGGCGGGGCGTCACCGTACTGCCGGACGTGGTGGTCAACTCCGGCACCAACGCCTGGTGGTGGTGGACCCTGTTCGGGGACATCGAGGCCGATGCGGGTGAGGCGTTCGCGTACACCCGTCGGTCGATGCGCGAGCTGATCGACCAGATGCTGGCGCGGGCGGAGGCGGACGGCACCACCCCGCGGGCGGCCGCGCACGCCATCGTCGCCGACCGGCTGCCGGTCATCGCCGAACGCTTCGGCTGGTACCGCTGACGGCAGCCCCCGCACTGTGGCCCGCCGACGACGGCGCCGACGGTGAGGCCCCCGGGGCAGGTCACGCCGGCGGCCGGCCCGGACGCACATCCATGGCTCCCACCAAGATCGGCTGTGTAGGGTGAGAACGTGGCAAGAGTCCGGTTGAGCGTGGCGGAGCGGCGTGAGGAGCTTCTCGGTGCTGCCGTCGCGCAGATCGAGGAACGCGGTGTCGCTGCCGTACGCATCGCCGATGTGGCCGCGTCCCTCGGGGTGAGCAACGCGCTGGTCCTGTACCACTTCTCGACCAAGGAGAAGCTCGTCGCGGCGGCGTTCACGCATGCCGCCGACGGCGACCTGGCCCATCTGCGCAAACTGCTGGGCCGCCGCACGACCGCGGTGCGCCGACTGCGATCGGCCGTCCGCTGGTACGCGCCCACCGGCACCGCCAAGGGCTGGCGGCTGTGGATCGAGAGCTGGGCGGCATCGCTGCGCGAGCCCGCGCTCCGCGAGGTCGCCCGTGACCTCGACCAGCAGTGGAAGGCCGCTCTGACCGAGGTCATCTCGCAGGGCGCCGCCGAGGGCGAGTTCCCCTGCGACGATCCCGCGGCGGCGGCGTGGCGGCTGACCGCGTTCCTCGACGGTCTCGCCGTCCAGATGACGTCGTACGGCGGTTCGCTGTCCCGGGCCGCGATGCTGGAGTGGACCGACGAGGCGCTCGCCCGTGAACTCGGCCTGGAGCGCGCGGAACTCGCCGCCGCCACCCGCTGACCGGACCACCGGTTGGCCGTCCAACGCCTCCCCCTGACCGGTCATCGCCTGCACCACAGGAGTCCCAACAGCCATACTGGGCAACTGTGTCGCACCTGTCGCAGCGCCAGACGGAACATACCGCCCCCCTTTCCTCTTCCTCTCCCGATGTGCCTCCCTCCGATACACCCCCCGACGTACTCGTCATCGGTGGCACCGGTGTGGACACGGTCGTCCGTGTCGACACGCTGCCCGTACCGCTCTCCGACTCGCTCGGTGTCGGCCCCATCCTCGAATGGCCCGGCCACACCGGCGGAAACGTGGCCCTGGGCTGCCGGGCCCTGGGCCTGAACGTCACCCTCCTCGACTACATAGGCGACGACTGGCCGGGCCGCCAGGTCCGGGAACGGCTGGCCGCCGGTGATGTCGCGTTCGAGGCACTGATATCCCCCGCCGGAACCCGCCGGGCGGTCAATCTGGTCGATCCGTCCGGCCACCGCATGTCGTTCTACGACGGCCGCGACCCCGCCGATCTGCGGATGCCGCGCGATGCCTACCTCCCTCATCTGCGGCAGGCCCGCCATGTCCATTTGTCGATCGTGAACTTCGCTCGCTTCCTCTTCGACGACATCGAGGAACTCGGTGTCCCCGTATCCACCGATCTGCACGACTGGGACGGACTCGCGGACCACCAGCGGGAGTTCGCCCTGCGTGCGGATCTCGTCTTTCTCAGCGCCGCGGGCGCCGGTGAGCGCATCGCGAACGTGATGCGGGAGATCCTGCGCGACGGCCGCGCGCAGGCCGTGGTCGCGACAGCCGGGGCCGGCGGCTCGTATCTCCTCACTCGCGACGGGAGCAGTACACCGCGACCGGTGCCCGCCGTCGCCCCGCCCGGCCGTGTGGTCGACTCCAATGGCGCCGGAGACGCCTACGTCAGCGGCTTCCTCTACGGAAAGCTGGGCGGACGCGACCTGGAGGAGTGCGCCCGGCTGGGAGCGCTCGCCGGCGCCCACGCCTGTACGGGCGAGGGCAGTACCGCACTGATCGGCCAGGAGCAGATCCGCGCGGCACAGGTCTGAGCCGGTCCGAGCAGGCTTGGCCTGAGCCGGCCGGGTGCGGGGCCGTCGGCCCCGGGACCGGTCGGACCCGGGGCCGGGGCTGGTCGGTCCCGGATCCGAGAGGTCGATCGGGAGCAGTTCAGGTCCGTGCCGGTCGGGCCGCAGACGGTCCGACCGGCTCAGGCCCGTTCCGCGCACGTCTGATCTGCTCAGGTCCGATCTGCCCGGGGTCCGACCCCGCTCAGGTCTGCAGCAGTGGTTCGTACGCCTCCTCCGCGAGGCCGAAGGTCCAGGCCACGCCTTCCCTCGCGGTCCTGGTCGTGGGCGGCACTCGCAGCCAGTAGGTGCGGTGTGTGCCGTCCGGCTCCGGGGTGGAGTTGAGCACCTCGACCATCACCACGTCCTCGTCGTCGGTCAGCGCGATCCGCCACAGAGTGCCGGACTCGTCGGTGTGGACCGGCTGGGCACCCGACTCGGCGAGGTAGCGGTCGTAGCCGTAGTACTCGAGCATCACCCGGCGCAGTTCCGCGTTCTCCTCGGTGCGTATGCGCTGGGGTGTGAGCGAGGAGAGTTCCCGCAGGAACGCGGCGGGCACGGGCATGCCCCGCCATGCGTGGAGAGCGAATCCGTCGGAGAAGGCGAGCGCGGGTCCTTCTCCGTGGTCGAGCCGGCCCGCCTCGTCACGGTGCAGTTCCACGGGCCGTTCGCAGATCACGACCGCCTTCTCGAACGGCCACCACCAGCAGGCCTGGCGAGCGACACGGGCCAGCCCGTTGAGCCGTTCGCTGCGGCCGTCGAAGGCGGCGAGCCAGGCCGCGTCGTGCTGTCCGAGCACGGCGTCCAGCAGGATCAGGCGTATCGCGGTCTCGGCTGCCCGCGTCGCGGCGCCCCGCGTCGCCGGGTCCGCAGGCGTCTCGGTCTGCTCTCCGGCGAGGAGGTCGTCCACCACACCTGTCCGGATCCGCTCGGCGAGTGCGCGGGTGCCGTCCCAGAGCCGGGCGCCGGTCACGCTCCACAGCTCCGTCCAGCCCGCCGGGCCCAACTCGTCGTGGACACGGCGGCGTTCCTCGGCCCAGGGCCTGGTGCGTACCTCGTCGCGGACGGAGCGTCCGGCGCCCTGGAGGGCACGCACCTCGCTCACGCCCGAACGGGGCGAGGCGGCCCAGATGATCCGCTCCGGCTCCGCGAGCCCCGCGGTGCGGTAGGCGAGGCGCAGGCCCTCCTCGGCCGCCGCCCGGTCCGCCGGGCCGGTGGCCGTCGCCACGGCCCGCCACATGTCCACGTCCTGCATGTTCTTCCCCGTCCCCTGTCCGGCCGTGTCGCTGTTGCTGTTGCTCTGTGCGTTGTGTTGCTCTGTGCGTTGTGTGTCTCTGTGCCTGCCGTCCCGCTCGTCGTTCAGTCCGCGACGATGCGCACCGCGCCCGGCAGGTACTCGCGCTGGCGCACGACGCGGTACCAGCCCTTCGGCAGCGTGATCGCCGCGTGCTCCTCGTGCACCACCCGGCCGCCCTCCGGCAGTTGGAGGACCATCGGGCCGAACGGCCCCGGTTCGCGCACCAGCCGGCCGGGCCCGGTGACCGCGTGGGCATGGCCCGTCACCTCGCCGAGCGCGAGGACCAGCCGCCCCCGCCCGTCCCGCGCCTCACCGGGAGTGCCCGCGATGTGCGACGGCACAGCCTCCTCCGCGACGGGCACGATCAGCACATCTCCCTGCCGGTACATGGCTCTCCCCTCACTTCCGACGCCGAGTGCGCCGAAGCTGATACCGACGCTAGAGGCAGGGTCTGACAACGCCGCCCGGACCAGCGGCGGCACGGCGATCGGGCCCCGGGCGGACCGGCCTCGTCCGGCGACGCGGCCGCGGTCGCCCGGCCCCGCGGAGAGCGTTGTCAGTGCGGCTTGGTAGAACTCTGCTCGTCAGCGATGTACGCCGTCCCGACCGCACCGTCCGGTGTCTGGAGCCCGCATGACCATTTCGGAGCATCTGCAGGAGCTGCACGGGCTGCCCGTGTTCGACTTCCCCGACGCCGGGTCGAAGGCCGAACTGCCGAGCGTGCCTTCTGTGGCGTGGCGGATAGCGGTCGACTCGTACGACAGCGAGGAGGAGTGGGAGGAAGCCTTCGCCCGCTTCCTCGGCGCGGTGGACACCACGCAGGTGCGGGCGCTGATCGTCGGGCCGTGGAGCGAGGCGTTCGACTCCGGTCCGGAGCCCATCATCTCGGCGCTGGTCGAGGCCCGCGAGCGACTTCCGCGGCTGCGGGCGCTGTTCGTCGGCGACATCACGTACGAGGAGTGCGAGATCTCCTGGATCAACCAGGGGCTGGTGACGCCACTCCTCGACGCCTATCCCGAGCTCCTGGAGTTCGGGGTGCGCGGCGGTCAGGGCCTGGCCTTTCCCGCCGTGCGGCACGAGAAGCTCCGCTCGCTCACCATCGAGGCGGGCGGACTGGACGCGGCCGTGGTGCGCGGTGTCGCGGCGAGTGATCTGCCCGCGCTGGAGCACCTCGACCTCTGGCTCGGCACCTCCTGGTACGGCGCGAACGCCGATGTGTCCGATCTGGAACCGATCCTCGCGGGCACCCGGCTTCCTTCCCTGACGTATCTGGCCCTGCGCAACAGCGAGATACAGGACGAGATCGCCGTGGCGGTGGCCGGCGCCCCGGTCGTCGCGCGGCTGGAGACCCTCGATCTCTCGATGGGCACGCTGGGCGACGAAGGTGCCGAAGCCCTGCTGAACGGGCAGCCGCTCTCACATCTGAAGAAGCTCGATCTGCACCACCACTTCATCAGCAAGCCGATGGCCGACCGGCTGTCCGGCGCGTTCGGGGCGGACGGCGTGGAGGTCGACCTGTCCGAGGACGAGAGCGCGGAAGGCCGGGAGGACCGCTACACGGCCGTGGCGGAGTGACAGTGCGGCCCTCGCCGCGGCTCGCGGTGGTCGGCATCCCCGGCAACCGCCGCGTCACGCTGTACCGGGACGCGGCGCGTGCCGACGGTATCGACGTGCGCGCCGTGCCGTGGATCGACGTGCTGCGCGGCCGGGCACGGTTCCGCCCCGGCGAGTGGGTCCGCATCGAGTCGCCCGGCGAGGATCCGCTGGTGGACCGGGAGCTGCGGGGCATGGACGACGCGGCGAGGGTCGAGGGTACGGCCCGCTGGTACGAGCGGTTCGTGCGCGCCGCCAGGACCGTGGCGGAGCTCGCGACGGGTGCCGGAGCGACGTTGCTGGACGACCCGGTCGAATTGGCGGTGCTGTTCGACAAGCGGCGCTGTCACGGTGTGTTGCGGGAAGCCGGGGTCCCGGTGCCCGACTCGCCCACGTCCGGCGAAGCCGCACCGAGGGTACGGGGCTGGGAGGACGTCCGTGCCCTGCAGCAGGACACCGGGCTGCGCCGGATGTTCGTCAAACTCGCCCACGGCTCCTCGGCGTCGGGCGTGCTCGCCGTGGAGACGGCAGGCGGCGGCCGAGTGCAGGCGACGACCTCCGTGGAGCGGGACGATCAGGGCCGGCTCTTCAACTCCCTGCGCGTACGCCGCTATTCGACCGAGCGTGAGGTGGCGGCCCTCGTCGACGCCCTCGCACCGGACGGTCTGCACATCGAGCGCTGGGTGCCCAAGGCCTCGCAACGCGGAAGGTCGGCCGACCTGCGGGTGGTCGTCGTCGCCGGCCGCGCCACCCACGCGGTCGTCAGAACGAGCCGCTCTCCGATGACGAACCTCCATCTCGGCGGAGCACGCGGGGATCTGGCGGCTGCCCGCGCCGCGACCGAGGCAGCGGGCGGCAGTTGGACCGGCATGCTGGAGCTGTGCGAGCGGGCCGCGGCCTGTTTCCCCGGCTCGCTGCGGGTGGGCGTCGATGTGCTGCCCGCCACCGGATGGCGGCGCTTCGCCGTCGGCGAGGTCAATGCCTTCGGCGACCTGCTGCCGGGCCTCACCGGTCTGCCGGGCAGCGGGGCCGAGGGCCAGGACACCTACGCGGCGCAGATCGCCGCCGTACGCAGAGCCGCCGATCCCGGCAGAAGAAGGAACGTGCACCGTGCCACCGCCTGAGACCTCCGCCCACCCGACGTCCGGGGCCCCGCACCCGAATCCGGCACCACCCTCACACCCGGCCGCAGCCCCGGCATCCGTACCGGCACCGGCACCGGCACCGGCACCGGCGTCAGACCCCGACCCGGACCCGGACATGAACGAGGTCGTCGGGCGCGACGATCTGCTGCTCGTCACCCTCGACACACTGCGTTTCGACGTCGCCGCCGAGCTCGCGGCCGCCGGCCGCATTCCCCATCTGGCCCGTCATCTGCCCGGCGGACGCTGGCAGGAGCGACACGCGCCGGGCAGCTTCACCTACGCCTCCCACCAGGCGATCTTCGCGGGTTTCCTGCCGACACCGGCCGCACCGGGACCGCATCCGCGGCTGTTCGCCGCACGCTTCGCGGGCAGTGAGACGACCGCCCCCAGGACCTACGTCTTCGACACCCCCGACCTCGTCTCCGGTCTGGCGCAGGCCGGGTACCGCACGGTCTGCGTCGGTGGCGTGGGCTTCTTCAACCAGCAGGGCCCGCTGGGCTCCGTCCTCCCGGGGATGTTCCAGGAGAGCCACTGGGAGCCGGAGTTCGGGGTCGCGTCGCCCACCTCCTTCGAGGCGCAGGTGGAGCGTGCCGAGCAGATCGTCGCCGGGCTCCCGCACGAGCAGCGCCTGTTCCTGTTCGTCAACGTTCCCTCGCTGCACCAGCCCAACTGGTTCCATCTCCCGGGCGCCACCCGGGAGTCGGGCGACACGCGGGAGACCCACGCGGCAGCCCTGGAGTACGTCGACCGTCATATCGGCCGGCTGTTCGCCGCCGCGCGCAGCCGCCGGCGCTGCTTCGCCATCGTCTGCTCCGACCACGGCACGGCCTACGGGGACGACGGCTACACCGGGCACCGTCTCGGTCATGAGGCCGTCTGGACCGTGCCGTACGTCCACTTCTTCCTCGAAGGGGCCACGGCATGAGCGCACCGGTGAACCGCCCCCGCCCGTACCAGAGTTATGTCTACGCGTATCCGCACAAGACGGCGTACCGTCCGCTCCCCGACCGGCCGTCGCTGCGCGAGCTGTGGTCGGCGGAGCGCAAGGACGCGCTCTCCCTCTATCTGCACATACCGTTCTGTGAGGTCCGCTGCGGCTTCTGCAATCTCTTCACCCGCATCGGCGCTCCCGACGAGCTGAGCACCCGCTATCTCGACGCGCTGGACCGCCAGGCGACCGCTGTCCGGGACGCGCTCGGGGGCCGGGATCCGGTGCGCTTCGCCGCCGCGGCCTTCGGTGGTGGCACCCCCACCTTCCTGACCGCCGGCGAGCTGGACCGGCTGTGCGACATCGCCGAGAAGAGGACCGGCGTGGATCTGCGCGCCGTCCCGCTGTCCGTGGAGACCTCTCCGGCCACCGCGACCGCGGACCGGCTCGCCGTCCTCGCCGACCGTGGTGCCACCCGGCTCAGCATCGGCGTACAGAGCTTCGACGACCAGGAGGCCCGGGCCGCCGTCCGACCGCAGCGCCGCGCCGACGTGGAGTCCGCGCTGTCCCGGATACGCGACGCCCGCATCCCCGTCCTCAACATCGACCTGATCTACGGCATCGAGGGCCAGACCCCGGGGAGCTGGCGCCGTTCGCTGGACGCCGCGCTCGCCTGGGAGCCGGAGGAGCTGTATCTCTACCCGTTGTACGTCAGGCCCCTCACGGGTCTGGGCCGTCGAGCGACGGGCAGCAACGAGGCATGGGACGCCCAGCGGCTGGAGCTGTACCGCGAGGGCCGTGACCATCTCCTCGCCGAGGGATACGAGCAGGTGTCGATGCGGATGTTCCGCCGCACGGGGGCTCCCGCACAGGGCGCGGACGACTACGCCTGCCAGACCGACGGCATGATCGGCCTCGGCTGCGGCGCCCGCTCCTACACCTCCGCCCTGCACTACTCCTTCGACTACGCCGTGGACATGCACCAGGTCCGCAGCATCATCGACGACTACACGGCCACCGAGGACTTCGGCCGTGCCGAGGTCGGCCGCCGCATCGACGAGTCCGAGGCCCGGCGACGCCATCTGCTCCAGTCGCTTCTCCAGGCGGAGGGCATGGAGGTGAAGGAGTACCGGCAGCGGTTCGGACACCACCCTGCCCTCGACTTCGGGGCGGAGCTGGAGCGGTTCGCGTCGCTCGGCTGGCTCGACGACACCGCCGCACCGGACCGGCTGAGGCTCAGTGCGGAGGGCCTGGCGCACTCTGACGCGCTCGGTCCGGAGCTCTTCTCACCCGCCGTGCGCGCCGCCATGGCCGCGTACGAACCGAAGTGAGCCGCAGATGGATCTGACCCTCCTGTACCGGGGCCCGCTCGCTTCGTGCGACTACGACTGCCCCTACTGCCCGTTCGCCAAGCGGCGGGACAGCACCGAGCAGCTGCGTGCTGACCGGGCAGCTCTGGAGCGCTTCGCCGGATGGGTGTCCGCGCAGACCGACGACCGTCTGGCGGTGCTGTTCACGCCTTGGGGCGAGGGGCTGGTCCGTTCCTGGTACCGCAGGGCGCTCGTCGATCTGTCCCGGCTGCCGCAGGTCCGGCGGGTGGCGATCCAGACCAACCTGAGCTGCCGCACCGGCTGGCTCGCGGACGCGGACCCGGACACCCTGGCGCTCTGGTGCACCTACCACCCGGGCCAGACGCCGTACGACCGCTTCCTCGGCAAGTGCCGGGATCTCGCCGCGCGCGGCGTCCGCTTCAGCGTCGGCATCGTCGGCTTCCCCGAGCACCTGGAGCACGCCCGCCGGCTCCGCGCCGAACTGCCGGCCCATGTCTACCTCTGGGTGAACGCGGCGGAGGGCCGCACCTACACCCACGCCGAGGCCGCCGAGTGGAGCGAACTCGACCCGCTGTTCGCGTACAGCCGCCATCCGCACCGGTCGGCCGGGCTGCCCTGCCGGACGGGCGAATCGGTCGTCTCCGTGGACGGGGACGGCACGGTGCGGCGCTGTCACTTCGTCCCGGACGAGCTCGGGAACCTCTACGACGGCACCTACCGGCAGGCGCTGCGCCCCCGCGCCTGTCCGCTGGCCGTCTGCGACTGCCACATCGGCTATGTCCACCTGGAGTCGTTGCCGTTGTACGACGTGTTCGCCGGCGGGGTGCTGGAGCGGATCCCGGCCCGACCTGCCGGCCGCTAGCCGTTCCCCACCGCCCGCCTCACAGCGGCAGCAGGTCCGGCCGCTTCGCCGCGACGTGGTCGCCCGAGCTCTCGCCGCGCAGCCTGCGGCCGATCCACGGCACCAGGTGCTCGCGTGCCCACTGGACGTTGTCGCGGCGCACCTCGAAGGGAGCGCGCGGCGGCAGGACCGGCCACTCCTGGTCCGGGTCGGCGGGCACGTCGAGTCCGAGGACCTGGGCGGCGCGCAGGGCGACCCGGGTGTGCCCCTCGGGCGACAGGTGCAGCCGGTCGCCGTCCCACGCCCGCCTGTCCTGGACCGACTTGAGCGACCAGAGGTCGAGCACGGGACAGTCGTAGCGATCGGCGATGGCGCGGACATGGGCCGTGTACGTGGCGATCTTGCCGCGCAGATGGCGCAGCACCGGCACACCGCGGGTGTCGAAGCCGGTGGTGACCATCACCGTCCCGACCGCGCCGGTGAGGTCGGCGACGGCTCGCTCGAAGCGTTCGGCCACGTCGTCGGGGTCGCTGCCCGGGCGGATGATGTCGTTGCCGCCGGCGCAGAACGTCACCAGGTCCGGGGCGAGTTCCTTCGCCCGCGGCACCTGCTCCGCGACGATCTGGTCGAGCAGCCGGCCGCGCACGGCGAGGTTGGCGTAGCGAAAGGTGTGTTCGGGCATCCGGTCGTCGAGCAGGACCGCGAACCGGTCCGCCCAGCCGACGAACGCCCCGTCCGGTCCCGGGTCTCCGACGCCTTCGGTGAAGCTGTCACCGATCGCCGCGTACGACCCGATTGCGCCTGTTCCGTCTGTTCTCGAATCGTCTGCCACAAGGACTCATCCTGTCCTTACGGGTGTGACCTACGCGACCGTAAGGAGGGGTTGACGGTGCGTGATCTTTGCCACCGGTCAAGTTTCGACAAGCGCGGAATACGCCGAATCCCCCCGTGCCAAAAGGGGCGGCACGGGGGGATTCGGGCGTTTTGGGTGCGTCAGAGAGAAACGCCGTACTGGCGCAGGTACGAGACCGGGTCCATGTCCGAGCCGTAGCTCGGGCCGGTGCGGATCTCGAAGTGCAGGTGCGGGCCGCTGGAGTTGCCCGTGCTGCCGGAAAGGCCGATCTGCTGTCCACCGCTCACGTTCTGACCCGCGGAGACGGTCAGCGACGAGAGGTGGGCGTACTGGGAGTAGGTGCCGTCGGTGTGCTGGATGACGACCTCGTTGCCGTACGCACCGCTCCACCCGGCGGAGACGACGCTGCCCGGGCCCACGGACTTGACCGTGGTGCCGGTGGACGCGGCGAAGTCGATACCGGTGTGGTAGCCGCTGGACCACATGGCGCCGGAGGCGCGGTAGGGGGTCGTGACGGCGGCGGAGTCCAGCGGCGCGGAGTAGCCGGAGGCGTTCTCCTGCGGCGCGGATTCGGCCGCGTCGCTCGTCGAGGCCTTCGCGGCCGTGCCGCTCTCGCGGGACTCGCTGCGGGAGGCGCGGTCCTCGTTGTCCGAGGCCTTCGGCTTCGCGGGGGCGGCCTTCCGCGCCGGCTTCTCGGCCGGCTGCTCCTGGGCCTTGGCGCCGATGGTGAGCTTGAGGCCCGGGTGGATCAGCGCGGGGTCGTCGCCCACGGCGGCACGGTTGTCCGCGTACAGCTTCTGCCAGCCGCCACGGACGTCGTGCTCGGCGGCGATCTTGGACAGATAGTCACCGGCGACGACGCGGTACGACGTGGGGGCGGCCGGCTTCTGCGCGGTGGAAGCGGCCGGAACGGCGGCCGCCTTCTGCGGAGCGACGGCCGGGGCCGCGGCGGGAGCCGCCTTGTCCGCGGCGTGGGCGCCTGCCGCACCCATCAGCGGGAGGGCGATGGCTGCGCCACCGGTACCCGCGGCGACGAAACCGCGGGAGAGGGAACGGGACTTGGGACGGCGGTGCTTACCCTTTCCGGGCATGGCGCATTCCTCTCCGGCGCCGGCGAGGTGAGCTGTCGGGTTCGGGCTGGAGATGCCCGGTCACGTTGCTGCGTGACTTCACCCCAAGCCGTCCGGAGCACCGGACGGCGTACTACCTGGGTCCCCCGCTCCTGCCACACGTGGGTGGGTGGGTATTCCGGTCGGCGGCAGGATTAGGCGGTCCGTCCGGATTTCCGTGACCGTAAGCGAGCATTGCGGACGGGAACAAGCCACCTCTTTTTCCGATCAGGGGCCACATACATATCTGACGGGAAATTCCGGTCACACTCCGTGGACGAGGGAGCGTCAACTTCCTTCTGGTGTCGCAGTTCTGGCCGGTGGATCAGCCACGGTCCGTCACGAATGAGATCCTGCTCACGGGCCTTTTCCCATCTCCATTCCAGATGGGGCAGGCTATGGCGAACAGTTCAATTCGGACAGAAAGCCCAGATATAAAGAATGGTGAGCGGTATCAGCCAATTCGCCGCAACCTGATCACCATGGCGTCCATGTCGCCCTTCAGCCCGGTCTGCAGCCCGTGATGGAGCAGCACCGATCCCCGGTGCACCTGCGCGGTGTCCTGGCACTCGTAGGCCGCGGCCGGGTCGAGGCCGCGCAGCCTCAGCCGCGGCGGCTGCTCGCCGTAGTGCTGCGCCTGGAGCCAGGCGAGGACGACGGTCTCGTCCCCGCGCAGGTACTGCACGGCGCTGAGCCCGCCCTCCGGTGCCCGCAGCCGGTACAGGTCTCCGTGCTGCACGACCGGCCGGATCCTCTTGTAGAGCTCCACCCAGTCGCGCGCCTCGGCCAGCTCCTCCTCGGTCCACTCGGTCAGGTCGCCGCCCACCCCGAGCACACCCGCCATGGCGCTCACGAAGCGGAAGCGCAGGCTGCTGAATCGCCCGTTGAGCTGGACATTGGGGCTGTCGGTGACCCAGGCGGCCATCACCCGCGCGGGGTGGATCTGGGTGAAGCCGTCCTGGATCGCGAGCCGGTCCAGCGGATCGGTGTTGTCCGAGGTCCACACCTGGTCGGTGCGGGAGAGGATCCCCAGATCGATCCGGCCGCCACCGCCGGAGCAGGACTCGAACGCGACACCGGGGTGTGCGGCACGCAGCCGCTCCAGGAGCGCGTAGAGGGCGTCGACGTGTTCCACCCACAGCCGCTGCGGATAGTCCTCACCGGGCCAGCCGGCGTCCGTGAAGCAGCGGTTGAAGTCCCACTTCACATAGTCGATCGGTGCGCTGCCGAGCAGCGTGTGCAACTGCTCCCACAGGTAGTCCTGCACGTCCTTGCGGGCGAGGTTCAGGACCAGCTGATTGCGGAGCTCGGTCCTGGTCCGTCCGGGGTGGTGCTGCACCCAGTCGGGATGCGCCCGGTAGAGATCGCTGTCGGCGTTGACCATCTCCGGCTCGACCCAGATGCCGAACTGCATGCCCAGCTCGTGCACTTCGTCCGCGAGCGGCCGCAGGCCGTTCGGGAAGCGGTCCGGGTTGGGGGTCCAGTCGCCGAGGCCGGCGCGGTCGCTCGTCCGCTGCCCGAACCAGGCGTCGTCGACCACGAACAGCTCGACGCCCACGTCCGCCGCCCGCCGGGCGAGCGCGCGCTGCTGGTCCTCGGAGATGTCGAAGTTCGTCGCCTCCCAGGAGTTGTAGAGCACGGGCCGGTCGGCGGCGGCGTCCGGGATCACCCGCGCGCGCTGCCACGTGTGCCAGGCACGACTGGCGCCGCCGAACCCCTCGGCGCTCCACAGACCGGCGAATACGGGTGAGGTGTAGCTCTGCCCGGGAGCGAGCTTGAGCAGTCCGGAGTCGTCGTAACCGGCCCCGCCGGTGATCTGCACCAGGCCGTCGGGCAGCTGCTGGACGCTGATGCGCCAGGACCCGGACCAGCCGAGCGCGCAGCCGTAGACCTCGCCGTGTTCCTCGGTCGCTCCGTCCGCGTCGAGCGCGACCCAGGGAAGGTGCTGGTGGCCGGTGTGGCCGCGGCGGCTGCTGAGCACCTTTTCGCCATAGGTGAGCGGGGACCGTACGAGCAGGGACTCGGCGGCCCACCGGCCGTGCAGCTGGCTCAGCCGCCAGGCGTCGCGCTGCGGCAGCGTCCAGGCGGCCGCGTCGGCCCGCAGCAGCTCCAGATCGGGCCCCTCCCCTTCATGGGCGACCGTCACCCAGCGCTCGATCACATCGGCCTCGTCGCACATGCGGTGGTGAAGGATGAGCCCCAGCCCGTGCACGGCGTCCGTGAAGCGCAGCCGCAGCTCGTCGCCGTCCGCGGAGGCGTCGGCGAAGGCCCACTCGGTACCGCGCACCTGGGGTGTGCGGACGGAGAGGGAGGGGCGGACGAAACGGGGGCCACCCTCGACGGGGTACTCCTCGTGCCCGTCGAGAGGGGACTCGAACGGCCAGTAGGGCGGCAGCCCCCGGTCCGCGAGCGCCTCGGCGTCCGCACCGGATATGTGCGGCCCCCAGTGGAGATGCAACAGCTCGTCGTCGTCCGTGAGGTGCAGCGCATAGCTGCTCGTCGGTCCGGAGAGAACCCACGTACGACCCTTGCCAACGCTCTCGATCATCCCGACCCCTCAGATACTCACAGGTCCGCACAGGCCCGCACATCATCCGACGCGGACCACCGCCCGTGCAACGCCTCTGCGGGGTCGGGGCCAAGATGATTGCCCGACGAATCCATGTCGTATCGTCGAGACCGCCGTCGTCGGCGACCGGCGCCGACCGCAGTGACTTCAGGAGCTCACGTGACGCAGCAGCTGCCGCAGGTCCCGTCGACCGAGCCCGAACTGGCCGGTGTGCGCAACTTTCGGGACGTGGGTGGTCTGCCGACCGTGGACGGCAGGCAGGTGCGGTACGGAAAGCTCTTCCGCAGCGGCCATCTCGCGAACGCGACCGCGGCCGACGCCTCGTTCCTGACGACGCTCGGCCTGCACACGATCTTCGACTTCCGCAACGCGGCGGACATGCGGCTGGAAGGTCCTGACGTCGAGCTTCCCGGCGTACGCAATCTGAACCTGCCGCTCACCGACCCGGCCGACGGCGCGGAGTTCTGGAAGATGGTCCGCGAGGGCAACATCGACCAGCTGCGCTCGATCCTCTCGGACGGCAAGGCGGCGGACAGGATGTCCGCCTCCTACCGCACGATCATCACGCAGCGCACCGGCGAGCACAGCCGTGTCCTGCACGCACTCGCCGAGAACAGCGTGCCGGCCCTGATGCACTGCGCCGCGGGCAAGGACCGCGCGGGTCTGTCGATCGCCGTGTCCCTGATGGCGGTCGGGGTGGAGCGCGAGGCGATCGAGGCGGACTACCTCAAGTCCAACGACCCGCACCGGCGTTACGTGGTCCGGCGCAAGGACAACTCTCCCGCCGGCATGTCGCCGGAGGGGATGGAGCTGCTGAGCCCCCTCTTCGACGCCCGCTCCACGTATCTGCACGCCGCGTTCGACACGATCGACCAGACCTGGGGCACCACCGACCGCTATCTCACCGAGGGCCTGAAGGTGAGCCCCGAGACGCGCGAGCAATTGCGGTCCCGGCTCCTCGACGAGGCGTGAGCCCCTCGGCGTGAGCCCCTCGGCGTGAGCCCCTCGGCGTGAGCGTACCGGTTCACGTGCGGCCCCTCGCCGTACGTGAACCTCTCGCTCGCCGAAACCGGCTACTTCGCCCCCACGGTGAACAGCAGGTAGAGGAACCCGGCGAAGACATGGCCCGCCACCAGATACGCGAAGAGCCGGATCACCAGCCCCCGGGGAAACGACTTCTCCTCGTTGCTCTCGGACACGACGGTCTCGCTTTCGGCTCGGCGGTACGGAGGGTCCCCGGATCAGGCGTGCGGATCAGGCGTGCGGATGCAGATCGGGGCTCTGCAGCAGCGTGTGCACGAACAGCAGCTCGGCCCCGTCCGGGGTGGCCGCCGCGATGCGGTGCGGAGTCAGCGAGTCGAAGTGCGCGCTGTCCCCGGGGGCCAGTTCGTGCACCGTGTCGCCGAGGCTCAGCCGCAGCCGTCCGTCGAGGACGTGGATCCACTCCTCGCCCGGATGCACGCGCACCAGGTCGCCCTGGGCTCCGTACGGCACCACCACCCGCAGGGCCTGCATCGCGCGGCCGGATCCGCCGGCCTGGTGGTAGGTCCAGCCGTCCGCCGCGGTGGGCTCGCGCGCACCGGCCCGGATGACGGGCTCACGCTCGGGCGCCTGCTCGCCGAGAAGCTCGGCGACCGTCGTACCGTAGATCCTGGCGAGACCGAGCAGCATCGGCAGCGACGGCTGCCGGCGGCCGGTCTCCAGCCGGGACAGATGGGCGGGTGACAGCTCGGCGCGATGCGCGGCTGCTTCCAGGGTGAGCCCTCGGCGGCGGCGCAGATCGCGCAGCCGGGGCGCGACGTCGGGCAGCGCGCCCGGCGACTCTCCCGTATGGCTGGTCATGCATCCATTGGGCCAGAGAAAGTGCCTCTGAGGCAAACTGTTTGCCTCAGAGGCAAAAGCTCAGCGGTTGGCGACGGCCTGCTTCACCAGAGTCTTGCCGAAGTCCCACATCAGACCGCCCCCGGCGTGCGCGTCGTCCATCACGGCCGTGAAGGCGGCGACGAACCGGTCGACCTCCCGTTCACCGATCGTCAGCGGCGGAATCAACTTGATCACCTCCAGATGGTCGCCGGAGACCTGGGTGAGAATGCGGTGCTTCTGGAGCAGGGGCACCACGACCATCTGCGCGAACAGACCCTTGCGGGCTGCCTGGAGCATCGCCCAGCGGCTGCGGAGCTTGATCGAATCGGGCCGCCCGAACTCGATGCCGATCATCAGACCGCGTCCGCGTACCTCGTGCAGGAACTCGTACCGGTCGACGAGCGCGGCCAGCCGGGACCGCAGCAGATCGCCGGTCGCCCGCGCGTTCGCCACGACCTGCTCGTCCTCGATCACCGACAGGACAGCCAGCCCCGCGGCCATGGCCTGGGCGTTGGAGCCGAAGCTCGCCGAGTGCACGAGGACCCGGTCCATCGAGGAGTAGACCTTCTTGAAGATCCAGTCCTTGCCGAGGGTCGCCCCCACCGGTACGTAGCCACCGGAGAGCGCCTTCGCCACGCAGACGAGGTCCGGCTCGACGTCCTCGTGCTGGTAGGCGTAGAAGTCGCCGCTACGGCCGAGGCCGGTCTGCACCTCGTCGGCGATCAGCAGCGCCTTGTGCCGGCGCAGTGCGTCCTGAGCGGCGCGCAGGAACCCGGGCGGGGGCTCGATGACCCCCTTGCCCTGGATCGGCTCGACCACCAGGGCGGCCACGTCGCCGCGCCTCAGCTCGCGCTCCAGCGCGGCGAGGTCGCCGGGCTCGACGGCGGTGTCGGGCAGCAGCGGGGCGAACCCGTCCCGGAAGGACGCCTCGCCGTTGACGGACAGGGATCCGGTGGTCAGCCCGTGGAAGGCGTGGGTGCAGTACAGCACCCTCGGCCTGCCGGTGGCGTACCGCGCGAACTTCAGCGCGGTCTCGACCGCTTCCGTACCGCTGTTGCCGAAGAACACCCGGTCCAGATGCGGGCTGTGCGCCAGCAGCTTCTCGGCCAGCAGCCCCGGCAGGGGCTGGCAGTCGAAGCGGGTGAGATCGGCGAGCGAGGCGTCGAGCACGTCGTGCAGCGCCTTGCGGACGACGGGGTGGTGGCGGCCGAGGCCCATCACCCCGAAGCCCGCGAGCATGTCGAGGTAGTCGTTGCCCTCGGCGTCCCAGAAGTAGGCGCCTTCGGCCCGTTCGTAGACCTTGTCGAAGCCGATGGTGTGCAGCATGCGCGGCAGTTGGTGATTGAGGTGCCGCAGATGCAGGTCGTAGCGCTCGGCCCCGCGCTCGGCGAGCAGCTTCGCGAGGTCGAAGCCCTTGGGCGGCTCCGCGCCGGGAGGCTGCTCGCATGCCTTGAGCGGCTCGGTCATTCCTCAGTTCTCCTTAGGCACGAGGGCGGCACTGATCCGTCCCGCGATCTCCACCGGTGTGAGGCCGATGTCGGCGAGCACCTCGCCGCGTTTGGCGTGGGCGAGGAACTGCTCGGGGATGCCGAACGTGCGCAGCGGCACGTCCACTCCCGCGTCCCGGAGCGCCTGCCCCACGGCCGAACCCACGCCGCCGGCCCGGCTGTTGTCCTCCACGACGGCCACCAGCCGGTGCGCCGCGGCGAGCGGTGGGAGCTGTTCGTCCACCGGCTTGACCCACCGCGGGTCCACCACCGTGCAGCGGATCCCGCGCCCGCGGAGCAGGTCCACCGCCTGAAGGCAGACGGAGGCGAGTGCGCCCACGGACACCAGCAGCACCTCGGGGTCCTCCGCACGGTGCAGGACGTCCATGCCGCCGACCCGGTCGACGGCCTCGACGGGCTCGCTCACCGTCTCCTTCGGGAAGCGCAGCACGGTCGGTGCGTCGTCCACCGCGACGGCCTCGCGCAGCTCCTGGCGCAGCCGCTCGGCGTCGCGGGGAGCGGCGATCCGCAGGCCCGGGACGACCTGGAGGATCGACATGTCCCACATGCCGTTGTGCGAGGGCCCGTCGACTCCGGTGACCCCGGCCCGGTCCAGCACGAAGGTCACGCCGCACCGGTGCAGGGCGACGTCCATCAGCAGCTGGTCGAAGGCGCGGTTGAGGAAGGTGGCGTAGACGGCGACGACGGGATGCAGTCCGCCGGTGGCCAGTCCGGCCGCGGAGACCGCGGCGTGCTGCTCGGCGATCCCGACGTCCCACACACGGTCCGGGAAGCGCTCGGCGAACCGGGTGAGGCCGACCGGGTGAAGCATCGCGGCGGTGATCGCGACGACGTCCGGCCGCTCCGCACCGATCTCGGCGATCTCGTCACCGAACACCGAGGTCCACGACGGTCCGCCGGCGGGCGTCAGCGGCTCGCAGGTGAGCGGGTCCATCACGCCGACCGTGTGGAACCGGTCGGCCTCGTCCTCGACCGCCGGCTGGTAGCCGCGGCCCTTTTCGGTCAGACAGTGGACCAGGACGGGCCCGTGGAAACGGGCGGCCCGCCGCAGCGCCGACTCGACCGCCGCCACATCGTGCCCGTCGATGGGTCCCACGTACTTCAGGCCCAGGTCCTCGAACATCCCCTGCGGGGCGAAGGCGTCCTTGAAGCCCTTCTTGGCCCCGTGCAGGGACTCGTACAGCGGCTTGCCGACGACCGGGGTGTGGTGGAGGACGTCCTTGCCCCAGGCGAGGAAGCGCTCGTAGCCGTCGGTCGTCCGGAGAGTGGCGAGGTGGTTCGCGAGGCCGCCGATCGTGGGCGCGTAGGAACGCTCGTTGTCGTTCACGACGATGATCAGCGGGCGGTCCTTGGCCGCGGCGATGTTGTTCAGCGCCTCCCAGGCCATACCGCCGGTCAGCGCGCCGTCCCCGATGACGGCCACGACATGGCCGGTGGAACCGAGCACCTGATGAGCCTTGGCGAGTCCGTCGACCCAGCCGAGCACGGTGGACGCGTGGGAGTTCTCGATGACGTCGTGCTCCGACTCCTCACGGGAGGGGTAGCCGGAGAGCCCGCCCTTGCCCCGCAGCTTGGAGAAGTCCTGACGGCCGGTGAGCAGCTTGTGCACATAGCTCTGGTGGCCGGTGTCCCACAGGATGCGGTCGACGGGCGATTCGAACACGCGGTGCAGAGCCAGCGTCAGCTCCACCACGCCGAGATTGGGGCCGAGATGGCCCCCCGTTCTGGCCACCGCATGGACCAGGAACTCTCTGATCTCTCTGCCGAGTTCCTCGATTTCCTCGTCGGTCAGCGCCTTGAGATCGCGCGGCCCCCTGATGCTCTCCAGAATCGTCACGGTCGGACCCCCTTCACTTGCCGGTTCAGCTCACGGTGACGGCGGGCGGACCCGATACCGCCCCGGTGTCCTCCATCTGTTCGGCGATCTTCAGCGCCTCTTCGATGAGGGTCTCCACGATCTTCGACTCGGGCACCGTCTTGATGACCTCGCCCTTGACGAAGATCTGACCCTTGCCATTGCCGGACGCCACACCCAGATCGGCCTCACGGGCCTCACCCGGGCCGTTCACCACACACCCCATGACCGCGACCCGCAGAGGCACCTCCATGCCCTCCAGACCCGCCGTCACCTCATCCGCCAGCTTGTACACATCCACCTGCGCCCGACCGCACGACGGACACGACACGATCTCCAGCCGGCGCTGACGCAGATTGAGCGACTCCAGAATCTGGATACCGACCTTCACCTCCTCCGCCGGCGGCGCCGACAGAGAAACCCGGATCGTGTCCCCGATCCCCTCACTCAGCAGCGCACCGAACGCCACCGCCGACTTGATCGTGCCCTGGAAGGCGGGACCCGCCTCCGTCACACCCAGGTGCAGCGGATAGTCCGACTGCGCAGCCAGCTGCCGGTAGGCGTTGACCATCACGACCGGGTCGTTGTGCTTCACCGAGATCTTGATGTCCCGGAAACCGTGCTCCTCGAACAGCGACGCCTCCCACAGCGCCGACTCCACCAGCGCCTCCGGCGTAGCCTTCCCGTACTTCGCCAGCAGCCGCGCATCCAGCGAACCCGCGTTCACCCCGATCCGGATCGGGGTCCCCGCATCACCCGCCGCCCGCGCGATCTCCTTCACCTTGTCGTCGAACTGCTTGATGTTCCCCGGGTTCACCCGCACCGCCGCACAGCCCGCGTCGATCGCCGCGAACACATACTTCGGCTGAAAATGAATGTCCGCGATCACCGGGATCTGCGACTTCCGCGCGATCGTCGACAACGCGTCCGCGTCGTCCTGCGTCGGGCACGCCACCCGCACGATCTGGCAACCGGACGCGGTCAGTTCAGCGATCTGCTGCAGCGTGGCACCGATGTCCGACGTCCTGGTCGTCGTCATCGACTGCACCGACACCGGGGCGTCCCCGCCGACGGCCACCGACCCGACCTGGATGCGCCGCGAGTGGCGGCGCATCGCGATCGGCCGGGCCGGCAGCACCGGGAGCCCCAGTGCGACAGGCTCTGAGGACATCACGTCACCCGTGGTTTCCCGAGACGGTCTCCCGCGCCGCCCTGATGGACTCCTTGAGGGAGCCCATGGTGGCGAGGACGGCGGTGGGCTCGTAGCCGCAGTGCGCCATGCAGTTGGCGCAGCGCGGGTCCTTGCCCCGGCCGTACTTGCTCCAGTCCGTCTCCTCGATGAGCTCCCGGTACGTGGGGACGTACCCGTCGCTCATCAGGTAGCAGGGCCGCTGCCAGCCGAAGAGCGAGTAGTTGGGGATCGCCCACGCCGTGCACGGGAAGTCCGCCTTGCCCTCGAGGAAGTCGAGGAACAGCGGCGAGTGGTTGAGCCGCCAGCGCCGCCGGTTGCCGCCCGCGAAGGACTTCTTGAACAGCTCGCGGGTCTGCTCGACACCCAGGAAGTGCTCCTGGTCGGGTGCCTTCTCGTACGCGTACGCGGGCGAGATCATCATCTCGTCCACCTTCAGCTCGTCGTTCAGGTAGTTGAGCACCTCGATGACGGTCTGCGGGGTGTCGGTGTTGAAGAAGGTCGAGTTCGTCGTGACCCGGAAGCCGCGGCGCTTGGCCTCCTTGATCGCCTCCACGGCCTCGTCGAAGACGCCTTCCTTGGCCACCGACTCGTCGTGCCGCTCGCGCAGCCCGTCGATGTGCACGGCGAAGGCGAAGTACGGGGAGGGGGTGAACTTCTCGATCTTCTTGCGCAGCAGCATCGCGTTGGTGCAGAGGAAGACGTACTTCTTCTTCGCGACCAACTGGCGCACGATCTCGTCGATCTGAGGATGCATCAGCGGCTCACCGCCGGCGATGGAGACCATGGGCGCGCCCGATTCGAGCACCGCACCCACCGCCTGCGCCACCGGCATGCGCTGCTTGAGGACACCGGCCGGATGCTGGATCTTCCCGCACCCCTCACACGCCAGATTGCAGGCGAAGAGCGGCTCCAGCTCGACGATGAGCGGAAACTTCTCCCGCTTGCGGAGTTTCTGTTCGAAGAGGTACGTCCCGACCCTGATGGTCTGACGAAGCGGCATGGCCATCTAGCTCACCTCCTGGGGAGCAGCAAAGAACGGTGCCATTCAAAGAAAGCAGGAAGCACGGCACGAAGAACACGGAAGGCTGATATTCCACCGCGGACCGTGCCAATACGGACGAGCTCATGCTCTGGAGCGTCCACGACCACTCGGACGGCCGCAACCGGGCGGGGTCCGGCGCCCAGCGCTGTGCGGAGCGTGACGGCGGACTCCATGTCCACCGCGATCGCGCCGGTGGCACACAGGGCCGCCCGCTCGGGACCGCGGACGACATGATCGGAACCGATCAGCGGACCGCAGTGCACCGCGCGCCCGGGCACGGCCCTGGCCACGGCCTTGACCAGCAGTTCCGTGTCCGTGCAGCGGCTGGTACCGGCGGGGTGGCGGGTCTCGTCGGCGACGATCAGGTCCCCGGGATGCATCCCCGGGGCGAGCCCCGCACAGAATCCGGACGCCACGACCGGCGCCCCGCCCATGGCCGTGGCACTCAGGGCCGCGCGTACGGCACGTTCCGCGTTCTGCGGCCCCATGCCCGTACGCAGCACGGTCACCGGCCCCCGCGCGCCGCTGCGGTCGCCGCTGCGCAGGGCGGCCTTCTCGATACCGAGCGCACAGGCGATCAGCAGCGGCGAGGCGGAGCCGGAGGGCCCCGGGGAAGCTGCCATCAGCCCCCCTTGCGGGCGGGCGCGCGCCCGGCGAACGGTTCGCCGTGCACGTACCGGCCGAGCGCGGTCAGCGGAAAGACCTGCCGGTAGAGGTGGTAGTTGATCGAGAAGTCCCAGGGGAAGCCGGTCCCCGTGAAGTGGGGCTCGTCCCAGGAACCGTCGGCCCGCTGGGTCACCGCCAGCCAGGTGACACCCCGCTCGACCGCCTTGCTCCCCCGCTCCCCCGCAGCCAGCAGCGCGAGCAGTGCCCACGCGGTCTGGGAGGCCGTGGAGGCGCCGTGGCCGACCCACTCCTCCTCCCGGTAGGAGCGCAGGTCCTCGCCCCAGCCGCCGTCGTCGTTCTGGACGGATTCGAGCCAGCGGACCGCACGGCGGATCGCTGGATGCGATGCGGGCACCCCGGCGGCGGCGAGTGCGGGGACCACCGAGCCGGTTCCGTAGACGTAGTTGACTCCCCAGCGGCCGAACCAGGCGCCGTTCGGCTCCTGTTCGGCGAGGAGCCAGTCGATACCGCGGCGGGTGCGCGGGTGATGGGCCCTTCCCTCGTGCGCGAGCATCTCCACGACATGCGCGGTGACGTCCGCCGACGGCGGGTCGATCACCTCACCGAAGTCGCAGAACGGCAGCCGGTTGGGGAAGGCACTGGTGTTGTCGGCGTCGAAAGCGCCCCAGGCGCCGTTCTTCGACTGCATGCCCAGCGTCCAGCGGCCGGCCCGGACGATGGCGCCCTCGACCTGCGAGGGGTCGGGGTGCTTGACCCTGCGCAGCGCGAGGATGACCTCGGCGGTGTCGTCGATGTCCGGGTAGTTGTCGTTGTGGAACTCGAACGCCCAGCCGCCCGGCGCGAGTTGGGGCCTGCGCACCGCCCAGTCGCCGGGCCGCACGATCTCCTCGCCGAGCATCCAGTCGGCCGCCTTCACCAGGGCGGGATGGTCGGCGGGCAGTCCCGCGTCGGCGAGGGCGATGGTGGCGAGGCAGGTGTCCCAGACCGGCGACTGACAGGCCTCGATCATGCGGGCGCCGTCCTCGCGCCACACGGTGAAGCGGTCCAGCGACTCCAGCCCTGCCCGCATCACCGGATGCCGGAGGTCGTATCCCAGCAGGTGCAGGGCGATGATCGAGTACACGGCGGGCGGCTGGATCCCTCCCCAGCAGCCGTCGTTCTCCTGGCGCTCGATGATCCACCGCGCGGCGGCGTTCATCGCCGCCCGGCGCAGCTTGCGCGGGGCGACCTTGCGGTACAGGTGCAGCGCCTTGTCGGTGCGCTGGAAGAAGCCGTCCCAACTGGCGGCGGGCGCAAGCGGCTTGCCCGGGTTCGGCCGCGCGGGATCGGTGTGCAGCTCGTCGAGCGCGAACGGCGCCGGCCGCACCGGCCGCTTCGCCGAGACGACCGTGAGCGGCACGATGGTCTGCCGGGCCCAGCAGCCGAAGTCGTAGATGTTCAGGGGGAACCACGAGGGCAGGAAGATCAGCTCGGGCGGCAGTTCCGGGAGGTCGTCCCACTTCCACCAGCCGAACAGCGCGAGCCAGATGCGGGTGAAGACCCGGCTCTGCGCGATGCCGCCGTGTTCCCTGATCCAGGCGGCGGCGCGCGCCATGTGCGGATCGTCCGGCAGGTCGCCCGCCAGCCGGAGCGCGACGTAGGCCTCGACGGTGGTGGAGAGCTCCGCGGGACCGCCGTAGAACGTCGCCCAGGTGCCGTCCTCGCGCTGCTCACCGCGGATGAAGCGGCCGGCCGCCTCGGTGGTGCGCGCGTCCTGGATACCGAGGAACTGACGGAGCAGCAGGTCCTCGGCGTCCATCGTCACATTGGTCTCGAGGTCGCCCTTCCACCAGCCCTCGGCGTCCTGGATGCTCAGCAGATACTCGACGGAGCGTTCCGCGGCATGCCGTGCGGCCTCGGGCGGATCGCTCGTGGCCGGGCCCGTGAGGGAGACGAACGGTGTGTCGGTTGTTGAACTGGCCGCGGCTGCGCGGGACTTGAGTGGCCCGCTGCTTCCGTCGGTCGTCGCTGTCATGGCTTCCCCTTCGTTGCAGTGCTGATCTGCTGTGCTGGGGTCTCCGTCGGCCGGCAACCGGTTGCCCGGTCGCCGGCCGGCGACTGCGATTCATATGGTGCAGGCGATAGCGATCATCTCTTCCTGACGACGACGAAGTCGGCGAGCGCGACGAGCTGCGCCCGGACGTGCGCGGGCATCTCGACACCGTTCAGGGCGTCGACGGCGATCGCGTGCTGCCTGCGTGCCTCCTGGGAGGTCCACTCACGACCGCCGGCCTCCTCGATGAGGGCCGCCCGGGTGGCGAACTCCTCCTCGGAGAAGCTGTCGAAGTCGTTGCTCTTGGCGTCGGCCGCGAGCAGCTCCCCGAGGCGCTGCGAGGCGGGTCCTCCCGCGGCGAGCGCGGCGACGACCGGCAGGGACTTCTTGCGCTGGCGCAGATCGCTCCAGGTCTGCTTGCCGGTGGCGACGGGGTCGCCCCAGATGCCCAGCAGATCGTCCACGGCCTGGAAGGCGAGTCCGAGGTGGTAGCCGTACGCCTCCAGCGTGTCGGCGGTACGGTCGTCCGCCCCGCCGAGCACGGCGCCGATGGAGACGGCGCAGGCGAGCAGCGCGCCGGTCTTGTTGCCCTCCATCTCCAGGCACTCCTCGACGGTGACCCGCTCGCGGTGCTCGTAGGAGATGTCCTGGGCCTGGCCGTCGATCAGCTTGCGGGTCGCGGTGGTCAGCCGCCGGGTCGCCCGCCCGGCATCGACCGTGCCGAGCTCCAGCAGGACCTCATTCGCCAGGGCGAACAGCGCGTCACCGACGAGGATCGCCTGCGCCGGGCCGTGCACCTTCCACACGGTGTCGCGGTGACGGCGCTGCTCGTCGCCGTCCATCAGGTCGTCGTGCAGCAGCGAGAAGTTGTGCACCAGCTCGACCGCGACCGCGCCGGGGATGCCGGTCTCGGGCGACGCCCCGGCCGCCTCGGCGGACAGCAGGGCGAGCGCGGGGCGCACGGCCTTGCCGCCGTCACCGTCCGAAGGCCGGCCCTCGGCGTCGATCCAGCCGAAGTGGTACGCGGCGACGGTGTCCATGGGCGGTGCGAGCCGGTCCACGGCCGCACGCAGCACCGGCGTCGACATGGTCCGCCCGCGCTCCAGCAGCGCGACGATGTCCACGTCCGCTGCGGTGTCGTCAGCCGGGTTCGCCGAAGGCACTGTCGGCACGGTCTCTCCTCTTGTTCCAGTACTGATGCTCACGCCGCCTCCTTGAGCGGATGTTCATGGGAGCGGCCGAGAGCGGAGAGCGCGGCGCCGGCGGCACTGAAGCCGCTGCGTACGGCACCCTCCATGGTCGCGGGCCAGCCGGTGGCGGTCCACGCGCCCGCAAGGTACAGCCCCGGCGCACGGGTTCGGGCACCGGGGCGCAGCCTGCCGACGCCCGGCGAGGGTGCGAAGGTCGCCGTGCGCTCACGGGTGACGAAGAAGTCACGCACCTGCGCACCGCGGGCGGCGGGCAACAGCCGCTCCAGCTCCGGCAGATAGCGTGCGCGCAGCTCGGCGACCGGGGTGTCGATCTCGTCCTGGGCGGCCGACTGGGACAGCGCCAGGTACTGACCCTCCGTGAGCCCCGATGCCTCCGTACGGTCGAACACCCACTGGACCGGGGTGCCCAGCGCGGTGAAGAACGGCCGGCGCAGCACCTTGCGGTCGTACACGACATGGATGTTGAGGATCGGCGCGGTGCCGATGTCGAGCAGCCGGTCGGGGTCCTCGACGGCGCCCTCGGGCAGCAGGTCGTGGGCCTCGCGCTGCGCCACGGCGAGGACGACGGTGTCGGCCTCCAGCCGCTCGCCGGCGATGTCGACGTGCCACCGGCCGTGGTCCGCGCGGGATACGGCGCGCACCCGGGTCGACAGCTCGGTGCGGACACCGGCGGAGTCGAGGGCCTTGCGGGCGAGGGTGTCGTGCAGGTCACCGAGCGGCACCCGGGCCCAGCCGATGTCCGCGGCACCCGGCTCGGAGAGCAGTCCGGTCTTGAAGACCATCGCGGCGAGCCCCATGGAGGCGTGGGGCGCGGTGGCGTTCAGGGTCGCGACCCCCACGAGGTCCCAGAGCGCCTCGATGGTGCGCTGCGACTGGCCGTGCCGCCCGAGCCAGGTCGCGAAGTCGATGCCGTCCAGCGCGGGATCGGCCGGGTCGAGCCTGCCGAGCGCGAGGGCGGCGCGTCCCGCACTCGCCCGCTCGGCGAGCGAGAGATGCGGATAGGTGGCGAGGCTGGCGGCGAGGTGCAGCGGTACGGGCAGCGCGGTGCGGCGCAGCCGGCCGAGCCGGGGTCCGCCGGCGCGGGCCACGTCCAGGACGGGGACGTCCAGCCGGTCCTGGAGCGGGGCCAGCGCGGCACCGTCGACGCGGTCGAGGAACCAGCGGTAGGCGGTGCAGCAGCGCAGATAGACGTGCTGGCCGTTGTCGACGGTCAGGGCGCCGCGCTGGAAGGAGAAGGCGAGGCCGCCCAGTCGTGGGCGGCCTTCGACGAGAGTGACGCCCACGCCCGCGTCGGCGAGCTGAAGCGCCGCGGTGATACCGGCCAGTCCGCCGCCGATCACCACCGCGTGCCGGGAACGCATGTCCTCGTCCGTCATGCGACCTCCCCTCGGGCCGTTGCCGTCAGGGACGCCGGACCGGTCCGGACGGTTGCCCGCCGGTTGTGCGTGTCGGGCCGTGGCATCAGGCGCGCCCTCTCTGACGGGTGATGTGCCGGGCGTCGAGCCCCGACAGACCGCGCACCGCCACGAACGCCTTCTCGCGGCCGGGGAGCGAGACGCGGCCGCGCAGCACCGCTTCGGGGTCGCGCTCGATGCGGTCGAGCAGGCGGCGGTAGATGCCGGCCATGGCGGCGACACAGGCACCGCTGCGCCGGTCGAGCATGGGCAGCAGCCGGTAGCCCTCGGCGAAGAGGGCCCGGGCGCGCCGTACTTCGAAGTGGACGAGGCCCGCGAAGTCGGAGCCGGCCGGCGGGGTCGCCGAGTGGAATCCGGCGGAGCAGCCGAACTTGGCGAGATCGTCGGCGGGCAGGTAGGTGCGCCCGTTGGCCGCGTCCTCGCGAACGTCCCTGAGGATGTTGGTGAGTTGGAGGGCGAGGCCCAGCGTGTCGGCGTACTCGGGAGCGCGTTCGGCGCCGCGTGCGCCGGGCTGAGTACCGAACACGCCGAGGGAGAGCCGTCCGATCGCGCCCGCCACGCAGCGGCAGTAGACCTTGAGGTCGTCCCAGGTCTCGTAGGCCTCGCCGCGTACGTCCATCTGGACACCGTCGATGAGCTCGTCGAGCCCGTCGAGCGGGATCGGGAAGCGCTGTGCCGCGTCCGCGAGAGCGACGGCGACCGGGTCGGTGTCGTCCTCGGCGATCGCACCCTGCCGGACGCGGTCCAGCAGGGCCCGCGTCACTTCGAGGCGGTCGCGCTTGGCCTCGGGCGCGAGCGTGCCGTCGCCGATGTCGTCGACACGGCGGGAGAACGCGTACAGCGCGGACATGGCCTGCCGCTTGTCGGTCGGCAGCAGCCTGATCCCGTAGGCGAAGTTACGCGCCTGCTGTCCGGTGACGGCCTCGCAGTAGCTGTACGCGGCCTGCACCGGTGGCGACACGTCGGTCGGTCCCTCCATCGTCCCGCTCACCCCTCTCTACGCGCTCTTCGCAGGACTGCTCCGACTTCGCGCAACAGCCTTGTCCTGGCAGGTCTGGGCGGTCCCGGCAGGACGTCGTGACCGGCGGCCGCGATCGCGGCGAGGGCGGCACGCCCGCCGCCCACGAAGCCGGCGAGCAGCAGCCGCAGCCGGCCGTGGACGCTGCCGACCAGCGGAATGCCTTCGTCCAGCAGCCGGCAGGCGCGCTCGCACTCGTAGGCGATCAGGGCACGCACCGACGCACTCCCGGCCGGCGCGGCCAGATCGGCCTCCGTCACCCCGAACCGCTGCATGTCGTCGGCAGGCAGATAGATCCGGTCGCGCGCGAGGTCCTCGGTCACGTCCTGGAGGTGCTCGACGATCTGGAGCGCGGTGCACACGGCGTCGGACCGGCGCACCCGCTCGGGACTGGCCGTACCGGTGATCCGGAGGACGAGCCGGCCGACGGGGTTGGCGGACAGCTCGCAGTAGGCGAGGAGTTCGTCGTACGTCTTGTACCGCCGCACCAGCTGATCCTGACGGTTCGCGGCGATCAGCCCGGCGAAGGGCCCGGGGTCGAGCGAGCAGCGCCGCACGGTGGGGAGCAGCCCCCGCAGCAGCGGGTGGTGCGGCGTCTCGTCGCCGTCGGGGGTGAAGACGCGCCGCAGATCGGTCTCGAAGGCGTCCAGCATCACGAGGCGGTCGTCGGCGTCGGCCGGGTCCACGCCGAGATGGCGGGCGTCCGCACCGCCCGGGGCGAGGTCGCCGTCGCCGATGTCGTCGACCAGACGGGCGAAGCCGTACACGGCCATCAGATCGTCGCGCCAGGCGCGTGGCAGGAAGAAGGGGGCCACGGGAAAGTTCTCGTCCGCGGCCTTGTCGAGGGTGGCACGTGCGGAATCAGCCGAGGTCGCCACGCGTGTCTGCCGGGTGCCGGTCATACGTGGCTGCCCGGCGAGGGGACGGCGAAAGCCTCGAGGAGCTGGAGATTTTCGATCATTGCCGTCACATCTCCCGTTCTACACTGCCGATCCAATCCATCCTATTTCGGACACGCCGCCCGTCGCGCCGTCTGCGGGGGTCCCGCCCGGCGGGGGCGATACCGAGGGCGTATCGCCCCACTTGCCGTGATTCAGCACCGGTACAGCTTACGTTGTACAACGCCCAGTGATACGCCGGGGTGTTGCGCGCATTACAAGAACACTCCAATCGTGGTCAACCATCCCTGTCCGGACAGGAATTGACCCGCCCTTGACGTTCCGGGGCCACGACCGCCTGGGCCCGGCTCCGAGGCCCGCCCGCCGCCGGGCGCGTCCGGTGGCCCGTCGACTGACAGGACGCAGAAAGGCCCCCGCCCGGATGCCAGGGCGGGGGCCTTTTCGCGGACCGGTCCAGGAAACGGCCTCGGGGACCTAGCGGCCGGTCTCCTTCTCGTACGCCTTGAGGACCTCAGCGGTGGGACCGTCCATCAGCAGCTCGCCCTTTTCCAGCCACAGGACGCGGTCGCAGGTGTCCCTGATGGAGCCGAGGCTGTGACTGACCAGGAACACCGTGCCCGCGTGCTCCCGGAGCTCCCGGATGCGCTGCTCGGAGCGGATCTGGAACTTGCGGTCGCCCGTCGCCAGCGCCTCGTCGATCATCAGGACGTCGTGGTCCTTGGCCGCCGCGATGGCGAACCGGAGCCGTGCGCCCATGCCCGAGGAGTAGGTGCGCATCGGCAGGGTGATGAAGTCGCCCTTCTCGTTGATCCCGGAGAAGTCGACGATGTCCTGGTATCGCTCGCGGACCTCCTCGCGCGACATGCCCATGGCCAGGCCACCGAGGATGACATTGCGCTCACCGGTCAGGTCGCCCATCAGCGCGGCGTTCACGCCGAGCAGCGAGGGCTGGCCGTCGGTGTAGACCTTGCCGTGCTCGGTGGGGAGCAGGCCGGCTATGGCCCGCAGCAGGGTGGACTTGCCGGAACCGTTGGTGCCGATCAGGCCGATGGCCTCGCCGCGGTACGCGGTGAAGGAGACGCCCCGTACGGCGTGGACCTTGCGCACACCGCGGGACTCGCCCTTGTCGCGCTTGATGATCCTGTTCAGGGCTGCGGTGGCGCTGCCCTTGCCGCCCGAGCTGCCGTGCACGCGGTACACGATGTGCACGTCGTCGGCGATCACTGTGGGGACGCGCCCCAGGTTCTTGTCAGCCACGGCCGTACCGTTCTTCAGCCTTCCAGAAGTACACGAATCCACAGATGCCGAAGAGGACCGCCCAGCCCACGGCCCACATCCAGACGTGCGGCGGCAGGTTCTCCGAGCCGTAGCCGTCGATCAGACCGAAGCGGATGAGGTCCATGTAGACCGCCGCGGGGTTCAGCTGGAGGACGTCCGAGATCCAGGCCGGCTTGTCCTTCAGCATGATCGGGATGGAGTACATGACGCCCGAGGCGTACATCCACGTCCGCATGATGAAGGGCATCAGCTGGGCGAGGTCGGGCGTCTTGCTGCCGAGCCTGGCCATGACGAGCGCCAGGCCGGTGTTGAAGACGAACTGCAGAACCAGCGCCGGGATGATCAGCAGCCAGGACAGACTCGGGTAGCTGCCGAAGCCCACCGCGATCACGAACAGCACGATCATCGAGAAGAGCAGCTGCTGGAGCTGCTGGAGGGCGAAGGAGATCGGCAGGGACGCCCGGGGGAAGTGCAGGGCGCGGACCAGGCCGAGATTGCCGGAGATCGCCCGGACACCCGCCATCACCGAGCTCTGGGTGAAGGTGAAGACGAAGACGCCCGTGACCAGGAACGGGATGAAGACGTCGTTGGAGATGCCCTCCCTGGTCCCCAGGATGACCCCGAAGATCAGGTAGTAGACCATCGCGTTCAGCAGGGGCGTCACGACCTGCCACAGCTGGCCGAGCTTCGCCTGGCTGTACTGGGCCGTCAGCTTGGCCTGCGAGAAGGCCAGGATGAAGTGGCGTCGGCCCCACAGCTGCCTGATGTACTCGGCCATCCCGGGCCGGGCACCGCTGACCGACAGGCCGTACTTGGCGGCGAGGTCCGCCGCGGAAAGGCCCTGGTCGGCGGATGGCGGGGCGGTCATCGTGATCGCACCGTCGTGGGTTGTGTCACTCACAAGTTGAAACTTTCGTCTTCAAGATGCGCGGCAGATGGGGGCGCGGCGTCGGACGCGCCGGGTACCCGGACGTGCCCGATGCTCTCAGGACCGAGCTTGTCAGATGACAGGAGGTCGGCCCAGTCGGGTGAGCCGCCATACCGTACGCCACTTCATGGGCCGGCGGGGACCGCAGGGGGTCCGCCAGCCCTCCTTGAAGCCGCCCATCCATGCCTTGAGGGCGGACACCGAGGGGCGCCGGGCGAGGGTGAGCAGCACCCAGACACCGAGATAGATCGGCACCAGCGGGGCGGGCAGATTCCGGCGGGCGAGCCAGACCCGGTTACGGGCCACCATCCGGTGATAGACCGCGTGCCGCGACGGGGGCATGGTCGGGTGGAACAGCACCATGTCCGCGCGGTAGTCGATGGCCCAGCCGGCGTCGAGGGCACGCCAGGCGAGATCCGTCTCCTCGTGGGCGTAGAAGAACTCGTCGGGCAGGCCGCCGACCTCGGCGAGGACCTGTGTGCGTACGGCGTTGGCGCCGCCGAGGAAGGTCGTCACCCGCGAGGAGCGCATCGGGTCGGAGGCACGCAGCCGCGGGACGTGGCGGCGCTGGGTGAGGCCGGTCTCCGGGTCGGCGATGCGGAAGCTGACGATGCCCAGCTTCGGATCGTCGGCGAAGGCCTGTCGCACCAGCTCCGCGGTGTCGGTGCCGGGGAGCAGACCGTCGTCGTCGAGGAAGAGCAGCGCGTCGACGCCGGAGCCGGACGGCCCGAAGGCCTCGATGCCGACGTTGCGGCCGCCGGGGATGCCCAGGTTCTCGGGCAGATCCACGGTCCGGACGAACGGGAAGTCCTCGACACCCGTCACCGGGGCACCGTTGCCGACGACCACGGTCTCGATCGGGTCGCCGTCCTGCTTGGCGACCGAGTCGAGGAGCGCGCGCAGGTCGTCCGGACGGTTGCCCATGGTGATGATGACGGCGCCGACCTTCAGCGGCTTCACGGCACTCACCTCAGCCTGCTGGAGACGAGGACGGACACCAGGTGCAGCAGCGTCTGGAGCAGCGCGATACCGGCGAGGACCGCGACTCCGAGGCGGGTGAAGAACAGATCGCCGCGGATCTGGTCCACCACGGCGAGCGCCAGGATGAGCAGCGACGCCTCGATGCCGAGGATCAGCCGGTGGAACTTGAGCGCCCCGGCGGCCCGGCGGGCGAGTGCCATACCGGAGGAGCGCGGCTCGGCGGCGGCGTCCTTGACCGGAGGCAGTCCGCCCTGGTGGCGCGCGACCCCGACCAGGTCGGTCTCGGCCTTGATCAGGATCGCGCCGAGTGCGGCGAGGGTGCCGAGGAACGCCCAGAGCCAGTCGATCTGCCCCGGGCCCCACAGGTCGGCGGCGCGCAGGCCGAGACCGACGAGGACCGCCGCGTCGCACAGATAGGCGCCGACGCGGTCCAGGTAGACCCCGGAGAGCGAGAACTGCTTCTTCCAGCGGGCGACCTCACCGTCGACACAGTCCAGCAGCAGATAGAGCTGGACGGCGACGACGCCGAGGACGGCGCCCCAGATGCCCGGCACCAGCAGCGCCGGGGCGGCGAGCACGCCGCAGATGGTCATCACGTACGTCAGCTGGTTCGGCGTGACCTTCGTGGTGACCAGGAGGCGGGTGATGCGCAGCGAGATCTCGCGCATGTACAGGCGTCCGCCCCAGTGCTCTCCGCTGCGCCGGTCCTTCACTCCCGCCGGGTGAACGACCGGGCGGAGTTCAGCTACGGATGGTCTTGGCATAGTCGGCGTACGCGTCCCTGATCTGATCGGTGGTGAGGTCAAGGTGCTCGAGGATGGTGAAACGGCCCGGACGGGTCTGCGGCGCGTACTCCACGGCTCGGACGAACTCGTCCGCGGAGAAGCCGATGCCATCGGGCAGCACGGGAAGTCCGTGTCTGCGGAGTACGTCCGCGAAGAGCCCCGACTCCTCGTGGGCGCCGCGCAGATACATCGCGAAGGCGGCTCCCAGGCCGACCTGTTCGCCATGGCTGGCGGCCCGCTTCGGATACAGCAGGTCGAAGGCGTGGCTGATCTCGTGGCAGGCACCGGACGAGGGGCGGCTGTCGCCGCTGATCGACATGGCGATGCCGGAGAGCACCAGCGCCTCGGCGAGCACGGTGAGGAACTCGTCGTCGCCGACGCCGCCGGGGTGGCGCAGAACGGCCTCGCCGGAGGTGCGGGCCATGGCGGCGGCCAGCCCGTCGACCTGCTCGCCGTTGACCTGGTGCGCCAGCTCCCAGTCCGCGATCGCCGAAATGTTGGAGATCGCGTCGCCGATGCCGGAGCGGACGAACCGTACGGGAGCGTCGCGGACCACGTCGAGGTCGATCACCATCGCGATGGGTGACGGGACACCGTAGGAACCGCGGCCGTTGTCGTTGTCGAGGATGGAGATCGGTGAGCACAGTCCGTCGTGCGCGAGGTTCGTCGCGACTGCGGCCATCGGAAGACCGACGCGCGCCGCGGCGTACTTCGCCACGTCGATGATCTTGCCGCCGCCGAGACCGACCACGGCGTCGTAGCGCCGCTTGCCCTTCACGTCGTCGGCGAGCTGCACGGCGGAGTCGATGGTCCCGTCGCGGACCTCAAACCAGTCGGCGCCGGGCAGCGCCGGCGCGAGTCGCTCGCGCAGTGCCTGCCCCGAGCCGCCGCTGATGGCGACGGCCAGCTTGCCGGATCCGGAGATCCGCTGGTCGGCCAGAAGGCCCGCCAGGTCGTCCAGGGCTCCCGCGCGGATGTCGACGACGACCGGGGACGGGATCAGCCGGGTCAGTACAGGCACGCGATCTCACGGCCCTTCGCGAGGTCGTCGTGGTTGTCGATCTCGACCCACGGGACGTCGCCGATGGGAGCCACGTCGATCCGGAAGCCGCGGTTGACGAGCTCCTGGTAGCCGTCCTCGTAGTAGAGGTCGGGGTCGCGCTCGAAGGTGGACTTCAGCGCGTCGGCCAGCTCCTCGCCCGCCTCGGGCTCGATGAGGGTGACGCCGATGTACTCGCCGGTCGCGGCGGCCGGGTCCATCAGCTTGGTGATGCGCTGCACGCCCTGGTCGCCGTCCGTGATGACCTTCATCTCCTCGTCGGCGAGCTGCTTCACCGTGTCGAGGGCGAGGATGATCTTCCGGCCGTCGCCGCGGGCGGCGAGAAGGGAGTGCTCGACCGACACCGGGTGGACGGTGTCGCCGTTGGCGAGGATGACGCCCTTCTTCAGGACGTCACGGGCGCACCACAGGGAGTAGGCGTTGTTCCACTCCTCGGCCTTGTCGTTGTCGACGAGGGTGAGCTTGAGGCCGTACTTCGCCTCCAGGGCCGCCTGGCGCTCGTACACGGCCTCCTTGCGGTAGCCGACGACGACGGCGACCTCGGTGAGCCCGATCTCCGCGAAGTTCTTCAGGGCGATGTCGAGGACGGTCGTGGCCTCGCCGTCCTGTTCAGGGCCTACGGGCACGAGGGCCTTGGGGAGCGTGTCGGTGTAGGGGCGCAGACGCCGTCCGGCACCGGCTGCCAAAACAAGGCCGATCATGCGGGTTCTCCTTCGTCATGAACTGCGGGTGCTGCGGAGGACACCCAGAAGCGGATGCTCTCCACGAGCACCACGAGTGCGACGGCGACAGCGAGGGCCGCCAGCGCGATGGTGAAGTCGGTGTCGGTGACCAGGGCGGCCAGCAGCACGACGAGCAGGATCCGCCCCTCGTGTCCTCCGGTCGCCCGTACCAGCCAGTGCGGCGGAGCGCCCGTGCCGCCGCGGATGCGGTACACCGTGTCGTAGTGATGGTAGGCGACCGCGGCCACCAGGCCGTAGGCCGCGGGCAGTGCTCCGTTCACGTCCGCGGCCACCGCGAGCGCCAGGATCGCCCCGTATTCGGCGGCCCTGAACACGGGTGGGACGAGCCAGTCGAGCGCGCCCTTGAGGGGGCGGGCGACGGCGAGGCCGGAGGTGATGACATACGTCACGGCCGCGACGACCGGCCAGAGGGAGCCGTAGTCGCTGAACACGGCGGCGGCCACCAGGCCCGCACCGCCCACGAACGCGATGGCGGGCGGCGCCATCGCGGGGAGCCCGGCGACGAACCTGCGGCCCGCGCGCGCGACCGCCTCCGCGAGCGGCCCCGAGTCGGCGAGGTCCGCCAGGGCCTGCGCGGCACGGTCGGTCCTGCGCGCCTTGCGGGTGAGGGAGCGCAGCAGCCGGCCGGCCGTGGTGTAGCAGGCGGCGAAGGCGCAGCCGACGAGGAGGGCGTAGAAGACGATCCGGGGTGTGGTGACGGCGGTCAGGACCGCGATCATGGCCCACCGCTCACCGATCGGCAGCACGATCATGCGGCGCACCCACACCGTCCAGCCGACGCTGTCGAGCTTGTCGGAGAGTGCGGCGGTCGGGCTGGTGTTGGACTCGGCGTCGTGGTTCGCCTCGTTGAACGAGAAGTCCACGACATGGCGGCACGTCTGCAGCACCATCGCGCCCAGGGCCAGCGCCCAGACGTCGTCACCGCCGCGGGCCGCGCCCAGTGCCAGGCCCGCGTAGTAGGCGTACTCCTTGGCGCGGTCGAAGGTGGCGTCGAGCCAGGCGCCCATCGTCGAGTACTGGAGCGAGTACCGGGCGAGCTGCCCGTCCGTGCAGTCCAGGACGAAGGAGAAGAGCAGCAGCAGGCCGGCCGCGATGTACCCGCCGCGGGTGCCGCTGGCCGCGGCCCCGGCCGCGATCAGGGCGGTGATCAGGGATGCGGTGGTGACCTGGTTGGGGGTCAGCCCCCGGCGCGCGCACCAGCGGGCGATGTAGCGCGAGTACGGGCTGATGAAGAAGGTGGTGAAGAAGCCGTCCCGGGCCTTCACGGCCGACCGCAGCCGTACCTCTTCGTCGTCGACGGCCGCGACGGCCTGACGGGCCTCGTTGCGGGTCTGCGGATCGGCGGGCACGGTCGCGACGAGCGAACCGAGCTCGGGCCGGTGGACGGGGGTGCCGGCGGAGTCCAGGGTGACGGCGAGCAGGCCGGGCAGGTCGGGCGCGCGCAGGGCGGTTCCGAGGCCGGCCGCGCTCGCCTCCGTGTCCGCACTCGCCTCCGTGTCCGGGGTCGTCTGCGCGTCCGGGGTCGCCGCAGCGCTCTGCGGTGCCGCAGCGGAAGCGTCGGCGTCGCCGGGCAGGTCCGAGACTCCGGCGGCCGTCTCCGCCGCGGGGGCGGGAGCCGTGGTGGCCGCGAAGGCCTTCGCCAGGGCCGCACGCGCCTCGGGCTGCGCCGTGAGTGCGCCGGGGACCGCGGAGGCCGGGAAGCGGGGGTCCGTCAGGGCCAGCCGCAGGGAGTGGACGTGGCCCACGAAGCGCGCGTCCACCACCGCGACGCGCTCCGCGGCCGGGACGGCGGCGAGGAGCGCCTCGCTCTCGGCGGCACCCGGAGCGACGCGTACGTCGAAGCCCAGTGACCGCAGATCGCCCTCGAGCGACGATCCGGGTACGGGCGGACCGGTGAGGATGGCGGTCGACAGACGGACTCACTCCTTGGAACCGAGGGTGCGGATGCGCGGCGGCTCGGCCCGGTGTGCGGGCGGCGGCTCGTCGGCAGAGGCTATCGGATGCGCTGAGGCCGGAGTTCACTGGCCGTTTACGCCCCGCTCGACACGGCGGAACCCCCGGGAGGGTCCGCGGCCTCATCATTGTCGATCACCGCCTCGCCCCACAAACCGCGGGGCCCGGCCCAGGAACCGCCCGGCCCGATCGCGACCGCAGACCCTAAGCTGGCCGCCATGACTTGGCTGATCACAGGTGGAGCGGGATATATCGGCGCACATGTGGCGCTGGCCATGACGGCGGCGGGCGAGAAGGTCGTCGTGCTCGACGACATCTCGTCGGGGGTCACCGAGCGGCTGCCCGAGGGGATCGAACTGGTGCGGGGAGCCGTCCTGGACCGCGAGCTGCTGGACCGTACCTTCGCCGATCACGATGTCACCGGCGTCGTCCATCTCGCGGCGAAGAAGCAGGTCGGGCAGTCCGTCGAGCAGCCGCTGCACTACTACCGGGAGAATCTGCACGGACTCACCGTGCTGCTGGAGGCGGTCGTCGAGGCGGGCGTGCGGCAGTTCCTGTTCTCGTCGTCGGCCGCCGTGTACGGGGTGCCCGAGCTGGACCTGATCCCGGAGTCGGCGCCCTGCGTCCCCATCAATCCGTACGGCGAGACCAAGCTGGCCGGTGAGTGGCTGGTACGGGCCACGGGCCGGGCGCACTCAATCTCGACGGCCTGCCTGCGGTACTTCAACGTGGCCGGCGCGGCCCGCCCCGAGCTCGCCGACACCGGAGTGTTCAACATCATTCCGATGTTTTTCGACCGGATCACGCGGGGTGAGGCACCTCGCATCTTCGGCGACGACTACCCGACCCCGGACGGCACCTGTGTCCGCGACTACATCCATGTCGCGGACCTGGCCGACGCCCATCTGACCGTCGCCCGCCGGCTGGCCGAGCAGCAGAGTGCCGGCGATCTCACGGTCAACATCGGTCGCGGGGTCGGGGTCTCGGTGCGCGAGCTCGCCGATCTGGTGGGCGAGATCACCGGGTACGACGCCCGGCCGGTCATCGAGCCACGGCGCGCGGGCGATGCCGCGAAGGCGGTCGCCTCGGTCGACCTGATCACCGAGGAGCTCGGCTGGAGCGCCTCGCGCGGGGTGCGCGAGATGGTGGAGTCGGCCTGGGAGGGCTGGTGCCTGCGGCACCCGGAAGCCCGCTCGAAGTGATCTTTCACGCGTCTGACCTGCGGGTCGTTTCCGCAGGTCAGGCGATATGACAACGGTGTTCAGTGCCGTGTTGCCCGGTACCCCGCGGGCGTAGTTCACTGAGGTCTCGGCAGCACGATTTCCGACGACCGGAGGCGTTCTCATGGGGGCTGGGCACGACCACGGGCATGCGCACGGCGGCCCGCCGCCGACCGGCACCGCGGCCTCCGCCTACAAGGGACGGCTGCGCATCGCGCTGACGATCACGCTCGGTGTGATGGTGCTGGAGATCGTCGGCGGTGTGCTGGCCGATTCTCTCGCCCTGATCGCCGACGCCGCCCACATGGCGACGGACGCGGTCGGTCTCGCGATGGCGCTGCTGGCGATCCACTTCGCCAACCGGCCGGCCGGCGGCAACCGCACCTTCGGTTTCGCGCGGGCCGAGATACTCGCGGCCCTCGCCAACTGTGTGCTGCTCCTCGGCGTCGGCGGCTTCCTGCTCTACGAGGCGGTGGAGCGGTTCATCACCCCGGCCGAGACCAAGGGCGGACTCGCCATCGCGTTCGCCCTCGTCGGTCTGGTCGCCAACGCCGTATCCCTCTCGCTGCTGATGCGCGGGCAGAAGGAGAGCCTCAATGTCCGCGGCGCCTATCTGGAGGTGCTGGCGGACACCCTCGGATCGCTCACCGTGCTGGTGGCGGCGACGATCATCCTCTTCACCGGCTGGCAGGCCGCCGACCCGATCGCCTCACTGGTGATCGGCCTCATGATCGTGCCGCGCACCCTGAAACTGCTCCGCGAGACGCTGAACGTCCTGCTGGAGGCGGCGCCCAAGGGCGTCGACATGGCGGAGGTGCGCACGCACCTCCTGGGCCTTCAGGGCGTGGAGGACGTGCACGACCTGCACGCCTGGACGATCACCTCCGGGATGCCGGTGCTCTCCGCGCATGTGGTGGTGGACCCGGATGTGCTGGACGCGGTGGGCCACGAGAAGCTGCTGCACGATCTCCAGGGATGCGTCGGCGGCCACTTCGACGTGGAGCACTGCACCTTCCAGCTGGAGCCGGTCGGCCATGCCGAGCACGAGGCCCGGCTCTGCCACTGAGGGCTGTGCACCGGGCTGTTACGCTGGCACCCACGCTTGAGAGGAGCTGAGTTGATGACCGTCGCAGGGACGGCTGCCCTGTGCAGCCCCCGGTCCGTCCTCGGCTTCCGGGTTACCGGCTGACCCGTATCTCGTACGTCGGCCGGAGCCCTCACACACTCAAGGGTTTCCACGTTGTCCGACAACGCCATGCACGACGCCTTCTTCGCCCTGCACCACGGTCTTCCGCGGCAGGGTCCAGGTTCTGACGACACCACCCGCCGGCTGCTCGCTCTCGCGTCGCTCGCCGGCACGCTGCCCGCTGCTCCGCGGGTACTCGATCTCGGCTGCGGCCCCGGCCGTGCCGCCCTGCTGCTGGCCGCCGAGGCCGGCGCCCGGGTGACGGCGGTCGATCTGCATCAGCCGTTCCTCGACGAGCTGCGGCAGAGCGCCGAAGCCCGCGGGCTCGGCGACGCGATCAGCACCGTCACGGCCGACATGGCCGATCTCCCCTACCCCGACGGCTCGTTCGATCTCGTCTGGGCCGAGAGCTCCGCCTACAGCATCGGCTTCGACACCGCCCTGCGCCGGTGGCGGCGGCTGCTCGCGCCGGGCGGCGCGCTCGTGGTCACCGAGTGCGAGTGGACGACCGGCACCCCGTCGGCCGACGCGCGCGCCTTCTGGGACCAGCACTGTCCGCTGCGCACGAGCGGCGAGAACATCGCCGCGGCCGTCGCAGCGGGCTACCACGTTCTCGGGGTGCACCAGCAGCCCGAGAGCGACTGGGAGGAGTACTACGGGCCGCTCGGCGCCCGCGCCGACGCCGCCGACTCCTCCACTCCGGGCATGACGGAGGCGCTCGCCGCCACCCGGCAGGAGATCGCGGTACGCCGCGACCTGGGCACGGAGTACGGCTACACCGGCTACGCGCTGCGGGCCGCCGATCCGCGCTGGCGCACCAGGCCGGAGACGGCGGACGACGTCCCGGCGGTCCGTGCGGTCAACGCGTCCGCCTTCCCCACCGCGGAGGAGGCGGGGCTCGTGGACGCCCTGCGGCGGGACGCCGGGGCGTGGGTGCCGGGCATGTCGTACGTCGCCGAGGCGGCGGACGGCTCGGTCGCCGCGTACGCGCTGCTCACCCGCTGTCATGTCGACGGCGCCCCGGCACTGGCCCTGGCGCCGGTCGCCGTGTCGCCGGAGCACCAGCGCGGCGGAGCGGGTCAGGCCGTCGTGCGGGCGGTACTCGATGTGGCACGGATGCAGGGGGAACCGCTGGTGCTGGTCCTCGGCCATCCGGACTACTATCCGCGGTTCGGTTTCGAACCTGCTTCGCAGTACGGAATCCGGCCATCTTTCGAGGTACCTGATGAGGCCATGATGGCCCTTGTGCTCGACGGTTCTTCCGGTGTGCCGCGGGGCACGATCCGCTACCCGGAGGCTTTCGGCGTCTGATGCATGAATCCGTCCCCGCCGCACGCCGGCGCGGCGGGGACGGACATGCCCGGACTGCCGAAGTGCGGACAAGCCGCTTTTGTACGGCAGACTGGGCAGGCCCCCGAGGGCCGAGGACCGACGCGAAGGATGGTTATGCCGACCTCACCCGCCACCGCCACGAACAGCACGTCGAACGGCGTCTCACCAGCGATCCTGCTCGAACTGGTCGACGAGGACGGCAATACCGTCGGCACCGCTGAGAAGCTCTCGGCCCACCAGGCTCCCGGCCGGTTGCACCGGGCGTTCTCCGTGTTCCTCTTCGACGAGCACGGCCGGCTGCTGCTCCAGCGCCGCGCGGCGGGGAAGTACCACTCCCCCGGTGTCTGGTCGAACACCTGCTGCGGACACCCCTATCCGGGCGAGGCACCCTTCGCCGCCGCAGCCCGGCGGACGCACGAGGAGCTGGGTATCTCGCCCTCGCTGCTCGCCGAGGCGGGCACGGTCCGCTACAACCACCCGGACCCGGACTCGGGCCTGGTGGAGCAGGAGTACAACCACCTCTTCGTCGGTCTGGTGCAGGCTCCGCTGCGGCCGAATCCGGAGGAGGTCGGCGAGACGGCGTTCGTGACGCCGGAGGAACTGGCGGAGCGGCATGCCGAGGGCCCGTTCTCGGCGTGGTTCATGACGGTGCTCGACGCGGCGCGTCCGGCGGTCAAGGAACTGACGGGTCCGTCCAGCGGCTGGTGAACCAGCCCCGGGCGGCTTCACGCCGGGCGACGCCGGAGCTGGGAGCGGTGCGGTGCCGGGGCGGCTTCACTCCGGAGCTTGGTGCGGTGCCGGTGCGGCGCCGTGCCGGTGCCTAGAGCGGCGCGGTGCCTGCGTCCTGCGGCGCCGGCGCCGGTTGCGCGTCCGGCCGCAGGGGCAGCGCCGCCCAGATGATCTTTCCACCGCCGGCGGTGTGCTCGACGTCGCAGGAGCCGCCGGCCTCCAGCGTGATCTCCCGGACGAGCAGCAGCCCCCGGCCGCCGGTCTGCCCCCAGTCGGTCACCAGCGCCTTGGGGCGGTAGGGGTGGTTGTCCTCCACGGAGACCCGGATCCACTCGGTGCCGATGGCGACCTCGACCGCGATCTCGGGCGAGAGCAGGGCCGCGTGCCGTACGGCATTGGTCACCAGCTCGGAGACGATCAGCAACAGCCCCTGGACGAGGTCGTCCTGGACCGGTACGCCCTGACGGTTGAGCAGGTCCCGCACGGCGTGTCGCGCTTGGGGTACCGACACGTCGACCGCGGGTGCGGTGAAGCGCCAGATGCCCTCGTACGACAGCGGCCGGGCCGGGACGCTCCCGCGGCTCTCCATAGTCCGGCACCACCCTTGAATCGACTGCTCCTGACCATCGAGTAATCAGTGTTGGCAGTGAGTTGGTCCGGACCGAGAGGCTGAACAGAAGTCAGCATCTATCGACGTCTTTTGACCGGGTGCGTATGACAGGGTCAAGCGCGCGACTGTTCCTGATCTTGTTCTGGTCACTTCTCCGGCGGAATCGGACATCTCCTTCTGACCACGGCCGGGCAGGCCCGGGCGAGGGCCCCGGCGTACCTGAGCGATCACCCGACGGACGCGGCGGATAGCATCCCGCGCATGGAGCAGTCGGAACCGGGTCCGCGGCTGGTGCACACCGTCACGGACGGCGTCGCCACCGTCGTCATCAGCAATCCCGCCAAGCGCAACGCCATGACCGCCGCGATGTGGCGGGCCCTGCCGGAGCTGCTCGGACGCCTGGAAGCCGACGCGTCCGTCCGCGCTCTCGTGCTGACCGGCGAGGGCCCGACTTTCTGCGCGGGGGCCGACATCTCGTCGTTGCGGGAGCCCGGTGAGAGCCCGCAGGACCTCGCCGTGCGGGCCGAGGAGGCGCTCGCCGCGTTCGCCAAGCCGACCGTCGCGGCCGTCCGCGGCTACTGCGTGGGCGGCGGCTGTCAGCTGGCGGCCGCCTGCGATCTGCGATTCGCCGAGACTGACGCCCTGTTCGGGGTGACCCCGGCGAAGCTCGGCATCGTGTATCCGTCCTCCTCCACCCGCCGGCTGGTGTCCCTGGTGGGCCCCTCCGCGGCCAAGTACCTGCTGTTCTCGGGCGAGTTGATCGACACCGCACGGGCGCTGCGCACCGGGCTGGTGGACGAGGTGCTGCCGCCCGGAGAGCTGGGCAAGCGGGTGGCCGAGTTCACCCGGGTCGTGGCGACGCGTTCGCAGCTCACGCAGGCCGCCGCGAAGGAGTTCGCGACGGGCCGCACGGACCGGGACGCGTACTGGCAGGCGCAGGCGCACGGCGGCGGCGATACCGCCGAGGGCATCGCCGCCTTCCTGGAGCGGCGCGCGCCGCGCTTCACCTGGACCGTGTGAGCCCGACGGCGTCAGCTCTCCCCGCTCAGGACCCTCTCGGCCCCGCGCCGCCAGCGGTCGACGATCCGGGCCGGGGCCTTGTCGGGTGATCCGGCGTCGTACGGCGGCTGCGGATCGTATTCGGTCAGCAGCTGCACCGTCTGGGCCAGCTCGTCGCCGCCGATCCGGCCCAGCAGATGCAGCGCCATGTCGATGCCGGACGAGACGCCCGCGGCGGTGACGTACTTCCCGTCGAACACCACCCGCTCACCGCTGGGTTCGGCGCCCAGCGGTACGAGTTCCTCCAGCGCCAGCCAGTGCGAGGTGGCCCGGCGGCCCCGCAGGAGCCCGGCGCCGGCCAACACGAGGGAACCGGTGCACACGGACGTGGTCCAGGTGCTGGTGGCGTCCGCCGTGCGCAGCCACGAGAGGACCGTCTCGTCCCGCATCGCCTCGCGGGCGCCGGGGCCACCGGGCACCAGCACGATGTCGGGGGCCGTCACCTCTGTCAGCGCCCGGTCGGCGACCAGGGCGAGCGAGCCCTGGTCGTTGCGTACCGGGCCGGGCTGCTGGGCCACGAAGACCGTCTCCGCACCCGGGACGCGGGCGAGGAGCTCGTACGGGCCGACGGCGTCCAGCGAGGTGAATCGGTCGAAGAGGAGAACGGCGATCTGCATCGGGTTCCTTGTCGGGATTGGCGGCAGGTCAGGGCGTGGTGGCAGGTCGGGAGCCGGGGAGTGACGGCTTCGCGTGCGGTGCCGCGGCGCGGAAGCGGCGGCGGTACTCCGCGGGCCCGGTGCCGAGGGCTTTCAGGAACGCCCGGCGCATCGCCTCGGGCGTGCCGTAGCCGGACGCGCGCGAGACCTCCTCGACCCCGTCGGCGGTGTCCTCCAGCAGCCGTCTGGCGTGTTCGAGCCGTACGCCGTCGACATAACGCCCGGGCGTCGTCCCCGTCTCGGCCTGGAACGCCCGGGCGAAGTGACGCGGCGACAGCCGGGCCCGGCCGGCCAGCGCCTCGACGGACAGATCGCCGCCGGGGTGCTCGGTGACCCACTGCTGGACCTCGCGCAGCGGCTCGCGGTGCGCGGTCTGGGCGGCGAGCTGCGTGCTGAACTGCGCCTGGTTGCCCGGCCGCCGGAGGAACACGACGAGGTGACGGGCGACGGTCAGTGCGATGTCACGGCCGTGATCCTCCTCGACGAGCGCGAGGGCCAGGTCGATGCCCGCCGTGACGCCCGCGGAGGTCGCGATGTGTCCGTCGCGCACGTAGACCGGGTCCGGGTCGACCTCGACCCGCGGATAGGTGCGGGCGAAGTGATCACAGACGGCCCAGTGGGTGGTGGCCCGGCGGCCGTCGAGCAGGCCGGCCTCGGCGAGCAGCAGGGCTCCGGTGCAGACGGAGACGAGGCGCTCGGCCCGGGGGCCGTTCTCGCGAAGCCAGTCGATCAGGGCGGGGTCGGGCCGTCGGGTGCCCTGTCCGCCGGGGACGAGCAGGGTGTGCGGCGCCGGCGCCCCGGCCAGGGTGGTGTCCGGGAGCAGGGTCAGCCCGCTGGTCGTCCGTACGGGCGCGGTGCCGAGCGCGGCCGTCCGCAGCGGGTAGCCACCGCGGCCGCCGGTCACCTTGCCGGCGCCCGTGAACACCTCCACGGGGCCCGTCACATCGAGGCTCTGCACTCCGTCGAAGAGGACGACTAGCACGGATCGGTCGGTCATGCCTTCATCCTTCGCCGGACCGCCGATGTCCGCAATGACGAAGAACCCACCTTTCCTGCCATGATGGCGGCGCGGAGCTGACGGGCCCGAGCGGCGGCCCGGGCACCCGCCTTCACTGCCGTACCGACCAGTCGGTAACGTGCAGTCCATGACCTCTTCGCCGCGCGCGGGACGCCGCTGCCACCACGCACTCAATCCGATGCACTCGACGGTGTACTTCTCGCCCGACCTGGCGTCGGAGATGGCCGGGATCGGCATTGAGGACTCCAGCGCCGCGTACTTCGCTGCCCGTGCCGCCGCGATGGGAGCCGTCGGGCCCGGCGCCGTGACGGCGACCTTCTACAACTTCAACCACGAGCTGATCGCGCGGCACCTGCCGGCGGTGTGGGAGACCGCGTCTCCCGAGCAGGTGCTCCAGGCGCGGCTGCGCGCCGTGGACACCACGCTGCGGCGGCTGCTGGGCGCCGAGGCGATCGCCTCCGAGGAACTGGCCGAGGCCGCCGAGCTGGCCCTGCGCGCCGCCGAGGCGTGCACGCGCCACGCCCGGCCGCTGTACGCCGCACACGCCGATCTGCCCGTCCCCGACGAGCCGCATCTCGCGTACTGGCACGCCGCGACGCTGCTGCGCGAGCACCGCGGCGACGGTCATGTCGCGGCACTGCTGGCCATGGAGCTGGACCCGCTGGAGGCGCTGGTGAGTCACACCGCCACGGGCCGCGGCATGGCGCCGCGCTGGATCCTCGCGACGCGCGGCTGGCGGCGCACGGACTGGGAGGCGGCCGAGAGCCGGCTGCGGGAGCGCGGCCTGCTCTCCCCCGAGGGTGAACTGACCGACGCCGGCACCGCGCTGAGGGCGGAGCTGGAGGACCTCACGGACCGCATCGACCGCGCACCGTACGAACACCTGGGTGCCGAGGGCGTCGAGCGGCTCACCGAGCTCGCGCGCGGGTTCCTGACGCAGGCGCTGTCGGCGGGAGCCTTCCCGTCGGATGCCGTCGGCTGACGACCGGCGGTCCGGCCACCGGCAGTGCGTCGGCCCTTCTCGGGGCGACGTTTGCCGGGGATCTTCACGGCAACCCGACCGGTGCAAGGTCATCGACACTGGAGGTTCCCGTGCGCGCCATCGCAGACGCACTTCGTACAGTCGGCTCCGCCATCGCCACGGTGGTCACGCTGCCCTTCCGCCTGCTCGCCAAGCTCTTCGGCGGTGCGTCCGGCGGCGGACGGCGCACCCGCCGCGTGTGAGGCGGCGCGCGACACGGCACCCGGCCACCCGGCACAATGCACTCTCAAGCATTGCCAGCACGAGAAGGCGAGTCGGGGAACCGTGACGACGTCCATCGAAGGCAGGATCGCCGAGGAACTCGGCGTACGGGAGCGGCAGGTCAGGGCGGCCGTGGAGTTGCTCGACGGCGGCTCGACCGTGCCGTTCATCGCGCGCTACCGCAAGGAAGCGACCGAGCTGCTCGACGACGCGCAGCTGCGCACGCTCGAGGAGCGGCTGCGTTATCTGCGGGAGCTGGAGGAGCGCCGGACCGCCGTCCTGGAGTCCGTACGCGAGCAGGGCAAGCTGGACGAGGCGCTGGAGGCGCAGATCCGGGCCGCCGACACCAAGGCGCGTCTGGAGGACATCTACCTGCCGTTCAAGCCCAAGCGGCGCACCAAGGCGCAGATCGCCCGCGAGGCCGGTCTGGAGCCGCTGGCCGAGGGGCTGCTGGGCGACCCGTCGGTGGATCCGCTGTCGGCGGCCGCCGCGTTCGTCGACGCCGACAAGGGTGTGGCGGACGCCGCCGCGGCGCTGGAGGGCGCGCGGTCGATCCTCACCGAGCGCTTCTCCGAGGACGCCGATCTGATCGGCGAACTGCGCGAACGGATGTGGACGCGCGGCCGGCTGGCGGCGAAGGTGCGGGACGGCAAAGAGGAGGCGGGCGCGAAGTTCGCCGACTACTTCGACTTCGCGGAGGCCTTCACGGAGCTGCCCTCGCACCGGGTGCTGGCGATGTTCCGGGGCGAGAAGGAGGATGTTCTCGACCTCTCGCTGGAGCCGGAGGAGCCGTCCGAGCAGCCCGGCCCGTCCGCCTACGAGAACATGGTCGCCCGGCGTTTCGGAGTGGCCGACCGCGGCCGGCCGGGCGACAAGTGGCTGGCGGACACCGTGCGCTGGGCCTGGCGGACGCGGATCCTCGTGCACCTCGGGATCGATCTGCGGCTGCGGCTGCGCACGGCGGCCGAGGACGAGGCGGTACGGGTCTTCGCCGCGAATCTGCGCGATCTCCTGCTGGCCGCCCCCGCCGGTACGCGCGCGACGCTGGGCCTGGACCCGGGATTCCGTACGGGTGTGAAGGTGGCCGTGGTCGACGCGACCGGCAAGGTCGTCGCCACCGACACGATCTATCCGCACGTCCCCGCGAACAAGTGGGACGAGTCGCTGGCGAAGCTGGCGCGCCTCGCCAAGGAGCACGCGGTCGACCTGGTCGCCATCGGCAATGGCACGGCCTCCCGCGAGACCGACAAGCTCGCCGGTGAACTCATCACCAAGCACCCGGAGCTGAACCTCACCAAGGTGATGGTCTCGGAGGCGGGCGCCTCCGTGTACTCGGCGTCCGCCTTCGCCTCGCAGGAACTGCCGGGGCTCGATGTGTCGCTGCGCGGCGCGGTGTCGATCGCGCGCCGGCTCCAGGACCCGCTGGCCGAGCTCGTGAAGATCGACCCCAAGTCGATCGGCGTCGGCCAGTACCAGCACGACCTGTCCGAGGTGAAGCTCTCACGCTCGCTGGACGCGGTCGTCGAGGACTGTGTGAACGGCGTCGGCGTCGACGTCAACACCGCTTCCACACCGCTGCTTTCACGGGTGTCGGGCATCGGCGCGGGACTCGCGGAGAACATCGTCGCCCACCGCGACGCCAACGGCCCCTTCCGCTCCCGCAAGGCGCTCAAGGACGTGGCACGGCTCGGCCCCAAGGCGTACGAACAGTGCGCGGGCTTCCTGCGGATCCGCGACGGCGACGACCCGCTCGACGCCTCCAGCGTGCACCCGGAGGCCTATCCCGTGGTGCGCCGGATGGTGAAGACGGCGGGCGAGCAGGTCGCCTCGCTGGTCGGCAACGCGCCGGTGCTGCGCTCGCTGAGGCCGGCGGACTTCGTCGACGACACGTTCGGCCTGCCGACGGTCACGGACATCCTGCGGGAGCTGGAGAAGCCGGGGCGCGACCCGCGGCCCGCCTTCAAGACGGCCACCTTCAAGGACGGTGTCGAGAAGATCGGCGACCTGACGTCGGGGATGATCCTCGAGGGCGTGGTGACCAACGTGGCCGCGTTCGGCGCGTTCGTCGACGTCGGTGTCCACCAGGACGGTCTCGTCCATGTCTCCGCCATGTCGAAGACCTTCGTCAAGGACCCGCGGGACGTGGTCAAGCCGGGCGACGTGGTGAAGGTGAAGGTCCTCGACGTCGACATCCCGCGCAAGCGGATCTCGCTGACCCTGCGGCTGGAGGACGAGGCGGCCCCGAAGGCGCCGGCCGGCGGACCGCGGCAGCAGCGCGGTGAGCGTGGCGGCGGGCGTGCGCCCCAGCAGCGGCGTCAGCAGGGCGGCGGCCGTGGCGGGGACCGGCAGGCCCCTCCCCCGGCGAACAGCGCGATGGCGGACGCCCTGCGGCGCGCCGGTCTCACGGATCCGGGCCGGGGGCGCTGACGCTCACGAGTACGTCGAAGGGGCCCCGCAGGAGGGTGACTGCGGGGTCCCTTCGCGTGTGCGGACGGCGTGGCCCTGTCCGGGTCGTCGGCCTCCGTCGCGCCGGCCTCCGGACCTCGGTCAGCCGTCCGTCGGACCGTTCTCCGGACCCGGCCGGCCTTCCGTCGGGCCGTTCTCCGGACCCGGCCGACCTTCCTTCGGGCAGGCTTCGGTGCGGCCGGCTGTCCGGAGGGTCAGCCCTCCGGCGAGCACTCCACGTCGAGAAGCTTCAACGGCTTCGAGGCGTCCAAGTCCACCAGCGCACGCAGCTCCGCGGTGACCTCGCCGTGGTCGCCCCAGTGGGTCGTCACCGTGGCCCAGCCGATCCGCGCGGACTGCGCGGTGGTCACCTTGCCGATGTCGATCGACCGCGGTGTGTTCTGTGCGCAGAGCAGCACGTCGAAGCCGGGGTTGGCGGCTGCCTTCTCCTTGAGCAGGTCGGACACGCGGTTTCTGCGGTCCGCCGCGGAGGGTCCGTGCTCGCCGTAGAACCGGTCGAGGAAGGTGTGGATCTCCTTCGCCGTGTACCGGCCGTTGACGTCCACGGTGGGTGCCGCGGAGGCCGGTGAGACGGCGGCGAGCGAAAGGCCGAGACCGAGGACGGCGGCCGCGGCCGCGACGCGACGTCCGGAACGCCTGGGAGTGCGGAACATTCTGTGTACCCCGTTTCATGATTTGTGCCCATTCTCCGGGCTGGTCATGGGAGTAGATCCGCAGGGGGTACCGAAGGTCGTCGTGGACAGCCTCGCTGTTGCCGTCCCGGGACGCTTCCCGGACGCGTGCGTGACACCGGTGGGGCCCGGCCCCTCGGCCCAGGCTCCCCCGGGACCGGCCGTCAGGAGAGCTCGGTGACCTTGCCGTCGGCCACTTCGACACGGCGCGTGGTGTGCACCGCGTCGAGCATCCGGCGGTCGTGCGTGACCAGCAGCAGAGTGCCCTGGTACGAGTCGAGGGCCGTCTCCAGCTGCTCGATCGCCGGCAGGTCCAGGTGGTTCGTCGGCTCGTCCAGCACGAGGAGATTGACGCCGCGTCCCTGGAGCAGCGCCAGGGCGGCGCGGGTGCGCTCCCCCGGCGAGAGCGTCGTCGCCGGGCGCAGCACATGCGCGGCCTTGAGTCCGAACTTGGCCAGCAGGGTGCGTACCTCCGCCGGTTCGGTGTCCGGGACCGCCGCGCAGAAGGCGTCGAGCAGCTTCTCGGTGCCGTAGAACAGCCCACGGGCCTGGTCGACCTCGCCGACGACGACGCCCGAGCCGAGTGATGCCTGGCCCGCGTCGAGGGGCAGGCGCCCGAGCAGGGCGGCGAGGAGGGTGGACTTGCCGGAGCCGTTGGCGCCGGTGATGGCGACCCGATCCGCCCAGTCGATCTGGAGCGACGCCGGCCCGAAACGGAAGTCGCCGCGGCGCACCTCCGCCTCACGCAGGGTGGCCACGACCGATCCGGAGCGCGGGGCGGACGCGATCTCCATCCGCAGTTCCCACTCCTTGCGCGGCTCCTCGACGACATCGAGCCGTTCGATCATCCGCTGCGTCTGGCGGGCCTTGGCCGCCTGCTTCTCGCTCGCCTCGCTGCGGAACTTGCGGCCGAGTTTGTCGTTGTCGCTCGCCTTGCGGCGGGCGTTCTTGACACCCTTGTCCATCCAGGACCGCTGCATCTGTGCGCGGCCTTCGAGGGCGGACCTCTTGTCGGCGTACTCCTCGTAGCCCTCGCGGGCGTGCCGGCGGGCCGTCTCCCGTTCCTCCAGATAGGCCGCGTAGCCGCCGCCGTACAGGGTGATCTGCTGCTGGGCGAGGTCGAGTTCGAGGACCTTGGTGACCGTGCGGGTGAGGAACTCGCGGTCGTGGCTGACGACGACGGTTCCGGCCCGCAGTCCGCGGACGAACGCCTCCAGCCGCTCCAGGCCGTCCAGGTCGAGGTCGTTGGTCGGCTCGTCGAGCAGGAAGACGTCGTAGCGCGAGAGCAGCAGGGAGGCCAGGCCGGCGCGGGCCGCCTGGCCGCCGGAGAGTGCGGTCATGGGGAGGTCGAGTCCCACGGTCAGCCCGAGGGTGCCCGCGACCTCCTCGGCGCGCTCGTCGAGGTCGGCCCCACCGAGGCTGAGCCAGCGCTCCAGACTCGTGGCGTACGCGTCGTCGGCGCCGGGTGCGCCGTCGACGAGCGCCTGGGTCGCCTCGTCCATGGCCTCCTGCGCGGCGGCGACGCCGGTGCGGCGGGCCAGGAACTGCCGCACGGTCTCGCCGGGGCGGCGTTCCGGCTCCTGCGGGAGGTGCCCGACCGTGGCGGAGGGCGGCGAGAGCTTCAGCTCGCCCTCCTCGGGCCGGTCGAGACCGGCGAGCATCCGCAGCAGGGTCGACTTTCCGGCTCCGTTGGCACCGACCAGGCCGATCACGTCGCCGGGTGCGACGACGAGGTCCAGTTCGGCGAAGAGCGTACGGTCGCCGTGTCCGGCGGCGAGATCCTTGGCGACGAGAGTGGCAGTCATCAGACCGCGATCCTAACGGGGGCCGGGCTCCGGTGGACCGCCCGGCCGGTCGGAGCCGGGCCGTACTCCTCATGCCGGGCCGTCGCTGGTGGAACGGCCGGCGTCGAGATCGTCGACGTACCTCGCGTGGGCGCCGCGCGCTTCGCTACGGTCCCTGCATGAGCGGCGATGTGGTGGTGATCGGGAGCGGCGTCATCGGGCTGACGACCGCCGTGGTGCTGGCGGAGAGCGGCCGGCGTGTGCGTCTGTGGACGCGGGACGCGGCGGAGGACACCACGTCCGCGGTGGCGGGTGCGCTGTGGTGGCCGTACCGGATCGAACCGGCGGAACGGGTCGGCGGGTGGGCGACGGCGACACTGCGGGTGTACCGGGAGCTGGCCGAGCGGCCCGAGGAGACCGGGGTGCGTCTGGTCGCGGGTGTCCTCGCCGACCAGGCGGTGACGCGGCTCGGGCCCTGGTCGGCCGAGGTGGAAGGGCTACGGGCCGCGGAGCCGGACGAGTTGCCTCCCGGCCACCGGGAGGGAGTGCGGGCGCGGCTCCCGCTGATCGACATGCCTGCCCATCTGAACTGGCTGCGGCGGCGCTTCGAGAGCGCGGGCGGCACGGTCGAGGTCAGGGACGTCCGTTCTCTCGCCGAGGCGGCAGCCGCGGGGCGAGTGGTGGTGAACTGCACGGGGCTGGGCGCCCGTGAGCTGGTGCCCGACGCAGGGGTCCAGCCCGTGCGCGGACAGCTCGTGCTGGTGGAGAACCCGGGCATCGACGAGTGGTTCGTCCTGGCCAAGGACAGGTCCGCCGAGAGCACGTACTTCTTCCCGCAGCCGGGCCGGCTCGTCCTCGGTGGCACCGCCGAGGACGGGGACCGGCGCACCGAGCCCGATCCGGCGGCGGCGGCGGCGATCGTGGCGCGTTGTGCCCGGTTCCGCCCCGAGATCGCGAAGGCCCGGATTCTCGGCCACCGGGTGGGGCTGCGTCCGGCGAGGGCCGCGGGCGTACGCATCAAGGCCGAGCAGCTGCCGGGTGGCAGTGCGGTGGTGCACAACTATGGACACGGCGGGGCCGGGGTGACGGTCGCGTGGGGGTGTGCCGAGGCGGCCTCCGCCCTCGTCGAGCAGAGCTGAAGCGCCGCCGGCGGAGAACCGACCGCAGCCGCCCGGCACGACAGCGGACGCCGTCCGGAGCCGGGCTACGGCTCCGGACGGCGTCCGGTGGTGCGACATACCGTGGCTGTCAGGGCTCCACGGGGCTCCGGTCGTCGTCGGGACCGACACCGGGGCCGATACGGATCTCGAAGTCACCGTCGTACTTGTGGTGTCCCGCGATGACCGCGGACTCCACGACCTCCGCACCCATCTCGCCGCGCACGATCAGCGGGTCGTGGCGCAGGTCGCGCATGAGCGCCACGCACATGCCGATCATCACGAGCACAAAGGGCGCGGCCACCAGGATGGTCAGATTCTGCAGACCGGCGAGCGCGTCGCCCTTGCCGTTGCCGATGAGCAGCATGATCGCCGCGACGGCGCCGGTGACCACACCCCAGAAGACGACGACCAGCTTGGTCGGCTCGAAGGAGCCCTTCTGGGAGAGCGTGCCCATCACGATCGACGCGGCGTCCGCGCCGGACACGAAGAAGATGCCGACGAGGATCATCACGAGCAGGCTCATGACGGTGGCGATCGGATACTGCTGGAGCACCGCGAAGAGCTGGCCCTCGGGCGTGGTCTCGTCGCCGAGCTGCTTGTTCTCCTGGAGCTTCATCGCCGTGCCGCCGAAGACCGCGAACCAGATCAGGCTGACGGTGCTCGGAACCAGGATGACGCCGCCGACGAACTGACGGATCGTCCGGCCGCGGCTGATGCGTGCGATGAACATGCCGACGAACGGCGTCCACGAGATCCACCAGGCCCAGTAGAAGACCGTCCAGCTGCCCAGCCACTCCGCGACGCCCTTACCGCTGGACGCCTCGGTGCGTCCGGCCAGCTCCGGCAGATCCCCGAAGTAGGCGGCGATGGACGAGGGCACCAGGTCGAGGATGATGATCGTCGGACCCGCGATGAAGACGAACAGCACGAGCAGCAGCGCCAGCACCATGTTGGTGTTGGACAGCCACTGGATGCCCTTCTCCACACCGGAGACGGCGGACAGGACGAACGCGAGCGTCAGCACCGCGATGATGCCGACGAGCAGTCCCGTGCCGACCTTGTTCATCCAGCCCAGTTCGGTGAAGCCGCTGCCGATCTGCAGGGCGCCGAGGCCGAGCGACGCCGCCGAGCCGAACAGCGTGGCGAAGATCGCCAGGATGTCGATGACCCGGCCCGTGGGGCCGTGCGCCTGCTTCTCGCCGATGAGCGGCACGAAGACCGCACTGATCGTCTGCCGGCGGCGCCGGCGGAAGGTGCTGTAGGCGATCGCGAGTCCGACGACCGCGTAGATCGCCCACGGGTGCAGGGTCCAGTGGAAGAGCGTGGTCGCCATCGCCGTCTGCATCGCGGCCGCCGAATCGGCGGGAGCGGTGCCCGGCGGGGGCGAGGTGAAGTGCGCGAGCGGTTCGCTCACTCCGTAGAACATCAGGCCGATGCCCATACCGGCGCTGAACATCATGGCGACCCAGGAGACCGTCTTGAACTCCGGGCCCTCGCCCTCCTGGCCGAGCGGGATCTTGCCGTACCGGCTGATGGCCAGCCAGAGGGCGAAGACGACGAATCCGGAGGCGGCCAGGACGAAGGCCCAGCCGCCGTTGTGGATCAGTCCGCTCAGCATCTTGCTGGACACGCTCTCGAGCGCGTCGGTGGCTACGGCGCCCCACACCACGAAGGCAAGGGTGAGTACGGCAGTGACTCCGAAGACCACCCGGTCCGTCGTAGGGCGCCCGGTCTCGTGGGGAGAACCGGGAAGATCAGCTGGCACCAGCTTCTCCTTCCGGCCCTCCGGTTCTGGTTCGTGCGACACAAGCGGCACCTTTCACGGATTGCTCGGAACAAACCTGCTTTCGCTTCCGCTACCCCGTACCACATGTGATCCACGCCACCCACGTCAACAGGCGGGCGTTGGTTCTCCCGATGTGAGGTGGTAAGTCGCCCGGGAATCCAGCAGCAGGGGCACCAGCTGCCGTCGGGACTGCCGCAGCGGCACGAACGCACCGTGACCGTCCGGTCGCGAGACGACACCGTGCAGGGCGAGTTCGTCCCTCACATCCGCAAACTGCGCGGCGTCCAGGCGGTAGCCGCAGGGCGGGTCGGCGAGCGTCTCCTCCGGTGTCGCCGGGTCGTTGTCGGCGCCACCGAGATAGACCGGGCCGCGGTCCCTGAATCCGGCGAGAGCGGCGGCGGTCGTCGCCGCCTCGATCCGGCCGCGCCGTTCGTCGGCGAAGGAGAACAGTCCGCCGAGGGCGGCCAGCTGACTGCCGACGCGGCGGCGGTTGTTGAGGGCCGCGTCCGCCTTCTCCTCCTCGGTCATGGGGTCGACGCGGCTCTCGATGAGCAGGCCCAGGGCGTTCTTCACGCCCGAGGCGTTGCGCAGGATGCGCTCCTGGCCGTCGCCCGCGGTCTGCTTGATCGGATCGCCGGTGACGGGGTCGGTCCAGATGCCGTACGTGCCCGTGGTGTGGCCTTCGTCGTGCGCGGCGGGGCGCACATAGCGCTCGGACAGCGCCCGCGACTCGTCGTGGACGCGGGCGTGGGTGTTGAGGTTGCGCGGCCAGAGATCGAAGAGGTCCTTGTCGTAGTACGGCGGAGTCGCGCCGTACTCGTGCAGGTCGTAGACGATGTCGGGCCGCTCGTCGCGCAGGACGGCGGCCATGGCCCGCCCCTCGGCGGTCTTCAGAGCGATGTGGTCGCGGTTGATGTCGACGCCGTCGGAGTTGCCGCGGGTGTCGGCAGCCCGCCCGTCCGGATTGGCCGTCGGGACGACGAGGATGCGGGTCCGGGACAGCAGCCTGCGGGTCGTGTCGTCGTCCGTGAAGGCGAGGTCGCGGATCGTGGTGAGACAGGCGTCCCGGCCTGAGGGTTCGTCGCCGTGCTGGGAGCAGATGAGCAGGACCGTGCTTGCGGCGTGCCGCGCGCCGATCCGGACGAGCTGGAGCGGCCGGCCCTCCTTGGTCGTCCCGATGCGGGCGACCGAGACCCGGTCGCTGCCGCGGTCGACGGCGCGCAGGAACGTCTGCTCCTCCGGCTGACCGGTCCAGCGCGCGCCGTTGCTGATCTCGAAGCCTGTACGCGGCGGCCGGTGGGCCGCCTCGGCGGGCGCGGTGATCAGCGGTACGGCCACGGCGGCAGCCGTCACGGCCAGGGCGAGTGTGCGCAGCGGTGCTCTCATCGGCTGCCCCCTGAGGGAATCGGACGGAACGGACGCGGTTCGGCGACACCGCCGGGGCGGGAGTCGCGGGGCGCGGGCGGGACGGCCGAGGGGGCCATGGCGCGTACGAAGGCCGGGGCGCCGCCGACGATCGGCAGCGAGGCCGAGGTGCGCGCCAGGTCGACGCGCAGCGTCGGGGTGCTCGCGGGCGGGTCGATGAGGTCCCGGTCCGTGCCGGCGACGATGAGTGCCAGCCGGTGGCCGGCCGGGACGACATGGTCACTGGCGTGCAGATCGAGCGTGATGGTGTACGCCCTGCCGGGTGTCAGCGGTCGGCCCTGGGCGGCGGACGCGTGGTTGCCGAGGTCGGCCCAGCCCCGGCTGAAGACGGTGTGGTCCACGGCGGCCGTGCGCGCCCGGGTCTCCTTGAAGCAGGGGCTGTCGCCGGGAGCGGTCGCACCCCAGCAGGTGCGCTCGGGAAGGGTGGTGATGCCTTCGCCGGCCGCCGCGTAGTCGCGGATGGTGTCGGGGCCGAGGTCGACGAGCACCGCGGACAGATGCGCGCTGCTGGTGTTCGGGGTGACGGTCACCTTCACCGTCGAGGACCCCGAGAGCCGCAGATCGCGTCCGAGGGGCCGGCTGACGAACCCGGCCTTGTCCGGGGTCGAGAGGTCGATGCGGGCGGCCCAGTCGGTCTCGTCCTTCGTGCGGTCGTCGGTGAAGGTCTCGCTCGCGCCGGGGCGGGCGGGGCGCAGGCCGAGCGTGCCGACCCCCGGTGCGGTGCCGATGCCGGGACGCAGTGTGGTGGCGTCCGTGGCGCGCGGCGGCCAGACACGGTCGGTGGACCACTGGTCGGGGGCGCGTTCGACGTCGGCCATGGGTTCGCGTTCGATGCCGTTGTCGTAACCGAGCAGGTAGTGGTCGAACCAGCGGTGCAGTGTCTTCACCCACTCGCCACGCCGGAAGTCGAACGGGTCGACGTGACCTGTCTGCGACAGCCACACCTTGCGCTCGACACCCTCGTCGGCGAGCGCGTCCCACCACTGGCCGAAGTGCTTGGAGCGGACGTTGAGGTCCTGCATGCCGTGCACGGCGAAAACGCTGGCGCGCACCTTGTCGGCGTCGCGGACGTAGTCGCGCTCGCTCCACAGGCGGGTGAGGTCTCCCGTGCGAGGGGCCTCGTCCACCAGGCGCTGCTGGACGGCCTGGCAGCGCGAGCGGGCGTCGGGGCTCTCGACGTAGTCGGACAGCCACTCGGGTCCCGAGTCGTAGAGGGGTGCGCCCTTGGCGAAGTAGTAGTCGTACCAGGAGGAGATGGCGGCGATCGGGACGATCGTCTCCAGGCCCTCCACTCCGGTGGCGGCGACACCGTTGGCGATGGTGCCGTCGTAGCTCTTGCCGATCATGCCGGTCCGGCCGTTGCTCCAGCCGGCTCCCGCGCGCTCGGTCCCGGTCCTGGTGGTGTAGCCGCGGGCGCGGCCGTTCAGCCAGTCGACGACGGCCTTGGCGGACTGGACGTCGGAGCGGCCACCGACGTCGACGCAGCCGTCGGAGCGGTTGGTGCCGGCGAGGTCGACGGCGACGAAGGCGTAGCCGCGCGGGACGAAGAAGTTGTCGTAGTAGAGCGGGAACTGGACCGGGTTGCCGTCCGCGTCGTACGTCTTGAGCTGGCTCTCGTTGCCACGGCCGCAGCAGGAGTAGTACGGGCTGGCGTCCATGATCACCGGGATCTTCCGGCCCTGCTGTGCCGGCTCCCGGGGCCGGACGATGTCCACGGCGACCCGGTCGCTGTTCCCGTCGCCGTCACCGTCGAGCCGGGTGTCCACCCAGACGGATTCCCGGATCGCGTTCTCGTAGGAGTGGACCGGCCTGCTCTCCCGCAGCGGGGCGCTCTGGGCGCCGGTGGGCGTGAGCGTCATGGCCATCAGGGCGGCCGACGCCGCCACCACCAGCGATCTGCACGTCAAGCGGGTGCCCCCCGCGCGTATCGGCATGGGCGGGAAGCTACTCCCGTCAACTTCCCTGCGACAGAGGGCAATCAGGGGGCAATCAAGGCATCCGTGCGCCGGACGGGACAGATGGGATCGGTGGCCGGCGGGAGACGGAGCCGCGTCGCCCGGGTCCCACGGCCCGTCTCGCGGGCCATCGCCCGGTCCGGGCTGGTGGGAGCGCTCTCAGCAGCCCGCCCGGGCACGGATATCCTGATACCGGCAGCGCATTCTCGCTGTCGCCCGACGCAGCCGACCGACCCAGCCGAGGAGCATCCGCCTTGCCCGAGCAGACCACTGGGTCCCGTCCCACGCTGGAAGCCGTCGCCGCGCGCGCCGGTGTCTCCCGGGCCACGGCCTCCCGGGTCGTCAACGGCGGCGCGGGGGTGCGCCGGCCGCTGGTGGACAAGGTCCGGCAGGCGGTCGAGGAACTCGGCTACGTACCGAACCACGCGGCGCGCACCCTGGTGACCCGGCGCAACGGTGCGGTCGCCGTGATCATCGCCGAGCCCGAGTTCAGGATCTTCTCGGACCCCTTCTTCGAGCAGCAGGTGCGCGGCATCAGCCGGGAGCTCACCGCGCACGACTCCCAGTTGGTGCTGCTGTGGGTCGAGGGCCCCGGCGACCACGACCGGATCGCCCGCTATCTCGGCGGCGGCCATGTGGACGGTGCGCTGGCCTTCTCGCTGCACAACGACGACGAACTGCCCTCCATCATCGGCCGGGTCAAGGTCCCGACCGTCTTCGGCGGCCGTCCCGGCTGGCCCGGTGCCTCCTCCGGTCTCGCCCTCCCCTACGTCGACTGCGACAACCGCGGCGGCGCCCGGGAGGCCGTGCGGCATCTGGTCTCGCTCGGCCGCGAGCACATCGCGCACATCGCGGGGCCGCGCGACCAGACCTCCGCACTCGACCGGATCGACGGCTACCGGGACGTGTTGCTCGACGCCGACCCCGACCTCGTCAGCCAGGGCGACTTCACCGTGGAGAGCGGTGCCCGTGCGATGGCGGAACTGCTCGACCGGCGCCCCGGCCTCGACGCCGTGTTCGCCTCGAACGATCTGATGGCTTCCGGCGCGCTGCGGACCCTGCGGGAGCGGGGACTTCGGGTGCCGGAGGACGTGGCGGTGGTGGGCTTCGACGACATGGCCTCGGTCGTCGAGTCGACCGACCCTCCGCTGACGACGGTCCGCCAGGACATCGAGGGCATGGGCCGGCTCATGGTGCGGCTGCTGATGCGCGTCCTGAACGAGGGCGAGCAGCACACCGGCGCTCCCGCCTCGGTGATCACCCCGACCACGCTGGTGCGGCGGGCCTCGGCCTGAGAGGCCGGGTGCCCGCCGCACACGGTGCTGGTCTCCTTCGCCCGCTGGTGACCGGCGCGACCGGCGGGCCGGTGCACCCGGCGCCGGCACGATCCGCCGAACCGCCCGCTCAGCCGAAGGGAATCACCAGCACCGACCTGTCCGTGCCGGTCTGGAGCTTCGCGGTGCCGTTGCCGATGGCGTGCCACACCTCCAGCCGTACGGTGCCGTTCTTCAGGTCACCGAGACTCCCGGTCGCCGAGCGCAGTCCGCGCGACTGGGCGTACTCCTCCCAGCCCGCCACCGGGTCGGTGGCGAAGTACTGGTAGGTCTCGGTGCGGTCGAAGGTGCCGTCGCCCGTGAAGTCGTAGCTGACCCGGGCCTGCTGGCCGAGGCCCACCGCCGTGCCCGCGTCGAGCTGGAGGCGGAAGGCGGTGGCTGCGCCGGGCGTGACCGTGCCGTTGACCTGCTTGGCCTGGTAGACGAGCGGCTGGTTCGGGGTGCCGTCGTGATTGCCGCCGCCGGCGGAGGCGATCGTGTCACTGCCGGCCGTGCCACCGGTGGCGGTGGTCAGCGTTCCTCCCGTACGGAGTTGGAAGGTGTTCCCGGTCGGCGGATCGGGATCCGGGTCGGGGTCCGGGTCGCCGGTGCCCGTTCCCGTGCCGGTCGCCGTCGAACGCGCCGGTACGGAGAGCGTCTTGCCGTCGGAGAACGTCACCGTGCGGGCCGTGGCGCCGTAGTTGTGCGCGGCGTAGGTCCGTGCCGTCCCCTTGGTGAACACGGCGGACGTCGGGATGTCCCCGGTGACCGTCGCGTCGGGCGCCCCGATGGCGTCGAGGGTGGTCAGCCAGTGGTAGGTGTGCGCCTTGGACTCGCCCTGTTCGGGCGTGTATCCGGCATGGCCCCCGTCCCACTTGGCCTTCGCCGCCGCGGGATCGGCGAACGACTGGAACTCCCAGAGGATGTCGCGCCATTCGACGGCGGGGCCGCCGTTCTCGCGCTCCATCTCGGCGATGTTGCGCCGGATCGCGGTCTTCTCGCCGCCCAGGTGGAGTGAACCACCGGTCACGGGCAGGACGTTGATGCCGTGGATCTCCTCCGGGTTGGCGGTCCACCAGGTCGCGTAGGCCCCGCCGCTGCCCCACACCATGCCGACCGTGTCATGGCCGAAGGAGGACGGGAAGACCTGCTGGTCGGCGTCGAACCAGTACTGGCCGATCGCCTCGGACTCGGTGGTGAGCAGATAGGTGCCGAGGTCGCGCAGAGCGGTGTCACCGGTGGCCGAGCCCCACAGCACGAGGCCCGCGCTGAGGTTGATGGACTCCGACGACGACTCCTGGTTGTTGCCGGCGGCGAAGCCCTGGTGCCCGGAGGCCCAGCTGTGCCCGGCGTACACGTCGAAGCCGCGCAGGAAGGGGAAGGCGGAGTCGCTGCGGCTGGGGTTGGCCGCGTCCCGCACCAGGGTCTTCACCATGCCGCCCCAGGCGGAGTCGGCGGCCCAGGCCTGGTCGTACTGGGCGACGATCGCGGCCGCGTAGATGTAGTAGCTGTAGTGGAAGTGGTGGTCGTTGAGTTCGGTGTCGCTGCCGTACGAGGCGGGGTATCCGGTGAGCGTCTTCCACGCCTTGTCGTAGCTGAACTCGCTGACGCCCCCCGCCGTGAACCAGTCCTGAAGCCGGCCCTTGAGCAGCCCGATGAGCTTGTCGCGGGTGGCGGTCTCGCCGATCTGGTCGGCGACGGGGACCAGTTGGGCGAGGCGGCCGAGCGCCTTGCCCGTCCAGTAGGTGTCCGTGTAGCCGGAGAAGGGGTCGGCCGCGTTCGCGACCTCGTTGAGATAGCCGCGCAGCCGTGCGGTGTCGACGGCGTTGGTCCTCGGCAGCCCGGGCAGCACGGCGGACGCCTTCTGGCTGGTGCTGAAGGACGCGGACTCGCGGACCTTCATCGTCCCGCGCGGTGAGACGTAGGTGTACGAGGTCAGCGGGTCGGTGCTGTTCATCCACTGATGGCGGTAGAGCGCCTGGAGCGTCCCGCGCTCGGTGCCCTCCTTGGCCTCGGTGGTCAGGGTGTACGTGGCCCGGGAGTTGCCGCCGGTGTAGCTCCAGCTCGCCTGGGAGCCGGTGACGAAACTGAAGGCGTACTTCCGGTAGGTGGCCAGCGCGTCGGTGGAGGGCAGGACGGCGAGGGAGAAGTAGTCCTTGGCGCCGAGGCCGGCGGTGATGGTCGAGCCGGAGACCGTCCAGTCGCTGCCCGTGGGGGCGAACAGCGCGTAGTGGTGGCCCGCGACCGTGATGCCGAGGACGTTGCCCTGGTCGGCGAAGACCGTGGGCGCCGCCGCGGTGGTGATCTGGGCGGCTGCCCCGGAGCCCTTGGCATATACGAACGGCATGCCGTGGCCGATGGTGGTGCGCAGGGTTCGCGTGCCGTCCGACCAGTAGGGGGTCACGGTCCAGTCGGACCATGCATCGGCCTTGGTGTCGGGCGAGTTGAGCCCGCTCAGGCCGAGGGTGAGGTCCCGCTTGTGCGCGTACTCGTACTGACGGCCGTCGCCGACGATGGCGGCCGTCGTCGGGTAGCCGATGTCGAGCCCGCCGGCGGTGGCCTGGTACGTCAGCGGGTGGCCGTACATGGGGGTGGAGTACGGGTTGTCGCCGTAGCGCTGGAAGGCCAGGGAGGACCACCAGTCGTTGGTGGGGACCGGCTTGTCCTTGGCGGCGGGCGTGGTCTTGGGGGTGACCGGCGCGCCGGTGTTGGTGGTCGGGCCCGACGTGCCGGCGGGGCGGCTGTCGGAGTAGCTGCCAGAGCCTACGGGGATGGTTGCGGCCGCCGCCGGAGTGGCGGCCGGGCCCAGGCCGACGGCGGCCAGGGCTGTGACCAGGAACAGCGCGGCAGCTGGTCTGGTGCGGTGGGCTGGCATGGACGGCACCTCGAGTCATGAGGGAAAGGGCGTCCGAGAGCGCTCTCAGATGCCCTGCAACGTAAAACTCCTGAAACAGACGTGTCAATAGATGGGACACAGGCCCCAGTTGGGGCTGAGTCCAAGCCGTTACGCCTTCGAGTCTTGACGGGACGAGCCCCTCCGGGGCACGCTCCAGTCGCATCTTTGAGAGCGCTCTCAATGGCGGTCTCGCTCCACCGAAGCCAAGGGAGGCTTCCCATGCCCATCGCCCGAGCCGCCAAGAGGGCCGTCGTCCGCGTGGGTGCGGTCGCACTCACCGGAGCACTTCTGGCCGCATGCGGATCCGGTTCCTCGGACGGCGCGTCGGACAGCGCGGACGGGAAGGTCACGATCACGGTCGACCTCTTCGGTTCGTTCGGATACAAGGAGGCCGGGCTGTACGCGGAGTACGAGAAGCTCCACCCGGGCGTCACGATCAAGCAGAGCGACACCGAGGACGAGCAGGACTACTGGAAGTCGCTGCAGACCCGGCTCGCGGGCGGTGGCGGCCTCGCCGACGTGCAGGGCATCGAGGTGGGCCGCATCGCCGCCGTCACCCAGCAGCAGGCCGACAAGTTCGAGGACCTGAAGAAGTACGGCGCCGACAAGCTCAAGAGCCAGTTCGCCGACGCCAAGTGGTCCGCGGCCACCGGCAAGGACGGCCAGGTCCTCGGCCTCGGCACCGACGTCGGCCCGGAGGCCATGTGCTACCGCACCGACCTCTTCGAGAAGGCCGGACTGCCCACCGACCGGACCGAGCTGGCGGCCAAGTGGTCCACCTGGGACGGCTACCTCGCCCTGGGCAAGGAGTACAAGAAGAAGGCCCCCGCCAAGAGCGCCTGGATGGACAGCGTCGGCAGCCTCTACACGATCATGGTCGGCCAGGAGGAGGAGCGGTACTACGACGCCTCCGGCAAGCTGATCTACGAGAACAACCCGCCGATCAAGGCGGCCTGGAAGGCGTCCGCCGATGCCGCGAAGGCGGGCCTGAGCGCCAAGCTCGACCAGTGGTCGCCGCAGTGGAACCAGGCGTTCTCCGCCGGCTCGTTCGCCACGATGCCCTGCCCCGCCTGGATGCTCGGCTACATCAAGGGCCAGGCCGGTGAGGCCGGCAAGGGCAAGTGGGACATCGCCAAGCTGCCCGGCGGCGCGGGCAACTGGGGCGGCTCGTACCTCTCCATCCCCCGGGCCGCCAAGCACAAGAAGGAGGCGTACGACCTGATCCAGTGGCTGACCGCCCCCGCGCAGCAGGCCAAGCTCTTCACCAAGCAGGGCAACTTCCCGTCGTCCACGGGAGCCATCGCTCAGGTCGCCGACGCCAAGGACCCGTACTTCTCCGACGCGCCGATCGGCCAGATCTTCGGTGACGCCGCCAAGGCCGCCCCGGTGCAGGTGCTCGGCGTCCACGACAAGAACGTGGCCGACCAGATCACCAACGCGCTGAGCGAGGTGGAGCGCAAGGGCACCTCGCCCGACAAGGCCTGGTCGACCGCGAAGAAGAACGTGGAGAACGCCACCGGCTGACCCCGGTCCCCACGATCCGGAGGCCGGTCCTGGACCCGGCCACCCGCTCCGGAGGCCGGTCCTGGCCCCCGGCCACCACGCCCCGGAGGCCGGTCCTCGACACCCGGCCGGACCGGCCTCCGGACTCCACGCCTCTCCCGTACGCCCGTACCCCCGTACCTCCTCCCGAAGGGCCGCTCGTGACCCTCACCGCCACCCCGAAGCCGGACGCGCCCCGGCCACCGGCGCCCCCGCAGCCGTCGGCCGCGCACCGGACCTGGCGGAAGCTGACCCCGTACGCCTATGTGGCGCCGTTCTTCACGCTGTTCGCCGCCTTCGGCCTCTTCCCGCTGATCTACACGGCGTTCGTGTCGCTGTACCGGGTGGAACTGCAGACGCCCGGCGACATGCAGTGGCGCGGCCTGGACAACTACACCGCGCTCTTCGGCGACGAGATCTTCTGGACCGCACTGCGCAACACCTTCACCATCGGGGTGCTGTCCACGGTCCCGCAGCTGGTGATGGCACTGGGCCTGGCCCATCTGCTCAACTACCGTCTGCGCGGCCGCACTTTCCTGCGTACGGCGATGCTGCTGCCCTACGCCACATCGGTCGCGGCGGCGACGCTGGTCTTCGCCCAGCTCTTCGGCCGCGACTTCGGACTGATCAACTACGCCATCGGTCTGGTCGGCATCGACCCGGTCGACTGGCAGACCGGCACCGTCAGTTCGCAGATCGCCGTCTCCACGATCGTGATCTGGCGGTGGACCGGCTACAACGCACTGATCTATCTGGCGGGCATGCAGTCCATCCCGAGCGAGCTGTACGAGGCTGCCGAGATGGACGGCGCCTCCCGCTGGCGGCAGTTCTTCCATGTGACGCTGCCGGGGCTGCGGCCCACGATCGTCTTCACCGTCGTCGTGTCGACGATCGGCGCGACACAGCTCTTCGGAGAGCCGCTGCTGTTCGAGGGCTCCATCTCCGGCGGTATCTCGCACCAGTACCAGACGCTCGGTCTCTACATGTACGAACAGGGCTGGGGCTTCTTCCACCTGGGCCGGGCCGCCGCCATCGCCTGGGTGATGTTCCTGCTGATCCTGGTGCTCGTCGGGGTCAACGCCCTGATCGCGCGCCGCCGTTACCGCAAGGAGGCCGGCCGATGACCGCGCTCGCCGCTCCGCCGACCGAGCCGCCCACCACGGACCGGCGCCCCCGGACCCCGCGCCGGCGCAGGACCCGCGCCGGACGCACCATGCGCGGCGGCAAGCTCACCTACGCGATCCTGATCGTCGCGCTGCTGATCTCGGCGTTCCCGTTCTACTGGACGATCGTCGCGGCCAGCCGGTCCAACGCCGATCTGGCGAAGGTGCCTCCGTCGCTGCTGCCCGGGCCGAACCTGATGCGCAACTTCGAGGCGGTGATGGAGGAGGCGGACATCGGCAAGGCGCTGCTGAACTCCCTCATCGTCTCGGGCTCGATCACCGTCGGCACCGTGCTGTGCTGCACGCTCGCCGGTTTCGCCTTCGCCAAGCTGCGCTTCCGCGGCCGTGGCGCGCTGCTGGCGATCACGGTGGGCACCATGATGATCCCGCCGCAGCTCGGGGTGATCCCGCTGTTCATGCTGATCGCCGAACTGCAGTGGGTGAACCAGCTCCAGGCCGTCATCCTGCCCGGGCTCGTCTCCGCCTTCGGTGTGTTCTTCATGCGGCAGTACCTGGTGCAGTCGCTGCCGGACGAACTGATCGAGGCGGCACGGGTGGACGGCGCCTCCAGTGCCCGGATCTTCTGGTCCGTCGTGGTGCCCATCGCCCGGCCGGGCATGGCCGTCCTCGGCATGCTCACCTTCATGGCCGCGTGGAACGACTTCTTCTGGCCGATCGTCGCCCTGTCCTCGCAGGAGCCGACCGTGCAGGTCGCCCTGCGCCAGCTCGGCGGCGGCTATGTCCACGACCAATCCGTGATCATGGCCGGCACGCTGCTCGGCACCCTTCCCGTGCTGCTCGTCTTCGGCCTGCTCGGCAGGCAGATCGTGGGAGGCATCATGCAGGGCGCCGTGAAGGGCTGAGCCCCGGCAGCCGATCGCATTGCCACCCCCCACCGCTCCACCACACCTCCTGGGAGTTCCGCCTCATGACCGCTGTCGACGCCCGCCCCGATACGACGACGGAGCTCCGGTTCCCCGCCGCATTCCGCTGGGGCACCGCGACCGCCGCGTACCAGATCGAAGGCGCAGCCACGGAGGACGGCCGTACGCCGTCCATCTGGGACACCTTCAGCCGCACCCCCGGCAAGGTACGCAACGGCGACACCGGCGACATCGCCGCCGACCACTACCACCGGATGCGCGAGGACGTCGCGCTGATGAAGCAGCTCGGCATCACCGACTACCGTTTCTCGGTCTCCTGGCCCCGGGTGCAGCCGACCGGCCGGGGCCCGGCCGTGCAGAAGGGCCTGGACTTCTACCGCCGGCTCACCGACGAGCTGCTGGCGGCGGGCATCCGTCCGGTGGCCACGCTCTACCACTGGGACCTGCCGCAGGAACTGGAGGACGCCGGCGGCTGGCCGCAGCGTGAGACGGCGCAGCGTTTCGGCGACTACGCGGGCATCATGGCGGACGCGCTCGGCGACCGCGTGGCTGCCTGGATCACCCTCAACGAGCCGTGGTGCGCGGCTTTCCTGGGCTATGGCAACGGCGTCCACGCGCCCGGCCGCACCAGTGCGCACGCCTCCCTGCGCGCCGCGCACCACTTCAATCTGGCGCACGGCTGGGCGGCGCAGGCGCTGCACTCCGCCCTTCCTGCGACGTCCGAGATCGCGCTGACGCTCAATCTGCACGCGGTCCGTCCGCTGACGGACTCCGCGGCCGATCTGGACGCGGTGCGGCGGATCGACGCCGTCGGCAACCGTGTCTTCCTCGAACCGGTCTTCCACGGCCGGCTCCCGGAGGACCTGGTCCGCGACACCGCGACGGTGACCGACTGGTCCTTCGTCAGGGAGGGGGATCTGGAGGCGATCTCCACCCCGATCGACTGGCTGGGCATCAACTACTACTCCCCCACGGTCGTCGCCGCCGGGTCCTCCGAGTCGCCGTCGCCGTGGGCGGGAGCCGAGGAGCACGTACGGTTCGTCCCCGCGCCGGGCCCGCGCACCGCGATGGACTGGCCGGTCGACGCCGAGGGGCTGTACGACCTGCTGACCCGGCTGAGCGAGGACCTGCCGGGTGTTCCGCTGGTCATCACCGAGAACGGAGCGGCGTACGACGACTACGCCGACCCCTCGGGCGCGGTCCACGACCCCGAGCGCGTCGCCTACCTGACGTCGCATCTGACGGCCGTGCACCGGGCGATCGAGTCCGGGGCGGATGTGCGCGGGTACTTCCTGTGGTCGCTGCTGGACAACTTCGAGTGGGCTTACGGGTACAGCAAGCGGTTCGGCATCGTCCATGTAGACTTCGCGACCCAGCGGCGGACCTTCAAGGACAGCGCACGCTGGTACGGCGACGTCGTCGCGCGCGGCGGGCTGGCCCGCTGAGGCCGGCGGCCCGCCGCGCCTCGCGCGCGAGCGGGAGGTAGCGCAGCCGGTCGGGGAGTACGGGCACCACGGCCCGTACGACCCGGCCGAGGCGGACGAGCGCCCGCTCCTGGCGGTCGGTCCATTCGAGGCCGATCGCCGCGCGTGCCTCGGGTGGCATGAGCCCGATGGTGAGGAACCGGCGGATACGGACGAACGACGGCAGGAGCGCGGGCCAGAGGGTCCCGAGAAGCGCTCTGACGGGCAGCGGGCCGAGGCCGGGCGGCGGCACCGGCGCGTCCAGGGCGATGAGTTCGCGCAGGACGGCGGTCTCCTCCACCTCGTCGGCGAGCATCCTGCGGAAGTAGGGCCAGAAGTCCTCGATCGTCGGGGGCATGTCCCTCTCGCGGATGCCGAGGACCCGGCCGACCTGGAGCCACTCCGCGTACAGCCGGCGCTCCTGCGCCTCGGTGAGGGGACGCGCGAGATAGCGCAGCGCGTGCTGGAACACGGGGAAGCCCGTGGCGTGCACCCAGGCGTAGTAGTCGGGGCTCAGCGCGTGGTATACGCGGCCGTAGGGGTCGGTGCCCTGCACGGACCGGTGGAGCCGGCGCACCCGCTGCCCTTCGCGGGCGGCCTCCTCCCCGCCGTACACCCACAGCTGGAGCGAGTGCAGAGAGCGCTCACCGCGGCCCCAGGGATCGGTGCGGAAGACGGAGTGCTCGTCGACGCCCGCGGCGACGGCGGGGTGGGCGACCTGGAGGGCGAGTGCGGCGGGCAGCATGAGCAGCTCGCGGACGTCGCCGACGACGGACCAGAGCACGCCGCCCGGCGGTGGCGGCGCAGGGGCCACAACCTTGGACATATCGCCATTTTACGGCCTGCTCCCCTGCCTTCACGGCCTCCTGCTCGGCTTCGTACGTCTGCGGACCGAAGCCGGCGCCGTCCTGGTGCGTCAGGGTGTGGTGCCGGCCTTCTCCGGCTGGGCCGGGACCTGGACGAGGAGCCCTTCGAGATCCTCCAGACAGGCCCGGGCGGCGGCGATCCGGTCGCGGAGTTCCTGGGCGGCCTCGGGGTCGGGTGCCGCAGGCGCCTTGCGCTCCTCGTCCAGCACCCGGGCCTGTTCGAGCGAGTTGATGACCACCCCGATCAGCAGATTGACCAGCAGGAACGAGCTGAGCAGCACATACGAGGCGTAGTAGAGAACGGACCAGGGCGAGATCTGTAGACCCGCGTTGACTGCGTCGCCCAGTCCGTCAAGGGTCATCAGCACGAAGAGGGTGAGTGCCGCCCTGCCGAGCGAGCCGTAGTGCTCCGGGTCGGCCGTGGCGAAGGACGCCCAGCCGAGCATCGCGTACAGATACAGCAGCAGCGTGCCGACCAGCAGGAAGCTCACGGCGCCCGGGATGCTCTTGCCGATGGCGGTGACGATGATCCGCAGCTGCGGCAGAAAGCGTGCGGTGCGGATGACCCGGGCCAGGCGCAGCAGCCGCAGCACGGTGGTGTTCTCACTGAGGAACGGCAGGAACGCGCTGAGGACGACCACCATGTCGAAGATGTTCCAGGGGTTGCGGAAGAAGTCCGCGGGGCGGTCGGCGTGAGCGGCGGCGCGCATCAGGATCTCCAGGGTGAACACCCCCAGAAGCAGGTGTTCGAGGAATTTCAGCTGGAACTCCCAGCGGTCGGCGAAGCCCGCGTACGTCTCCACTCCCAGCAGGATCGCGTTGACCGCGATGGCGCAGACGGCGACGGTGGAGAACCAGTCCTCCTCGGTCAGCAGACGGGCGCGGTACGCCAGTTGTCGCCTTCGGTCGTTCGCCATGTCGGTGCGCAGGCTCATTCGTTCCCCACCTGAGGTGTCTTCCGCTGTGAACTCTCCAGACTTGCGCACACATGTCCGTGGGACGGGCGACGCACACACCGGGGCCCGACAAGCCCACCCGGAGGGGTACCCCCTTCGCACACATGCCCGGCCCGTGCGTTGGTGAGATCGTTTCGTGGCGGCAAGAAAGAAGGCCCCGAGCCATTACCAAGGAGTAACTGCGGCTGCTTTGATGTGCGTCGCCGCTCGTACCCCCCACCTCACCCGGGAGTCCCTGTGCCGCCGTCCTCGCTCCGCCGCCTGCCCGCCGCGGCCCTGTCGACCGCGCTCGCCGCCGCCGTCCTCACCGGCACGGCCCCGACGGCCTCCGCCGCGCCGGACGCGACGCCGCGCCTGAAGGTGCTGACGTACAACACCTTCCTCTTCAGCAAGACGCTCTATCCCAACTGGGGCCAGGACCACCGGGCCGCGGCGATTCCCGCGACCTCGTTCTTCCAGGGCAACGACGTCGTCGTCATCCAGGAGGCGTTCGACAACTCGTCCTCGGACGCCATGAAACAGAACGCCGCCGCGCAGTACCCCTACCAGACACCGGTGATGGGGCGGAGCAAGACCGGCTGGGACGCGACCGGCGGTTCCTACTCGGCCGCCACTCCCGAGGACGGCGGTGTCGCCGTCCTCAGCAAGTGGCCGATCGTCCGCAAGGAGCAGTGGGTCTACAAGGACGCGTGCGGTTCGGACTGGTGGTCCAACAAGGGTTTCGTGTACGCGGTGCTGAACGTGAACGGCACGAAGGTGCACGTCGTGGGCACGCACGCGCAGTCCACCGACTCCGGCTGCGGCACGGGCGAGGCGGCCCGGATGCGCAGCCGGCAGTTCCGGGCGATCGACGCGTTCCTGGACGCCAAGAAGATCCCGGCGTCCGAACAGGTCCTCGTGGCGGGTGACTTCAACGTGGACTCCCGCACCCCGGAGTACGCGACGATGCTCGCCGACGCCGGGCTGGTCGGGGCGGACACCCGCAAGGGTCACCCGTACTCCTTCGACACCGAGCAGAACTCGATCGCCGCGGATCGCTACCCGGACGACGCCCGCGAGGACCTCGACTACGTCCTGCACCGTGCCGGGCATGCGCGGCAGGCCGGCTGGACCAATGACGTGATCAAGGAGCAGAGCGCGCCCTGGACGGTCTCCAGCTGGGGCACGGACTACACGTACACGAACCTCTCCGACCACTACCCGGTGACCGCGTCGGGGCAGTAGGCGCAAGCCCTTGGCGGCCGGTCGGGCCCCCTGGGGACCGCGACGGCGGCCGCGAGGGTGCAGGCGTTCGGACGTGGTGGCCCGTGACAGCTCTCGGGCATGTCACGGGCCACCACTGCCGTGTGCCGCCCCGAACGGTCGGCCCGCCTTCGACGGGTCAGCCATCCGGCGGCAGGGACCGTCGCGGGCCACATGGGTTTCGTCGGCGGCACGTGGACGACACGGGTCGTGACCGTGACGGCGGGGCCGGTCCGGGCCCTCGGCCGCCGACCGGCCGCATGGCAGGCGTGACGTTTCACCTCTCTGGCCGAACTGCCGTACCCGGGCGGTGCGGCACCCGGATGGCAGCGGGCCGATCCGCTGACCGGCCCCACGGTCACGGGCACGAACGGCCGGTGCCACGACGTGCGTCGTGAGGGCACGCAGCGAGGGCCCGGCAGCGGTACGACAGCGCCGATCAGCGCGCAGCCGGCCCGTCCCGGACCAGGCCGGAGGGACGCGGTACGTCCGCGGGTCATCGAGAGGGGGCTGCGTCTCCTCCGGGACACGGGCACCGGAGGCGGACCGGTGTGGCCGGCCGCCTGGCGGCGGGCGGCACCGGGCGGATGTCCGCGAACCCAGAGCGCCGGGCGGCCGCGATGCCAGTGCGAAACGGGGAGGCCCCCGCCTGCCGCAGCCCAGCCGCCGAACGATCTGACCACCCGTGAAGAACCGCTCTTCCGGGGGCCTTCCACACCCTTGTCGATGTGTCAGGGTCATGCCACATTGAGACCGCACTCCGGACTGGTCCAGTCCACACTGCTTCTCGGTAAATCCCCCCCACAGCGCACACCTGCGAAGGAGAAGCCCCCCATGAGACGCACGCTCCGCGCGCGCATCTGCCTTTCGGTACTGCTCACCCTGCCCGCCGTCGGTCTCGGAACCGGGACCGCCCACGCCGCGCCCGACCCGGTGCCGAGCCCCGCCCCGGGTGTCACGGCCTCCCCCGGCCAGTACGCACTCGACTCCACGCTCGAACGGACCCTTGGCGACCGCTCGGCCGGCTCGTACCTGGACTCCCAGACCGGCGACCTCGTCATCACCGTGACCGACCAGTCCGCCGCCGAAGAGGTACGCGCCTCGGGCGCCCGGGCCGAACTCGTCGAGCGCAGCACCGCCCAGCTCGAAGCCGCCATGAACGTCCTCGAGACCAAGGCGAAGATCACCGGCACGTCGTGGGGCATCGACCCCTCGACCAACCAGGTCGCGATCGAGGCCGACCGGTCCGTCTCCACGCTCTCCATGGCGCGCCTGACGCGGGTCGCCGCCACCCTCGGCGACGCCGTCCGCATCGCGCGTGTGCCGGGGGTGTTCACCAAGGAGGTCGCCGGCGGTGACGCCATCTACGGCGGGGGCGTCCGCTGCTCCGCCGCCTTCAACGCCGCGAAGGGCACGGTCCGCTACTTCGTGACCGCGGGCCACTGCACCAATCTCGGCGACACGTGGTCGGCCACGTCCGGCGGCGCCGCGATCGGGACCCGCGAGGGCACCAGCTTCCCGACGAACGACTACGGCATCGTGCGCTACACCGGCACCGACCAGCCCGCCGGGAGCGTCAACCTGTACAACGGCAGCTACCAGGACATCGCCTCCGCCGCCGACGCCATCGTCGGCCAGGCCGTCCACAAGAGCGGCTCCACGACGCAGGTGACCGCCGGCACCGTCACCGCCGTGAATGTCACGGTGAACTACGGCGACGGACCGGTCTACGGCATGGTCCGCACCACCGCCTGCTCGGCGGGCGGCGACAGCGGCGGCGCCCACTTCGCCGGTTCCGTCGCGCTGGGCATCCACTCGGGCAGCGCCGGCTGCACGGGAACGAACGGCTCGGCGATCCACCAGCCGGTGACCGAAGCACTGGCTGCGTACGGCGTGACCGTCTACTGACGTCATCGCGCGGACGGCCGAGGGTCGCTCACCCCGAGCGCGCACCCTCGGCCGTCCCGAGCGCACGTCCTCGTCCCCTGAAGCCGCGTGCGCACGGCGCGTACGCCCGGCCTCCCGGGGCCGTGCATGCCCCTCCCGCGGCCCGCGGCCCCCCTCAGTCGTGGTCGTACACCGTGACCGCCGTCCCCCGCGATGTCAGCCGGTCGGTTATCAGCGGTTCGACCCGTGACCATCTGCCGCCCGCGAGCCCGCAGCCGATCCGCGGCATGTGCACCGACGCCGACAGCTCCGCCGCCTTCACCGCCACCGCGGCGAGCGCCGTGTCGATCGCCTCGTACCGCACGGGAACGCCCTTGCTCCCGGTCCTCGTCCCCCGCTGTCCCACCATGTTGGCGACCCACAGATACGGGCCGACGCGGACGAACTGCACGGCGCCGAGGCCGAAGTCGTTCGACGCGCGCTCCCGGTGCCAGCGGCGGTAGGCCTGCTCGGGCTCCGGCCAGCGGCGGGACAACGCCAGCACGAAGCCCTTCCCCCAGCCGCCCAGGTCGTTGCAGACGTGCGCGATCAGCTTCACCCCCTTGCCCTGCGGCGCGGTGGCGTCCCCCCGTACATACGTGATCCCCGACATGCATCCACCGTACGGATCACCACTGACAATCGTCACCGACGATCGTTCCGCCCGCTCCCAGCGCTTTCACAACAATGGTGAGACAGCAATACTGTTGCACCGCAGGGAGATCGACGACGAGCGGTGGAGAGCGAGGCACGAGCGTGGCGACCGAGACCGACGAGCCGACCCTCACCGTCGACGAACTGGCTGCCCGTGCCGGGGTGACCGTACGCACCGTGCGCTTCTACAGCACCCGCGGGCTGCTGCCCCCGCCGACGATCGGGCCCCGCCGCGTGGGCCAGTACGGCCCCGCCCATCTGTCCCGGCTGGCCCTCATCGAGGAGCTCCAGCACCAGGGCATGACGCTGTCCGCCATCGAACGCTATCTCGAACAGCTGCCGGACGACCTCAGCGCCCACGATCTCGCGATCCATCGCGCGATGGTGGCGTCCTGGGCGCCGGACTCCGCGGAGGAGGCGACCGCCGCCGAGCTGGAACGGCGGGCCGGGCGGCCGCTGAGCGAGGAGGACATCGGCCGGCTGGTTGCGATGGACGTCCTGCAACGGGCGCCGGAGCCGGGCGTCTTCCGGCTCGACCACGGACTGTTCCGGCTGGGCGTGCAGCTACTGGACGTGCCCATCGCCCACGAGACGATCCTCGCCGCCCGCACGGTTCTGGTCGAGCACACCCGCTCGGCCGCCCAGGAGCTCACCCGGCTGTTCCGCGACGAGGTGTGGAACCCCTACCGGCGCCGGGAGGCCGACCCGGAGCACGTGGCGGCGATGAAGTCCCTGTCGGCCCATATGCAGCCGCTGGTGGTGCAGGCCCTGGTCACCGCGTTCCAGCGGTCGCTCAAGGAGGAGCTACGGGCCGCGTTCGGGTCGGAGCCGGACACCGAACACGGCCCGGACCCCAGGTCCGCGACCTAGGTCCGCAGACGGCCCAGCACCCTGCCCATCGCCCGGTGCACCGCCTCGCGCGACTCGTCCGTCGGGTCACGGGTCTCGAAGCCGTGGTGCCCGTGTGGCACATCGACCACCTCGACATGCGCTCCGCAGCCGGTGGCCGCGGCCAGGAACTCTGCGACGGTGGCCGCGATCTCGGGGCTCTCCAGCCCGACCCGGGTGAGCACGATCGGCAGCGTACCCGCGTGCGTCACCGCCTCCGCGGGCCGGAAACGGCCGCCCGGGAGTCCCCAGTTCGGCAGGGGCGCCAGGACCGGGTACGTGGCCGCCAGGCAGCGCAGCCAGGTCGGCGGCGCCGCCAGCCAGTCCGCCGCGATCGGGCCGCCGCCCGAGAAGAACCACAGAGCGATCCGGTCCGCGTCCACCCGCGGATCGGCCCGGACCCTCTCCACCGCGGCCGCCACGTCGTCGGCGGCCCGCTCGTAGTCGGCGACGTCGTGCAGGCGGTGGTCGAGCGTCACGCCCACCACGCCCTCGCCGGCCGCGTACCGGGCGTACCCCGTCAGCGTCGGCCAGTCCCGTGGGGTGGGCCGGGCGTCGGCGGGCACCGGGCCGCCGTGCACGAAGACGACCGCCGGGCGCGGCCCCTCCGCGTGGGCCGGCGGATACAGGTCCACGTTGCCGATCCGCTCGCGGGGAAGCTCGGGCACGTCGAGCAGGAAGGGCCGCAGATGGGCGGGCGGCTCCGTGGCGTCGGCCGGCTCCAGCCGGTCTCCCTCACCGGCGGCGGCCTTCCGCAGGACGTCGGCAAGCTCGGCGGGGCAGGACAGCATGGGCCAGTGCCCGGTGGGCAGTTCGAAGAAGGTCACGCCGGGGGCCGTCAGGACCTGGAGGGCGGGATCGCCCATGCCCACCAGCATCCGGACCAGCTCGATGCTCGTACCGTTGCCGGTGCACAGCACACCGGTGGTGGGGACCGCGGCGACGGCGCCGGTGAGCCGCAGCGGTTGGAGCAGCGTGCCCAGCGGCTGTGGTGCGGCGAGGTCGGTGAGCCGGTCGAGCGCCGCTGCGGGAACACCCGCCGTGCTGCCCCAGCGCTGCCACTCGTCACGGGCCGGGGCCGGCAGCTTCCCCGGCTCCGCCCCGTCCCGCTCGGCGATCTGCTCGCGCAGGCGCTGGTCGGGCACCGCGGCCAGGGCCGGGACACCGTCCCGCGGCAGCGCGGAGTCCACACAGACGATCCGGGCGACGCGCTCCGCCCGTCTGTCGGCGGCGCCCATCACGGGATGGACGCCGTAGTCGTGGCCGACGAGCACGATCTCCCGGCCCGGCGCCGGGTCCACCGTGTCGAGCACCCCGAGCACATCGGCGATGTGTGTCTCCAGATCGACGCGCCTCTCGGCGTCGGTGGGCTCGGCGGCGCGGGCCTCTCCGAGCCCGGTGAGGTTCACCGTGTGCACCTCGTCGCCCGCCTTCGCCAGTCGTGCGGCCGTCTCCTCCCACACCTCTGCGCCGGTGAACACGCCTGGCACCAGGATGAATACGGTCATGAGCCTCTCCTCGATCCGTCGCCCTCCGCGGACCGGTCCGGTCGACCGGCCGCGCTCGCCGGTACCGTAGGAACTCCCCCTGAGGGAGGTTCAAGTGTTCTCCTCGCCCGACGGCCTGTGCGGCATCGGCGAGCTCGCCGAACGCGCGGGTGTCAGCGTCAAGACCGTCCGCTTCTACTCCGACAGCGGGCTGCTGCCGGAGGCCTCCCGCAGTGCCGGCGGGCATCGTCGTTACAGCCCCGGCGCACTGGAGCGGCTGCGGTTGATCCGCTCGCTGCGCACCCTCGATCTGCCGGTGGCCGAGGTGCGCCGCATTCTCGACGAGCAGGACGGCGAGGGCCCCGCCATCGCGGCGGGCGGCGCTCTGGAGGACGCCGTCGCCGGGCAGTTGCGCGCGATCGGCTCCCAGCTCGCGGCCCTGCGCTGGCGGGAGGCGGCGCTGCGGCTGGTGCAGGAGAGCCCGCCCGGCGAACGGGCGGACCGGCTGCGGCTGGTCGGGGCGGTGACCGCACCGCCCAGCACGGCCCCGCTGGCCCGTTTCTGGCGTGCCTGGCTGCCGCCCCGGATGCCGGCGCGGGCGACGTCCGCGTTCCTGGAGGTGGCGGTCCCCCATCCGCCCGACGATCCGGACCCGGCTCAGGTGCTCGCGTTCGCCCGGCTGTCCGCGATGACGACCGGCCCGTGCGGCGGGTCGAAGCCGTGCCGTCCCCATGCGCACCAGGTCGCGGGATCCCGTGGGGCGGCGGTGCTGTACGCGGGCCTGGCCGAGGCGTACGACCTGGCAGGCGGCCCATTGCGCCGCGGCCGGGAGCCGTACCCGGGTGAGGCGCTGGACGGCTTCGTGAACGCCTACGCGAGCGCGTTCGGGACCCGGGACACCCCGGGCTTCCGCCGTCTGCTGTCCGGGCAGCTCGCCGCCGACCCGAGGATCGACCGGTACTGGGAGCTGACGGCCGAGCTGATCAGCCCGCGCGGCGGCCCGCCCGAGCCGACACCGGGGTCCGCGCACGACTGGCTCCTCGCCGCGCTGGACACCCAGTTGGGAACCAGGGCGGGTGTGCCCGTACGTGGATCGGCGCCGGCATCCGAGGACACCGACGCCGATTCCCGCAGGGCCGACCGGGGTGAGCACGCCGCCCGCGAAGGCGGCGCACTCACCGGCGGATGACGCACGAGGCTCAAGGACCGTACGGGCGGCCCCGGTTCGGACCCGGGGCGGCCTGTCGTACGGATCGTGCGGGACTGATCCGGACGACAGACCCAGGTACCGGTCGAGGCACTAGCGGCCCTGCTCCTCGTCGCTGAACCGCTCGCCCCGCTCCGCCTTCCGCACCAGCAGCGCCGGCGGCTCGAACCGCTCGCCGTAGGCAGCGGCCAGCTCGCGGGCGCGCGCCACGAAGCCGGGCAGCCCTCCCTCGTACCCGTTGATGTACTGGAGCACGCCGCCCGTCCAGGCCGGGAAGCCGATGCCCATGATCGAGCCGATGTTGGCGTCCGCGACGGACGTCAGGACGTTCTCCTCCAGGCAGCGCACCGTGTCGAGCGCCTCCGAGAAGAGCATCCGCTCCTTCATGTCCTCGAAGGGGATCTCGACGTCCGGCTTCGCGAAGTGCTCGCGGACTCCGGGCCAGAGCCCGGCACGCTTGCCCTCCCCGTCGTAGTCGTAGAAGCCGGCCCCGCCGCTGCGGCCCGGGCGGCCGAACTCGTCGACCATCCGGTCGATGACCGCGTCCGCCGGGTGGCCCGCCCAGGTGCCGCCGGCCTCCTCGACCGCGCGCCGGGTCTCGTTGCGGATCTTGCGCGGCAGGGTGAGCGTCAGCTCGTCCATCAGCGAGAGGACCTTGGCCGGGTAGCCCGCCTGGGCGGCGGCCTGCTCGACCGAGACGGGGTCGGCGCCCTCGCCGATCATCGCCACGCCCTCGTTGATGAACTGGCCGATCACGCGCGAGGTGAAGAAGCCGCGCGAGTCGTTGACGACGATGGGCGTCTTGTTGATCTGCCGGACCAGGTCGAAGGCGCGGGCCAGCGCCTCGTCGCCGGTGCGCTCGCCCTTGATGATCTCGACGAGCGGCATCTTGTCGACGGGCGAGAAGAAGTGCAGCCCGATGAAGTCGACGGGCCGCGTCACGCCCTCGGCGAGCGCGGTGATGGGCAGCGTCGAGGTGTTGGAGCACAGCAGCGCGTCCGGTTCGACGATGTCCTGGATCTCCTGGAACACCTTGTGCTTGAGCGCGGTGTCCTCGAAGACCGCCTCGATCACGGCGTCGCAGCCCGCGAGGTCGGCGGGGTCGGCGGTCGGCGTGATGCGGGCGAGCAGCGCGTCCCGCTTGGCCTCCGTCGTACGGCCGCGGGACAGAGCCTTCGCGAGCAGCTTCTCGCTGTACTCCTTGCCCTTCTGCGCCGCCTCGGCGGTGACGTCCTTGAGCACGACGTCGATACCGGCCCGGGCACAGGAGTAGGCGATGCCGGCGCCCATCATCCCGGCGCCGAGCACCGCCACCTTGCGCACGGGGCGCGGCTCGATGCCCTGGGGGCGGTTGGCGCCGGAGTTCACGGCCTGGAGGTCGAAGAAGAACGCCTGGATCATGTTCTTGGCGATCCGGCCGGTGACCAGCTCGGTGAAGTAGCGCGCCTCGATGGTCTGCGCGGTCTCGAAGTCGACCTGGGAGCCTTCCACGGCCGCCGCGAGGATGTTGCGGGGCGCCGGGTAGGGGGCGCCCGCGGTCTGCTTCTTGAGGTTCGCGGGGAAGGCGGGGAGGTTGGCGGCGAACCGCGGGTTCGAGGGCGTGCCGCCGGGGATCTTGTAGCCCTTGACGTCCCAGGGCTGCTGGGACTCCGGGTTGGCGTCGATGAAGGCGCGCGCCTTGGCCAGCATCTCGTCCTGGGTGGCGGCCACTTCGTGGACCAGACCGTTCTCCAGGGCCCGCTGCGGGGAGTACTGGGTGCCCTGGAGGAGCACCTTGAGCAGCGCGTCCGCGATGCCGAGCAGGCGTACGGTCCGGGTGACGCCGCCGCCCGCGGGCAGCAGTCCGAGGGTGACCTCGGGCAGGCCGATCTTCGAGCCGGGTGCGTCGAGGGCGATGCGGTGGTGGCAGGCGAGGGCGATCTCGTAACCGCCGCCGAGGGCCGCGCCGTTGATGGCGGCGACGACGGGCTTGCCGAGGGTCTCGATCCGGCGCAGGGCGTGCTTGATGGACATGCCCGCGTCGAAGGCCTGCTGGGCGTTCTCCGGACCGATCCTGATCATGTCCTTGAGGTCGCCGCCGGCGAAGAAGGTCTTCTTCGCCGAGGTGAACACGATGCCGCGGATGGAGTCCTGCTCGGCCTCCGCGCGCTGCGCGACGGCCGCGATGGAGTCCCTGAACGCCTGGTTCATGGTGTTCGCGGACTGGTTGGGGTCGTCGAGGACCAGGGTGACGATGCCGGTGTCGTCCTGTTCCCAGCGGATGGTCGAGGAAGTGGTGGTCTCGCTCATGGTGTGACTGCTCCGTTGTGGGGCCGTGAGGGACAGGACGGTCAGAGACGCTCGACGACGGTGGCGATACCCATGCCGCCGCCCACGCAGAGGGTGGCGAGCCCGTACCGCTTGTCCTGGCGCTCCAGTTCGTCCACGAGCGTGCCGAGGATCATCGCGCCCGTGGCGCCGAGCGGGTGGCCCATGGCGATGGCGCCGCCGTTGACGTTGATCTTGTCCAGGGAGAGGTCCATGTCGCGGGCGAAGCGCAGGACGACACCGGCGAACGCCTCGTTGATCTCGACGAGGTCGATGTCGTCGATCGTCAGCCCGGCCCTGGTGAGCGCCTTGCGGGTGGCGGGGGCGGGCCCGGTGAGCATGATGGTCGGCTCGGAGCCGGAGACCGCGGCCGCGACGATCCGGGCGCGCGGGGTGAGCCCGTAGCGCTCGCCGACCTCCTTGTTGCCGACCGCGACGAGGGCGGCGCCGTCGACGATGCCGGAGGAGTTGCCCGCGTGGTGGACATGGTCGATCTTCTCGACCCAGTGGTACTTCTGGAGCGCGACCGCGTCGAAGCCGCCCAGGTCGCCGATCCCGGCGAAGGACGGCTTGAGGGAGGCGAGGGAGTCCGCGGTGGTGCCGGGGCGCATGTGCTCGTCGTGGTCCAGGACGAGCAGACCGTTGCGGTCGCGGACGGGCACGACGGACCGCTCGAAGCGGCCGTCCTTCCAGGCCGCCGCGGCCCGCTCCTGGGAGAGCGCGGCGTACTCGTCGACGTCGCGGCGGGAGAAGCCCTCGATGGTGGCGATCAGGTCGGCGCCGATGCCCTGCGGCACGAAGTCGACCGAGAAGTTGGTCATCGGGTCGGCGAACCAGGCGCCGCCGTCCGAGGCCATGGGCACCCGCGACATGGACTCGACGCCCCCGGCGAGTACGAGGTCCTCCCAGCCCGAACGGACCTTCATCGCGGCCATGTTGACCGCTTCCAGCCCCGATGCGCAGAAGCGGTTCTCCTGAACGCCGGCGACCGTGTCGGGCAGTCCCGCCGCGATCGCCGCGATACGGGCGATGTCGGAGCCCTGGTCACCGACCGGGCCGACGACGCCGAGCACGATGTCGTCGACGGCCGCAGGGTCGAGTCCGGGGAAGCGGTCGCGGATTTCGTGGATCAGGCCGACGACGAGGTCGATCGGCTTGGTGCCGTGCAGGGCGCCGGTGGCCTTGCCGCGGCCGCGAGGCGTGCGGATCGCGTCGTAGACATACGCTTCGGTACTCAAGACAGCAGCCTTTCGAGGGTGATGAAGGTCGGGTCAGGCGAGCAGGGAGCGACCGATGATCTCCTTCATGATCTCGGTCGTACCGCCGTAGATGGTCTGGATACGGCCGTCGGTGAAGGCCTTGGCCACGCGGTACTCGGTCATGTAGCCGTAGCCGCCGTGGAGTTGCAGACAGCGGTCGGCGACGCGCTTCTGCAGTTCGGTGGCCCACCACTTGGCCATCGAGGCGTGCACGGCGTCGAGCTCGCCGTTCGCGTGATCGACGATGCAGCGGTCGAGGAACGCGCGGGTGACGGCGCACTCGGTGGCCATCTCGGCGATCTCGAAGCGGATGTGCTGGAGCCGGGACAGCGGCCGTCCGAAGGCTTCCCGCTCCTTGACGTACTGGGTGGTGATCTCCAGCAGGTACTCGGCGGCGGCGATCCCGGCGACCGCGATGCCCATGCGCTCCTGGGCGAGGTTGGTCATCAGATGGATGAAGGCGCCGTCCCGTTCACCGAGGAGGTTCTCCTTGGGAACGCGTACGTCGTTGAAGAACAACTCGGCCGTGTCCTGGGACTTCTGGCCGATCTTGTCGAGGTTGCGGCCGCGCTCGAAGCCCTCCGCACCACGCTCGACGACCAGCAGCGACAGCCCCTTGGCACCGCCCTCGGGCGTCGTCTTCGCCACGACGACGACGAGGTCGGCGAGGATCCCGTTGGAGATGAAGGTCTTCGAGCCGTTGAGTATCCAGTGGTCGCCGCGGTCCTCGGCCGTCGTGCGGATGCCCTGGAGGTCGGACCCGGCGCCCGGTTCGGTCATCGCGATGGCGGTGATGATCTCGCCGCTGCAGAAGCCGGGCAGCCAGCGCCGCTTCTGCTCCTCGGTGGCGAGTCCGGTGAGATAGGGGCCGATGATGTCGTTGTGCAGTCCGAGCGCGAGCCCGGCGGCGCCGGCCCGGGTGAACTCCTCGGCGAGGACGGCGCTGTAGCGGAAGTCCGGGTTCCCGCCGCCTCCGTACTCCTCGGGAACGGCGAGGCCGAGCAGCCCCTGCCTCCCCGCGGCGAGCCAGGCCTCCCGGCTGACGATGCCGTCCTTCTCCCACTGCTCGTAGTGCGGCAGGACTTCCTTGGCGAGGAAGGTGCGGACGGTCTCGCGGAACGCTTCATGGTCCGCGGCGAAGATCTGGCGCTTCACAGGGTGCCCTCCTTGACGGGCTCGACGAGGCCGGGCAGGTCCCAGTCACGGGCCACGGCGGCCGTGTCGGCTCCCGGCATGGCGGGACCGGTGCGCACCGAACCGGGCGTGGCGGAGAACCGGGGCGCGGGCGCCGGCTGGGTCAGCCCGCTGTGGTCGACGAAGGTGCCGCGGGCGGCGAGATGCGGGTGTGCGGGGGCTTCCCGCAGGGAGAGCACCGGCGCCACACAGGCGTCGGAACCCTCGAAGACGGCGGTCCACTCCGCGCGGGTACGGGTCTTGAACCGGGCGGCGACGGCGGCGCGCAGCTCGTCCCAGCGGTCGAAGTCCTTACGGGCGGGGGCCTCGTCCTTGATACCGAGCAGCTCGACGAACTCGTTGTAGAACTGCTGCTCCAGCGCTCCGACCGCCATGTACTCGCCGTCGGCCGTCTCATAGGTGCCGTAGAAGGGGCAGCCGCCGTCGAGCAGATTCGCTCCGCGCCGGTCCTGCCAGCCGCCGGCCGCCATCATGCCGTGGATCATCGTGGCCAGATGGGCGGTGCCGTCGACGATGGCCGCGTCCACGACCTGGCCCCGGCCGTCCTCGGTGCGCGCGTGCTGGAGTGCCGCGAGCACACCGACGACGAGATAGAGGGAGCCGCCCGCATAGTCGCCGACGAGGTTGGCGGGGACGGCGGGCGGTTCGTCGGGTTTGCCGATCATGCCGAGGGTGCCGGTGATCGCGATGTAGGCGATGTCGTGCCCCGCCCGCTGCGCCAGCGGTCCCTCCTGGCCCCAGCCGGTCATCCGTCCGTAGACGAGCCGCGGGTTGCGGGCCAGGCATTCCTCGGGCCCGACCCCGAGGCGCTCGGCGACGCCCGGACGGTAGCCCTCGATCAGGATGTCGGCCCGCTCGACGAGGGCGAGCACCTGCTCGGGCCCGTCGTCGGCCTTGAGGTCGATCAGTACGGAGCGCTTGTTGCGGTTGGTGAGGTCGTACGCGGGGTCGATCGCGAGTCCGGCGCCGCCGGGCCGGTCGACCCGTACGACATCGGCGCCCAGGTCGGCCAGGAGCATGGCGGCGAACGGGCCGGGGCCGATTCCTGCCAGCTCGACCACCCGTACTCCGGAGAGCGGGCCGTTCCCTGCCACTGCCATGGAGTCCCCTGCTCTGATGTGACACAACTGATGTAACACCAGCGATGGTAAGAACGCGTTCCACCGGATACAAGGGTCTGGGCCGAGCAAGCGCTTAGATTCGGCCCGCTGCGCGTCCTGACCTCGGGGCAGCCGGATGTTACCGATGGGGAACGCATCTTTTTCCGGGCGCGTTCGCACGCTAGCCTCAGCCACCGACGACAACGGCGGAGGGGCCATTGAACAGGCAGGACGCGACCGGTCGCGAGCAGCGCCCGTACGACATCGTGCTCTTCGGAGCCACGGGATTCGTCGGGGAGCTCACCGCCCAGTACCTCGCTGCGCACGCGCCGGAGGGATGCCGCTGGGCGATCGCGGGCCGCAGCCGCCAGAAGCTCGAACGGCTGCGCGAGCGCCTCGCCGAGAACCACCCGGGCTGCGCGGCCCTCCCGCTGATCGAGGCGCAGGCCGACGACGAGCAGGCGCTGCGCGAACTCGCTGAGTCCGCCCGGCTGGTGGCCACGACCGTCGGCCCCTACCTCTGGTACGGCGAGCCGCTGGTCGCCGCCTGCGCCGAGGCGGGGACGGACTACATCGACCTGACGGGCGAGCCCGAGTTCGTGGACCTGATGTACGTCCGCCACGACGCACGGGCCCGGGAGACCGGGGCGCGGCTGGTGCACTGCTGCGGCTTCGACTCCGTGCCGCACGACCTCGGCGCGTACTACACGGTCCAGCAGCTGCCGCAGGACGTACCGCTGAACGTCGACGGGTTCGTCCGCTCCAACGCGGCCTTCTCGGGCGGCACGTTCGCGTCCGCGCTCAACGCGATGGGCCGCGGCCGGCAGATGGCGAAGGCCGCGCACCAACGACGGCTGCACGAGCCGCGGTTGATGGGACGGCGGGCACGCTCCCCGCTCGGCACACCGAGGTTCAGCCGGGAGACGCAGGCCTGGGCGCTGCCGCTGCCGGTGATCGACGGCCAGATCATCGCCCGGTCGGCGCGGGCGCTGGCCCGCTACGGGCCGGACTTCCGCTACCGCCACTACGCGGCGGTCAAAACCCTGCCCATGGCTGCGGGCGGGGTCGCGGCGGTCGGCGCCCTGGTGGGACTCGCCCAACTGTCCGCGGCGCGGCGCTGGTTGTCGGAACGGGTCAAGCCGGGCGAGGGGCCCGACGAGAAGCGCCGGGCGAAGAGCTGGTTCTCGGTGCGCTTCGTCGGCGAGGGCGGCGGACGCACCGTCTACACGGAGGTCTCGGGCGGCGATCCGGGCTACGACGAGACGGCGAAGATCTTCGCCGAGTCGGCGCTGTGCCTGGTCTTCGACACCCTGCCGGACACCTCGGGGCAGGTCACCACGGCTGTCGCGATGGGCGACGCGCTGCTGGGGCGGCTCCAGGCTGCCGGGATCCGCTTCCGGGTGGCGGCCGCGCGCTGACGGCGGGGGCGGCCCGGCTGCCGGAGCCGGCCGGGCGGTCGGGCCGTCCCGAGCCGGGTACGTCCTACGCGGTCGCCTCGATGAGTGCCCGGCGGCAGAGCCGGTCGGCACGCCGGGTGCTCTCCGGGAGCCGGTAGCGCGGTGTCAGGGCGAGGATGTGCGCGCAGGCGTTGTCGAGGCCGGTGCGGTGGCCGACCGAGACGTAGACCGGTTTCACACCGTCCTGGGTGCGCAGCGCACGGCCGACCTCCTCCCCGTCGTCCGCGAGCAGGGCGGCGACATCGCCCCGGCGGGGCCCGAGTTCGGCGTGGGTGAAGACGAAGGGGTTCTTGGCGACTCCGACGACCGGCAGTCCGGTCAGTACCCCGAGGTGGGCGGCAAGCCCGAAGCGCCGGGGGTGCGCCCGTCCGTAGCCGTCGCAGACGACGAGGCCGGGGTCACGGGTGAGGGAGGCCAGAGCGGCCATGACGGTGGGGATCTCACGGAAGGCCAGCAGCCCGGGAACATAGGGGAAGGCCACCCGGCCGACCGCGGTGGCCTCCTCGACGACGTCGAGCGTCCCGGCGTCCAGCACGACGGCCGCCGCCGCGACGACGTCACGCTCGTCGTCGTAGGCCACGTCCACGCCCGTCACCAGCCCGGAGGACGGCGGCGGTCCCGGCTCGTCCAGGACCACGCGGGTCCGCAGTTCGTCCTGGACGGCGATGGCCGTCGCCTCGTCGGCGGGCCAGCCTGCGGGCTTCTCGATGATCTTCATGGTGCGGCCACCTTACGACGCGGGGCCAGGCGGCCGCCCCGTGAACGGCACAGGCTCCAACGGCACGGGCTCCGCGGGCATTCGGCCCGCCCGCGGAGCCGTCGCCCGCGCCGGATACGGCAACGTCCGGCTCAGGAACGCAGACTGTGGTTGTCCACCACCTTGTTCGCCACCAGAGCCGAACGCCTCACCAGCGTGTCCTTCGTGGTCACCTTGCCGTCGAGCTTTCCGCCGGCCAGATACAGGGTGCGTTCGCCGAGGTACGTATGGGTCGTCGGGTCGATCAGCAGCTCCCGGCGCAGGTTCAGCGACCGGCTGGTATCGGTGACCGTCTCGTACACCGCCAGGGCCGGCCGGCCCGCGGCGTCCTCGACCGGCTGCTTCGAGACCGTGACACCGGAGAGCGTGCCGAGGACGCGGAACAGCGACTCACGGACCTTCGGCGGAATCTCGTCGACCTCCGTGAAGGCCATCACCACGCGGTGGTAGTTGGCGCTGTCCACCAGGCTCTGCTCCGCGGCACCGCCGGAACCGAGGGGAAAGATCGTGCTCAGCGCCCGGAACAGCGCGGCCGGTTCGTCGGGCAGCTTCGCGATCCTGCCGCGCAGCGCCTTCGGGGAGCCCCCGTTGGCGGTGGTGATGCCATGACGGTCGATCTGCTTCGACTGGGGCAGGGTCCGCATCAGCTTGCCGCTGCCGTACTGCGTCCAGCTCTCCGATTCATGCGTCCAGCCGTCAGGTCTCCCCGCCCTGTCGTCGGTCGTCGGGTTGAGGTCGTTGACGAAGTTCAGCGGCGCCTGCCACTCGACGACCTTGCGATAGATCCACTGACCGTCCCGGGGCTGGGACACGGCCTCGGTCCCGGTCTGCGGGCGCGGCGGAGCGGGGTCCGGTCCGAGCTGTGTCGACAGCACGGCGGCGGCCGCGACGGCGGCAGCGGCGCCGAGTGCCGTGAGTTTCCAGTTGCCGCGGAAGCGGGGCTTCCTGCCCTGTTCGGCGAGGAGCCGCTCGTGGCCGGGAGCCAGGCGGGCGCGGTCGGCGGCCGGTGCGTCGGCACGGAACTCGCCGAGCGTCTGCATCTCATCCATGGGTGGCCGCCTCCTGCGACTGGCTTGTCTCGTAGGACGTGGGATCGCTCCCGCCGACGGCCGTACGGACCTTCTTCCGGGCGCGGTTGAGCCGGGACCGCACGGTCCCGACCGGGATCGACAGTGCCTCGGCGACCTCCTGGTAGGTGAGGTCCGCCCAGGCGGTCAGCAGGAGGACATGGCGGTCGCGCGCGGGCAGCCCGGCGAGGGCGCCGGCCAGGGACCGGTGTGCGGCCTGCGCGCTCACCCGGCTGTCGGACCGGTCCGTCCACGACTCGGCGACGGGGTCGAGGCCGGTACGGGCCACGGCCTTCAACGCCCGTACCTCGGAGCGGCGTTGGCGCCCGATGAGGTTGGCCGCTATGCCGTAGAGCCAGGGCAGGGCGCTGGACCGGGTGAGGTCGTAGCGCGTGCGGGTGCGGAACGCGATGAGGAAGGTGTCGGACGTGATGTCGTCGGCCGCGTCGTCACCGAGACGGCGGGTGACGTAGCGGTGGATGCCCGCGGCGTGCCGGTGGTACAGCTCACCGAAGACCTCGGGCCGGTCCAGGGACCGGGCTATCACCGAGGCGTCCTCGTCATGTCTGTCGGGCGGGCTGGTCACACGGTCTCCGTATCGCGCGGCGGTCTGGGCACTCACTATTGCCCGAAGTCCGCGACCGGGTTCACGGAGGTGCCCGACAGGTACGCGCCCCCGAGGGGACGAAGGCGCGCGCCGGGCCGTCCCGGGTACACCGGACCACCCCGGAACGGCACGGCATACCACGGGCTAGCCTGTCGATCATGTTCGTACTGGAATTGACCTACACCGCTCCGATCGAGCACGTCGACGCGCTGCTCGATGCGCACGTGGCCTGGCTGGACGCGCTCTACGAGGAGGGTGTGTTCATCGCCTCGGGCCGCAAGAACCCGCGTGACGGCGGCGTGATCCTGGCCGTGGGGGACGACCGCGCGCGGATCGAGGAGATCGCGGCGGCCGACCCCTTCACGGTCGGCGGCGTGTGCGAGTACCGGATCACCGAGTTCATCGCGACGAAGACCGCGCCCGGACTCGCGCCGTACCGGCAGCAGCTGTAGGCCTTTCGTTCGGATCATGCCGGGTTCGCGCCGATCGACCGGACAGGACCTTCGGGGCCTGCACGACGGCTGGGACCTGGAACCTGATCCGTACAACGGGCCCTGGGGGTGTTGCAGCAGTCTCGCCTGCCCCGCCCTGCGGGTGGACGGCGCTACTTCTGGAACACGCCCTGGCGGATGACGGACCCGGCCTCGGTCCAGTTGAACTCCAGCCGTGCGACGCGGCCCTTCTCCCCCGAGGCCCAGCAGCCGAAGTCCTTCGTGCAGTCGACCGTGTCGTACGAGCCGGTGTCGACGGTGCGCCAGCGGCGGCCCCCGTCCACCGTCAGGTCGGTGCCGGTCGGGCCGACGGCCAGGGCCGCGCGGCTGCTGTGCGGCAGCCAGGTGACACCCGAGCGGTAGGCGGGCGGCGGTGTCGTGGACTGCTGCCAACTGCGGCCGCCGTCACGGCTGACCGCCGCCGCCTTCGGCGACTGCTGGTCGGGGCGGTAGTCACCGCCTACGGCCAGGCCGTGCCGGCGGTCACTGAAGGCGAGGGCGAAGACCCCACGCGCCGGATCGCCCGCCGGGATGGTGGACTCGGCGACGGTCCAGTTCAGGCCGCGATCGGAGGAGTGCAGCACACGGGCCGTGGCGCCGCCGCCGGTCGCGAGCCAGACATCCTTCGGACCCGAGCTGACGAGGCACTGGCCGCTCGCCGCGAAGCCCGCTTCGCCGGGCAGCGCGGCCGGCATCCCGGCGCTGGGCAGCACCTTCCAGGAGGCGCCGCCGTCGGCCGTCGACAGGATGCGGTACTTGCCGTCGACCGGGTCGCTCATGGCGAGGCCGTGCTTGCTGTCGAAGAAGGTTATGCAGTCGTAGAAGGCCTTCGGATCCGGGTTGCGGAAGGACTCCGTCCAGGTCGCTCCCCCGTCCGTGGTGCGGAAGACACGGGAAGCCTCGCCCTCGCCGATCGCCAGCACCACGGCGCGACGGCTGTCGAACGCCTCGATGTCGCGGAACTCCAGCTCCCCCGCTCCCGGGGGCGAGATGTTGCGCCAGCTGCGTCCGCCGTCCGCGGTGCGCAGCACGGTGCCCTTGGAGCCCGCCACCCAGGCGGTGTCGCGGCTGACGGCCGCGAGTCCGCGGAACCGTACATCCGTACCGGTCTGCTTGAGGTTCCACTGCGGCGACACCGCGCCGCCGGTGTGCTGGGCCGCCTGTGCCGGGACCGTCAGAGCCGCGGCAACCGCCGCCGCGCACAGCCCCACCGACACCATTCGTCTCGTCTTCCCCATGGACGTCATGGCGCTGGAAGCTAGCCCACCCGCCGCACCCCGTCCAGGGTGCCGCCTGACGCGCGCGGGCGGTGACACACGTCACGCATGGTTCCGATGCACGCAATGGCTCGTTCTGCCGTCTCCTCCGGTGTCAGGCAGACGCCGGCGAGCCGTGCACCGAGGAGAAGGTCTTGTCCACCGTGATCGAACACGCCGTGCAGGCACGTATGGTCGCCTCGGCGCCCCGGATGGAATCCGTCCCGGCGACGCTGCTCTACGACCGCCGTGACCCCTACGCCGTACGGATCGCCTTCCCCGCCACGGCGACCCTGGAAGGCACCGATGTGTCCTGGGCGTTCTCCCGCGAGCTGCTCGCCGCGGGCGTCGACGCCCCGGCGGGGCTCGGGGACGTCCGGGTGCGGCCGTACGGCTACGACCGCACGGTCGTGGAGTTCCACGCCCCCGAGGGTGTGGCGATGGTGCACATCCGCACCAGCGAGCTGCGCCGGTTCCTGGGGCGTGTCCAGGCGGTGGTGCCCGCCGGGCGCGAGCACCTCTATCTGGACCTCGACCACAACCTGGTCGAGCTGCTGCGCGACGCGAGCTGAGTCCCGCGGACGCGGACACGAGCTAACGCCGCGCACCGAGCAGCGCGTTGAGCTCGCCGTAGTCGTAGCCGTTTGCCACAGTCGTGCACGTGCCGTCGGTGAGCAGTTCACGGGCGGCGTCGCGGACGAGCGCGTGGGCCGCCTGGGCGATCGAGGAGCCCGCGCTGATCCGCGCTGCCCCGAGCCGCGCGAACTCCGCGGTGCTCGGCGCTCCCGGACCCGTCATCACGTTCAGCGGGGCGTCGATCCCCCGCACCAGGGCCGCCACGATGTCCGCGTCGGTGACCCCCGGCACGAAGATCCCGTCCGCGCCGGCGGCGACGCAGGCGGCGGCACGCTTCAGCGTCTCCTCCAGCCGCCGTGCCTCGGGGCCGATGCCCGCCAGAAACACGTCCGTGCGGGCGTTGACGAACAGCGGGACGCCTGCCGCGTCCGCCGTGGCCCGCGCCGCCCCGATCCGGCGCAGATGCTCTTCGTGGGAGCGCGGACCGTCCTCGATGTTGATGCCGACGGCGCCCGCGGCGAGCACCGCGCGGACGGTCTCGGCGACCCCGTCCGCGGTCTGCGCGTAACCGCCCTCGATGTCCGCGGTCACCGGCACGTCGACGGCCGCGACGATACGGCCGAGGTGCTCCAGCGCGGCAGCGCGGTCCAACCGGTCGCCGTCCGCGGCGCCCAGGGCCCACGCGACGCCGGCGCTCGTGGTGGCGATCGCCTCGGCACCGGCCTGGGCGATGATGCGGGCGCTCGCGGTGTCCCAGGCGTTGGGCAGCACGAGGGGACGTTCGGCGGTGTGCAGCGAGCGGAAGCGGCGGGCGCGTTCGATCGAGGTCGTCATGCGTGGAGCCAATCACCCGGCCCCGGTGCCCGGCTGGCAGCTTTCCGACATCAACGTCCCGCGGGGGGCCGTGTCCGGTATTCAGCCGCTGCCCGCGGTGGCCGCCGTCGTCGCCGCGACCACGACGACCGCGGTCCGTACCTCGTCGATCACCTTCTTCAGGGCGGGCGCCGCCGTGCCGCTGCGCACGGTGAGGGCTTCGATGCGTTCCTTGTACCGACGGCGTTCGCTGCCGGTCGCGAGGGTCCGCAGCTCGGCCGCGGCGGCCAGCGCGACCAGTGCCGCGTCCCGGTCGGAGACCTGGTCCACCGGGACCGGACCGGTCAGGACGTCCCGCGCGTCCGCGCGCAACGCCTTCACGACGTCGGGACGCTCCAGGCGGTACTGCGTTCTGGAGAACAGCCCCCGCCTGTGCTCCTTCCGCAGATGACCGGTGCCGGCGAGCTGGGCCTGGACGGCGTCGAGGGTGTACTTGGAATGACTGGTGACCCAGCTCTTCCACGTGCGGGGCCTGGACTCCTCGATCAGTTCCAGGAGGTCGTCGAGCGCCGGATCGCCGGTGCGGTCGTCGGAGACGGGCCGGGCGATCCCGTCGTCGTCGGCGAGCATGCTCCGCTGGGCGAGTTCCGTGAGTGCCCCGGCCCGGACGAGGTGGGCGAGCTGGGAGGCGCCGGTGAGCTTCATCCGTTCGGGGTCCCAGGCGAGGAGAGCGAGCCGGGCGGCGAGCGAGAGCGATGCGTCGGGCATGGGCTGGTGCCTCCTGGTGCGTCGCGCGGGCAGGCCCTGGTCACGTAATTCCGTTGACAGGCCCTGGGTGCGCTCTTACGGTGTACAACGGTTCTGTTGTCGTCGATCGGAGAAGGACGTTGCTCGTCTGAGGTCCTGAGACACCGTGCGTCACAGCCGCAGTCAGTGCGGCGTGCGCAGTGCGTGCGACCTCGGCATACGAGCCGTTTCTCCCCCGGCCGGGACTTATCCATCACCTCTTGTGCCCCGTCGGCGGCCGTCGCCCACATCTCGGTGTCCCCACCCGTTGCCCCGAACCCTTCCACGCAACAGGGAGACGCCCTCATGTCTACCGCTTCCACCCACATCACCTGCACCGCTCTCGGCTTCGCCTGGCCCGACGGCACCGGTGTCCTCGACGACTTCCAGCTCGCCGTGGGCCCCGGCCGTACCGGTCTCATCGGCGTCAACGGATCAGGGAAGTCGACGCTGCTGAAACTCATCGCCGGGGAGCTGACTCCCACGGACGGCACGGTCCGCACCGTGGGCGAGGTCGGCTATCTGCCGCAGAACGTCGCGCTCGGCACGAACCTGCGCGTGGACGAGGTGCTCGGCATCGCCGGGACCCGCGCCGCGCTGCACGCCATCGAGGCCGGCGACCCGAGTGAGCACCACTTCGAGACGGTCGGCGACGACTGGGACGTCGAGGAACGTGCCCGCGCGACCCTCGATCAGCTGGGCCTCGGCCAGGTGGGGCTCGACCGCACGATCGGCGAGGTCTCCGGCGGCGAGGCCGTGCTGCTGCGGCTCGCCGCGCTGCTGCTGGCCGGGCCGGACATCCTGCTGCTGGACGAGCCGACGAACAACCTCGATCTGTACGCGCGCCGCCGGCTGTACGAGGCGGTCGCCGGGTGGTCCGGGGTGATGGTCGTGGTGAGCCACGACCGCGAACTGCTGGAGCTCGTCGACCAGATCGCCGACCTGCGCGACGGGGAGGTCGTCTGGTACGGAGGCAACTTCTCGGCCTACGAGGAGGCGCTCGCCGTGGAACAGGAGGCCGCCGAGCGGATGGTGCGCGTCGCCGAGGCGGATGTGCAGCGCCAGAAGCGTGAACTGTCCGATGCCCAGGTCAAACTGGCCCGCCGCAAGCGCTACGGCCAGAAGATGTGGGACAACAAGCGCGAACCCAAGATCGTCATGGGGGCGCGCAAACGTCAGGCCCAGGTCTCGGCGGGCAAGCACCGGATCATGCACACGGAGAAGCTCGCCGAGGCGAAGGAGCGTCTCGACGAGGCCGCGCTCGCGGTCCGGGACGACGACGAGATCCGTATCGAGCTGCCGTCCACCAAGGTCCACCCGGGCCGTGAGGTCCTGCGGCTGAGCGAGTTGCGGCTGCGCTACGGAGCCGAGGTGAAGGGAGAGTTCGAGGTACGCGGCCCGGAACGGATCGCCCTGATCGGCCGCAACGGCGCGGGCAAGACGACGCTGCTGCGCACGATCACCGGTGAACTGGAGCCGGTCGCGGGCGAGGCGGCGACCGCGGTGCCGCTGCGCTTTCTGCCGCAGCGGCTCGACGTACTCGACGACGCGCTCAGTGTGGTCGAGAACGTGGCCCGGTTCGCCCCGGAGGCGACCGACAACCGCATCCGGGCACGGCTGGCGCGCTTCCTGTTCAAGGGCGCACGTGCCGACCAGCCGGCCGGCACGCTCTCGGGCGGAGAACGGTTCCGGGCCGCGCTCGCCGCCCTGCTGCTGGCGGAGCCCGCACCCCAGCTGCTCATGCTCGACGAGCCGACGAACAATCTGGACATGGCGAGCGTGCGCAAACTGACGGCGGCGCTGGAGGCGTACGAGGGAGCACTGATCGTGGCGAGCCACGATGTGACGTTCCTGGAGTCGATCGGCATCACGCGCTGGCTGCTGCTGGAGGGCGAACTGCGGGACATCGGGCCGGACGACGTACGGGAGGGAGCGTTCCCGACTGCGTGACGTGCCGGACGCCTTCGCGGCGACGACCCGTGGGCCGGACCGACGTTGTCCGGCACACGGGTCGTCGCCGCCCGCACCCCGCATCCGGGCGTCGTCCGGGCCTCAGGGAATGAGCAAAAGGACGAGCAGCACGACCAGGGTGCCCGCTGTGATCACCGACCCCACGACGGTGAACACCAGGTCGATGACGGTGGAGTCCCAGCCCTCGATTTCGAACCGCCGGGGATCCGCCGGGTCGTACCGGACCGACACGAGGGTTCCTGCGCGGAAGCCGCTCCCGTGCCGGACCGAACCGCGTCCGAGCCTGGACGAGTACTCGCACGTCCGCCCGTCCCGGGTCGTCCAGGCCGCGACCGGGTGGTAGAACGTGACGCCTTCGTCGTTCCGCCGGACATCGTGACGGACGATCCGCCCCTCGACGGTGAGACCCGCGCTACGCAGCACCCGGGCGCGACGGAGTCCGTAGACGCCGAAGCTCAGGAAGCCCGCGCCGATCGTCAGTGGGATGAGCGGGATGAGCCATGCAGGTTCCATGTGGTGTGCACCGTGTCCGTGGGGGTGTCGCGGGTGGGGCTGCTGTGGCCCGCCCCACCCGCGCTTTCGTCCTCAGTCCTCGTCCGATTTATGTGGCAGCAGGGGCCGTTGCGGCCCGGGACCTGCCGGCCCTGCGCTTCGCGCGGGCGTCGGCCAGGGCGTACGGCAGGCCGGGGGCAAGCAGCAGGAGCGAGCACCACAGCGGCAGGTGGAAGAGTGTCCGATCACCGGCCAGCCACACGATCGATATCGCTGCGGCCACCGCGGCCGTATTGGCGACCAGCCACCCCCTGCCGAGCGCGGAGCCGCCTCGCCTCATGTCCCAGGTGACACTGACCGTCGCGAGGACCGCGAAGAAGGCGATACGGCTTGTGGAGACGGGGAGTTCCGCAGTCCAGCGGACGAGGTGGCCGAAGAGGAGCATCCAGCCGGTGACGAAAGCGGTCATGGCGGTCATACGCAGCAGCCGGACCGGCAGCGGTGCCCTCGCGCGGGCCCAGGACGCGGCGAAGGCCTTCATGTCCTTGCCGACCACCGCCTCGGCGCCACGCCCGTCGGCAGCGGCGTCCCGAAGGTGGTCGTCGAGCTCGTCGAGCATCTCCCGTACGGAGTTTTCGTCGAGGCCGCGGTACTCCCAGTTGGCCTTGCAGACCGCCAGCACCTGCTCGCGCGTCGTCATGTGGTTCCCCCCGTGGTGTCGTGGTCCAGCGTCCGGCCGACCGCTTCGGTGAAGTGCGTCCAGGCGGCACGGCCGCCGGCGAGTTCAGCCTCTCCGGCGCTGGTGAGTCGGTAGTACTTGCGCGGCGCACCGCCGGTGGCCGACGGCGCCCGGAACGTGTCGACGAGCCCTGCCCGCTCCATCCGGGCCAGCAACGGATAGATGCTGCCCTCGCTGATGAGCTCCAGCCCGTCGGCGGCCAGAGCCTCCACGAACTCATAGCCGTAACGCGGCCGTTCGGCGATTTTCGCGAGCAGGCACAGGTCGAGCACGCCCCGCAACAACTGGCTGCGCCGTTGGTCGACGGCGGGCAGCTCCTTTGTCATGTGGTGCACGGTAGTGAGTCATTGCCATGCACCGCAAGGTAGTTGGTCGTCCCGGGCCGCACGCGGGAAGCGTGGCGAGCCCGGTCGTCACGAGCTGCGCGCCGTTCACCGTCTCGGTACGAGATACGCGCATCGTGTCCACTTCCCGGCGGGCACTCCGTGCCAGTCTCCGAGGGCCAACAGCCCATCACCCCGCCGCACGTGCCGCGTTGGCCCGCAGAGCGGGGTGCCCGAACCGGAGAGGACTCCCCCCACACATGTCCACTCACCGACTTTCCCGCCGGCGCCCGTGGCGCCACGCCGTCATAGCCGTGGCGGCAGCGGCCGTCGCAGTCCCCACCGTCGCCTTCGCCGGTCAGCCCGGCACTTCCCCCGACGAGCGCACGACCGTCGGGGCCCTCGACGACACCTACTACGAGGGTGCCCTCGGCAAGAGCGGCCCGGAGCTGAAAGCGGCTCTGCACACGATCATCAGCGAGCAGACGAAGCTCTCCTACGACGACGTGTGGGAAGCGCTCAAGAAGACCGACGAGGACCCCGCCAACGCGGCGAACGTCATCCTCCTCTACACCGGCCGCTCCCAGGCCAAGACCACCAACGGGAGCGGGCCCGACGACTGGAACCGCGAACACGTATGGGCGAAGTCCCACGGCGACTTCGGTACCGCCACCGGTCCGGGCACCGACATCCACCATCTGCGGCCCGCGGACGTGTCCGTGAACAGCACGCGCGGGAACCTGGACTTCGACAACGGCGGCGACGAGGTCGCCGAGGCGCCCGGGAACTTCGCCGACGGCGACTCGTTCGAGCCCCGCGACCAGGTCAAGGGGGACGTCGCCCGCATGATCCTCTACATGGCCGTCCGCTACGACGGCGAGGACGGCGCTCCGGACCTGGAGCCGAACGACAAGGTGAACAACGGCTCCGCACCGGCGATCGGCCGGCTGTCCGTGCTCAAGCAGTGGAACACCGAGGACCCGCCGGACGCGTTCGAGCAGAAGCGCAATGAGGCCATTTTCGGCATCCAGCGCAACCGCAACCCCTTCATCGACCACCCGGAGTGGGTCAACGCGATCTGGACGTAGCCGCCTGCTCCACCGACGGTGCGGGGCTGTCGCCTCGCCGACCGGCTCCGCTGTCGGTCCGGTGAGCGGTCGGCACCCGGCGTGCGGCGATGGGCAGACCGTCGCCGCACGCCCCCGTCGGGTGTGCACACGGGGGTCAGTGGCCGGCCGGCACGGGCGAGATCTGCTGCATGAGGCCGATCATGTCCGGTGATACCCACTCCTCCGCGATCCTGCCGCCCTCGACGCGGTAGATCTCGATGCTCCGGAAGCTGACCGGCCTCCCCGTCGCCTCGACCCCTTGGAACGTGCCCCGGTGCGTTCCACGGAAGTGGACCCGCACGGCCACCTTGTCGCCCGCGCCGAACATGTCCTCGACATCGATCGTCAGGTCGGGAAATCCCTCCACCATGGCCTCGGTGCCCAGCCGCCAGATCTCCCGGCCGTGCAACGGGTCGGGCAGCCCGGGGAGGTTGGCGATGAAGTTCTCCGCCAGCAGCTCCACGCACGCGTCGAGATCTCCGCTCTCCAGCGTCGTGTAGGCCGTGCGCAGCAGGGCCAGGTTCTTCTCCGTACCGGTGTCCATCGTGGGTCCTCTCCAGGGGTTCGCCCGCCATGCGGTGATCGCTCCGATCCGCACGGCTTTCAGTAGAAACCCTGCCGCCGCGTCATGGTCAAGAACGGCCACGGACTCCCCCGCAGCCCTTCATCGATGGAACTCGTCGGGCCGATTCGCGGTCTAGCCGGGCACGAGGCGTCACTGGGGAAGCGACGCCTACCGAGCGGCACAAGGAGTACGGATGGTCACCACGGGGCTCGACCGGGCCGACGGGGCACCGAAGCCGGTGCGCCTGGCCTTCGCGCTGTCGATGGCCGGGACGGCCGTCGAACTCGTCGGGTGGGTGCTGGGCTCGTTCGTCATCGCTCCGACGGGCTGGGGCGACCTCCGCGCGGACAGGGGGCCGTCCGAGGCACTCGGGCAACTCGCCGTGTCCGCAGGCGTGCTGGTCGCGCTGAACGGCCTGTGGCTGCTCTGCGCGTACAAGATGCGAGCGGGGCACCGCTGGGCCCGCGTCGTTCTCACCGCCGCCGGCGCACTGTGCGCCCTCTGGCTCGTGAACAACCTGACCATGAGCGGCTTCGACGTGTCCCTCGCCGCGGAGCGCACCCACGAGGTCCTGGCGATCGCCGTCGCTGCGCTGCTGTACCTGCCCGCCGCAGGCGCCCACTTCACCTCGCACCGTGCCCAGCCCAGCTGCTGACCCGACGGCCCTGCCCGGCCGGCCCGCGCCGCCACGACGGCTGTGGGGCAAAGTCGTACAGGCGCTGCTCGCCGGCGCCGCGGGCGTTGCCCTGACCGCCGTGTTCTTCACCGTCCTGTGGTGGCCTCGGTCCGATGTCACGTACCGCAGCAGCGCCCCCTCGTCGGTGACCTACGAGGACGACTCGGCGCACCACCTGGGCCTGGTGCACGAGCACACCCTGTCGGGCCGGCACTCCTACAGGCTGGTCATCGGCCGGGACCCCGGACTGTCCTACGGGCACTGGGTAGGTGTCGACACGGATCTGGGCGCGGACGGGATCGAATCCACCACGTGGACGACAGCAGGCGTACGTGTCCGCTTCCCGACCGGCCATGAGGTCTTCGTCCCGGCGAAGTTCTTCCTGTACGGGCGGTAGGTCCGCCGGACGGCTGCGGGGCGTCACATGGTGCGCACGGCCTTGCTCGCCCGCGCGATGAACTCGGTCAGTGCAGGCCAGTAGGCACGAGTCTCTTCGGTGAGCTGTCGTTCGGCTGCCGGGTCGCCCTCGGCCATGGCTCGCATGAGGCGGGCGGTGGAAGGGGTCGCCTCGTCGAGGGCAGCGGCTGCCTCCGCCACGTCGTCCGGCCCTTCCAGCGTGACGACTTGGACGCATCGCAGGAGCGCGGCGTAGACGTCCCGTATCTGTTCGCGCAGGCGCAGGATCTCGGCGCGCCGGGCTTCGGGCTCGGTGATGCGCGTCGCCTCGGGGATCTTCCAGTACAGCTCGCCGATGGCGACGGCTTTGTCGATGACCGCCGCGTACGCCTCGCGCCGGGCTTCCCGCTGCCGGGCGGTCCGCTGTGATTCGGAGGCGGCTTCGGCCTGAAGGCGGGCGGCGTTGGCGTTTCCGCGGCTGGTGACCCAGCTCGCCAGGACGGCCGTTCCGGCGGTCAGCGCAGCAACCCAGAGCGTGTTGTCGGGCACGTCCGTCATTGTGACGTCCGCGCGACAGAGGCGGGAGGGGCAACCCACAGCCAGAGCCTCTGCGGAGCCCATCTGCCGCCCAGCATCGCGAGGGACAGTCGTGCGCTGCCGGACAGGTCAATCATCGATGCATGCCCATGGACACCCCGGCATATCCGTGCCCCGCTGATTCTGGCTGAACTCCGCTGACAGGGCCGCGAACCTCGCTCACCGGCGGTCCACCGCGCACTTCGCGCAGGCGCCGCTGCGGTGAGTCCGCCGGGGAGGCGCGTTCCTGGTGGGCAGCCCTGTGGCATTGTCAGTGGCGTGTGGTACGGCCCGTGGCGCCCGTGTTTCACAAGTGACCGGATGCGACCAAGTGACCCCGCCCATCGCACAGTTGCGATCGATTTACAAGACGGAGGGTTTCAGTCAAAGAGTGCTGACGATCTTGGCCGAGATGGATCGACAAGACGACAATCCAACAGACGGTCTGCCTGGAGGCGGAGAACCACTGCCCGAAGGACGTCCCTCCGTATCCGAACGGACGCGGAGGCAGTGCGGAGGAGGGGTCGTGGAACGGTACTTCACCAAGCAACGGCACGAGGATCTACGGCAGCGTGTGCGTGAGTTCGCCGAGCGCGAGGTGCGTCCCCGCATACCCGAGATGGAAGCCTCCCGGGGCGTCGCCCACGACGTGTCCCGGCTGATCGCCCAGCAGGGCTGGATCGGTGTCACCATCGACCGGGCCTACGGCGGTATGGGGGCGGGCCATCTCGCCAAGACCATCATCATCGAGGAACTGGCCCGCGTCAGCGGGGCGATGGGTGCCATGGTGCAGGCATCCCAGCTGGGTACGGCCAAGATCATCCACTATGGCAACGATGTCCAGAAAACGGCCTGGCTGCCGCGTATCGCGGCCGGTGACTGCCTGCCCACCATCGCGACCACCGAGGAGGAGTCGGGCGGCCATGTCCTCGGCATGACCAGTACCGCCGTACGCGACGGTGACGACTACATCCTCAACGGCCACAAGGTCTTCGTCGGGAACAGTCACGTCGGCGACGTGCACGGCGTGATCGTCCGCACCGGTGAGGGCTCCAAGGGCCTCTCGGCCTTCCTCGTCGAGGCCGACCGCCCCGGGTTCTCGCTCGCCGAACAACAGCCCGCCATGGGGCTGCACGGATTCAGTTTCGGAAAAATGATCTTCGAGGACTGCCGGGTACCGGCCGCGAACCTGCTCGGCAGGGAAGGACAGGGCCTGGCCGTCGCGTACTCCTCCAGCGTCCTCTACGGGCGGCCCAACCTGACCGCGGTCTCCCTCGGCATCCACCAGGCCGTGCTGGAGGAGACGACCGCGCTGTGCATCGAACGCGAACGGTATGGCGCGGCGCTCGGCGAGCTCAACAACATCAAGATCAAGCTGGGCCGTATGAAGCACCGGCTGATGACCGCCCGGCTCGCCGCTTATCACGCTGTTCACCTCATGGACCAAGGGCAGCCCTGCGACGCGGAGTTGATGAACGCCAAGTACCTCAATGTCGAGTCCGCCATCGATTCGGCCGGCGACGCCATGGAGATCCATGCGGCGAGCGGCCTGTTCACCGACCGCCCGGTGGAGCGCTATCTGCGCGACGCCCACCACATCTACGCGCCCGCCGGCACCTCCGACATCCAGCTTCTGCGGCTGGGCGAGGTCGCGCTCGGTACGGCCAAGGGCCAGTGGTCCGAGCGTCTGGCCGACCTGGTGCGGACCGGTCCGACGGATCACCTGGAAGAGGACCTGCTGGAGCCGGCCGGCGTGTGAGAGAACCCGGGGTGTGAGAAGCCCCGGGGAGAGAAAGAACGGAGAGCCACGGACACAGCGTCGTGTCCGAGGCTCCCGTCAGGGGTCGAGGGGCCGCGTGCAGTGAGCGGCGGCCACCCGGAGGCGCTCAGGCCTGACCCCGCTCCTCGATCTGGTGCAGCCTCTCCACCATCTGCTGCGCCATCGACTTGATGGTCTCCAGGCCCTGCCGTCCCCAGGGCCGGGTGTCCGTGTCGATCACGCAGATCGTGCCCAGGGCCATCCCCGTGTTCCAGTCGATCAGCGGCGCGCCCAGATACGAGCGGATGCCGATCTCGTCCACCACGGGATTGCCCGCGAACCGCGGATAGTCGCAGACGTCCTCCAGCACCAGCGCCTTGCGCCGTACGACGACGTGCGGGCACCAGCCGTGATCGCGGGCCATGACCCGGCTGGTGGAGGCCTGTTGGGGCTCCAGCTCCACTCCCGGCTGACTGTCCGCGGGAGTGTAGAGCCCGGCGAAGTACTGCCGGTTCTCATCGATGAAGTTGACCATGGCGTACGGCGCTTCGAGCGTGCGCGCCAGATTGCGGGCGAACGCGTCGAACTCCGGCACGGGGGCGCTTCCGATGCCGAGCTCACGCAGCCGGGCCACGCGGGCCGGTGCGTCCCGGTCCTCGGGAGTCACCAGCATCTGGCCGGTCGGGTCGTATTGCGTGTAGGGAACAGGCGCGGACATGCAGGCTCCATTCGACAGCGCTGAGCGGGCGTCAGTGCAGCGGGGTGGGCTCCGCGGGCGACATGCCGGGAGCAGGGGCGAGCAGGTGCTCGACGAGTGCGATCAGCACCTCGGTACTGGAGTTGCACTGGCGGGCGTCGCACATCACGACAGGCACCTCGGGCTTGAGGTCGAGCGCGGCCCGGATCTCGGCGGGCTCGTAGTGGTACGCGCCGTCGAACTGGTTGACGGCCACGACGAAGCCGATACCGCGCTGCTCGAAGAAGTCGACGGCCGAGAAGCACTGGTCGAGTCTGCGGGTGTCGGCGAGTACGACCGCACCCAGCGCCCCGTTGGACAGTTCGTCCCACATGAACCAGAACCGTTCCTGCCCCGGCGTGCCGAAGAGGTACAGGACGTGGTCCGCGCTCAGGGTGATGCGCCCGAAGTCCATCGCCACCGTGGTGGTGGTCTTGTCCTCGATGCCCACCAGGCTGTCCGTCCGAGCGCTGACCTGGGTCAGCAGCTCTTCGGTGCTCAGGGGTGCGATCTCACTGACCGCTCCGACGAAGGTCGTCTTGCCCACCCCGAATCCTCCGGCTATGAGGATCTTCAGTGCGGTCGGGAAAGGATCGTCAGAGCCGCTTGCGAAGGCCATGCAGCACCGCCTCCAGGAGGTTTCGGTCGGTTGGGGAGGCCGCCTCGATGGCCCGCGGCGCACGTGTGCTGAGCGCCTGGTGCGTCACGAGGTCGGACAGCAGGACTTTGGTGATGACGGCCGGCAGCCGCAGATGGGCCGCCACCTCGGCCACCGAGATGGGCCGGCCCCCGCACAGGGCGAGGACCTGGTCGTAGTCGGGTCCTAGGTACGTCTTCGGACGGGTGCCGGTCGCCATCACGAGGGTGAGAAGGTCGAAGTGCGCTGTCGGGCGCGTGCGGCCATTGCTGACGGCGTAGGGCCGGACCAGTCGTCCGGCCTCGTCGTCGAGCCACGCTCCGCCCTGCGCATCCGCCATCCTCAGTGCCCCGCAGCGCGCGTCGCGCCAGGTGCCTGGTTTCTGGCAGGCGTGGCGAAGTAGGGGCGGACACTCTTGACCAGCATGGCCATCTCGTAGCCGAGAACGGCCGCATCCGCCTCACTGTCGGCGAGGACGGCGAGGCAGGCCCCGGAGCCCGCCGCCGAGACGAAGAGCAGCGCCGTGTCCAGTTCCACGACCACCTGGCGTACGTCGGCGCCGCCCGCGAAGCGGGAACCGGCGCTGCGGGCGAGGGAGTACATGCCGGACGCCAGCGCGGCCATGTGGTCGGCTTCGTCTGTGCCGAGCCCGTCGACGGCCTTGGTCAGACCGTCGGACGACAACAGAAGTGCGCTGCGGGTGTACGGGACTCTCTTGACGAGCCCCTGAAGGAGCCAGTCGAGATTCTGGTTCGAACCGGTACGCGTGTCGCTCACCATGGTGGCGTTCTTTCTCCTCGGGGGTGAGTACGGGAAGTGCGGCTGGCAGGAGCTGTCAGCGGGTCTCGTCGGATACGTCGTCGGCGAGGCTGACTCCCCGCTGGAAGGCAGCCATCAGTCCCGGATCGTGCTCCCCCTCCGGCATGTCCCCCCGCATGCGCGTGGTGGGGGCGTTCCGGAGTTGCGGTGCCAGATGCTCCTGGGCCCGGCGCTGCGGCAGCGGCGGGCGCCCGGCCTGCGGGGCCGGTGTGTCGTACGACCCGGCGTCGCGGGGTGCGGGCCGCTCGGCGGGCCGTGCGTGCTGAGACGACTGCTGCTGGGACTGGGGCATCTGCTGCTGGGACGTGCGCTGCGGAGGCTGAGGCGCCTGCTGCTGCGACTGGCGCGCCGGTGCGGACATGTGGTGCACCGGCGGCATCGGCTGTGACGGTGTCGGGGTCATCGGCTGAGCCGTGTCCAGCGGCGGTGGTACGTACTGGGCCTCGGGTCCTGCCTGCACCGCGGGCCGCTGGGGTGAGGCGGGCGCGGCGGACCGGGGTGCCGCGGCGGCGGCGGCGTGGTGCGGCGCGTCCAGCGGCTCCTCGCCGAGGAGACCGGTGGGCAGGACGAGGATCGCCTGGATGCCGCCGTAGATGTTGCCCTGGAGACGGACGGCGATACCGTGCCGCCGCGCCAGCGCCGAGACCACGTAGAGACCGATGCGGCCGTCCGCGATCAGCTTGCTGATGTCGATGCGGTCGGGGTGGGCGAGCAGGGAGTTGATCCGGTCCTGCTCGTGCTGCGACATGCCGAGGCCGCGGTCCTCGACCTCGATGGCGAGTCCGGCGGTCACCCGCTGGGCGCGCATCAGCACCTGGGTGCTCGGGTCGGAGAACCCGGTGGCGTTCTCGACGAGTTCGGCCAGCAGGTGGATGACGTCGGCGACCGCGTGGCCGCGCAGCGTCCCTTCGAGCGGCGGGACGAGCTTGACGCGGGAGTAGTGCTCGACCTCGGCGATGGAGGACCGCAGCACCTCCATCATCGTCACCGGCTTGGTCCACTGGCGGCGCGACACCGAACCGCCGAGGACGGCGACGTTCTCGGCGTGACGGCGGATACGCGTCGCGAGGTGGTCGACCTGGAAGAGACCCTTGAGGAGTTCGGGGTCCTCGACCTCGTTCTCCAGCTCGTCGAGCATGCTGATCTGGCGGTGGACGAGGGACTGCAGACGACGGGCGAGGTTGACGAAGACCTCGATGCTCTCCTCATTGGGGGAGGCAGTGGCCTGGGGGAACTGCGCGGCGTGCGCGATGGCCGCCTGGGCCTGGAGCAGGCTGATCGTGAGCTCGTAGGCGAGGCGGCTGACGGGGTCGTTCGAGGGCGGGGCGGGCTGCGAGAAGAGCGGCTGCTCCACCGGCTCGCCCTGCTCCAGCCGGAGCACCATGTTCTGCAGATCGCTGACGCCCGGGGCGAGGGAGTTGCGGAGCGATGTGTGGCGTTCGGCGGTCCGCCGGGCTTCGGCGGAGGCGGCACGCGCGGCGCCGATCAGGACACTCGCGCCGAGAACGCCGGCGGTGACGAGGACGCCCCAGGTGGCGGCGTCGGCCGTGCCGGATTGTGCGCGAAGAACGAAAACGACCAGTGCGGCCGCGAGCACGGATATGAGGGCCGCGGGAAGGACCGCGAGGCGTATCGCCCTCGAGCGGGCGGCAGGATCGGCGGCCTCCTCCTGCGCCGGTCGCCTGCCGTGCCTGTTTCGTGCCGAGCCCCCAGCGGTCGTCCGACCGGATTCCGGGCGCGCTGCATACGTCGGGGATTCAGACAATGGGAGTCCTCTCGATCACCCCGGGGGGTGGGGTGCACGGGTACGCCGCCGACTAACAGTCAACTCGTCTACACGGTTGGACAGTTAAAGGCGCCGCCACCCTAGTGCACACTCATGAACCCGTTGTAATCACATCCGGGACCGGCACACCGAAAAGGGACGTCTTGAGCTGCAGAAACGATCCCGCTCCGGTTCGCGGGAAAGAGACACCGCTGAGCGATCGGACTCGTCTACGCCGCCAATAGACACATTTACCGCGCGACGGGTCCAGTAGGACACGCCGACGAGTGTCCACACGATGACATTGGCGAAAAAGTGACACCTACGTGAGACCCCGGGACTCTGCGGCGAGTCCCGGGGTCTCACATGGGGCCGAGCGGCACAACCGTCAAGCGGCCTGGACGAGTTCGGCGCGACCGAACAGAAGGGCGTAACCGGGCTGAAGCCGGGCCAGAATGCGATCGAGAAGGTCAGGGCCCGCCAGGTCGGCAACGGTGGCGAGGACGGCGCCGGTGTCCCAACGGGCAGTTGCGGGAGTTCCACCCGTGCGGGCGGCGATCTCCTTGACGAAGCCGAAGCCGGTGAGGGGTTCGGCGGTGGGGATCTGGGCGGTGAAGGTGATCGCGGCCTCGATGGGGAGGCGAGCGGCGAGTTCGACCCGTTCCTCGCCGGAGAGCTGACGGCCGAGGCCGGTCATCACGGCGTGCACGGCCTCCGCGGCACGCTCGCGTGTCGGGTACGCGCCTGCGTAGCGGATCCTTTCCAGCATCTGGTCGAACGTCATGCCCTGAGGGTCAAAGGCCGGTGCAGGCTGGACGAACATCGGAATGCTGCCTTTCTGATCCTGAGTGACGTGCAGTGGTGTGGAGTTGGGGGGCCGCTGAGAAGGTTGCGGCCGGACGCGGGATCGAGGTGCTCGTCGGCCCGCGTCCGGGTCGTGCTGACCGCGCTGACGCCCTGGTCGCGGTCCTGTTCTTCCTGACGGCGCGCGGAGGACGGGAGAACGGGGAGATCGGGTCCCGTCCCCCGCGGCTCGTGCGGTGGTTTGGCGACTCAGCCGCTGATCTGCCGGGGCGATTGCTCGCCGATGGCGATCTTGCGGGGCTTGGCCCGCTCGGCGATCGGGATCCGCAGGGTCAGGACGCCCGCGTCATAGTCGGCCGTGATGCGCTCGGTGTCGAGGGTGTCGGCCAGCACGAGCTGGCGGGAGAAGACACCGAGTGGCCGCTCGGAGAGCTCCATCTGCACATCGTCGGCCTTGACGGCCGGCCGGCGCTCGGCCCTGACGGTCAGCATGTTGCGCTCGACGTCGATGTCGATCGCTTCCCTTCCGACACCGGGCAGGTCGAGGGCGATCACATACTCGTCGCCCTCGCGATAGGCGTCCATCGGCATGGTCGAGGGCCGGGACCAGGTGCCGGGTGTGCCCAGGAGCTGCTGGGTGAGCCGGTCGAGTTCGCGGAACGGATCGGTGCGCATCAACATCGCGAAACACCTCCAGTCGGTTCAGGCAGAAACTGCCAATGCGCTTCACCTGACACCGTTGTAACATGTCATCCAAACGATGACAAGCACGATGTCGTCAGAAGGGTGACACACACGGAAAGGGCCTCCATGACCGCCGCTGACCAGGCCAAAGACCCCACATCCCTGCCCGCCGCCGCGGCGGCGCTGAGCGCCATCGACGAGGCGGTACGCACCGCCCAGACTCCCCCGCAGGCCGGGCAGCACCCCGAACCCGCACCGGCCGCCGGCCCCGAACAGGCACTGGCCACCCTGCTCCTGCTGCGCGAGCTGAGGGACCGACTCGCGGGATGGGAACCCGGACTGATCGAAGCCGCCCGCGCGGCCGGCGCCAGCTGGGCCGACCTCGCCCACCCCCTCGGTGTCGCCAGCCGCCAGGCCGCCGAACGCCGCTACCTGCGCGTACGCCCCGGGACCCCCGGCAGCACCGGCGAAGAGCGGGTACAGGCCACCCGCGACCGCCGCGCCGCCGGCCGCACCGTCACCGCCTGGGCCCGCGGCAACGCCGGAGATCTGCGCCGGCTCGCCGGCCAGATCACCGCCCTCACGGATCTCCCGGCTCGGGCCCGCCTCCCGCTGGCCAGGCTCGCCGACGCCCTCGCGGACAACGACGCCGCCAACCTCATCGCACCCCTGGCCGACACCTACACCCACCTGACAGCCGGCCACCCCGACCTCGCCGCCCGCGTCCACAGCGTCACGCGCCACACCGACGAGCTCCGCAACGGACCGATGTCGGCCGAACAGCCGGGGAGTTGAGGGTTGGTGACCAGCCGCGCACGAAGGGCGAGTCGGGCTGGTGGGGTCGTCACAGGGATCCCCGAACAGACGAGTCCGACTCCTCCGGAGATCGCTTCGGTGCTGCGGATGCGTCTGCGCTCACTCGACGATCCCGCCCTCACGCCAGGCCGCCAGGCAGGCCCATACCCACCCCCTGAAAGCGGAGGACTCCGTTCCCGGGAAACGTTGGCCAGGCCGCCTTAGGCCGAATGAAACGCAAGCAGAAGACGTCCGGCATATTGCAATGCAAGACGGGGCAGATTCACTGCACATACATCTTCTGTGCACGAATCGGAGGGTCTCCATGTGGTCCCATGCCGTCACGGGTACCCGTCTGGTCATCACCCTGCACGAGGACCCGGGCATCGCACGGCGGGCACAGCTCGCCCAGGACATCAGCGCGCTCGTCCGCTCACACCGTCCGGAGTCTGTCCTGGTCGTCCTCGAGGACGCGGCGGAGAGCAGCGCCGCCCTCAGTGCCGTACTGCGAGCGCAACGCGACCTGGGCATGCCGATGACGGTCCGCGCCGCGAGCGTCGCGGTGCGCCGCATGCTCGAGATGAACGGCAACGACGACCTGATCGTGCAGGCCCGCACCGGCGCCGCCGAGGACTCGGCCTTCACGACGGCCGTGTAGACCGTCCGCGGTCGAGGCTCGGCGGCCGCAGGCGTCGTCACCATGCGTGAGGCTCCGGGATGCGATCGGGTACGGCTGCTGCTTCGCTGAGGTGGTCCGCTCCCCCGAGTCCCTGGAGTGATCATGTCGAGTGCGAGTGAGTCCGGCGGCCCTGCCCAGCAGATGCGCGCAAAGGCCCAGGAGCTGAAGGACGCCGCCGAGCGGGCCACCGACCCGGAGGAGCGCAAGCGCCTCATGGAGAAGGCCGACCGGCTGACGGAAGAGAGCAAGCGCACGGGCGGCAAGGGCCCCGACGAGATGGGCATGAACCCGCTGTAGCGGCGGGCGTTGCGCAGGAACTCGCGCCCGCGTCGTTCCTGCAGTCCCTCGCCCAGCAGTCCCTCGCCCAGGCGCTGAAGGACGAGTCGACCTGCCGATGGTCAGGCGGCGCTCTTCTTCCGGCGGCGCCCTGCCTGGGCGAGGGCGTCGACCAGTTCCTCCCGGCTCATGTTCGAGCGGCCGGAGATTCCCCGCTCGGTGGCTCGCTGGTACAGCTCCCTCTTGGTCAGCTCCCGCAGCTCGCTCTTTCCTCCGCCCCGTGAACGAGCCTTCTTGTCGTCGGCGCTCTTCTTCGCGGCCGGTCCGGGCGGCCCCTTGCGGCCGGCGGACGTCTTCCGTCGCGATGCGGAGGACCCCTTGCCCCGCGCGCCGCCCGCCCGGTCGATGCTGCCCTGCAGGACCGACATCAGGTCGACGACGTTGGTGGCCTCGGGCGCCTCCTCGGCGAGGTCGATCTCCTGGTCGTCGGCCTTCGCCTGCACCAGCTCCCGTACCTTCTCCTGGTACGTGTCGGCATACCGGGCCGGATCCCACGGGCTGCTCAGGGTTCCGATCAGCTGGTTCGCCATCTCCAACTCCTTGCCCTTGCCCGTACGGCCGGAGGGCAGGTCGGGCAGTTCCTCGCCCGGGTCGCGGACCTCGTCGGCCCAGTGCAGGGTCTGGAGCACCAGGATCCTGTCCTCCGCTCGCAGGGCGGTCAGATACTGCTTGTTGCGCATCACGAAGGTGGCGATCCCGGCCTTGTCCGACTGCGCCAGCGCTGTCCGCAGCAGCCCGTACACCTTGGCGTACTCCTTGCCGCGCGGGGCCACGTAGTAAGTGCGGTCGAAGTACACCGGCTCGATGTCGGCCAGGTCGACGAAGTCGCTGATGTCGATGGTCTGGGAGCGGCCTGGCGCGATGTGGTCCAGTTCGTCCGGCTCCACGACGATGTACTCGCCCTCGGTGAGTTCGTACCCCTTGACGATGTCCTCGGATGCCACCTCCCTGCCGGTCCGTTCGTTGACCCGCTTGTTGCGGATGCGGTCCGCGGTTCCGCGCTGGAGGTGGTGGAAGTGGACCGTATGGTCCTCGATCGCGGTGAAGAGCCCGACGGGCACGCTGACCAGCCCGAAGGTGATGACACCGGTCCAGATCGCGCGTGCCATGTGCCCACTCCGCTCCCGGCCTGCCGGTGGATCGGGATCTCGGAACCCGCTTCGCCGTCTCGGGCTCGACCGCACATCGGCCGCATGTGCAGCGCTGATGAGACTCACTCTTCAGCGTGCTCACCCGCGCGGATGACGGCAACCGCTACCTGACCCGCCCCCGCCGCGGGAGGAGTCGCAGCCCGGAACCGCCGAGGGTCCGAAAAAGGGTGTACGGCGGGACTCGAACCCGCGATCTCCCGGTCCACAGCCGGGTGCTGTACCGAACTCAGCTACGAACACCATGTGCCGAGAAGCGTAGGACCCGGTCCGGCTCGGGCCCAACTCCTTTTGCACGGGGCCGACAAGGGCCCGGACGACCCCGGACGGTCCGGGCGTCGGCGCCCACCGGCCCCCTCCCCACCGCTCACAAGCCTGCAACCAGGGATTCCATGGCCCCCGCACCAAGGGTCATGATGGGCGCCACCAGCCCCGAGCCTCCCGGGAGATTCGCCCGTGCCCAGCAGGAAAGCCCTGATCCGCCGCCCCAGCCCGCGTCTCGCGGAGGGGCTGGTCACCCACATCGAGCGCACGCCCGTCGATGCCGCGCTGGCGCTCGAACAGTGGCAGACCTACGCCGAGACGCTGCGCGAGCACGGCTGGGAGACCGTCGAGACCGAGCCCGCCGACGACTGTCCGGACGGCGTGTTCGTCGAGGACACCGTCGTCGTCTTCCGCAATGTCGCCCTGATCGCCCGCCCCGGCGCCGAGTCGCGCAGGCCGGAGACCGCCGCCGTCGAGGAGTCGCTGGCGCGGCTCGGCTGCTCGGTGAACTGGGTGTGGGAGCCCGGCACCCTGGAGGGCGGCGATGTGCTCAAGGTCGGGGACACGATCTACGTCGGCCGCGGCGGCCGGACGAACGCCGCCGGCGTGGCGCAACTGCGGCAGGTCTTCGAGCCGCTGGGGGCGCGGGTTGTCGCCGTGCCGATCAGCAAGGTGCTGCACCTGAAGTCGGCGGTGACGGCCCTGCCCGACGCCACGGTCATCGGCTACCCGCCGCTGGTCGAGACCCCGTCCGTCTTCCCCCGTCATCTCCCCGTGCCGGAGGAGTCCGGGGCGCATGTCGTGCTGCTCGGCGGGGGCCGGCTGCTGATGGCGGCGAGCGCCCCGAAGTCGGCCGAGCTGTTCGCGGATCTCGGCTACGAGCCGGTGCCGGTCGACATCAGCGAGTTCGAGAAGCTCGAAGGCTGCGTGACCTGCCTCTCGGTACGCCTCCGCGACCTGCATGCATAACTAAATGTAACCGGACATTCCGGGAGCGGGCTTGGCCCGACGGCTTACGGCGCCTTAACCTACGGTTTCGTAACCTACGAAGACGTAAGTAACTCTCCCGTCCCCCTGGAGCACCCGTGTCAATCACCTCTCCCCAACTCGGCAGCTCGGACGCGTGGACCGACGCCCGGCTGCTGTACGCGCTGGAAGAGGTGGTGGAGCAGGAACTCAACCGCCATCTCAAGGTTGCCAAGGACTGGATGCCGCACGAGTACGTCCCCTTCGGTGACGGCCGTAACTTCCCCGGTCTCTTCGACGACGGCGAGGCCTGGGAGCCGAGCCAGTCGAAGGTCACGGACATAGGGAAAACGGCTCTTGTGGTCAATCTCCTGACCGAGGACAACCTGCCCAGCTACCACCACGAGATCGCCAGCCTCTTCGGCCGCGACGGAGCCTGGGGCACCTGGGTCCACCGCTGGACCGCGGAAGAGGGCCGGCACGGCATCGTGATGCGCGACTACCTGCTCACCTCCCGTGCCGTCGATCCCGACAAGCTCGAGCAGTTCCGCATGGCCCACATGTCGGAGGGCTTCGAGTCCGACAACCGGCACTCCATGCTGCACTCCGTGGCGTACGTCGCCTTCCAGGAGCTCGCCACCCGCGTCTCGCACCGCAACACCGGCCACCAGTCGGGCGACCCCGTCTGCGACCGCATGCTGGCCCGGATCGCGACCGACGAGAACCTGCACATGGTCTTCTACCGGAACCTGCTGCGTGCGGCCTTCGAGATCGCCCCCGACCTCACCATGCAGTCCGTGCGCGACGTGGTCGTCGACTTCCGGATGCCCGGTCACGGCATGCCCGGCTTCGAGCGTGCCGCCGCGCAGATGGCGATCGGCGAGATCTACAACATGCGGATCCACCACGACGACGTGCTGCAGCCGGTGCTGCGCTTCCTGAAGGTGCTGGAGATCGACGGGCTGGGCCCGGAGGGTCTCAAGGCGCAGGAGGAGCTCGGGCTGTACATGGGCGGGCTGGACGCCGAGGCGTCGAAGTTCGACGAGAAGCTCGCGGCCCGCAAGGCACGTATGGCGGCGCGCGCAGCGCGCTGACTCCGCTGTCTCCCGCCCGGCCGGGCCGCGCCCACGATCCTGTGGTGCGCGGCCCGGCCGGGCGTCATTCATGAGCGGTGACGCACCCGAGGGCGGCGTCCCGCACATCGGCGACCGGATGGCGGCGCAGCCTGCGCAACTGGGCCCGCCACGGCTCGGTCCAGGACGTGCGCTCGCCGCCCGCTGCGGTGAGCGTCACCGCGAGAAGCCCCTCGGTGCGACCGCCCGCCTCGGTGAGCTGCCGGGCGGCGGTGAGCAGCGTCGCGGCGTCGCCGGCCCGGTCCGCGCCGCAGAGTCTGCGGCCGAGCGCATCGGCGGTACGGACGGCGAGGGCCGGGCGGTCCTCGTGCAGGGCGACGAGCCGGTCGTATGACACCCGCAGCGAGTCCGCGTCGGCAGTCAGGTCGAGGGACTCCGTCAGCAGCGCCGCCGCCTGCGGCACGAAGGTGTCGTGCCCCGCGAGCAGTTCGGCGGCGGCTTTCTGCACCGGGCGCAGCACCCGGGGGCGTACACCGGACCGGCGGCACAGCCGGTCCGTGAGGTGCTCGACCCGGCGGCGGGCCGGCCGGTCCCGTTCAGCGCCGGCGTCGTCGGCGTTCTCCACCGCCAGAGCGTCGGCGGTGGCCAGCCGCGTCAGCGCCTGCTCCACGGCGGCTGCCGCCTCGGGCCCGTGAACGGCAGCGGCGGCGAGCGCGTCGGCCGCCGCGTACCAGGACCGCCGGTCGGACAGATCGGTGATCGCGGACACCAGGACCGCGGAAGCCTCGGGCGACCAGGGCAGCCAGTGGGCGAGGGCCGCGAACGCCGTACCGGCGAGTTCCTTGTCGCGGATCTCGCACACACCGCGTATCAGACGCGCATAGCGCGGGCGGTACGACTCAGGGAGGTCCATCGGCACCACACGCAGCACGCCGTCGCGCAGCACCCGCTCACCGGCGGACGCGTCGGTGAGCAGGCGCCATATGCGTTCGTCACCGAGGAGGGCCGGAGCGAAGGCCACGCACGCGGCGCGGACATCACGGTGCTGGTCCTTCATCGCGTACGTGTCGGCGAGCACCGACGCCGCATCGGTCGGCGGAAGGCGGGCCGCGGCGAGCCGCATAGCCTCTTTGCGGCTGGTCACCTTGGCCGCACCCGGCTCCAGAACGCCGCGCAGCAGGGCGCCGAGTTCGGACGGCCGCGCGTACCGGGACGCCCGGGTGACCGCGTACACGGCGACGCGGGCCCGGTCGCCGTTCGCGTACGAGAGCAGTTCGGGCAGCGCGTCGGCGGGACGCAGGGTCCGGGTGAGGGCGGCGAGAGCGGCCTCGGCGAGCACCACGTCATGGGAGCCCGTCCAGCGGTGTGCGACATCCGCTCCGCCGGCCGGGATGCGCGCGACCGACGCGACCGCGTCCGCCCGGGTGTACAGCGGCAGCGAGGTGTCATCCGCTGCGTTCGCCAACTGCCGTACGACGGACCGCTGTTGGCGAGCGGTCCAGCGGTGGACGGTGCGGTCGATGTTGTTGACGGGCAGGGTCCAGTGGCTGTCCTTGGTGAGGAAGCGCCCGTACGGCGGGGTGTCCTCCAGGATGCGGTCGAGCAGATCGGTGCGGCGGGAGGTCAGTACCGCGACGACGGGCGGCAGTACGGCCGCCGATCTCTCGTGGCTCAGCAGCAGTTCCACCCGCCGGTCGCGGTCCTGGGGCGCTTCGAGCCAGAGGCCGACCGCGGTGCGTGCGGCCCGGCTGTTGCCGAACCGCACCGCCTGCCACAGCAGTTCCTGAAGCTCGGGCATGCCCGCAGCACGCCGGCCGGCCGCGCGGGCGAGTGCGAAGGCCAGACTGAAGTCCGCCTTCTCGGCGCCCGCCTCGATCCACGGGCGCAGCGCCTCGAAGACGTCGTGTTCCTGGCCGCGGCGCAGCGTACGGTCCAGCCGCCCGAGATCGGCGCCACCAGTGCTTCCGGAGATCCGCACCACCGTACGCAGCGCCCAGTTGACGAGCCCGCGCCGGCCGGCGGCGGCGTGCTCGCGCAGCACCTCGACCGCGAGGCGGCTGAGCGCCTGGCGGGTGGCCGGGGACGAGTCACGGGCCTCGACGGCGTCGGCGGCGACCCGGTCGAGATGGTCCTCCGCCTCTTCGGTGAACAGCACGGGCGGCGTGGCGGCAAGGGCGTCCAGAGCAGCGGAGCGGACCGGGTCCTGTTCGTTGCGCAGCCGTGCCATCTCGCGCAGTACCGCGGTCACGGAGTCGGCGTCGCCGGACCGCGCGGCGTTGCGGACGAGCAGCGGCCAGGCCTCGGAGCGGTCCTCCGCGGCGGGGCGGCGCGTGGCCGCGACCAGCCGTTCGCGCGCCTCGTCCAGGGGCAGATACGACTCGGCGAGCAGCACCTCGCTCCACGGAGCCGAACGCTCCCGGGCCCGCTCGGCCATCCGGCGGGCCTCGACGGCGACACAGCTGCGGGGCAGGACGTCCAGGAGTTCGGCGTTCACCACCTGTGCGTCGCTGCCCCGGTCGCTGACGACGGCTTCGTGGAACGCGCCCCGCCGGGCCGGCGGATGCGCGGCGATCAGTCGCGCGAGCTGGTCGGGCCATGCGGCGCTGACCCGTCCCAGTCGAAGCATCAGATCCTCGGGGGCGTGCCGGGCGAGGAAGCTCAGCAGGGCCGGGCGCCGGGTGACGCGGCCGCGGAGTGCGTGCCCCTCGGGAGCGAGCAGCATGCCCACGATCCGCGCGGGGTCGGCCTTCGCCAGACCGGCGAGCCGATGGCTCAGCGGCACCGGCAGGGCTGCGGGTCCCATGGCTTCGAACAGGGCGAGAACCCGCCGCGGTTCGGCGTCCGCCGTGGCGGCGACCGCCCTGGCGTACCGCTGCCACCAGCCGTCCCGCAGTGACTCGGGCAGCGCGGCCAGTTCGCGCTCGGCGGCGTCGAGAACCGGACCGGGATGCCGGCGGCCGAGCGAGGTCCAGCCGTGGACGGCGTGGAACAGGGCGGGCAGCAGCCGTGCGACGGTGTCGCGCCCGCACCCGGGCAGCAGGCGCGCCGCCTCGGTGTCGCCCCAGGTCTCCCTGACGCCGTCGACGAGCCGGTCCGCGAGCGCCGTGCGCCGCTGCGAGACGACGGCTCGCAGCAACTGCCGGCGTATCGCGGCCGGTGCATCGTCCAGCGCCGCGGCGAACGCCTCGTCGGTGACGCCGAGCCCCGCGGCGACCCGCAGTGCCTGGCCGCGGACGAAGGCGTCGGGGTCCGCGAGCCGGTCACCGATCCACCCGGTCTCGCCGCCCACGGACGCGACGACGACGGCGAGCCCTCGCTCGTAGGGCCCGCGGGCGTCGAGTTCGACCAGCAGCGACCGCCGTTCCTCGGGCTCCGTCTCCCTGGTCCGCCGGGACAGTTCGCGCATGCGCAGGGGATACGGGAGGGGCTCGATCGCGGCCAGGAGGAGATCCGCCGAGCGCCGGGAGGTGTGCGGCATGCGGGAATTGTGCCTTCCGGAGAACCGTGATCCCCGGCGAATAGGGAACCTGGCATGATCGGCCGCCACAGGGACGGACGGGGCCGCCGACGGGGCCGTGCAGGGGGACGCGATGAACGGTGACCGCAGGACCGCCATGGCTCTCCATCTGCTGCTCACACTCGCCGACGCGGACGTGGCGCGACGGGTGCGGAAGCGGCTGGCCGTGACCGAGGACCCGCCGGCCGGCCCTCCCCCCGTCTGGGAGGCCGCACGACAGGTCTCGCGGGCGGGAACACCGGCGTCGGTGCTGCTCTGGATGCTTCAGGCCGACCGGCCCGACATCAACGAAGTCGTCTACCACGTCGACGGGGTGGGCGGCCGGATCCAGCGCGACATCCTGCGCGGGGTGCCGTTCGGCGACGGTGCGCGAGGACCGCTCCCGCTCGCGCCGGGGCTGCGGAAGCAGACCGAGCCCGTGGATCTTCCGGGCACCGGACCGCGTGGTGTCGTGAGTGAACTGCGGGCGGTCACCCGCATGCGGCAGGGGCGCAGGGCGGCCGCGGCCGTCGGCCGGGACGACTGGGCCCAGGTGGCGGCGGCCGATCTCGAAGAGCCCCTGCCCGGCTTCGCGCGCTGGGCGCTGGCCACCCGCATCGACTGTCCGAAGGCGCTGCGGGAACGGTTCAGCGACCATCCGAGCTTCGCCCACCGGATGCGGCAGGCCGGGATCGTGGCGGGCCCGGGGGCGTACGCGGAGAACTGGCGCACCGCACAGGACGTGCTGTCGGTGCTGGACTCCGGCCGCTGGGCGTTCCCGGGCCGGCTGCCGGAGGCCGAGGCGGTCCTGCGGCCGCTGGTTCAGGGCTCGTTGGGCGAGAACACCGAAGCCTGGGCGGTGCTCGCCCAGTTGCTGCCGACGTTCACCGGTACCGCGCCCGAGCTGATCGTGACCTCGGGCGCCATCGCCTAGGAAGGCGCATGCCGTCCGGCCGCGGGCTCGGGACCGGAAAGGGGGCGGGGCGGCTGGAGTTGAACCAGCGTCCTCCGGTTCTGGAGACCGGCGCGTCTGCCTCTGCGCTACGGCCCCGCCCTTGCCGGAGATCCTAAGGCCGCGCGGGAGGCCGCCGCACCGTGAGCCCTCCGCCCGCTCGGCCGGCACAGCTGCGCTGCGGAAACCGCTTCGCCCGATGTCAGTGGCCCCTGGTACCAATGAGCCTGTACGAGGGGGGTGCGGGACGTGGCATACGGGGAGCGGAACGGGCACGTGCGTCCCGTGGTCGATCTGGCGGACCGGCGGGCGCTGGAGCGATGGCAGCCGGCCGACGCGGGGACCGTCGAGGAGGCACGGCAGCTCAAGGAGGCCGCGCTGCTGGACTTCGGGCTGACCGAGTCGGCGGTCGCCTCCTGGCTCTATGCCAAGTGCCACCACCAGATCGCGACGACGGCGGTGGACACGGCGGCCGTGGTGGCGAGCGGCGACGGCACCTGCCTGCTGCTCTACAACCCGCGGTTCTTCGTGGACCTCGGCCTCGACGGGGTGAAGTTCGTGCTCTTCCACGAGGCACGCCACCTGGTCCACCGGCATCTTTTCGCCGAGCCCGAACTGCGGGAGGACCCGGTGTTCACGCTCGCGGCCGAGGTCTCCATCAACCACGTGGCGATGGTCAGGCTCGGCCGGGACGCGCTGCCGTTGCTGCACGGCGAGCCGACCGGCATCGATCCCCGCGAGATCCACGAGGCCTACGAGGCGGACCTGCGGGCCCACGGCCTCGACCCCCTGGAGTACTCCGCGTTCATCGCCACCGACATGTCCGTGTACAGCGAGTTGAAGCGGATGAAGAACCCCCCGGTGCCGCAGCCGATGTGCATCCGTCTGACGGACGCCGAGGTCCCGGGCGACCAGCGGACGACCGACGCGGTCGGCTCGTCGGCCCTGCTCAATGCGCTGCTGGCGGCGCGCCGCGGTCACGCGTTAGCCGAGCAGGAGCTGGGTGACCTGATGGACCGTACGGACGGTGCGTCCGACCGGATCACCCGGATGTGGGGCCGGCTGGGGGCAGGTGCGCTGCGAGGGCGGACGGCTCGGACGGGCCGCGTCGACTGGTGGCAGCGGTGGCTGGTGGACGTCATGGCGTCCAAGCTGCGTGAGGGTGAGCGGCTGGTGTATCCGAAGAAGCGCGGGGCGCTGCTCGCCGCGCTGGGCCACGACCCGATGCTCTCGCGGCGGGGTCCGGTGCGCGACAAGGTGCTCGTCATCGCGTACGACACCTCCGGATCGATGCCGCAGCACGTGGTCACCTGGCTGACCGAACTGGTCGGCGGCATCGACGGTGTGGAGGCGCACTGGCTGTCGTTCGACGGTGTGGTGATGCCCTTCGCACCCGGCGAGCGGGTGCTCGGCGGCGGCGGTACGAGTTTCCAGGCCGTCGCGGACTACGTGGAGGGGCGCACCGCCGTGGACGGCCGGCTGTTCGACGTCACCCCGGACGCGATCGTGATGCTCACAGACGGGTACGCCCCGCACATCACGCCGGCGGAACCCGACAAGTGGATCTGGCTGATCACCGAAGGCGGGGACGACTGGCCCGATGCCCACCAACCCCCGATGGCCTGCCATCGCGTCACGACAGGATCGAGATGACCACCGCGACCGACCACCGGCGGCAGTGGCGCGGCAATGCCACCTACCCCGAGCGTCCCGAGGGCTGGACGGGTGTGTCCCGGCTCGAGTCCTTCATCGACGCGATGATCGACATGGGGCAGACCGGTCAGGTCTTCGGCGAGCACGGCATCGGCAAGACGGCGACGTTCTTCTCCCATGTGGCGGAGGCGTATCCGGACGCGGAGCTGGTCTTCGTGCCCGCGGCGAACCTCACGCCGGACGACCTGCTGGCGAACGCGCCGGTGCGAGACACCGAGAGCGGTCAACTGGTGCTGCGGCAGCTGGTGATGAGCCAGCTCAAGCCGGGAAAGCCCTTCGTCCTGCTGATCGACGACTCGCTTCAGGCCGGCGAGACGATCCAGTCGCAGCTGATGCAGATCGCCTGCAACTGGACGCTCGGCGAGTACGACCTGCGGGCGCTGGGTTGTATCGGCGTGTTCCTCGCCGACAACGAATCACTCGCCGAGACGGCCGCCCGCCGCAGCGATCTGGCGATCCTGGACCGTATGGTCACCATCCGGATCACCGCGAACGACACCTCGTGGCGGTACAAGCTGGCCGCCAAGTACCGGACATGGGACCTGCGCGGGGTGTTCGCGGTGTGGGCGTCGCTCAGCCCGGCGCTGCGCGAACTGCTGGCGCCACGCACCGTCGACCACATCCTGGCCAACGCCCAGGAGGGATTCCCGCTGCGCTGGGGGCTTCCGCTGGTCAACGGCGAGCGGCTGCGCCTCGTCGAGCCGCGTGGTGACGGCCGACCGGGGCAGAACCGGACCGCGGAGGTGCTCGACCGCATCGCGGCCGCTCTCGGCGTACCCAACCCGGCGACGATTCCCGACCCGGTGCGGCAGGTGGTACGCGCCGCGCTGCGCAACCGCTGGACCGTGCTGCTGCAAGGTCCGCCGGGCTGTGGCAAGACGGAGCTCGTGCGCCAGACCGTACGGGAAGGGCTCGGCGGGCGCGAACCGCTGTACTTCTCGCTGCCGGTGACCAATGTCGAGGACCTGTGCGCCCCGATCCCGACGCCCGACGGCTCCCTGGACAATCTGCTGGCGGCCGGGTTCACCGGGGCGGAGCCGAAGGCCATCGTGTGGGACGAGTACAACCGGCCCAAGGACAAAGCGGCGTTCGCCAAACTGATGGAGATCACCCAGGAGTGGTCGCTGGCGGGGCGGCGGATCGAAGGGCTGCGGGCACAGATCGCCGTCCAGAACCCGCCGTACCACCTGGGCCGCAAGCTGCTCGTCTCCCGCAACAACATCGCCCAGGCGACCCGGTTCACGGCATCGCTGACCGTCGAGCCGGACGACATCCCGGCCAACGAGTGGCTGATCGGGACCTATGGGCCGGTCGCCGAGACGGTGCTCGACTGGTGGAAGCACGACATCGACGACGAGGGCCGGGCCTGGATCACCAAGCGGACGATCGAGCGGCTGATCAAGCTGCATCAGCGCGGTCTGCCGCTGGAGATGGGCACGGTCTATCTGGGGGACGGCGAGTACGCTCCGGTGCCCCTGACGTCCCTGATCGAGCGCCTGGACAACCGGCCGGTGACCGGCCTGCGGGAGCTCGCCGAGCGGGTGGAGCTGTGGGAGGGACGACTGCGCAGGGCCGCCGAGCAGTCCGGGGAGGGCGGCAACGACAGTGATGTGGTGCATCAGATCATCGCCAACGCCGAGCTGTCACAGCTGAAGAAGCACCGCAGGGTGGTGGCCCGGCTGGTGGCACTGCTGCCGCCGAAGCTGCGGTCGACCTATCTGGTGGGCGCGTCCGAGAAGCACCAGCGGTTCTGGATCGAGATCTTCACGGCCGGGGTGCGCTGATCGTCAGGGTGCTTCCGGGGGCGCCGTGCGGTGCACACTGCGTACGGCGGCGACATCGGCGGAGACGGCGGGCGCGGGCAGGTGTGCGCTGAAGGCGTCGAGGCGGCGGCGCACGCTGGTGGCGATGCCCTTCCCGAGCACGAAGCGGGTGTGGCTCACGGCGCGAGGCGCGGCGTCGAGGATGCGGTGGGCCTCGCGGCTGCGCATCCCGGTGTGCGCGAGGACGAGGTGGGTCAGCCGGTGCTCGCCATCGGCGAGGCTCTCGCCGATGGCCGTCGCGGCATCCGTGTCGATCCGGTTGTCCTCGGCGCCGAGTGTGCCCGCGGCCCGAACTCGCCCCATGTCCAGCAGTTCGACGCCGGCGGCGGCCGCTGCGGCGACCAGACGGGCAGCGGCCGACGGACCGATGCCGTTGCTGGCGACGGAGAGGCGGGCCAGTCGTCCCCGCGGCGCCCGCCCCAGGGCATCGGCCAGCCGCTGGGCACCCTCGTCGCCCAGCCGGCTCGCGGACGCATAGAGTTCGCCGACCGCGCCGCTCACGATCAGTGCGGCAAGCGGTACGGCTCCGGACTGACCGAGGGGGTTGCCCCCGACGAAGAGCCGCTCGATGCGGCGTCCCCGCGTGTCCACGGCGAGCAGCGCCTCCGTGAGGAACGTGAGCCCGGCCGGGTCGAGCCCTGTCTGGACGAGGTCGAGCGTGCGCAGCGACGAGGCCGCGGCGATGAGTTCGGCGGCCGCCCGACCGCCGCCGGTGCCCAGCGGATTGCGTTTGAGCCAGACCCCGCTGACCACGTGTTCCGACGCCCGCAGGCTGTCGGCGATCCGGCAGGCGCCGGCCGCGGTGATGCCGTTGCACCCCAGGTACAGCGTCTCGACACCGGAGCCCACGGTCCTGTCGGCGACGGTGGCCGCACCCTCGTCGCCGAGCCCGTCGGTGCCGAGCAGCAGGTGCCGCGCGGGAACGGTGCCGCTCGCGCCGCCCTCGCGCAGCGCCTCGGCGACGAGAGCGGCGCCGTCGGGGCCGAGCGCCTGCTTGCACAGGTCGAGGCGCCCGTCCGGGAGCGCGGTGCCCGCGGCGAAGTCGAGTCTGCGGTCCGTCGTCCGCCCGTCTCGCAACCAGGCGATGAGCGGACCGAGTTCGGCGACCGAACGGGGCAGCACTTCGGGTACACCCGCGTAGGGCTCCTCCATCACCACTCCGCTTCCCGGTAGTCCTTGAGGAAGACGCCGGAGACCGGCGCGCCCGCCTCTCCCCGCACGATGGGGTCGTACACGCGCGCCGCTCCGTCGACGATGTCCAGGGGTGTGCGGAAGCCCTCGGCGGCGATCCGTTCCTTCTTCGGCACGGGATTCTCGTCGGTGATCCATCCCGTGTCGACGCTGCACATGTGGACGCCCTGCTCGGCGAGTTCGGGCCCGCTGGTGCGGGTGAGCATGTTCAGTGCGGCCTTCGCCATGTTGGTGTGGGGATGCGTGGACATCTTGCGCCGCACGGCGAATCTGCCTTCCACGGCGGTCACGTTGACGATGTAACGGCGGTGGCGGGGAGAGGCGAGCAGCAACGGCAGCAGACGGTCGACCAGCAGGGTGGGCGCCAGGGCGTTGACCAGCTGGGTCTCCAGCAGTTCGGCGGCGTCGAGTTCGCCGATGCGAGCCGACCAGGAGTTCGCCGGCGCGGTGTCGGGCAGCAGGCCCGCCTCGTCGGCCTCCGGAAGGACCAGGGCAAGCGCTCCCCCGGCGCCCGCGGGTTCCAGGGCGGCCATCGGTTCGTACCCCGGAGCGCACAGCACCTCGCCGGGCAGGGCCCCGGACTCCCCGGCCGCGAGCAGGGCGTACGAAGCGGGGGGCCTGCGGACCGTCTGGGCGGCGTTGTTGACGAGGATGTCGAGCGGCTCCCCGTCCTGGCGCAGCCGCTCGCACAGGCCGAGCACCTGCCGGGGGTCGCGCAGATCGACGGCGACGACGGTGAGCCGGTCGAGCCACTTCCCGCTGCCGGGCGCGGCCCGGAAACGGCGCAGGGTGTCGTGCGGGAAACGGCTGGTGACAAGGAGTTCGACGCCGTCGCGCAGCATCATCAGCGCCAGCTGGAAGCCGATCTTGACGCGTCCGCCGGTCAGGAGCGCCCTGCGGCCGGAGAGGTCGGTGCTCATACCGCGCCGCGCGGTGTTGTCGGCCGCACAGCCGGGACAGAGCAGATGGTAGAAGGAGTCGGCCTGTCGATAGAACGACTTGCAGACGTAGCAGCGCCGTGGCTTCGTGAAGACGCCGGCGCTTTTGGCCGCCACCTCCAGTGGCGCGTCCTCGCGCCGGGCGACGGCACCGGTGGCGGTGGCCGCGACAACGGCGGCGTCCCTGTCGGCACGCGCGCCGATGCGGGACTTGCGCCTGCGCTGCCGTCCGTCCCGGGCAAAAGAGGATGCGACCTGCTCGGCCCGCAGCCGCACCGGGTCGTCGACGGGCAGCGCACGCAGCTTCTTGACCGTGCGGTCGAACGCCGCGAGCTCCTCGTCGCCGATGTGCTCCATCCGCCGCCCCGTCCCCCGTCGTTCTGTGCGTGGTCCCGGCCGGATTCGAACCGGCGTGACCGACCGTGTGGGGTCGTTGCGCCTGCCTCTGCGCTACGGGACCGTCCGGCCTGTCCGGCCGGCCGGATTCGAACCGGCGTGTCCGCCCTGAGAAGGCGGTGCGCCTGCCTCTGCGCTACGGCCGGACATTGCGGGGATCCTATCGGGCCCCCGGCCATGGCTCACCGGGGCGGGTGGCCGGGGTGAGCCGGCGGGGCCGCGCCCACCGGCCGTACGAAACAGTGGTGCCGCAGCGAACCCTCCCCGGGTCACCGCGGCACCACGCGTCAGTTGCTCAGCCGCACTTGCGGCCGCCGTTGATGCAGCTCACCGCCTTCTTCATCAGCGACTTGGACATCACATTGATGAAGTCGCCGTGGTCCGTGACCGGCTTGTGCAGCTGCTCGGGGAAGCTGTCGACCGCGAAGACCGATCCGGGTGTCACCTTGTAGGTGATCCTCTGCACGAGCTGCGGGATCGCGCGGAAGCCCTGCGGGCACGCTCCGTTGGCCTGGGCGAAGGCCACATGGGTGCGGTGGTTGGCGCTGTCGATGTTCGCGCCGTCCCAGCAGCTCTGGAAGTTGAACGTCCGCACGACGTTGCTGCCCCTCGGGCACAGCGGGTACTTGTCCTTCAGCTGCCGGTTCTCGAAGCCGGTGCAGCTCCAGGAGGCGTTGGCGTTGGCCGTGCCGTTGACGAAGGCCTTGGCGTCACCCGTGATGATGCGCAGGAAGGTGGGCATCTCGGCGACCTTGCCGACCGGGCTGCCGCGGAAGGTCAGCTGCACGGAGGCGGGCTGGAGGATGCGGCCGACGTTGCCGTCCTGGCCTCCGCCCGGGAGGTTCGCGTCGGCCTCGTTCTTGCCGTTGCGCAGACGCAGGACCGGCCAGTAGTGGGTGGAGCGGTCGCCGTTGGTGCAGGTCGTCCCGGCCCCGGCGAGGTCGTCGTTGGTGGAGAACGCGTCGGTCTCGAGGTTGCCGACGTAGTCGTGCATGTGGTGGGCGCCGTTGCTCACACCCGGTGCCACGATGACGTTGTCGGGGTTGAAGTGCTTGTTCTCGTTGCGCCCGCAGCGCGACGAGAAGGTGCCCTTGGAGGCGTTGGCCTTCTGACGCGGCGTGACGACGTTGGGCCGCACCTTGCGGATGTCCACGAAGTCCGCACGGCTGGGGGCGTTCTGCGCCTGGCCGCCTGCCGCGGGTGCGCTCGGGGCCGCCGAGCCGTTCGCGGCCGCGACGGCGGGGGCCGCCTCTTCCTTGCGTACCGTGCAGGCCGCCAGCGAGTCCAGTCCGGCGGGCCGCTGGGCGACCTTGCCGATCTCGGCGCCGATGCGGTCGAGCGACTGACGCCGCTCGGAAGACAGCGGGTCCAGCACGCTGGTGCGTACCCACTCCTTGTCCGTCTTCGCGCCGGTGGCGAGTTGCCCGTAGGCGTCCGCGACCTGGGTGTCCAGCTTGGCGAGTTCGGTGTCCACGGCGGGCCGCGCCTCCTGCGGCACGTCCGTCAGACGGGCAGAGACATCGGGGCAGTTGAGCGTCATCGTCGCCTGCGCGGCCGCCTGCTGGCTCGCGGATTCCCGCGACGCCGACGCGCTGTTGTTCGTCATCAGCACAGCCCCGCCGCCCACGGCCAGTGCTGCCACACCGGCGATCGTGACGCCGATCCATCTGGACCGCTTGTGTCTCTGTCTGTTCCTCACAAGTCCGTCCCTTTCTGGTTGCTCATACGCCGGGGACCGGCTGCCACTCTGCCAAGTCGGTCCGTGCCCTCACCCGCCGAGCGGACATCGGAGCGCAACGCCGTCAGATACGGAGACGGCGGCGATTCGACTCAAGAGATCCCGAACATTTTTTCAGAATCGTCACGGGGCAGAGGTTTGAGAGTCGTCGTTCTGGGCCGCGGAGGCCGGCACAGGCCGCAGCACTGGGTCGCGTTCGAGCGCACCGCTGTGCGGCAGCAGAGCCGCCGCAAGGACGGTGGCCGGCAGCAGCGCGGCCACGAGATGCAGGCGTGGACGGCGGACACCGGACGGCCCGGGCCCGGAGGGCCGGGGTGCACCCCACAACCGCGGCCAGAAACCTTCCACGGTCGGCCACACCAGCAGGATCACCAGAATCGCGGTCCACAGCGGTACGGGCAGCAGGTTGCGGTGCGCGAGATCCAGGCTGCTCGCCACGGCGTTCCGGGCCGGATCGCCCGCGAGGATCAGACTGGGCACGGCGAAGGCGGTGACCACCACGGCCTGTACGAGCAGGGCCAGCGGACCGGCCATCAGCAGGAGCAGCGGCGCGGAGGGCCGGTGGGCCCGCGCGAGGAACCAGCGCCTCAACCACCGTGGCGGGTGGTGCAGTACGGAGCCCGCCCGCCGGATCCGGGACTCGCGCTCGTGGGCTGCCCGGAGCGCCTCCGCGACGGTGCGGCGCCCCGCAGCCTCCACGGCGTACCGGTCCGCGGCCAGTTCGATGCACCAGAGGGCGGCCACGGGCACGATCAGCATCTGCGGCAGCTTGACCATCACGGTGAGCACCTGGGCACTCATCAGCGAGCCGGAGGGGTGGTGTGCGATGGCGAGCCAGATCAGCGGGCCCACCCCGAGCGCGAGGAACACCACGGGCCAAGCCGTGACCATCGTGGTGAACGGGCTGCCGAGCCCGGTGATGAGGTATTCGCCGCGGGTGAGGTGAGCCGCCTCGTGCGCGAGCAACGCGCGGGCCCGCCGGGGATGGCTGTGCCACATGCCGATGTACCCGAGGGACGCGGCGACCCGCCGTGTCCGCCAGCCCCGCGCGTACACCCGGATGGGCGGGCCGCCGCCGGTGAGCGACACCATGAGGACGGCCCCCGGCGCATACCGATCGAGCAGTTCCTGGATCTCGCGGCACGTCTCCTCCGCACCTGGCGCCTCGACTCCGCGGGCGTCTCCGCGGGCGTCGACGAGCGCGTGACGCCATTCCGTCCAGCGGCCGCGGATGTGCGGCAGCAGGACGGTCGCGAGGCCGGCCAGCACGATGAGCGTCGGCATGGCCTGGCTGATCGTGGTGACACGCAGCGCCGCGAAGGCGGCACCCCCGACGACCTCGGGGCCGAACACCTCGGAGGTCCAGAGCCAGGTGACCTGCTCGTGCCACCATTCGGCGGTCGAGGGCAGCTCGTAGAGGTACATGACGAGAGCGAGCCACAGCCACGGCGGTGGAGGCGACGCGAGTCCGACGGCGGCGTCGATCGGTCCGTCGGTGGCCTCGATCGGTCCGTCCGGGGCGCCGGCCGATCCGTCGGTGACGTCGATCGGTCCGTCCCCGGCGTCGGCCGATCCGTCGGTGGCGTCGATCGGTCCGTCGGTGAGTCCGGCCGCGAAATCGCAGGCCGGGGTCTCGGCGCGGGCGCGCTTCATGCCTCCTCCGTACGGCCTCGCCACCAGCCGGCCAGCCTGCGCGGAAAGGAGACGGCCGGTCCCCGGCGGCCACCGGGGCCGGCGGGCGGGTCGCCTCCGGTCAGCAGGCCGAGGAAGGCGAGGGCGCCGTCGTCGTGGCCCTCGTACAGCGCGGCCACCGCTTCCGCCGCAGCCCGGTCGGCCTCCTGACGGCTCACGCCGCGCCCTTGGAGAAGCGCGGAAACGCGGACCACGGCATCGACGAGGCGCGCGAGTTCGGGAGCCGCGGGAGTGTCCGGGCGGGCTTCGGGGGTCGGCTGCGGGCCGGACGACAGGGCGGGGTCCGCCGGCGCGGGCTGTGTCGGCGCCGCCGGATCCTCGGGCGGCGCCTCGCGTCTCTTCATGGCGAGGAGCAGCGCGGCCCCCGACACCGCGTTGCCGACGGCCGGTGACCCGAGGGCGGACTCCAGCAGCCGGTACGACGTGGCGAGCGCGTCCCACAACAGCGGTAGTGCGGCGACGAGTTCACCGCCGGAGCCGCCGGGCGTGGAGGGTGCGGAACGGAGCAGCACCCGCCGGCCGCGGCCGCCCGCGGCATAGACGCGGGCGGTGTGCGGGGCGAAGTCGGCCTCGTGCGGGGCCGCCGCCGACGCGATACGGAGGGACCACGCGTCCAGGACGGCCGCGGCGGACTCCTCGGCGGACGGCAGCCGCGGGTCAGGACCACTCGACACGGAAGCTCCTCGTCCCGTCACTCGTCGTGCCGCTCAGCGTCAGCGAGGCGGAGTCCTCGGTCAGGGTGCCTTCCAGCGTGGTGCCTTCGGCCATCGAGTACGCGAACGGGGTGTACCCGCTGCACGGGAACAGGGGCTTGGGCACGAAGACCAGATTGAGCGCGAGCCCCTGCGAACCGCCCGTGTCCGTCAGGCTCCCGGAGATGTCCCCGCCCCCGTCGTCGGTGAGCGACCAGTAGCCGGTCTCCACCGACTCGCCGTCCGTGGTGTCGGTCCCGCTGAGCGCGGAGGTCACCCCGAAGGCGCCCGCCGCACTCTGGCTGTCACTGGCCCAGGAGAGGTGGAAGTCGTTGCTCTCCGAGCCTGCCGGATCGTCGATGATCAGCGTCGCGGGCAAGCTGTACGTCTGCGACGAGGCGGCGCACCCGGGGTCCTCGAAATCGACGCTGATCCTCGCGTTGCCGGTCCAGGTGCCGTGCGGTGCGTCGGACGAGCTGCTCGATTCGTCGGACTCCGTCCCCTCGTCACCGGTGTCGGTGGTGTCGATGGTGTCGATGGTGTCGTCCTCCGCCTCCGTGGTCTCCTCGTCCGGTTCTGTGCTGTCGCTCTCGCTCTCCGTCGGCGTGGAAGTGTCCTCGTCCGGCGTAGCGGTGGCCGGCGCCGTCTCGGACGTACTGGCCGTTGTCTCCGTGTCCGATGCGTCGCCGCCGTCACCGCCGTCACCGCATGCCGTCAACGTCGCCAGGGAGCACAGGCACAGCGCGGCGAGCAAGGCCGCCGACCGGTGCGTTCTGCGTCGGATCGTCACCATGGATTCCCCCCAATGGTTGGTACGGCGCCGAGCCGGTATCCCCATACCGTCGGCGCACACAGCGCCCGGCTCCCCGGGGCGACTCCTCGCGGCCCCAGGCCCCACCGGGCGGAGTACCAACGTAGGGGCGCGTTGACGAAGGGGTGTTCCGGTCGTGGAGTTCCAAGGGGGCGCACTAGCGCGCACGATTGATTCACGCACGCCGCTTGCGCGCCCTCAGTGCTCCGGGCCGCACCACCTGTCGGAGTGACACGGTTTATCCGATTCGGGCGATGATCTGCCAGGGTGGTCGGCCATGGATGTGGATCTTCAGGTGGACACCGACCAGTTGGGCCGGTTCTCACGTGCCCTGGACCGCTCGCTGACGTCGCTCGCCGAGGCAAGAGGGGCACTGGAGCATGTACGGGCGGACCAGTTGGGCACCAAGGAACTCGACGAGGCGTGCGACGGGTTCCAGCGGCGTTGGAAGTACGGCGCGGAGCAACTGAACGGGCGGATCAGGTCGGTCAACGACGGTGTGCGGCTCAGCCACCAGGGCTACGTCCAGGTGAACCGCGCGATCGTGGCGGCCTTCAAGGCGGTGCACGTCGGTGACCCCCGCGCCTGACTACCCGCACCTGGGATGGAACCCGGTTCCGGGAAACCCGTCGGCGGTGTCCACGCTCCAGACGAAACTCACCTCCTCGGCGGAGGCCCTGGGCACGGCGCACCGTCTGGTCAGCGAGCTGCTCGGCCAGAGCTCGTTCTGGCGCGGCGAGGCGGCGGACGCGTTCCGCGCCGCGATCGACGGTGAACTGCCGAGGTATCTGAAGAACGCGCACAGGTCGGTCTCGAAGGCGGCGAAGCAACTGGGCCGCTGGCACGACGACCTGGTGAGCTACCAGGCGACGGCCCGCCGCTACGACACCCAGGCGAAGCTGGACACGGCGACGATCACGAAGGCGGAGGCGCACCACGACCTGCTGCGAGCGGCCGCGTCGACGCCGGAACCGGAGCTGCGGGCGGCGGCGGAGTCGGTGACGAAGGCGCGGGAGGCGCTCGCGTCGGTCCGGAAGCTGGCGCGGGAGCTGGAGGAGGCGCATGGGGCGGAGGCGGGGCGGATTGCGAAGGGGTTGAACGAGGCGACGGAGCGGTTGGCGCCGAAGAAGCCGGGGGTGTTGAGTAGGGCCGCGGACTGGCTCGACGACAATCTCGGTGACGTTCTGAGCCTGCTCTCGGCATCGGTCGCGCTCTTGGCCATCTTTGCGGCGGCACCGGTGACCGTGCCGCTGCTCTTCGCTGCAGCAGGTCTGAGTCTCGCCGCACTGGTCTCGCATGCCAGCGATCCAAAGCACAGCTCTGCGCTGAAGGCCGGTTTCACACAAGGCAAGTTCAACGGTCAATTCTGGTCCAGTGCCGTCACTCTCGGCGGGGACGCCCTTGGCGCGCTGCCCGGCGTTGGTGCTGTCGCTCAGGGGGCTAAGGGCGTGACCGCAGTGAGTCGATCAAGCATCGCGGCTGGAGACAGCGCCTCCACAACGTTCCGGAACAGCGCTCGCGCCTTCGGCGCTGATTCGAGCGTTGCCATGCGTGAAGCCGACGAAGCGCCCAAGCCCGTCCTGGAGTGGGTGGTCCGCCGAACCAGCCCGGACGTTGAAAAACCCTTGCAGACGGGCCTCGCAGGCAGCGCGGTAATCACCGCTGGGGTTGGCCTCACCCCTGCTGAGGACGACGAGCGAGTCAGGAACACCGCAACTGGAATCGACGGGGCTCGCATCGCAGCATCTGACGGTCCTGGAGCAGGCGTCAACGCAGCCCGGACCTGGACTCAACTGACACGTTAGGAGCTGTGTCGTGGACATCCCACCCTGCTGGTTCCGTCTCCCTCCCGGCTTCATCGACATTGCTCCGGAGGCCTTGCCCGCACTGCGCGATCAAGTGATCGAGGACCTTGCAGTCGTCTGTCCCGATCCGCCTCTGCGCGATCAGCGGATGCGGGAGTCCGAGGTGCTACTAGGCCTCTTGAGTGATCTCCAAGACCAGGGGACTCTGCACGTTTCCTTCGGACTTCACAGGGGTGATGACGCGGAGGTCACGACGTCAGTGCTGACCCTCTCCAACATTCCGACCAGGGCTCCGACCGCCACCTTGGCAGCCGCTCACTGCGCGCTCCAATTGGTACTCAAGCCCATGGGTTCAGTTGTGCATCGGGAGCTCCTGGATCTCCCTTGCGGCACTCCAGCTGCACTCGTGTCGTGCCTCCTGTCGAACGCGCCGGTGGACATCTTGACTCTTGCGGGAGTCCAGACCGGTGACGCGGCAGTTTTCCAGGCACGGTTGGGAGTCGCCCGTCCTACCGGCTCTGACGTCCTCGTCATTGATTTGACCACCACAGCGCTCGATCACGCAGAGGAGTACACCGAAATCTTGAGGGGAATCGGACAGACCATCAGCTTCACAGATCCAACTCCACAGTTGCCTGGCCCACGTCAGAGCCGGCTCTGGGAGGCAATGCAGTGACGCCCTCGTCTGTACCGACGACCGCTCCTGCCTTCGAGCACCCGCCGACCGCCGTCGGCTACCGCAGATTGATGCTCAGGCGTCGGATGTGGCTCGCGGCCTTCCTCTGTCTGCCGGCCGTTCTCGTATGGAGCACTGCGGAACTCTCACTTCCGGACAGGGCGATCCCGCTTTTCATCGTGGTTCTGCTGCTTTGCCCGCTTCTCGTGCTCGCCTCGGCAGCGGCTCTGCTGTGCACTCCCCGGATCGCCCGCATCCTCCAGTCGTACGTCTGGCAGGAGTACCCGTGTAGCTATCCGCCTCGCGGCCAGAGGAGAGATTTCGTCGTCGTGGTGACCGTCGCGCCGGGTCATGAGGTGACACTGCACACCACTCCCTACCGCCACAACCTCCAGCACAAGCGCGACCCGCACCCCGGCGTCATCTGGTTCGCCGGTGACCCTCACTCCGGTGGTGTCGTGTCGCCCGTCGGTGGCCACGCCCCCCTCCGCGTCGTCTCCACCGCCCTCTGGGACAGGGACCCGCAGCTTCCGCCGGCCGACGCCGTCGCCGAGCGGGCCGGGCTGGCGAGGGACGGGCGGTACGTACGGCGGTGGTTCTGATCGCCCCCTAGCCCCGGCTCCGCTTCAACCGGTACCGCTCCTTCTCCGACAGCCCACCCCACACCCCGAACTTCTCGTCATGCGCCAGCGCGTACTCCAGGCACGCCACCCGGCCCTCACACGCCCTGCACAGCTGTTTCGCCTCTCGCGTCGACGAGCCCGGGGCCGGGAAGAAGAAGTCCGGGCCCGTCTGCGCGCAGAGTGCTGTCTCCTGCCAGGAGAGTTCGTCATCGGTGATGGTGTTGATCGGCATGCGCACACGCTCTCCCGTGCCGATAAACACCGGATCAACGACCCATCAACACGCCCCGGAGGCAACCGCGAGCCCGACCCCGGCCCACCCGCGACCATCCCGCCGCGACTACTCCTGCGCCGCCGCCTGCATCAGCGCGAACCTCGCGCCCGCCGGGTCCGTCAGGCTCGCGAAGCGGCCCACTCCCTCCGCTTCGACCACCGGCATCGTGACCCGGCCGCCCAGTCGTTCCGCCTTCGCCACCGCCGCGTCGCAGTCCTCGACCTCGAAGTACGGGAGCCAGTACGGGCCCTCCGTCTCCGGGGCGTCCGCCGGGACCGGGACCAGGCCGCCGAACATCGCTTCCGCGCCCTCGCCCGCCGGGTTGATCATGGTGTACATGCCGCTGCCGTCGGGGAACGGCATCGACGTGGTCTCCCAGCCGAAGACCTTGTCGTAGAAGCCGAGGGCCGCGTCCGGGGCGGTGGTGTTGAGTTCGAGCCAGCACAGCGAGCCGGGGTCGTTCACCACGTCCAGGCCCTTGTTCCGGCCGGGCTGCCAGGCGGCGAACCCGACGCCCGACGGGTCGGTGAAGACCACCATGCGGCCGAGGTCGAAGACGTCCATCGGCTCGAACATCACCGAGCCGCCGTTCTGCTGCACCGCCCGCGCGGTGGCGTCCGCGTCGGGCGTCTGGAAATAGACCGTCCAGCCGGGCGGGCTCTGCTCCAGGGGGACCTGCATGCCGCCGGCCGCGGTCTTGCCGTCCAGCTGGAACATTCCGTAACCGCCGGCCTCGGGACCCGCCGACCGGAAGGTCCATCCGAACAGGCCGCCGTAGAACGCGGTCGCCGCCTCGATGTCCGGGGTGCCGAGGTCGAGCCAGTTCGGGGAGCCTGTGACGAAACGGGTGGTGAGCATGGTGCGCTCCTTCGTGGGGTCCCGTGGTGCTCTCGCCCGAGTCTGCTACCGATCCCGGGCCTTCGCACCCGAAGCGCAGGTGAACTCCCTTGTGCCGAGGTCACGGCCTCGTGCAGGATTCCGGCCATGACGAGCAGAAAGGCCCGTGCCCGGTAGCCGCCCCGCGCTGCCGCCCTCGGCCCGTACGCCGCCGGACCTCCCCGAGACCCGCGGACCGTCCGTTCAGCCCTTGCCGAGGAGCACCACCGTGGCAGCCACCGCTCTCACCCCTTACGCCCGTCTCCCGCGTTCCCATGCGCGGCTGCGCGTGCTGCACAGCACGGTCGACGCCGGCGGCCGGGCGCACTGGCTGCTCGCCGGGCGTCCCGAGGCACCGGACAGCGCCCCGGACAACCCTGCGGACGGCGCCTCGGACGGCATGTCGGACGGCGTTCCGTACGCCGTTCCGTACGACGCGCTCGTCGTCACCGTGGACGGCGGCAGCGCCCACGCCACCGAGTTGAGCGCCGTGACCGCCCGCAACCCCCGGCTGGACGCACTGCCGGACGGCGGATTCGTCGTCGCCGACACCGCCCGAATCCAGATCTTCGACGCGCTGGGCAGGGCGTCCTGGACCCTCGACCCCGGTGGCGATGTCGACCATGTGCTGACCGATGCGTCGGGCGCGCTGTGGATCACGCAGGGTCCCGCCGTGCGGCGACTGTCGCTCACGGGAGGAGTGCTCGGCGAGGTCGTGGCGCAGCCCGGGCCGGTAGGCACGGCGGACTACCTCAGCCTGAACGTGGGAGCGCACACGGCCTGGGCCGGCACCCGTAGCGGTCTGCTGGAGATCCGGGACGGGCAGCCGGTCACCGTACGCACGGGTCCGGTGAAGGGCACCCACGGTCTCGCCGTCCACGGTGACCGTCTCGCCCTGCTCGGCGGCCACGGGTACGACCACTCCCGCCTGGTGATGTGCCTGCTCACCGAGACCGCCGCCGAGCCGGTGGCGTACGGAACGCTCGTCCTGCCCGACGGCGGTGAGCTCGGCCGGCGGCGGCTCGTGAACCGGGGTCCGCGGCTGTACGTGCAGTCGGAGCCGTACAGCGAGTGGTGCGTCCTGGACCTCGGCCACTGAGCCCGCCCGATCCGAACGGAAGACCCTAGTGGCTGTGGCCACCCGCCTCCGCCGCGGCCTTCTTCGCCGCGCCCTTCGCGCCCGTCGGGTGGTGCGGCTCGTACCCCGGGATCGTGCCGTCCGCCTTCGCCACCAGGAACAGCCCGGCCATGCCCATGTCCGAATGGCTCTGTACATGGCAGTGGTACATCCAGGCGCCGGCGCCGACGTTCTCGCCCGCGATGATCTGGAAGCCGAAGGAGTCCGCCGGTCCGGTGATCTTGTTGTCGATCACCCGGCTGACGTCCGCCGGACCCTCCAGCAGGCCCGTCCTGTTGTCCGCCCAGCGATGACCGTGCATATGGAACGTGTGGTAGAACTCGCCGTGCGTGATCATGATGATCTCGACCCGGTCGCCCACGGTGGCCTGGAAGTTGGGGCTCGCGTTGGCCGGCTTGTTGTTGATCAGCATGTCGTTGAAGACGATCGTGAACTGCTTGTCCGGGAGGATGTCGCCCTTCCGGCGCACGACGACGGGGCCGTAGAGCCCCTTGCGGATGCCTCCCGTGCCGTGGTCCGTGCCCACCACATGGTCGTGGTAGTGCCAGTAACCGGCGCTGCCGGGGCGCCAGGTGCCGTCCGCCCGCTTGCCCGGGAGGTGCGTGCGCCAGGTGTAGGTGCGTGTGGCGCCCGGTTCGACATGGCTCTTGCTGAGCTTGGTGCCGTCGTTGGAGATGTCGTAGTCCACACCGTGGGCGTGCAGGCTGACCGGTACGTCCATGGTGTTCTCGAACTCGATGTGCAGCGTGTCGCCCTCGTTGAGTTCGATCAGCGGGCCGGGGATGGACGCCTTGCCCTTCTCCAGCCCGTAGCCCATCTGACCGTCCGGCAACTTCTCGGCGTACAGCTTCATATGGCGCACGACGCCGCCGACGGGTGCGGTTCTCGCCGCGCCCGCGGCCGTCGGCGCGCTGGTGGCGGTCGGTGCGGAGGCGAGAGACAACGATGTCGCCCCGGTGGCCGCGACGGCGCCTCCCGCCAGGAGCCGCCTGTTGAAGCTCCGTCTGTCCATGCCGAACTCCCCATGTCTGTCGCGGAGGTTGACGGGGCGCGTGTGACCCCGGGGACGGCCACACGGTAGCCGGGTGATCTTCGTTTATCCACACTCAGGACAAAGTTCGTGCCACTCCGGTCGTATCTATTGGCGAACCACGAAAAGAGGTCTAGTTTCCGAGGCTGTTGTTGTGACCAAAGAGGGGTGGGTGACCACATGCAGCGCACACCACACAGGTCGAGGTCCCGAAGAAGCGCTCTGGCCGCGGTACTTGGGGCCGGCGCACTGACCGTGTCGCTACTGGGCGGAGGGAATGTCGCGGCGGCCAAACCGTACCCGGAACCGCCGTCGACAACGTTGTCCCTGCCGTCGCCTCCCGGCGGCCAGAATGTGCGGGTCCTGGTCTTCCACGGCTCGGCGACCGAGGAGTCGCCGGTCGTCAACGCCGGTATCGCGGCCATCGAGAACATCGGCCTCACCGGACCCGCGGCCGGCCGGTTCAAGACCGAGGCCACGGACGATGCTTCCGTGTTCACCAATGCCACCAAGCTCGGACGGTTCAACGCCGTCGTCTTCCTGACGGGAGGCGGTGATGTGCTCGATCCGGAGCAGGAGGCAGGGCTCGAGTCCTATCTGGAGGCGGGGGGAGGCTTCCTCGGTATCCATGACGCGGCGCGGACCGAGCCGTACTCCGACTGGTTCACCGGACTGATCGGTGCCCGTCCCGCGGGTGCGGCGAGCTCGGTCCAGCGGGCCGTCGTCGAGGTCGGCGACCGTCGCCATCCGGCCACCACGTCGCTGCCGTTGCAGTGGAAGCGACCGGACAAGTGGTTCAACTGGTCGACGAATCCCTCCGGCAGTGTCCACACCGTGGCGCGCCTCAAGGAGAGTTCGTTCACTCCGGCGGCGGGCGCCAACGGCTGGGACCACCCCATCTCGTGGTGCCGTGACTACGACGGCGGGCGTTCCTTCTACACCGGCATGGGCGGTACGGCCGAGAGCTTCGCCGAGGTCGACTTCCGCGACCATCTGCGCGGCGCTCTCGCCTGGACGAGCCGTATCTCGCGTGCCGACTGCAAGGCGACGATCACCTCCAACTACACGGCGCAGCGGGTCACTCAGCCCAACCAGCCCGGGCAGAACGACCAGATCGGTGAGCCGCACGGACTGGTGACGGCTCCCGACGGGCGCGTGTTCTACATCGGGCGCGGCGGTGCGGACTCCAGCAAGCCCGTCATCACCGACTGGAACAACCCCGACATGGGCAAGGGCCAGGGCGAGATCCACGTCTACGACCCCGCGACCAAGAAGGTCACCCTGGCCGGTTCGCTGACCGTCTTCGGCAACAAGGGCGGAGGCGACGAGCTGATCAAGGTCGAGGAGGGGCTGCTCGGCATCGAGCTCGACCCCGACTTCCGGACCAACGGCTGGGTCTATCTGCACTACACCCCGCACTCGCAGATCAACCGCGAGACGCACATGGCCGAGCGCCGGGTCTCCCGCTTCACCCTGGACCCCGCGACCAACAAGCTGGACATGGCCAGTGAGAAGGTCCTGCTCAAGTGGCCGGTGCAGATCCACAGCTGCTGCCACGCGGGTGGCGGACTGGCCTGGGATTCGAAGCAGAACCTCTACATCGCGACGGGTGACAACAACTCGTCCGGCTTCAGCGGCGGTTACTCGGGCAACAACCCGCAGCCCAACTTCAAGGGCGTCTCGTTCGCCGACGCGCGCCGCACGGCGGGCAACACGAACAACCTCAACGGGAAGATCCTGCGGATCCACCCGGAGGACGACGGCACCTACACGCTCCCCGCGGGCAACCTCTTCACCGGCCAGGAGCCGGACGAGGGCGGCGGCAAGACCCGCGGCGAGATCTATGTGATGGGCGTCCGCAACCCGGCGCGCATCTTCGTCGACAAGACGACCGACACCCTGTACGCGGGCTGGGTCGGCCCGGACGCCGGCGCGCCGTCGACGACCTGGGGCCCCGCCAAGTACGACACCTTCTCCGCCATCACCAAGGCGGGCAACCACGGGTGGCCGTACTGCATGGGCAACAAGCAGCCCTACCGCGACCGCAACCTGCCCGACCCGAACCAGCCGCTCGGCTGGTACAACTGCGACGCGCCGAAGAACGAGTCGCCGAACAACGACGGCCTGGTGAATCTGCCTCCCGTCACCTCCAACACCATCTGGTACTCGCCGCAGGGCGGTGGCGTGGACTACCCGCGTAACGCCAACGGCATCCCGAGCTACAAGACGGAGGAGCAGAAGCTGCTCATGCCGTGGCTCAAGGGCGGCGGCCAGGCGACCATGAACGGCCCGGTCTACCGCTACGACGCGGCGAGCACCGGTACCGAGAAGTGGCCGGCGTACTGGGACGGCAAGTGGTTCGTCGGTGACTTCTACGACGGCGACCAGCCGCGGCACGCGGTCCTCACCGACCCGAAGACGGTCGGCAAGGGCGGCATCCCGGTTCACGCCGAATCCCTGAAGAAGATCATCCCGGTCGGCAACGGCGGCATCCGCAACCTCATGGACTGGAAGTTCGCGCCCGACGGTTCGCTCTATGTCCTCGACTACGGACGCGGGTTCTTCACCTCCGACGCCCAGTCGGCGCTGTGGCGCGTGACATACAAGGGCGGCGAGGCGACGCCGTCCGCCGACAAGCTGGCACGGAAGGCGGCACAGTGAGATTCGTCAGACACCGGACAGCGAGCCTGTGGACGGCCCTGCTGGCGTCCGTGGCCATGGTCGTCGGACTGATGTCCGCGGCCGCCTACGGGCAGACCGACGACCGGGAGGCGGCCCAGGTTCTCACCTGGACCGCGGGTGACCCGATCGACCGCTATCTCTCCTTCCCCACCACGGCGGTGGCGGGGGCGACGACGATCGTGTTCGAGAACAGCAAGGCCACCGGGAACACCACCGGGATGCCGCACACGCTGACCTTCGACGTCTCGGACCCCGAGTACAACAACGACGTACCGCTGAACATCCTGGCCAACCCCAATGACGACCAGGGTGGCAAGCACACCGCCGAGGTCACGCTGACCCCCGGCCGGTATCTCTTCCACTGCACCATTCCGGGCCACGGCTCGATGCAGGGGATCCTGACGGTCACCGAGGGCACCGGCGAGGACACCACGGCGCCCGAGACGACCGTGAAGGTCGACGGCGACAAGAACTCCGCGGGCGCGTACGTCGGTCAGGCCACCGTGACGGTGGCGGCGACCGACGCGGGCTCCGGGGTGGACAAGATCGAGTACGCGGTCGGGGCCGACGGTCCCTGGCAGGCGTACACCAACCCGGTCGTCGTGAACGAGGTCGGTACGCACAAGATCCGGTACCGGGCCACGGACAAGGCCGGCAACGTCGCCGCGGAGAAGGCGGCCGACTTCTCGGTCGTCGCCCCGCCGACGGACGACAAGACCCCGCCGGAGACCTCGGCGACGGTGACCGGTGAGAAGAACGAACAGGGCCAGTACCTGGACATGGCGACGGTCACCGTGACCGCGTCCGACACCGGCTCGGGCGTCAACACCATCGAGTACGCCATCGGCGCCTCCGGCGCCTGGCAGCCCTACACGGCTCCCGTGATGGTGCACGCCGTCGGAACCCACACGGTCCGCTTCAAGGCGACCGACAAGGCCGGCAACGCGGCCGCGGAGAAGTCCGTGCAGTTCACGGTGGTCGCGCCGCCCGTCGTGGACAAGACCCCGCCGCAGACCTCGGCGGGGGTGACGGGTGAGAAGAACTCCGACGGCGCGTATGTCACCAGCGCCAAGGTGACCGTCACCGCGACGGACACCGGTGAGGGCGCCTCGGGTGTCGACAAGGTCGAGTACTCCCTCGACGGAGGCGCGTACCTCGCCTACACCGCTCCGGTGCTCGTCGACCGGGTGGGCTTCCACACCGTTCTGCACCGGGCGACCGACAAGGCCGGCAACACCTCGGCCGCGCAGAAGGTGTCGTTCACGGTCGCGGAGGGCGGCGGCGTCCCGGCGCCCAACTGCCCCGAGTGGGACGAGCGGTTGACCGTCATCGTCGGCACGGTCGACACGGGCATCCCCAACCGGATGACCCGCAGCCGGTGCACGATCAACGAACTGATCGAGGACGAGAAGGACTGGTCCTCACACGCGCTGTTCCTCAAGCACGTGGACCAGGTCGTCGACAAGCTGCTCGCCGACAATGTGATCGACCAGCGCGAGCACAAGAAGATCTACAAGGCGGCCAAGCAGTCCGGCATCGGCAAGCCGGGCCAGAACACCGGCTACAAGGATCTGTTCGACGGCACCCAGAGCACGTTCGGCAAGTGGCAGCACGTGGGCGGCGGTTCGTTCTCGCTCAGCGGTGACGGCGCCATGACCAGCAGCACCACCGTGCCGGGCATGGGCATGCTGTGGTTCCCGCAGCGGCAGTACGGCGACTTCTCGCTCAAGCTCCAGTGGCGGGACGACGCACCGGGCACCGGCAACGCCAACGGCGGTGTCTTCGTCCGCTTCCCGAACGTCCACGACAACCCGGAGGAGTCGCGCCCGGAGTGGGTCGCGATCAAGTACGGACATGAGATCCAGGTCCTGGACCGGCCCGACGGCGACATGTACAAGTCGGGTTCGATCTACGGCTTCGACCGTGTCGGCCTGGCCGGTGCGGGTGTGACGCCGAAGGGCACCTGGAACGACTACGAGATCCGCGTGGTCGGCCAGCACTACTCGGTCTTCCGCAACGGTGTCCTCATCAACGAGTTCGAGAACACCGGCGGCCAGGACTTCGTCCCGCCGCGCGGCGACGACCCCGGCACGGACGGCCGCCGGTACGCGTCGGGCTACATCGGACTCCAGGTCCACGGCACGACGGATGTCATCTCCTACCGCAACATCCGGATCCAGGAGCTCTAGGGGTCTTTCATTCGGATCAGGGCAGGCCCTGCGCGTGTCCTGACCCCGACGCTCCTGTGGACGGCAACGGCCCCCTCCCGCACACCGGGAGGGGGCCCTCGTCATTGCGGCGTCATTGCGGCGTCATTCCGTCTTCTTCGCCCGGCTGGGCTGCACCCGCTTCGGCTCGCCCGGCATCTTCGGGTACTCCGGCGGATACGGCAGATCGCCGAGGCCGTGCTCGGCCTCGTCCTTGTTCGCCGCCTCCAGCAGGGTCTCCAGGCTGAACCGGTGGTCGTCCATGTCGGCGTGGACGTCGCCGACCTCGGCGTACCGGCCGGGCATCGTCATGATGTCGAAGTCCTCGGGCCTGGCGTCGTCGACCTCCTCCCAGCGCAGCGGGGCGGAGACGGGTGCGTGCGGCCGGGGCCGTACGGAGTATGCGGAGGCGATGGTGCGGTCCCGCGCCGTCTGGTTGTAGTCGACGAAGATGCGCGCGCCACGCTCCTCCTTCCACCACTTGATGGTCACCCGGTCGGGCATACGGCGCTCCAGCAGCCGGCCGGCCGCGATGGCGGACCGGCGGACCTGGGTGAAGGTCCAGCGCGGTTCGATCGGCACGAAGACATGGATGCCGCGGCCGCCGGACGTCTTGGGCCAGCCGCGCAGTCCCACCTCGTCGAGCACGGCCCGCAGCTCGTGGGCGGCCCGGACGGCGTCCGCGTAGTCGGTGCCGGGCTGCGGGTCGAGGTCGATGCGCAGCTCGTCGGGGTGGTCGGTGTCGTCACGGCGCACGGGCCAGGGGTGGAAGGTGACGGCGCCGAGGTTGGCGGCCCAGATGACGGCCGCGGGTTCCGTAGGGCACATCTCGTCGGCCGACCGGCCGCTGGGGAAGGTGATGTGGGCCGTCGGGATCCAGTCGGGCAGGTATTTGGGCGCGCGCTTCTGGAAGAACGATTCGCCGGTCACCCCGTCGGGGTAGCGCTCGAGGGTGGTGGGACGGTTCCGCAAGGCCCGGGTGATGCCGTCGCCGACGGCCAGGTAGTAGCGGACCATGTCCAGCTTCGTGTAGCCGTGCTCAGGGAAGTAGACCTTGTCGGGATTGGACACGCGTACGGTCCGCTCCCCCACTTCCAGTTCCACCGCTCCGGCCATGCCCGTCAGCGTAGGCCGTGCCGAGTTCCCCCGCATACCGGACAATCGCGATATGGATCTGCCGGTCATGCCGCCCGTGAAGCCGATGCTCGCCAAGTCCGTGAAGAAGATCCCGCCCGGCATGCAGTACGAGGCCAAGTGGGACGGCTTCCGTGCGATCGTCCACCGGGACGGGGACGAGCTGGTGATCGGCTCCCGTACGGGCAAGCCGCTCACCCGCTACTTCCCGGAACTCGCCGCCGATCTGGCGGCCCAGCTCCCCGACCGCTGTGTGGTGGACGGGGAGATCGTGATCGCCCATGAGGGCCGGCTGGACTTCGACAAGCTCACCGAGCGCATTCACCCGGCCGACTCCCGGGTGCGGATGCTCGCCGAGCAGACACCCGCGAGCTTCGTGGCCTTCGATCTGCTCGCTCTGGGTGACGAGGCCCTGCTGGACGCCCCGCTGTCGCTGCGGCGCACGACGCTGGCCGCCGCGCTGGCGGACGCGGCGCCACCCGTTCATCTCGCGCCCGCGACCACCGATGTGGAGCTGGCCCAGCAGTGGTTCGAGCAGTACGAGGGCGCCGGGCTCGACGGGGTGGTGGCCAAGCCGCTGGATGTGCCGTACCGCCCCGACGCACGCCTGATGTTCAAGATCAAGCACGAGCGCACGGCCGATGCCGTGGTCGCGGGCTACCGGCTCCACAAGAGCGGGCCGGTCGTGGGGTCGCTGCTGCTCGGTCTGTACGACGACTCGGGCGCGCTCCAGCACGTCGGCGTCTGCGCCGCCTTCTCCATGCAGCGGCGCGCGGAGCTGATCGAGGAGCTGGCGCCATTGCTCATGGAATCCCCGGAGGGGCATCCGTGGGCGGCCTGGGCCGAGGAGGCCGCCCACGAGGGAGCCCGGCTGCCCGGCGCGCAGAGCCGCTGGACGGGCAAGAAGGATCTGTCATGGGTGGCCGTGCGACCGGAGCGGGTGGTCGAGGTCGCCTACGACCACATGGAGGGCGACCGCTTCCGGCACACGGCGCAGTTCCGCCGCTGGCGGCCGGACCGCGAACCGGCCTCCTGCACGTACACCCAGTTGGAGGAACCGGTGTCGTACGACCTCGCCGAGGTGCTGTCACCCCGGGAGGGGTGAGCAGGGATCGTCGCCGGGGCTGCCGCTCGGCGACGGTTCCGGGGACGACGGCTGGGGCGAGGGTGTCGGATCGGGTGAGGGGCAGGGCGACGGTTCGGAAGGTGTCGGGCTGGGTGTCGGGCTCGGATCCGGCGACGGGGTCGGATCGGGCGAGGGGCTCGGATCCGGCGAGCCGGTCGGCGGCGAGGTGGGACCGCCGGGCGGCCACGGCCCCGGAGGCCGGCCGGGAGTCGGGCGGGGCCGGACGGTCGGCGCCGGTGTCGGCGTGGGACCGACGACGATGCCTCCACCGCTCCCGTTCCCCTTCCCGACAGGACGCACGGCAGGAGTCCTGCCGCCCGCACCGGGGCTCCCTGGCAGGACGCCCGTGCCGTCCGGGACGGGGTGGGCGCCGGACCGGTAGAAGTCCAGCCAGGCCAGGACCGTGCGCAGATACGCCCGCGAGTGGTTGTAGCTGAGGATCGCCCGGTCCAGATCCCTGGGCACCGTCAGATCGCGGTCGCCGGCGCACAGATAGCGTCCGGCGGCGAGGGCCGCGTCGTGGATGTTGCCCGGATCCCTGCGTCCGTCGCCGTTGGCGTCCTGGCCCCAGCGCGCCCAGGTGGAGGGGATGAACTGCATCGGCCCCACCGCACGGTCGTAGCGCCGGTCGCCGTCGTACGCGCCCCCGTCGGTGTCCCTGATGGTGGCGAAGCCGTTGCCGTCGAGGACCGGGCCGAGGATCGGCGAGAGCGTGGTGCCCGAGGCGTCCACCCGCCCGCCGCGCGCCTGACCGGACTCGACCTTGCCGATCGCCGCGAGGAGTTGCCACGGCAGACGGCAACCCGGATCGGTGCGGGCGATGAGTGTCTGGGCACGGCGATACGCGGCGAGAACCGTCGCGGGGATGCCCGACTCGGTCCGCACGACGCCGGTCTGGACGCCACCGGACGGCCGGCCCGGCCGGACGGGCCCGGGCGGTGTACGCAGAGGCGGCAGTTCGGTGTGGTACGAGTCGTCGTTCGGCGGCTCGGCCCATATCCCGTACGCGGCTTCGGAGTTGGTCTCGCCGGTCGGCTTTTCGGGAACGGTTCCCGGTGCCTGGGAGGCGGTCAGCGCGGCCATCGCCGCCACCGCGGCGACGCTTCCGGCGAGTCGCTTGCGGGCGCGCGCACCGCGCGGGCGCCTCATGACCCCTCCCCGAACGTGTCGAGTGCGGCGAGGCGCCAGGTGCCGTCGGAGCGGACGGCGTCGACGGCGAGCATGGCGGCGGCGTAGGTCGTCTCGCCCTTCGTCGCGGTGCGGGTGTTGCTCTGGTCGGCGAAGACCAGCACCCGGGCCCGGTCGCCGTCGATCAGTTCCACGCCGCTCTCGGTGACGGTGGTGGTGAGGACGAGCTTCTGGCGGGGCCCTTCCTTGCGTACGGCAGCGAGCATGGCGGCATGCTGCGCGACGGCCTTGCCGGTCAGATGCTCCTTCACGGCCCGGTCGAGGCCGCCGGAATCCGCGTAGTTGTAGGAGAACAGCGCCTCGACCGCCGCCGTCACCCGGCCTTTCAGCTCGCTGGTGCGCGCGGTGTCGGCCAGGGCTGCGTTGCGTACGGCGGGCTCGTCGCGCAGGTCGGACGCCTGAGTACCGGCGAAGGCGGCGAAGCCTCCCGACAGGACGATGAGGGCGCACAGCACGGCGAGCAGCCGACTGCCGCGGGCCGCCGCCGGCTTCATGTCGGCGAGCTCCTGCGGTGCGTCGGCGCCGCGTTCGCGTACGGCCGGCAGCCGCGACAGGGCTCCGGCCTTCGCGGTCGCGGTCGCGGGACGGTCGGAGGTCAGTGTGTCGCCGGGCGCGGTGCCGGGGCGGCCCGTGGTCGCCAGTCGCCTCCGGCGGTTGATGAGATGGCGGGTTGTCGACATGTCCGGGGTCCTCTCGTCACTCGGCCGCGGTGTTGCCGACGGGTGCCTGACCGAGGGCGCTGAGCTTCCAGCCCTCGGGCGTACGGGTGAGCTCGCCGAGCATCCGGCTCTCCTTCCGCGCGGGTGTGCCGGTGGGGGCCGTGACGGTGATCCGCAGAGCGACGAGCACGCTCGCTCGCCCCGCGCGGTCGTCGAGTTCGGTGACCGCCCCGGACAGCACCCTGGCGCTCGTGACGGTCTTGGCCTGCTGGATCTGCTTCTCGAACTGGCTCCGCCCGTCGGTGAGTTGCTTGCGCAGCTCGCCCGTGGCCGAGTCCTCCCAGGAGTCGAGACCCCCGTCGACGTCCCGGTGGTCGAGGGTGTTGAGATTGAGCACCGCCTGCTCCCCCGCGGTCAGGACCCGGTCCCGTTCCCTGGCGTACGCGGCGGAGTCGTCGTGTGCGGCGGAGTACCAGGACCAGCCGCCCCAGCCCGCGAACCCGGCCGCCACGACCGTGAGCGCGAGCGCCGCGGCGAGCAGCGGATTCCTCCTCGTCCCTGCCATGGTCCAGTCCCTCCCTATCGGGATGCGATGTCGACGATCTGCCAGCGTCCGCCGCGCAGTTCCGCGGTGACGGACAGCTGGGCGGCGGCGGTTGCCGGCGGCTTGCCGCGGCGCTCGGCGACCTGGTCGAGGAAGACCAGGAGGTGGGCGCTGTGGCCGGTCAGCCGGGTGACCCCGGCCCGTACGACATGGGTGGTGAGTGTCAGCTTCTGCTCGGCCGCCCGTTTCTCGACCTGACCGAAGAGCTCTCCGTACTGGCGGGCGGCCTTCCCGGCGAGGAGGCTGCGGGCGGCCTGCCGGGTCGACTCCGTGCCGGCCGGTGTGTAGGAGAAGACCTGGGTGAGCGCACCGCTGACGTCCTCGATCACCTCGGTGGTGGCCGCGGTATCGGTCAGCGCGCGGTTGCGGGCGGCGGGTGTGTCGTTCAACCGCGCCGTGGCGAACAGGAATGCGGCGCCGCCGAGCACCAGCGCGAGCAGGAGGGCGACGGCGGCAAGCGTGCGGCGGCGGAGGCCTGGCGGGCGCTTAGGCGCCGCTGCCGACCGTGTGCCCGCCTCCGCCTCCGCCCCCGTCTCCGGCCCCGTCTCCGGTCTCGCTTCGGGGTGGGTGCCCGCGTCCGGTCCCGTCGTCGCTTGCGCTACTTCTTCCGCTTCCGCCTGTGCCGCTTCGCTGTTCATGCGCCACCCACCGGGACGGCGCTCAGGGACTGCACCTTCCAGCCGTCCGGGGTGCGAGCGAGGACGGCCTCCAGCCGTTTGCGCTCACTGCCGGCCGTGGCACCCGCCGCAGCCCCGGCCCCGGGGGGTCGTTCGACGCGGACGGTCGCGATCAGTTCGGCGGTACCTGCGCGCGTGTCGAGGGCGGTGAGCGCCGCGTCGGTGACCGTGGCACGGGCGGTACGAGCGGTGGCGCCCTTCCGCGCCTTCACCCGCTTCAACTCGTCGTGGAGCGGCCCGGTCGAGGCGTCGAGCCACTGCCTCCGCCCCGCGGCCGGGTCCTCGGCGTCGAAGCTGGTGAGCCGGACGATGTGCTCCTTGCCGTCGGCCAGCACCTCGTCGCGCGAGGTGGCGTGGGCGAGGGAGTCGTCGCCGCGCGCTTGGCCGTACGCCCATGCGGAGACGGCGCAGAACACGACGGCGAGGACGGCGGCCGTCCCCGACACCACGCGGCCGCGCTGCTCCGCGAAGCGTCGCCCAGTCCTAGTCATCGCCCGCCTCCAGGTCATCGCCCGCCTCCAGTCCGAGAAGCCCGCCGAGGCCGGGCGGGGTGCCGGCGACCGACGGCAGTCCGAGCAGCCCCGGCAGGCGTTCGGCCGAGGCGGGGGCCGTGCCGGCTCCGTCGGTCCCGGCGGCCGGCGGCAGCATGGAGCCGGGTACCGCGGGGTCGGGCACCGCGCCGCCGCCGGGGGCGTTCGCGCTGCCGCGGACGTTCACTCCGCTGCCGGCCGGCGATGTGCAGCGGGCCTTGGTGTTGAGTGCCGCGGCGGGTGACGTGTCGAGTCCGTTGCGATAGGTGGTTCCGCCGTATCCGGCGGTGCACGGCAGCGGTTCGAAGAACGTCACCGCCATACCGAAGCGGGCTCCCTGGCCGGTGATCGCGGTCGAGCCAGCGGCGGCCACGGCAGGCAGCTGGACCAGCAGTTCCTCGATGCCGCGCTGCCGGGTGACCGCGACCTGCGAGGTGGTGAGCAGATTGGCGACCACCACCCCGAGAGCGGGATCGAGATCGCGCAGGAGGCCGCTGATCTGGCCGGCCGCGTCGGGCGCCGCGGCGATGAGGCGCCGCAGATCGGCGTCGGACCCCTTCAGCTGTCCGGCGAGCTCCTTCGCCCCCGTCGCAAAGGACTTGAGGGCCTGCCCCTGCTCGGTCTGCGTACGGAGCACGGTCTCGCTGTCGTTCATCAGCCGCGTGGTGACCGGGAGCGCCCGGTCGGCCGCACGGACGAAGTCGTCGCCGCTGTCCAGCAGCACCTGGAGGTCGTCGCCCCGTCCGCTCAGCGCGGCACCGAACTCGTCCACGACGGTCCGCAGCGACTCCGGGTCGATGGAGGAGGCCAGGGCGTCGACGCTGGTGAGGACGTCGGTGACCGGCGCGGGGACGCGGGTGTCGCGCTGTGCGACGACCGCGCCGTCCCGCAGGTACGGGCCCGCGTTGTTCCTCGGCCGCAGGTCGATGTACTGCTCGCCGACCGCGGACAGACCGGCGACGACCGCTTCCAGGTCGGCGGGGATGGGGGGTGCCGAGTCCTTGATACGGAGTTCGGCCTCGACGCCGTCCTCGCGCAGCTCGATGGGTCCGACCCGGCCGACCGACACGCCCCGGTAGGTGACGTCGGAATGGGTGAAGAGGCCGCCGGTGTGCGGGAGTTGGACGCGCACGGTGTAGTGCTCCTGAAGTCCCGCGTACCGCCCGAGGTCGGCGTAGCGGATGCCGACGAAGCCGAGCACGAGGACGGCGACGACCAGGAAGGCCACGTTCTTGAGGCGCGTGGCGGTGGTGAGCATCAGCGGCTCCCTTCCGCGGGCGTGGCGGGATCCGCCGGGGCAGGTGCCGTCGTGACGGGCGGAAGGGGAAGAGGGAGCCCCGCGTCGCGGCCCCTCCGCACGGTTGCCTGCGCCCCCGGCGGTGTGAGCTCGGGGATGATCTGCGTGCCGGGGACCGCCGCCACGTTCAGATAGACGTTGAGGTAGTCGCCCTTCACCCCGCGCAGGACCTCGTCGGTGAACGGATAGGTCACCAGCACCTGGAGCGAGTCGGGCAGGGCCTTCCCCGAGTCCGCGAGCGCCTTCAGCGTCGGCCCGAGTGCCTTGAGGTCGGCGATCGTGTCGGCCTTGCTCCGTTCGACGGTGTCGACGGCGACGTCGGAGAGGGTGCCGAGGGCGCGCAGCATGGTGAGGAGGGAGCCGCGCTGCTGTTCCAGCACGGACAGGCCGGGGCTCAGTCCGGTGAGCACCCGGCCGACCTGCTGCTTGCGGGTCGCGAGGGTGGCGGCGAGCCGGTTGACGCCGTCGAGGGCGGCGGTGATGTTGCCCTTGTTCTTGTCGAGGCTGGTCACCAGGGTGTCGATCCGCTTGAGCACGGAGGCGACCTGGGGTTCACGCCCGCCGATGGCCTTGTTGAGCTCGGTGGCGATGGTCTTGATCTGGTTGATGCCGCCACCGTTGAGCAGCAGCGACAGCGCTCCGAAGACCTCTTCGACCTCGGGGTTGCGGTTGGTGCGGGCGACCGGGATGGCCGCGCCGTCCGCGAGGGGACTCGCCGCGCGGGTGCCCGCCGCCGTCCGGGTTCTGGCGGGCGGGGGTGAGAGCTGGATGTACTTCTCACCGAGGAGGCTGGACTGTTCCAGGTGGGCGTGGGCGTCGGCGGGCAGTTCCACGTCGCCGTTGATGCGCATGGTGACCTTCGCGGACCAGTCCTGGGAGCTGAGGGTGATCCCGGTGACCCGGCCGACGGCGACGTCGTTCACCTTGACCGCGGACTGCGGCACCAGGCTGAGGACGTCCTCGAACTCCGCGGTGATGTCGTACGGATGGCTTCCGAGATCAGCGCCGCCGGGCAGCGGCAGCTGCTCGATGCCCGACAGCTCCGGCATCGAGCAGCCGGATACTGTGAGCCCGAGGGCCAGGGCGAGTGCGGTCGACGCGGCCGCTGTGCGGGGGTTTCTCACCGGGAGGCCCCCCGACGCTTGTCCGGGGTGCCGTAGACGGTGCCGACGGGCGGCAGCGGCAGACCGGGCAGGGCCTTCTGCCGGTTCGGCGCCACGGGAACGAGGCCGGCCAGTGGATGCGTACCGTCGGGAGTGACGAGATCGCCGCCGAAGCTGAGTTCGTTGATGTCGGCGCGGCCGTTGATGGTGCGGTGGACCGGGTCGTACGCGGCCATCAGGTTGCCGGCGGCGAGAGGGGCGGTGTCCATCGCCTCGGCGAGTGAGGCGCGCTGATCGACCAGGGTCCGGGTCAGCGGTACGAGGGCGTCGACGTTCTTCTGGAGCCCGGCGCGGTTCTCCTTGATGAAGCCCTTCACCACGCCGAGCGCCTTGCCGAGCTCCTTGAGCGCGGCCGACAGGTTCTCCTTGTCGTCCGCCAGGAAGCCGGTGACGGTGGCGAGTTGCTGTTCGGCCTTGGCCACCGTGCCGTCGTTCTTCTTGAGCATGGCGGTGAAGGACTGGAGGTGTTCCAGGGTGCCGAACAGGTCGCCGCTGCTGCTGTCGAGCGTGCGTGCCGCTTTGCCGAACTGTGCGACGGAGTCGCCTATCGCCTTTCCGTTGCCGTCGAGGTTGGCGGCGCCCGTGTCGAAGAGACGCGCGAGCGCGCCGTCCGCGTTCGCGCCCTTGGGCCCGAGTGCGGTGCTGAGTTCGGTGATCGACGCGTAGAGCTGGTCGACCTCCAGTGGCATGGCGTTGCGTTCTGCGGGCAGGACCGCTCCGTCCTCGAGCCGTGCGCCCCCGCGGTAGGCGGGGGCCAGCTGGATGTAGCGGTCGGCGACGACACTGGGGGCCACGACGACGGCGTGCGCGTCCGCGGGGACCTCGACGTCGCGGTCGAGCAGCAGGGTGACCCGCACCTGGTCCCCCATCGGTTTCACCGTATCGACCGTGCCGACCTTGACACCGAGGACTCGCAGGTCGGAGCCCTCGTACACACCGGTGGCGCGGCTGAAGTAGGCGGTGACGCGGGTGGATTCGGCTTCCTTCAGCGCCATCGCCCCGGACGCTCCCGCGACGGCGATCACCGCGAGCCCGGCGGTGATCCCGACGATCCGGCGGAGGTTCATGAGGCACCGCCTGAGGGCTTGGGCGGCATGCATCCGGTCGTGGGAGGCGTGCCGGGAGGCAGATAGGTCCGCGGGACGAGCCCGCAGAGGTAGTTGTCGAACCAGCGCCCGCTGCCGAGGGTGTTGCCGACGAGCCGGTAGTACGGTCCGGCGAGCGCGAGGGTCCGGTCGAGGCTCGTGCGGTTCTTCAGGAGCACCCCGGTGACCTTGCTCAACGCGGCCAGGGTGGGCGCGAGTTGCTGTCGGTTGTCCGCGACCAGCCCGGAGAGCTGTTTCCCGAGGTTCTTGGTGCCGGTGAGCAGCAGATGGATGGCGTCGCGCCGGGCCTGGATCTCACCGAGCAGCAGACTGCCGTCCTCCAGCAGGATCTCGAAGCTGCTCTTCTTGCCGTCCAGGGTGCGCGAGAGCTGTCTGCTGCTCTTGAGGAGCGCCGCGAGCTGGGCGTCGCGCTGGGAGACGGAGCGGGAGAGTGCGGAGAGCCCGGTCGCGGCCGTGCGCACGTTCGGCGGGGAGTTCTTGAAGGTCGCGGAGATCGTCTCGAAGCTCTTGGCGAGCTGCGCGGTGTCGATCTTCCCGATGGTCTCGCCCAGTCCGTTGAAGGCCTGGGTCACGTCGTACGGGGAGGTGGTGCGGCTCGCGGGGATGCGCTCGGACGCGTTCTGGCCGGTGGTGCCGAGTGGGTCGACGGCCAGGTACTTCTGCCCGAGCAGCGTCTTGATGGCGATGGCGACCGTGCTGGAGTTGCCGATCCAGGCGTCCTCGACCCGGAAGCGGACGGCCACCCTGTCGCCGTCCAGACCGACGGAGGTGACCTCGCCGACCTTCACCCCCGCGATGCGTACCTCGTCGCCGTCCGTGAGTCCGGCGGCCTCGGTGAACTCCGCCGTATAGGTGGTGCCGCCGCCGATGAGGGGCAGGGAGTCGGCACGGAGCGCCGCGAACCCGAGCAGCGCGAGGACGAGGAGTCCGACGAGGCCGACGGCGACCGGGTTGCGTTCCCTGATGGGCTTGATACGGCCCGGCATGGTCATCCTCATCCCTGGCACCTCGGTTCGCTGATCCCGATGCCCGTGGGCGGTGTGCTGCCGTCCGACGTGGTGACGCCGCTGACCTTCGCCTCGCAGAGATAGAGGTTGAGCCAGGACCCGTACGAGGCGAGCCGGGTGAGGGCCTGCATCTTGGCGGGCGTCTTCCGCAGGAAATTCTCGATGGCGGGGCTGTTGTCGCCCAACTGCCGGGAGAGACGGCCGAGTTCCCGGATGTCGTTCTTGAGCGGCGCACGGCCGTCCGTCAGCAGGTCCGCGGTGACGGTGGTGAGCCCGCCCATGGCGACCACGGCCTCGCCGAGGGGCTTGCGGTCGCCGGAGAATCCGCTGACCAATCGCTGGAGGGTGTCGACGAGCTGGTCGAAGCCCGCCTCGCGGTCGTTGACGGTCTTCAGCACGATGTTGAGGTTCTTGATGACCTGGCCGATGACCTGGTCCTTGCCGGCGACGGTCGTCGTCAGGGAACCGACGTGCTTCACCAGACTGTCGACGGTGCCCCCGTCGCCCTGGAGGACGGTCACGATCGAGGAGGCCAGGTCGTTGATCTCGTTCGGTGACAGCCCTTCGAAGAGCGGCTGGAAGCCGTTGAAGAGCTGGGTGAGGTCGAGCGCGGGTGTGGTGCGCTTCAGGGGAATGGTGTCGCCGGCCGCCAGGTACTGCCCGACGGGGCCCGCGCCCTGGTCGAGGTCGATGTAGCGCTGCCCGACCATGTTGAGGTACTTGACCGAGGCGGTCACCGAGACGGGCAGCTTGCGCCCTTCGCGGACGCTGAAGGAGACCTCGGCCTCGCGGCGGTCGGCGACCCTGACGGACTCGACCTGGCCCACCTTCACCCCGGCGATCCGTACGCTGTCGCCCGCGATCAGTCCGGTCACATCGGTGAACCGTGCCTTGTACGGGGCCGTGTCGCCGACCCCGGTGTTGGCGATGCTGACGGCCAGGACGGTGGTGGCCAGCACGGTGACCACGATGAAGACGACCGACTTCACCAGCGGTCCGGCGATGCTGCGGCGCTTCACTTGAGCGTCACCTCCGTGCCGCGGTAGACGGGCCCGGTCAGGACGCTGCTCCAGTCGGGCAGCTCCCGCGGCGCCTTCTTCAGTTCGGGGGCCATCAGTTCGTTGACGAGCTCGTTCTCCTGGGGCGAGTTGGGCAGGCCGAGGCTCGGTGCGGCCGCTTCCGCCGCGGCGGGCGCCGGTGTGCCGTTGTAGGGCACGGCGTAGCAGTGCGGTCCGTCGCCTCCGTCGTAGACGGGTGTGTCCTTGCCGGGCACGTACTTGCCGAGGGAGGGCACCGTGGTCAGATCGACATGGAGTCCGGGCCGGTCGGTGCCCTTCCCCAGTGCCTTGTCCATGGCGGGCACGAAGCCGGCGAGGGTGCGCAGGGTGCAGGGGAACGACGGCGAGTAGCGGGCGAGCAGCTCCAGCGTCGGGCGGCTCACCGCGGCGAGCCGGATGAGGTTCTCCTTGTTGTGGCGCAGGAAGGTGGTGAGGTCCTGCGCGGTGGTGGTGGTCGAGCCGTAGAGGCGGGCGAGTTCGGCCTGCTGCCCGGCGATGGTGCCCGTGGTGGTGGTGAAGTCGGTGAGCGCCTTCAGGACGTCCGGGGCGGCGTCCGCGTACAGGTGGCTGACCTTGACGAGGTGCGCGATGTCCCGGTTGAGGACGGGCAGTTGCGGGTTGAGCTTCTTGAGATGCGCGTCCAGGGTGACCAGGGTGCGGCCGAGCTGGTCACCGCGGCCCTCCAGCGCCTGCGAGACGGCGGTCAGGGTCGCGGAGAGTTTCTGCGGCTGGACCGCGGTGAGCAGCGGCAGCACATGGTCGAGCACCTGCTCCAGCTCGATGGCGTTGCTGGAGCGGTCCTGAGTGATGGTGTCGCCGGCCCGGAGCGTGCGGGACGAGGGGTTGCGGGCGGGCGGTACGAGGGCGACGAAGCGCTCGCCGAAGAGGGTGGTCGGGAGCATCTGCACGGTGACATCGGCGGGGATGCTGCTGAGCCGGCCGGGGTCGATGGCGAGGGTGAGACGGGCGCCTCTGCCGTCGGCGCGGATGTCACGCACCTCGCCGACGACGACGCCGCGGAGCTTCACCTCGGCGTTGTTGTGCATCTCGTTGCCCACGGAGCCGGCGAGGACGGTGATCGTGGCGTCGTCGGTGAACTTCTTGTCGTACACGGCGACCGACAGCCACACCAGGAGGGCGGGCACCAGCAGGAAGACCACTCCGGCAAGCCTTCGGCGTAAGACGGTCGTGTTCATCCCGCCACCTTCACCGTCGTCGTCGCGCCCCAGATGGCGAGCGAGAGGAAGAAGTCGGTGACGCTGATCAGGACGATCGCGTTGCGTACGGAGCGGCCGACGGCGATGCCCACTCCGGCCGGTCCGCCTTCGGCGCGGAAGCCGTAGTAGCAGTGGGCGAGAATCACCATCACGCTGAAGAGCAGCACCTTGAGGATGGAGAGCAGGACGTCGTCCGGCGAGAGGAAGAGCCGGAAGTAGTGGTCGTAGGTGCCCGCGGACTGGCCGTTGAAGACGACGGTGATCCACCGGGAGGCGAAGTAGGACGACAGCAGTCCGATCGCGTACAGCGGGATGATCGCGACGACACCCGCGATGATGCGGGTGGTCACGAGATAGGGCATGGAGCGCACGCCCATGGCCTCCAGGGCGTCGACCTCCTCGTTGATGCGCATCGCGCCGAGCTGGGCGGTGAAGCCGGCGCCGACGGTGGCGGAGAGGGCGAGTCCGGCGACGAGCGGGGCGATCTCCCGGGTGTTGAAGTACGCGGAGACGAAGCCGGTGAAGGCGGAGGTGCCGATCTGGTTGAGCGCCGCGTATCCCTGGAGGCCGACGACGGTGCCGGTGAACAGGGTCATCGCGATCATCACGCCGATGGTCCCGCCGACGACTCCGAGGCCGCCGCTCCCGAACGCGACCTCCGCCAGCAGGCGTTGCACCTCCTTGAGATAGCGTCGCAGGGTTCTCGGGATCCAGACCAGGGCCCGTACGTAGAAGGTGAGCTGGTCTCCGGCCCGGTCCAGGCGGCTGAGCACGGCCATCGGATCAGCCCCCCTTCGCGGGGACGATGTGCAGATAGACCGCCGTGAGGACCATGTTCACGAAGAACAGCAGCATGAAGGTGATGACCACGGACTGGTTGACCGCGTCGCCCACCCCCTTGGGGCCGCCGCGTGGATTGAGTCCGCGGTGGGCGGCGACGATGCCCGCGATGAAGCCGAAGACGAGCGCCTTGAACTCGCTGATGTAGAGGTCGGGCAGCTGGGCGAGTGCGGAGAAGCTCGCGAGATACGCGCCGGGGGTGCCGCCCTGCATGATCACGTTGAAGAAGTAGCCGCCGAGTGTGCCGACGACGGAGACCATGCCGTTGAGCAGGACGGCGACGAACATGGTGGCCAGCACCCGCGGCACGACGAGGCGCTGGATGGGCGACACGCCCATGACCTCCATCGCGTCGAGCTCCTCGCGGATCTTGCGGGAGCCGAGGTCCGCACAGATGGCGGAGCCGCCGGCGCCGGCGATCAGCAGCGCGACGATGAGCGGACTGGCCTGCTGGATGACGGCGAGGACGCTCGCGCCGCCGGTGAACGACTGCGCGCCGAGCTGCTGGGTGAGCGAGCCGACCTGGAGGGCGATGACCGCGCCGAACGGGATCGAGACGAGGGCGGCGGGCAGGATGGTGACGCCCGCGATGAACCAGAACTGCTCGATGAACTCCCGTACCTGGAAGGGACGGCGGAAGATCGCCCGGGCGACGGCGAGCGCGAGCGCGAAGAGCCTGCCGGTCTCGCGCAGCGGTGCGAGCGCCTTCAACGGGGGTCGCGGGGTCGGCGGGCCCGGCGGCGCGGCGGGCCGGACCGGCAGCTGGGCGGTCACCTGGGCACCCCGCCGCCGGCCGGGGCGTAGCTGCGCGCGATCGCGGTCCGAGCGGCTTCGGGCAGCCGGTCCATCATCGCCAGCACGCGTTCTCTGCGGCGCTGGACGGCACGGCGCTCGGGCAGCCCCGGTGACGGCTCCAGCTGGGGTACGAGCGGGCGCGGCCCCGCCGGGGCGCTGCCGAGGGTGCGCTGCTCCATCGCCAGTGTCGCGGCGTCCTTCTCCTCGGACATCCCGATCGGGCCTTCGCGGCGGCCGCTGAGGAACTGCGCGACGACGGGTTCCTCGCTGGTGAGCAGCACTTCCCGCGGGCCGAAGGTGACGAGATTGCGCCGGAACAGCATCCCCATGTTGTCGGGGACGGTGGCGGCGATGTCGAGATTGTGGGTGACGATCAGCATGGTCGCGTCGATCTGGGCGTTGAGATCGATCAGCAGCTGGGAGAGATAGGCGGTGCGCACGGGATCGAGTCCGGAGTCGGGTTCGTCGCAGAGAATGATCTGCGGGTCGAGAACGAGCGCGCGGGCGAGCCCGGCGCGTTTGCGCATTCCGCCGGATATCTCGCCGGGCAGTTTTTCCTCCGCCCCGACGAGGCCCACCATGTCCATCCGCTCCATGACGATGCGGCGGATCTCGGACTCCTTTTTGCGGGTGTGTTCACGCAAGGGGAAGGCGATGTTGTCGAAGAGGGACATCGAACCGAAGAGTGCGCCGTCCTGGAACATCAGGCCGAACAGTTTGCGGGTCTCGTAGATGTCCCTTTCGGAACTGTTCACCATGTCCACGCCGTTGATGAGGACCCGTCCGCGCTCGGGCTTGAGAAGCCCGATGATCGACTTGAGGAACACGGTTTTCCCCGTGCCGGAAGGCCCCAGCATGACGCTGACTTCGCCGGCCGGCAGAGTGAGCGTGACGTCCTGCCAGATGTTCTGTTTGCCGAAGGACTTCGTCAGCCCGTCGACCACCACTTCGATTCCCATCTCACCTCCTGCGTGTGCTCACGACGTGACAGGGGTGCGCCGAGGGCGCACGTTAAGTTGACCTGTGGCGCGAGGACAAGTGCCTGAACGGTCTCGTGATCGGTGAATTGCCGGGGTGCTGAATTGTTTGTCATGCGGTGACAAGTTCCGGCCGCCGCGTTGTGGAGTTATGCGCAGCCATCGCCCGCTTCCGCAGTCGCAGTCGCAGTCGCAGTCGCAGTCGCAGTCGATGGTGGCCTCGCGACCCAGGGGGGCCGGAGCCGCGAGGCCGGTCCATTCGGGAAAGCCGTCGCTCAGGGAAGGACGGCGGAGTGCCAGTGCCGCGACAGCACCTTGCCGGCGTCCGGCTTCACGGTGCCCGGTGCGGTGAGACCGCCGCTGTAGGTGGAGGCGTTGTCGAGCGTCAGGCGGTTGTTGCCGGACGGCGAGGGAAGCCCCGTCTTCAGGTCGATGGCCCCGTTGAGGATGCCGAACAGGCCGCATCCGTTGGCCTTCGGCACGGAGAAGGCAGTGTCCCCCTGACTGTTGCCGGTGAGGGCGAACCGCAGCATCGCGCCCGCCGTGTTGGGCGTTCCACCTGCGTCGAAGCGCTGTACGGCGACGGCGGGTGCGGTCGTGTTCTGCGGCCGCAGCACGATGGGTTCGGCGGCTGAGCCGATGTAGCACTGCGAGCCCAGGAACGGGTTCTGCAGCCGTATCCGTACCGGCAGCTTCACGATGGGCTTGCCGGTGGTCAGACCCGAGGTGAGGCTGAACTCCGTGGGTGTGCCCGCCGATTCCACGGTGGCGGTGACCTTGTTGAGGGTGCTCTCGGTGAGCTGCCGGCAGATCTCGCTGACGACCGGGATGTCGCTCGGACACATCAGGCCGAGCAGTCCGCCGGGGATGGCCGTCGGTGATCCGACGAGAGCGCCGCCGGCGGGCGGCACGACGGTGAAGGTGCCGGTCGCCGTCTGCTGCACCACCCCGAACTGGAGGTCGTTGGGGCCGGTCGTCGCGGTCGTCTTGCCCAGCTTGATGGAGCCGCCCGGTGACTGCGAGGACACACAGGTGGCGACCGTGGCCTGGCCGTCGGCGGCGAGCATCGCGGGGTCGTCGACCGGGCAGCGGGTGAACGGCGCCCAGTGGCCGTTGAGTTGTACGGGAGCGGATGCCGTCACCGGCGGCTGCTCGTTCACGGGCTCGGCCGCGCTCGCGGGCCCCGCGGTCAGGGGTACCGCCGCCACGAGGAGGGCGGCGAGCGCGCCGCTCGCGGCGGTGCGCGCTCTGTCGGAGCTCAAGGAGACAGGTCTCATCTCTCCCTCAATCCTTTCCGGTTCTGGGGGAGTTGTACTGCGGGGTGTGCTGGGTCAGAGGGTCAGCGCTCGGGCTTCGGCACCTTGACCGGCTGGTGGTCGGGGGTGCAGTAGCGCGCGTCGGGCCGGGGGTTGCCCGATGCGCAGGGGGCGGCCTGCACCTGTTTGAGGTAGTTGCCCGGCCCGGACACGGAGGAGGTGAAGAGGGCGTCGAGGTCCTCGTCCACTCCGCAGCCGCTGAACGGCGGGATGGTCATGGTGGAGGTGAGTACGCCTCCGGTGACGAGCTGATAGCCGTTGCCCGGCCCCTTCAGCACCCCGGTGAGCACCACATGGTCCTTGGTGTCCTGCGCGGGATCGGGGTCCGTCGAGTACAGGGAGCCGGTCGTCCGGCAGTCGGGGCCGACGTCCAGGGGGACGCCGTTGACCTCGACGTCGAACAGGCGGAGGCGGAGCGGAACCCTGATGTGGGTGAGACCGGAGGACTTGGCCAGCAGGATGTCCGAGTCGATGGTCATGGTGTCCAGTTGCGTGAGCTCCATCGTGGCCGTCGTCGGCATGAACCCGTAGGTCAGGAAGGTGGCGGGGGCGGGCGGCATCTGGGGGCGGCCTTCGTGGTCCAGGACGCCGGTCGCGTGCTGGACCAGATGCAGCCCGTCGGGCTTGGGCACGATCTTCTTGGAGACGTCGATGAGCTGGGTGCAGGACAGGGGCACTTCGGATGCCGCCCGGAGCTTGGCGACGTTCGAGTAGCCCGTGATGTACGCGACCATGGCGAAGGGGTTGACGGTGTCGCCGACGCACGGGGGTGGTGCCGCGGGGGCGCTGTCGTCGTTCGGTGCGGGAGGTGCGATGCCGAGGTCGCGCGGTCCGTCCGGCCGGGGTGCTCCGGTGGTGGGGGCGGGTTGCTGCGTGGTCGGGGGCGGGGTGGAGGGGCTGTCGCCGTCGGTGATCTCGACCGTGGCGAGCAGCGTCTCCGCACTCTTGTCCGGGGTGCAGGTGAGCGGAACGACGGCCGGTTCGGTGGGGGTTCCGTCCGCCCGGCGCGGTGTGAGGTCGACGGTCAGCCGGCCCGCCGTGAAGGTGAGGCCGCCGGTGTCGCCGGCCGTGACGGTGGGGACGAGCCCGGACGTGCTGAGCGCCATCTCGCCGCTGTCCGGGACGGGAACGGGCTGCGCGGCCGTGCCCGCCCAGACCGCTTCGGCCGTGTGCTCGTCCTGGGCCACGGCGACGGTGAGCCGGCTCGCGCCGGTGACCTCGGCCGCCCGGAGGAGGGCCAGTTCGGCTCGGGTGGTCTCGGACAGGATCACCGTCGTGGAAACGCCCTCCGCCTGGACCGCCTCGCCCACCGCGTGCGCCTCGGGGAGGGTGGCGGCGATCCGTACCTGTATCCGTACGGCCTCCTGACCCGCCGGGGCCTCGCAGGTGTAGGCGAGTTCGGCGGCCACGGTCTGCTCACCGTCCGCGGCACCGGCCCCGGGGACCGTGCCGGCCACGAGGATCATGACGGCGACGGCCGCTCCCCGCACGGCCGTGCGTGAACGCGTTCCCGTCGTACGGCTGCTCCCGCTGCTGCGCAGCACCTGCATGCCTCCCTTCACGAAACCCGGTGGGCCCGCACGGCGGACGGTTCCCCGCCGCGCGGTCCCGGACGGCCGCGGACGTCTTGCGCTACTCGGTGCCCACGAGGGTGGGGTGTGCCGTACCGCCCGCAGGGGTCACGACCGTGTAGTCGCCGTTGAAGGTGGGGTGGTCGCCGTCCTGGGCGATACCCGCGCAACCCGCACTGGCGTTGACGACCGTCAGCTGGCGGTCCGGATTGGAGACGGTCAGCACACCGGTGGAGTTGGTGTAGGTCGCGTTCACCTCGCCCGTGACGTCGAAGGTGCAGGTGAGCACCGTGAGAGAGGCGTTGATGCCGGCGAGGTAGCCGGTCGTGGTGCCGGTGGCCGCGTCGTAGTCGGTGGCCTGCAACTGCCAGGCGGGGCTGGTGTCGGCGACCGGCTCCACCGGACCCACGGGGCTGGTACAGGGGTCGGCCTCGCTGCCGAAGGCGGCACTGGCTATGTCTCCGACATGAGCCGGATTTCCGGTGGCGCTGAAGAGATTTCCGCCCGCGGTGGCGGCGGGACAGGTGAGGGGAATTCCGTTCAGGTCCAGAACCGTATTCGTCGACAGCGCCGAGAACGTCTCCGGAGAGTTCGGTCCGACGGCCCATGTCGTGGGTGCGGCAAGTGCCGGTGCGGTGGCGAGGGCAACGGCGGCTGTTGCCCCGACTGCGACTAACGCGGCCTTTCCGATCGGGTTTCGCACGGGTGGTTCCTCCGATTCGTCAGTGCGATGCATTGCTTGCGCAGGACGCGTTCCACAGCCGTGTGGGGGAAGGGCGGGACGCGACGTTGAACCCCGTTCAGTGGCGGTCGACAGGATTCAGCCAGGTACGATCTGTGACGATGCCAGACGTTACTTGCGGGAAACATCGCGCACAATCCCGCCGGTCAAGATTCTCTCGGCGAGCATTTTTCCTCGTCCCGGAGTACGCAATTCGCGCGCACCGCTTGTCATTCGGTGCGCAATTCCCGGGTGCGCACCCGGACGGCCTACGGGGACTGCCGACGCAAGCTGTCACCTCGGGACAGAGGGCCGCATACCGGCGGAGAACCCGCGCTCGCAGCGCCGCGCGGAAGAGCCGGCCCACCGTACGGCACGGCCGTCACCGTCCGTCAGCCGCCGCATCCCCCGGGACTATCGGGCCGCAATGGCCGGAACTTTGCTGTGCCTTCACCGGAATCGGAAGCCCTTTTACGTCGTCCGGCGGCATTCCGAGCCACTCGATCACCGCCGACAGAGAGCGTTTTCTGGCCCAAGGAAACTCGTTCTGTCCCAAGTGGTGTTCAGCCCTCCGGGGTTGGTCTATCTTCGGCAAGCCGCAGTCGATGAGCGCGAGCTGCTTCCATGGCGAGCGCTTGCATCGAAACCCGACCCCCACCGGGACCGGAAAGCGAGGGGAAGCAGCCATGCCGGGAGCTGTGAATCCGTCGGACACCGGAGAGTCGCTGGGTCCGCTGCCGCAGGAGTTCGCGGCCATCATCCGGCCCGAACTGCCCAGCCTCATCAAAGAGATCGGCATCGAGGTCACCCGCGCCTATCCCGAGTACGCGCGGCTGCTGAACGGTCCGTACGGCCAGGGCATCCGGGTCGGCGTCGAGCAGAGCATCCTGGTCTTCGTCGACCAGGTCGCCGAACCGTCCGCGCCCTCCGCCCTGCGGGACGAGATGTGCCGCAGGTTCGGGCGCTACGAGGCGTACGAGGGCCGCAGCCTCGACGCGCTCCAGGGCGCGTACCGGCTCGGGGCACGCATCGCGCTGCGGCGGGCGAAGAAGGTCGGCCGGAGCTACAACCTCTCCCCCACGATGATGCTGACCTTCGCCGACGCGCTGTTCGCCTATGTCGACGAGCTCGAAGCGCTGTCCCGCGAGGGCTACTTGGAGGTGCAGTCGCGGTCCGGGGAGCAGAACGAGATCCTGCGCCGGCGGCTGCTGCATCTGCTGCTCGCCGGGCCGCCCGTCCCCCGTGCCGCCATCGCGGAGCTGTCCGAGCAGACCGCCTGGCCGCTGCCCGAGTACGTCACGCTGGTCGCCCTGCGCTCCCCCGCGGTCCTGGAGCGGGCGGACATGGACAACGATGTCCTCGCCGATCTCAGCGATCCGCAGCCGCACTTACTGATCCCGGGGCCCGTCGACGCCGCGCGAAGACGCATGCTGGACGGCGCCCTGTTCGGCAACCGCGCGGCCGTCGGCCTCACCGTCCCGGCCGCCGACGCACATGACTCGATCCGGTGGGCCCGGCGCACCCTGGAACTCGTCGACGCGGGCATCGTCGAGGACGGCCCGCTGGCCTTCGCCGCCGACCACCTCGTGCCCCTGTGGCTGCTGTCCGACCCCGGGCTGCTCGACCAGCTCGCCCAGCGTGAACTCTCACCGCTCGCCGAGCTCACACCGTCTCGGCGCGACCGGCTCGTGGACACCCTGCGGATCTGGCTCGACACGCGTGGCACGGCGGCCCAGATGGGCGAGCGCCTCGACGTCCACCCCCAGACCGTCCGTTACCGGCTGCGCAGTCTGGAGTCGATCCTCGGAGATCAACTCGTCGACGCCGAGCGGCGGTTCGCCATCGAGGTCGTCCTGAGGGCACTGGCCCTGCGCTCACGGGCCGAGGGTTCGCCGGGCAGGCCCCTGGCCGGCTGACGGCTTGCACCGGCACGTCACCGGTCTCCGGCTCCGCCTGCCCGCTACCGCCGCAGCACGGACTGAAGACCGCCGAGGAGATGGGCCCGGTGGTCGGGATCCGCGTACGCCTCGGGGCTGTGCCCCAGGGCGGTGTAGAACACCCGCGCTCCGGCGTGGGTGTGACACCACGCCAGCGGGTGGTCCCGGCCCATGCCGCCGCCCTCGTACGAGGCCTCGTCGGCCGAGGCGAGCACCCGCACCGCGCCCCGCGGGCTCACGTCGAAGTCGTACCACTCGTCCGTGAGGGGCCAGCGGCCGGGCAGATGCCGGGTCGCTGGGTGGTCGGCGTCCTCGACGACGACCGTCCCGGGCTGCAGCCGCGGATGGCGCACGAAACGGGCGCCGAGGAGCCCGCCGAAGAACGGCCACTCCTCCTCGGTGCAGGCGGCGGAATGCACCCCCACGAAGCCGCCGCCGGCCGCGCAGTAGGCCATCAGTCCTGAGCGGGCCTCGGGGGTGAGGACCTCGCCGCTGGTGGAGAGGAAGACCACGGCGCCGTAGCCGTCGAGCGGACCGGCGAGGGCGCCGGCCTCCTCGGTGGCGTCGACGGCGAAGCCGTGCTCCTCGCCCAGGGCGGTGAAGGCCCGGATTCCGTCGGGTATGGACTCGTGCCGGTAGCCGGCGGTCCGCGTGAAGACCAGGATCCTCATGGACGGTATTCACTCATGGGACGCCACCGTCACGCGTCTCGGCCGCAGTCACGCGTATCACTCGTAGAGTGCCGCGATCTCCGCCGCGTAGTCGGCGGCGACCGCATGGCGCTTGATCTTCAGCGACGGGGTCAGCAGCCCGTTCTCCTCGGTGAACTCCCCCGGCACGATGCGGAACCGGCGGATCGACTCGGCCCGCGAGACCGCCTCGTTGGCGTGGTCGACGGCCCGCTGCACATCGGCCAGGAGATCCGCGTCCTCGCAGAGTTCCGCGAGCGGTGTGTCGCGGGGCCGTTTGCGTACGGCGAGCCAGTGCTCGACCGCGTCCGGTTCCAGGGTCACCAGGGCCGCGACATAGGGCCGGTTGTCGCCGACGACGATGCACTGGCCGACCGGCGGGCGGCTGCGCAGCCGGTCCTCCAGCACGGCGGGTGAGACGTTCTTGCCGCCGGAGGTGACGAGGATGTCCTTCTTGCGGCCGGTGATCGTCAGATACCCGTCGTCGTCCAGGCGGCCGAGGTCCCCGGTGGCGAACCAGCCGTCGTCGAGCGACTCGCCCGTGGCCACCGGGTTGTTCCAGTACGACCCGAAGACGATGCCTCCCTTGATCAGCACCTCTCCGTCGTCGGCGATACGGATCGCCGTCCCCGGCACCGGCCTGCCAACCGTGCCGGGACGCGGCGACAGCGGCGGGCTGATGGTGGCGGCCGCGGTGGTCTCCGTGAGGCCGTACCCCTCGTAGATCACGATGCCGGCGGCGTAGAAGAAGAGACTGAGCCGGCGGTCGAGGGGCGAGCCGCCGCTGATGGCGTAGTGCAGTCTGCCACCGAGCTCCTTGCGGATGCGCCGGTAGACGAGCAGGTCGTAGAGCGCCCAGGCGGCGGTGAGCCGGATGCCCGGACCCTTGCGGGCAGGGCTGTCCGGGCCGGTGCGGGCACGGGTGTCCGGGTCGGTGCCGGCTCCCGGTCCCTCACGGGTGCCGAGGTACCGGCCGAGGTGGGCCTCGGCGAAGCGGACGGCGATGCGGTCCGCCCGCTCGAAGGACGAGCCCCGGCCGATCTTCTCGGCGGTGGCGCGTCCGGTGTCGTGGATCTTCTCGAAGAGATAGGGGACGCCGACCACGAAGGTCGGCCGGAACCTCTGGAGCTCCGGGCGCAGTTCGTCGGGCTTGATGCTCGGACAGTGGCCGAGTTCGATCCGGGCGAGCAGACACGCGATCTGGATCGTCCGGCCGAGGATGTGGGCGAGCGGCAGGAAGAGCAGGGTGGAGGCGGCCTGTCCGGTGACCGCCTGGAAGACGGGGTGCAGCAGTTCCACCGTGTTGGCGGCCTCGGCGTGCAGATTGCCGTGGGTGAGGACGCACCCCTTGGGCCTGCCGGTGGTGCCGGAGGTGTAGCAGACGGTCGCGATCGAGTCGGGGGTGACGGCGGCCCGTCGCTCGGTCACCTCACCGTCGGGGAGATCGCTCCCGAGGGCGGTCAGCTCGTCGAGCGCTCCGGCGTCGATGCGCCAGATCCTCGGCGCCCGGGGCAGCCGGCTCGCGGCCGTGGCCACCGTCGCGGCGAGATCGTCGTTCTCCACGATCATGTGGGAGACGCCCGAGTCCTCGAGAATCCAGGCGATCTGGTCGGCGGACGAGGTGGCGTAGACGGGGACGCTCTGACCGCCGGCCGCCCAGACGGCGAAGTCGATCACGGTCCACTCGTAGCGGGTACGGGACATGATCGCGACCCGGCCGCCGGGCTCCAGCCCGGAAACGATCAACCCCTTCGCCACGGCGGTGACTTGGCGCGCGAAGCCGGCCGCGGTGACGGGCTGCCACTGTCCGTCGTCGCCCTTGCGTCGCAGGACCACCGATGCGGGTGCCTGCTCGGCGTTCGCGTAAGGTATGTCGCCGGTGCTGCCGGAGGCTGGGGGCCGGGCAAGCCGCGTGGTGCGCACTTCTCGTACGACACCGTCGCTCCTGATCAGCTCGACAGGAGCTCGGTCGGCGAGGTCGCCGCGCTGTTTCGCCTTCTTCAGATCCTTGCGCACGCCCATGGTCGGCTCCAGTTCGCGGCTCGCGGACGGTGAGTTGACGGGACTCAGCACTTACTCGGGAGTCAACTTACCCCCGCGTAACAAGAAATCAATCAGGCGGCCGGAAACGGTTGCCGCACAGAGACATCCCCGAAGACGAACACGGAAGCTCGTCCGGTACGTATGGAGGGGTGGGACGCCGACCACCGGCACCCGACCGAAGAAGAAGGACTACACACGTGACCGCGTCGCCCCTCATCCCCGTGCCGATCCCCGACCGCGTGGCCGCGTTGATCGGATCCTGCATGCCGATCGACATCCTGCAGGCCGAGGTCGACGCGGACTGTGCCGCGCGCGAGGCGAACCGGTTCCGGGGTCCTCTGTGCAACGAGGACCGGGCCGACCGCGAGCACGCCCTCTCCGCCCTCGCCCGGGCGAACAAGATCCTCGCCGCCTACAACCCGCGGCTGGTCATCGGCCCCGGCGGCGTGCACTGACCCCACCCTGCCCGGACGCACGACCCCTTCCGCACCCCACCGCCGACGGGCGGCCCCTTGCCGACGCCACGACCGCGCGGCTACCTTACTCCGAAGTAAGCTGACTCCGGAGTAAGGACGCGTTGTGGCGGAGAACATCGGCGACGAGCTCGCCGCACTCGACTTCTCGGCGGTCTCGCCCGAGGAGTTCGCGAGGATCGTCAAAGGGCTGTCCGGCAGAGAACTCGCCGATGTGATGCGAGGTGAGCTGCGCGGGCGGGTGCTCCGCGAGGTGTTCGGGCGCATGAAGCAGCAGTTCCGCCCGGAGAACGCGGGCTCCGTCGATGCGCTGATCCGCTGGAAGATCACCGGTGAGACCGAGGAGATCTTCGAGACCTCGATCACCGACGGCACCTGCACCGTCCACGAGGGCCGCTCGGAACAGGAGCCGCGCACCACGCTCGTCATGGGCGACGCCGAGTTCCTCAAGCTGGTTTCGGGCAACGGGAACCCGGTGACCATGTTCATGATGCGCAAGCTCAAGATCGCCGGGGACGTGGCACTGGCCGCGGGCCTCACCCGCTACTTCGACATCCCGAAGGCCTGACCATGTCCTTCTCCTTCCAGCTCACCGAAGAGCAGCGGGACCTGCGCGACTGGGTCCACGGATTCGCTGCCGATGTGGTCCGCCCCGCGGCGTCCGAATGGGACGAGCGCGAAGAGACCCCGTGGCCCGTCATCCAGGAGGCCGCCAAGATCGGCCTGTACGGATTCGAGTCGCTGGCCGACATGTACGGCGACCCCAGCGGGCTCTCCCTCCAGATCGCCAACGAGGAGCTGTTCTGGGGCGACGCCGGCATCGGTATGGCCCTCTTCGGCACCTCGCTCGCCGTCGCCGGCATCTTCTCCTCCGGCACACCCGACCAGCTCGCCGAGTGGGTCCCGCAGTGCTACGGCGACGAACAGGACCTCAAGGTCGCCGCCTTCTGCGTCTCCGAACCCGAGGCCGGTTCGGACGTCTCCGCGATGCGGACCCGGGCGCGCTACGACGAGGCCCGGGACGAGTGGACGCTGCAGGGCCAGAAGGCCTGGATCACCAACGGCGGCATCGCGAACGTCCATGTCGTCGTGGCCTCCGTCGAACCGGAGCTCGGCTCCCGCGGCCAGGCCGCCTTCATCGTCCCGCCCGGCACGCCCGGCCTGGAGGGCGCCCGCAAGATCAGGAAGCTGGGGCTGCGGGCCTCCCACACCGCCGATGTCTTCCTCGACGACGTCCGCGTCCCCGGCCACTGTCTGCTGGGCGGCCGGGAGAAGCTGGACGCGCGCCTCGCCCGGGCACGCGAGGGCACGACCGCCAAGTCCCAGGCGGCGATGGCCACGTTCGAGGTCAGCCGGCCCACGGTGGGCGCACAGGCCCTCGGCATCGCCCGCGCCGCGTACGAGTACGCGCTCGAGTACGCCGGGAACCGGGTCGCGTTCGGCCGTCCGATCATCGAGAACCAGTCCATCGCCTTCGCGCTGGCCGACATCCGTACCGAGATCGAGGCGGTACGGCTGCTGATCTGGCAGGCCGCCTGGATGGGCCGCAACGACCGCACCTTCGACGCGGCACAGGGCTCGATGTCCAAGCTCCGTGCGGGCGAACTGGCGGTGGCGGCGTCCGAGAAGGCGGTGCAGATCCTGGGCGGCGCGGGGTACAGCCGCGAGCACCCGGTGGAGCGGATGTACCGCGACAGCAAGATCTACACGATCTTCGAGGGGACGAGTGAGATCCAGCGTCTGGTGATCGCGAGGGCGATCTCGGGGCGTCAGATCCGCTGAGACCTGCGGGCGGCGGTCCACTGAAGCCCGCCGCGCCGAACCCGCCGGGCATCAGATCCGCTGGGCAGCGGCCACCGGGGGTTCGGCCGCCGGCACGCCGCGGAACGCGCGGCGGTACGCGTGCGGGCTGGTGCCCACCTGCCGCTTGAACCGGTCGCGGAAGGCCGTCGGTGAGCCGAACCCGACCTGTGCCGCGATCCGGTCCACCGAGTGCGCCGTCGTCTCCAGCAGATACTGCGCCTGACGGACCCGGGCCCGGTGCAGCCACTGGAGCGGCGTGCTGGCGGTCTGCTCGCGGAAGCGGCGGTTCAGCGTGCGGGGGCTCATCCCGGCCCGGGCGGCGATCTCGGCGACCGTGAGTTCACGCCGCGCGTTCTCCTCCATCCAGCGCAGCACCGGCTCCAGCGCGGTGCCGTCGGGGCTCGGCGGTAGCTGATGCACGATGAACTGGGCCTGACCGCCCTCGCGTTCGAGCGGCATCACGGACAGCCGTGCCGCGTCGGCGGCGACCGCGGAACCGTGGTCGCGCCGGATCATGTGCAGGCACAGGTCGAGGCCGGCGGCCGCGCCCGCGGAGGTGAGGAACTGGCCGTTGTCGACGTAGAGCACATCGGGGTCCACCTCGATCCGGGGGTGCAGCCGGGCGAGTGCGTCCGCGGCCAGCCAGTGGGTGGTGGCCCGCAGACCGTCGAGCAGGCCGGTGGCCGCCAGGACGAAGGCGCCCGCGCAGACCGAGGCGATACGGGTGCCGCGGGCGGCCGCCGCCCGCAGGGCCACGAGGACGTCCTCGGGCACCGGCACCGCCGGGTCGGCGCAGCCCGGCAGGATGATCGTGTCCGCCTCGGCGAGCGCTTCCAGGCCCCACGGCGCGCGCAGCGTGAACGCACCCGCATCGATCTCCTCGGCCGGGGCGCAGACGCGGACCCGGTAGGCGGTCCGGCCGTCGGGCAGCCGGGTGCGGGTGAACACCTCGAGCGGGGTGGACAGGTCGAAGGCGATGACGCCGTCCAGGGCGAGTACGGCCACGGTGTGCATGGCGACAACCTAGGTGCTCCACGGGTTCCGGCCAAGCGGCCTCGGGCTGTTCCCCGTATCCGTGCGTACTGAATGCCCTGCTGGCGGGAATCCGTTGGACTGTGGCATTCACGCCACTGTCGATGCTCCGGCACGCTCCCTAGCGTCGTTCCGGGTCCCCGGACGGGTGCCCGGACACGAGAGACCACGAGAGACAAGGACTGGTGCCGATGCACGCCCAGATCGTCCTGTTCGACGGCTTCGACCCGTTGGACGTCATCGCCCCCTACGAAGTGCTCGGCGCCGGCGGCGCTGTTGCCGGCGGCGGCCTCACCGTCGAACTGGTCTCCGCGGAGGGCCCGCGCGATGTGCCGTCCGGCATGGGGCTGCTCTCGCTGCGGGCCGTGGCTGCGCTCGACCCCGGCCGCGCCGATCTGGTGGTCCTGCCGGGTGCCGCGGGGCGTATCTCCGACGACGGCGGCGAGGACACGGTCGCGGCGATCCTGGCCCGCAGCCTCGGCACCGGACTCGCTCCCCTGCTCAGGGCCGCGTGCGACCGGCCCGGTCCGACCATGGCCACGGTGTGCGGCGGCTCCCTGCTCCTCGCCATGGCCGGGCTCATCGGCGACCGCCGGGCCACCACACATCACCTGGGCCTCGACGCGCTCGCCGAGGCCGGCGTGCACGCGATCGACGCGCGGGTCGTCGACGACGGCGATCTGGTCAGCGGCGGCGGTGTCACCTCGGGACTCGATGTCGGTCTGTATCTCCTGGAGCGGGAGCTCGGGCCACGGGTGGCGCACGCGGTGGAGCAGCTCTTCCAGTACGAGCGGCGCGGCACCGTCTGGAGCGCCCGTGGCGGGCGACAGGGCGTCGCGGCGTGACCGAGTTCCTTCTCGCCGTCCATGTCCTGGCCGCGATCATCGCGATCGGTCCGGTGACGGTCGCCGCCAGCGCCTTCCCCGCCGCGGTCCGGCGCGCCGCCGCCGAGCCGGAGAGCGGGCAGGCGGTGGGCGCCGTACGCAATCTGCACCGCATCTGCCGGGTCTACGCCCTGGTGGGAGTGGTCGTACCGGTCTTCGGTCTGGCCACCGCGAACAGTCTCCATGTCCTCGGTGACACCTGGCTGATCGTGTCCATCGTGCTCACCGTGGTGGCCGCCCTGGTCCTCGGACTGCTCGTCCTGCCGGGGCAGAGCGCCGTGCTGGACGACTTCGGCGCGCTCGCCGGCTCCCGGCTCGCGATGTACACGGGCATGTTCAATCTGCTCTGGGCGACCGTGACGGTCCTGATGATCGTGCGCCCGGGGTCGACCACGGGGGCCTGATCCGCTCCGCACCCGGCGACTCGTCCCGGGCGCGTCGGTCGAGGCACATCAATCGAGGCGCGTCAGTCCAGGAAGGTGCCGTCCACGTAGACCCACGCGCCGTCCTGCCGCTCGAAGGTGCTGCGCTCGTGCAGCGCGCCCCGTTTGCCGTGGTGCCGGTAGCGGGCACGGAAGGTGACCAGGCCGGAGGAGTGGAAAGGACTGCCGTCGATCGTCTGGAGGATCTCCAGACCGGCCCAGTGCATGGCGGGGTCGAGTTCGAGGTGACCGGGCCGCGTGGCGGGGTGCCAGGTACGGAGCAGGTACTGCGTGTCGAGCAGGACGAAGGCGCTGTAGCGCGAGCGCATCAGCAGCTCGGCCGTCGGCGCTGCGGCGGCACCCGAGTGGTACCGCCCGCAGCATTCGCCGTAGGGGGCCGGCAGCCCGCAGGGGCAGGGCGATGCGGCGGAGAAGGCGGGCTCGTCGGTGCGGCGGGAGCGGGAGCTGCGTCGGGACATGGCTCCATTTTCCAGCCATTGAACGAATGGGCGCACGTGTGGCTTCCGGGTCACGGGGGATCTCCGTATGCTCCTGCGCCGGACGCGACTGTTACCGTCGGTAAGGGGTTGGGGATGGACCGGGTGGGCAACTCACGACGCACCTTCATGGCCGGGGCGGCAGCGGTCGGCGGCACGGCGGCGCTGGGCACGGCGGCCACTGCGGCTCCGGCCGCCGCGGCAGGACACACCACGGCCGACGGGAACCGGGCCGCACAGTCGGTCGCCGTGCTCGGCGGCGGTGTCGCCGGCCTGACGGCCGCGCACGAACTGGCCGAGCGCGGCTTCCGGGTCACGGTGTACGAGCGCAGGGCGCTCGGCGGCAAGGCGCGCAGCATGGACGTGCCCGGCAGCGCCAAGGGCACCAGGAAGCCGTTACCCGCGGAGCACGGCTTCCGCTTCATTCCCGGCATCTATCACAACCTCCCGGACACGATGCGGCGCATCCCCTTCCCGGGTAACCCGAACGGCGTGTGGGACAACCTCGTGGCACCCCCCGAGATGTCGTTCACGCGCACCGGCCGTGAGGATCTCCGGATCCCGCTCCCCTGGCCGGGGCACAAGCCCGCCGATCTCACCCTGGACGAAATCCGCCGCGCGCTCACCGCCCTGCTGGACACCGCGCTGGGCATCCCGCCGCTGGAGACCGCGTACTTCGTCAACCGGGGTCTGGTCTTCCTCACCAGCTGCGCCGAGCGCCGGGACGCCACCTGGGAGGCCACGCCCTGGTGGGACTTCATCGGGGCCGGCCGGATGAGCTACGACTACCAGCGCGTCCTCGCCATCGGGCTCACCAGGAACATCGTCGCCACCAAGGCCGAGGAGGCCAGTACGCGTACGGTCGCCACGCTCCTCGAGGCTTTCGCCTTCAACGCGCTGGGCAGGGGCGCCGACGGACCGCTCGACCGGATCCTCAACGCCCCCACGAACGAGGCCTGGATCGACCCGTGGGTGGAGCATCTCACCGGTCTCGGCGTGGAGTTCCGGGTGGGCTGGACCGTCCGGGACGTGACGTACGGCTCCGGGAAGGTCACCGCCGCGGTGATCGAGGACCCGCAGGGCGTGCGCCGGACGGTGACCGCCGACCACTACATCTCCGCGATCCCCGTGGAGCACGCGCGCCGGACCTGGGGCGCCGGGCTCCGTGCCGCGGACCCGCAGCTGGCGCGATGCGACCGGCTGGAGACCGACTGGATGACGGGCATCCAGTTCTATCTGACGGAGAGCGCGCCGCTGATCGACGGACATCTCAACTGCATCGACTCCCCTTGGTCCCTGACGGCGATTCAGCAGGCCGGGCACTGGCCCGACCGTGACTTCCCGGCCGACTACGGGGACGGCGTGGCCGTGGACTGCGTCTCGGTGGACATCTCGGAGTGGGACCGGCCCGGCATCCTGTACGGCAGGACCGCGAAGCAGTGCACCCGTGAGCAGGTCGCCCGCGAGGTGTGGGCCCAGCTGAAGGCGGCCCTCAACGACACCGGCCGGGTCGTGCTCAAGGACAGCACCCTGCACTCATGGTTCCTGGACCCGGGCGTGGACGGCATCGGCACCCCTCACCCGACCAACGACGACGAACTGCTAATCCACCCGGTCGGCACTCTCCACAACCGCCCGTCGGCCGTCACGAAGATCCCGAACTTCTTCCTGGCGGGCGACTACGTCTTGGTCGACATCGACCTCGCCACGATGGAGGGCGCGAACGCCTCGGCCCGCGCGGCGGTCAACGGCCTGCTGGACCGCGTCGGTTCGACGGCGGCCCGCTGCACGGTGAAACCCCTCTTCCGTGCCCCTGAGGTGGAGGCCCTGAAGCGCCACGACCGGACGCGTACCGGCTGGGCCTGCGGAACCTCTTCGATCTGGGCTGAGCGGGCGTTCACCTGCCTGCGGAGGACCGCCCCGTACGACGCCGGGGTCGCCTGTGCGGAATGCCGGAATGTCGGTGGCGATGGGAATGTTGGACGCCGGCATGGATGCCTTCATCATCGGGATCACGGGCAGGACCGGCGGGCTGCTCGCACAGGAGCTTCTCTCCAGGGGCGACACCGTCCACGGGCTCGTGCGCCGCGAGGAACAGCGGGCGGACCTCGCGGCGCTCGGCGTCGATGCGGTCGTCGGGGATCTCGCCGAAGTGTCCGTGGACGCGCTGGCGGCGGCCTTCGGAACCGTCGACGCCGTCGTGTTCGGTGCGGGGTCGAACGGCGGCAGTGCGCAGGACACCAAGGCGATCGACGGCGACGGCGTCGCGAAGGCGATCGAGGCGGCTCGCCGAGCAGGAGTGAGTCGTCTTGCGCTTGTCTCGGTGCTCCCGGAGTCCTGGCGGGAGCGCGACCTCGGCGAGGAGGTCGAGTACTACTTCGCCGTGAAGAAGGAAGCAGACATCGCGCTCAGCCGTAGCGATCTGGACTGGCTGATCCTTCGGCCGTCCTTGCTCGTCGATGATCCCGGCACGGGCACCGTCTCGCTCGGACCGGCCGAGTTCCACGGCCAGGTGGCCCGCGCCGATGTCGCCGCGACTCTCGCCGCGTTGCTGCACGAACCCCGCATCGGCCGGCAAATCCTCGAACTCACCACGGGATCCGTCCCGATCCGGGACGCCGTCGAAGCCAACGTCCGGCGGCGGTAGAACGCACTGGGCCTCACCCGGATCCCGGCGGTCGCGCCGCCGAGCCGTCGAGGGATCTGCGTGCCCGGTCGAGGAGTTCGGCGGGGACCGGGCTCAGGTCGTCCTCGGACAAGGTCGCGAGCAGCCGTGCGACCTCCGGGCGGAGCCGCTCCTCGTGCCAGGGGTTCTGCGACCACAGACCGAGCAGCCTCGCGGGGTACGCGCGTCCGAGGGCGTCGGCATAGATGGCGGTGTACTGCTGGAGAGTGGCGTCCGAGGGGTGGGCGTGCAGGGCCGTCAGGCCCGCGGTCACGGCCAGGGCGAGGCCTTCGGTGTCGAGGCGCTCGATGGCGGGTGCGTTCAGCACGGCGCAGACGACGGCAGGGGGCAGCAGGGCGGCGTCCGTGACCAACTGCCCGAGGACGAGCCGGGCCGTGAGGCCGAGCGACTCCTCGTCCAGAGCGCTCCACGGTTCGAGGAACATCGCACAGTGCTCGTACAGCGCGGCCAGTTCGCTCTCGCTCACGCCGAGGCCGCTCGCGAGCCACAGGGCGGTGAGACCGTGGGCCACCGAGGTGGCCGCACCCTGCGGGGTGGCCACAAAGGTGGTGACGGCGGGGCCCAGCCGGCGGAAGAGGGGGTCGACCGCGTGCAGCACGACCCCGTCGTTGGTACCGGCCGACACCGCCAGCTTGTGCCGGATCTGGTCCGGGTAGGGCCGCGCCCAGCTGATCCTTCTGTTGCGGTCCGCGCTCCCCGGCGGGCGGCCGTACAGCCAGTAGGCGTCGACCGGCTCCGGGGAGTCGAGCAGGTCCTCGGCCGGCCTGATGTCCAGTTCCCCCCGGCCCTCGTGCCAGGTGTGGCGCAGACTCAGGGCCAGGGCGAAGTCCGTCCATTCCGGTTCGGTGAAGGCGGACCGCCACAGCAGCACCCGCCGGTGCCAGGTGCCCGGAGGGTTGTCGTCGTCGGGGTACAGCTCACCGGCCCGCATCCCACCGGTGACCAGCAGCGTCAGCATGATCAGGTTGGCCTCGTAGAGACCGTGGCGCGAGGATGTGGCCCGGAACGCGGGTCGGTAGTCGGCGAACCGGTGCTCGGTACGGCCCCGGTGTTCGGCCATGACCGTGACGAGGAGTTCGCCGAGCCTGGTCCGGTCCCCGGGGGCGATCCCGCGGATCCTGGCGCCGACGAAGCGGAGCATCTGGCGGGAGGAGAGCGGCGCGTAGGACAGCAGGACGTACAGCAGGTCGTCGTCGACCCGTACGCGTCCGACGGCGAGCGCGGGCCGCTGGTCGAGCAGTCCTTCGAGGAGCTGGACGGCGAGCCGTGCGGCGAGGTACTCCCCGAAGGTCGCGTGCAGGAACTCATAGGTCGCCAGCCGCTGGTCGTCGCGGCTCGCCTGGGCGCGCTGGACGAAGAAGAACCGGCCGAGCGCGATCTCGCCCCGGTTCAGGGGGGCGCGGAAGCCGTCGCCGGGCGGCTCGGCCCGGCCGAGCAGTGCCGCCAGATCCTGCTCCGCCTCGGTGGTGGTGATCCACTGGCGGCGGCGGTTCAGCATGCCGAAGGAGATCAGGGACAGGCGCTGGAGCTCCTGTTCGGCCCGCTGGACCAGTTCGGCGGCCGTCCATGCCTCGGCCGACTTGCCCACCTCGCGGACCGCGAAGGACACCAGCAGCTGTTCGTAGAGCTCCGCCTCGCCGAGCGGCTCGTCGTCACCCGCCCCGCCCTGGAGGGCGTTGGCGGCGCCGTCGTACAGCGCGAGCATCATCAGCAGCAGCGGCTGGGAGGCGAGCACGCGGTGACGGGCGGCCACGGACGCGGTCAGCGGCCGCAGTCCGCGCTCGGTCAGCCCGGGCTCGTTGAGACGGTTCCACACCGCGAGCCAGCGTTCGATCTGGCGGCGGCTGAAGGGTTCGAGCCGCAGGGCGACCGCGCCGTCCGGGTAGCGGGCGCGGTCGGCGACGGCGGTGCGGCTCGTCACCAGCGCGAACACGGGCCGCCCCTGGTCGGCTTCGCGCTCCTGGAAGCGGGCCACCCGGATCAGGAAGTCGGACTGGCTGACGCCGGTGGCCTGGAGCAGTTCGTCGAAGCCGTCGAAGAGCAGCACGGGCACCGCGCTGCCGGCCGCCCGGACCAGCTCGGGCCAGGACACCCGCTCGCCGGTCGCGGCGCGGACCGCGTATTCGATCTGGTCCTGGACGTCCGCGTCGGCGGGTATGTCGCGCAGCACGACCCGTACGGGCAGATATCCCGCGGTGGGAAGGCGGGCGGCGAGGATCTTGGTCAGCACGGACTTGCCGGCACCCGGCTGGCCGAGGACGACCAGCGGGGCGGTCGTCGCGGCGACGGAGGTGAGGACGCCGGCCAGATACTCGGTGAGGTCGGACCGTACGGGCTCGGACTCCCACCATCCTTCCTCGGCCGGCCCATGGGCACCGTCGAGTACGGCGCGGACCCGGAAGTCGGGGTCGACGTACCCCTCGCCGAGCTCGGGGATCGTCATGTCCGCGGACGCCTTGACCTCGGAGAGGATCGGGCGGGGCAGAGCGGCACGGTAGCCGGTCGCGAGTGCCGCCGCAGCGTGCTGAAGCGGTCCGGGAGCACTCAGTCCCGCGAGTACGGTCTCGATTCCGGCGAGCGCCTGACGCACCGTCACCCGGGTCGCCTGATGGTCGACCCGGCCCGTCCAGAACCCGAACTCGGGTACTTCCAGAGCCAGTTGTGCGTAGAGCTCCTCGTACCGGCTCACGGCGAGATTCGTTCAGCGGGTGGGTGATGGCGTCCACGGCGGTGGCACGGCAGCGCTCGTCGAGCCGGTCCCATACCGCGAGCCCCTCGACGAAGCCCACCAGCCGCCCGGAGCACGAGCAGTACCAGCGGTGGATCGCGCGGACGGCATCCTCGTAGGGCAGGTGCGGCGCGGGCTGCGGCACCCCGGCCGACAGCAGCGTCGCCAGGAGCCCCTGCTCGTCCCCCGCCCCGGACAGCGTGAGCTGTTCACGACGGGTCAGCTCCAACTGATCGAGACGGAAGGGCAGTTCCAGTTCCCCGAGTGCCTCGAAGTACGCCGTGACCACCAGCACGGTGTGCGCGGCGGCCAGTAGCTCGGTGCGCGAGGCGCGATCGGCAGCGCCGAGATTCCCGCGGAGTCCCGATGTCAGATCGCGTCCGAGCCGCAGGATCCGCCCCTGGGCGTCGAAGACGCTCAGCACCGCGTCGCTGACTCCGCCGGTTGCCATGGACAACGCACCGCCGAGCGCACGGTCGGCTGCCGCGAGCCCCGCGCTGTCTCCGGTCAGAATCGCCACCGCGTCCTGGTAGCCGAGCAGTCCTCGTCCCCGCACCGCATCCCCCGGCCGTGTCGTCCTCACCCAACGGGTAACGGTCTATCACGCCGTGGGCGGGCCGGTGTGCCCGGCCGAGCCGGGCCGGGCGGGGCAGATCCCTTCGCGCCCCTCGGTCGGTGTCGACGGCGAAGACGGAGTCGTACGCGTCCCAGCGGGTGATGCTCTCGATCGTGAGGCTGCCGTCGCGCCGGCCGACCGCGCGCCACCGCGGCCTTCAGCCATCACACAGTCAACTCGCTAATCTTTACGGCCCGTTGGGCCTGCCCCTACGCTCCCGCCTCATGACCTCACCCGGTGCACGACCACGAAGAGCGACGCTGCTCGCCACCGCGGGCGCCCTGCTGGCCGGCTGTCTGCTGGCCGCCGCCCACCCGGCCACCGCCGAGGAGGCCCCACCGGTCACGGAGGCCGCGACCGTCGTCCCCGTACAGACCACCGGTCCGGCCGACAAGCGCTTCAACATCGTTCTCATGGGCGACGGTTACACCGCCGAAGAGATGCCCGCCTTCCGCGCCGACGTCGACAAGCACCTCAACGTGCTCTGGTCCGTCGAACCCTTCGCCTCCTACCGCTCCTACATCAACGTCTGGGCCGTGGAGGTCCCCTCGGCCGAGTCCGGGGTGGACTGCGACCCCGGACTCGACTCCCCGCGCCGCGACACCGCCCTCGGTATGGGCTTCTGGGGCGGCTGCAACGCGGGCAGCGTGCAGCGCCTGCTCACCGTGAACAGCGGGGCGGCGAGCGCGCTGGCCGACCTCGTGCCGGGGTCGGCGGACGCGAACCGGCAGATCGTCGCGCTGGCCAACAGCGACACGTACGGCGGCGCCGGCGGCACGTACGCCACCGCCTCCGGCGGCAACGCCCTGTCCTCGCTGATCACCCCGCACGAGATAGGCCACTCCCTGGGCAAGCTCCAGGACGAGTACGACTACTACGGGCGCGGGGTTCCCGGCGGCACCCACGAGGGCGGCGAGCCCAACTCCGCCCACCACACCGTGCTCACCGAGGACCAGATGAAGCAGCAGCGCGCGAAGTGGTGGCGCTGGCTGGGCGAGAAGAGCGAGTCGGGCGGTGTCATCGGACGCCACGAAGGCGGTATGTACGCCACGAAGGGCGTCTGGCGGCCCAGCAAGCACTCGATCATGAAGACGCTGGGCTACGCGTTCGACCAGGTGGGGCGCGAGGTGATGGTCCAGAAGATCTCCGGCAAGGTGAACCTCCTCCAGGGCCACGCACCGAACACCGCGCCCGTCGGCGACGACCGCACGGTGTGGGTCGAGACGCTGCATCCGGTCGGCGGTGAGCTGGACGTCGTCTGGCGCCTGGACGGCCGCCCGCTGCACCGGGCCGGCGACGCACGCTCGCTGGACCTGCGCAGCCTGCGTCTGCCGCGCGGCACCCATGAGCTGACCGCGACGGTCACGGACCCGACGCCGTACGTGCGCGACCCGGCGATCCGCGGCTCGTCGGCCCTGACACGCACCGTCACCTGGACGGTGGACACGGCCGTGACCACCCCGCCCGAGGCGGTCCCGGCCGCCTTCACCGGTCACACGGGCACCGGAGCCCCGGTGGGCTCGGAGGCGGTCGTGTACGCGGACACGACGCACCCCGCGGACCGCGCGCTCGCCGTGCGGTGGAGCATCGACGGCCGCCCGCTGGCCAACCCCGGCAACGACCGCGATCTCGACCTGGGCGCGTTGCGGCTGCGTCCGGGCAGCCACCGCCTCACCGCGCGGATCGCCGGGACGGCCACCACGCTGAACTGGACGGTGGACGCGAGCCCGGCGAGCAGCCGGTACGCGCTGTCCGAGCCCCTGCGCACGGTCCACCGGCCGGGCCGGCCCGTGGAGTACGTGTACGACGGCCCCTTCACGATGAAGCTGACGGCCCGCGACGACCGGGCCGGGCACGTCGTCTCGCAGTTCCGGGTCGACGGCGACGGCTGGCAGACGTACTACGGCTGGCCGACCGACGCCGACGCGCCCTTCCGCTTCACGCCCGGCGGCACCGTCATCGACGACCTCGTCTACGGCAAGCTCGGGGCCTCACGTGCCGTGCCCTGGGACGACGCGACCCCTGACTACGGAACGCACACGATCGAACACCGCACGATCGACGCGGCCGGGAACGTCTCGGCGCCGAAGGCGTTCCTGGCGACGCTGGTCCCGCCGGGCGCCACCCGCTGAATCCGCCCGGGAACAGCATGTCGGCGGCGCCCCGCGGGGCGTCGCCGACATGGTGTTCGTGTACCGGCCCGGAAGCCCTGGCCGGCGATGGTGAGCATCGAAAAGGCGCAGGTGGCAGCGGCCAGGGACGTGATCAGGTGAGGAGGAAGTCCGCCTGGCCCGACTTGGCCCCCTGGATGAAGGCGGCGATCTCGCTGGAGGTGTAGATCAACGCGGGCCCGTCCGGATCGGCGGACTGGCGCACCGCGACACGGCCGTCGGCGAGCTTCATGGTCTCGAAGCAGTTGCCGCCGTTCCCGCCGCTCCACGGCTTGTGCCAGCCCACCTCACCCAGGTCGGCGGCAGGCATGCCGTTGTATATGTGATCCATTCACAGCTCCTTGCGGAGATCGTTGAGGATCTCCTTCGTGCGTTGCGCAGTCGCGGCCTGAGCCGCCATGCGGTCCAGAACCTCCAGATGCGAGGCCACTTCCGGGCGCGCGTCGAGATAGACGGCACCGGTGAGGTACTCGCTGTAGACCATGTCCGGGAGCTCGGGGACAGCGAACCGGAACAGCACGAACGGCCCGTAGGTGCCGGGGTGGTGTCCGGTCGAGAACTCCGCGATCTGCAAGGTGACGTTGGGCAGCTGGGCGCCTTCGAGCAGCCGGTCGATCTGCGCTCTCATGACGCCGGGACCGCCGACGGGTCTGCGGAACACCGTCTCGTCCATGATCACCCACAGCCTGGGGGCGTCGTGCCGGGTGAGGAGTGCCTGCCGCTCCATCCGCAGCGCCACATGACGCTCGATGTCCGCGGAGTCGGTCCCTCCGACGGCGCCGCCGCGCATGATCGCCCGGGCGTAGTCCTCCGTCTGAAGCAGACCCGGCACGAAGTGCGGCTCGTAGGCACGGATGATGCTGGCCGCGCCCTCCAGGCTGACGTACATCGAGAACCAGCCAGGCAGCACATCGTGAAAGCGCTGCCACCATCCCGGCTTATTGGCTTCCTCGGCCAGCTCTATGAAGCCGCGCGCCTCCTCCTCATGGATCCCATACGCACCCAGCAGAAGCTGGACATACGGGATCTTCAGGGCGACCTCGGCGGTCTCCATCCGGCGAATGGTGCCCGCGGCCACACGAAGAACCTTCGCGGCTTCCTCGCGCCTCAGCCCGGCTCGCTCGCGCAGATCCTGCAAGCGCTTGCCGAGTACGACCTGCCCCACGGTGGGGGCGGACCGCGGTTCACTCACTTCGAGACCTCCCCACGTGCTGTTGCGAGCAGTGTGCCACGCGCCTGCATGGATGAATATGCCCACTCTGGATTTTTCAGAGTGGGCCTTGCCAAGGTGACTATTACAGCGGGACAGTGGTGCGGTGAACCTCGACGCGCTCCTTGCCCCACTCTTGGACCCGTGCTCAGAGGCCGACCACCATCGGTACGGCTTCGAGCTGCCGGCGCGCGCCGAATGCGTCTCACGGGCCAGAAAACTCACCCGTGAGCGATTGCAGTGCTGGGGCATAGAAGGCGATGTCCATGACACGGCCATGCTGGTCGTCAGCGAGCTCGTCACCAATGCGGTGGTGCACGCCGACGGTCACCTGGTCTCGTGCGAACTTCTGAACGACGTCGAACACCTGCGGATAAGCGTCCAGGACCAGGGATGCACACCCACCGGCCCGCATGTGTGCCACGCCGTGCAGGAGGAGGAGCGCGGACGCGGACTCCTGCTGGTCGAGTCCCTGTCCAGCTCCTGGGGGGCACACGTACCGCACCACGGCGCCGGCCGGATCGTCTGGGCGGAGCTGCCGCACGTGGACATCCCCTACGGGGTGGACTTTCCGCGCGGGGCGGCGAGGCCGTGCTGAGAAATCTGGTGACGCTCCTGGTCCGGGGCGGCAGCCGAACGAGGGGGCACGGGCTGACCCGGCTCGAGCTCCCGCCCACGGTCGTACCCACCCTGGGCTGCGACGCCGTGGGCGTGCCCGCGCGGCACGGCTTCCGGATGCTCGGCCGGCTGCCGCGCAACGGCTGCGTGTTCGCCGACACCGACTGGTGGTGGTGGATCGTGCCGGCCGGCTCCGACCAGGAGCTGACCTGGCCGCTGCCATCGCACTACGCCGAAGGAGCGTACGTACCGGCCGTGAACCCGCGGCTCATCCGGCGGCCCGACGACTCCAGTCCCTACACACCACCGATTCCGCTGTACCTGGTCGCCTGCCAGCTCACCGGCACCGCTCCCCTGTGGACGGCCGGCGTCGGCAGCGTTCGGAGCGCATGAGCGGCGCACGTCTTGGACCCGACCGCCTGAGCGGGGACGAGACGGCTAATCTTCCCGACATGTCAGAAGCAGAAGCCAGTTCGGGCCCGGAGCGGCAGGGGCTCACACCACGTCAGGCACGCCACGTCCGGATCGTGCTCTCCGCGCTCATCATGGTCGCGGTCGGTCTGACACTCGTCCTGCGGCTCGGCAGCACACACTCCGTCCTGACGATGGGGTTCTACGGGATCGCGCTGATCCTCTCCGGCAGCGCACTGGTCCTGAGCAAGCAGGGGCGTACACGGGTGGCCACAGCGGTACTGGGCGCGGGAGTGGCCGTGGTGGTCGCGGCCGAGTGGGCGGTCGCCGCCCTGCGCTGAGCCGCGCGCGACGAAGGACAGCCCCGGCTGACGGCGAGCCGGGGACACAGGCCAACGGGGAAAAGGGGGGATGGGGGAGAGGCCGCGACCCTGCCTGGGGGAAGGGCGGGGACATGGCCTCGCGGGGCGGGGCCCGGTCCCGCAGGGCGCTGGGGGCGTTCTGCGGGACCGGGCCCCGAACGGTTCCCGGCTCCGGCCCCCTGATCCATCCGGTGTTCAGCGCTGCGGGGCGGGGAATGCGACCGGACTGCGCAGACCGGCCCGGTTCACGGCCCGGACGCCGAAGAAGACGTTGTCCTTGGACAGGTCCACGGTGTGCCGCGTCGTGTTGCCCGCCCGCACGACGTGGGTCCACTCGGGATCGGTGGTCTCCCGCCAGACGACCTCGTAACCGGCCAGATCGCTCTCCTTGCCCCGCTCCCACACCAGCTCGGTCGCGTTCGTCAGCGCACTGGTGAGGATCTTCGCGCCCTTGGGGGTGCCGGGCGCCTGGGCCAGGGTCCACACCGCGGCGGCGTTGACCTTCGCGACACGGGCGATGTAGGCGAAGTCGCAGAACTCCGGAAGGTCCCCGTACTGCTTGCCGTCGACCACCTTCACGTCCTGGTGCTGGTGGGCGTAGTCCTCGGCCGGTTCGGTGAACCGGGCGGCGGCGAAGCCCCGTTCGAGGTAGGGGATGTGATCGCCGCCGCGCAGATAGCGGTCTCTGCGGTAGACGACCCGGACGTGCATGCCGGTGGCGTCGTTGTCCGCGACGTCCCGCACGAAACGGGCCAGTTGGCGCGACCGTGAGTCGTTCTCGCCGCCGACCGACTGGCGGGTGGCCGCCTCGGCGGGGGTCTCGGCGGTGGGCACGCCTTCGGCGAAGAGCCGGACGGTGTACGGGTCCCTGCTGCCGTCGTCGGCCGTCGGGCTGCCGACGATGTCGTCGGTGAACATGCCCTGGAGGTCGACCCCGGCCGACGCGAAGGTCCGGGCCATGTGAGCGGCCCCGTACAGTCCCTGTTCCTCACCCGCGACGGCCGCGAACACGAGGGTGGCGGCCGGGCGCCGCTTCGCCGTCACCCGGGCGAGTTCCATGGCGACGGCCACACCCGAGGCGTCGTCGTCGGCGCCGGGCGCGTCACCCACGGCGTCCATCACATCGGTGGCACGTGAGTCGTAGTGTCCGGAGACGACGTAGACACGGTCCGGGTCCGTCGAACCCCTCAGCGTGGCCACGATGTTGGTGATCCGGGTCGCCACGGGGATACGTGAGGCCGGTTCCTGGATGTAGCTCTGGAGCTCCACCGTCATCCGGCCACCGCTGACACCCGCGTACCGCTTGAGCTCGGCGAAGATCCAGTCGCGGGCCGCACCGATGCCGCGCTCCGGGTCGTCCTGGCTGGAGAGGGTGTGGCGGGTGCCGAAGGAGGCGAGCTTGCGCACGGTCGCCTCGATGCGGTCGGTGTCGATCTCCGCGAGCAGGGCCCGCAGTTCACGGGAAGGGCGCTGCGCGGTGGCGGGGAGGTCCCGGTCCGGGGTGCGACCGCGCCGCACCGGGGCGGTGCCCGTGACGGTCTCCTCGGTGACGGCGGCCGCGGGCGTCGCTCCGGCTCCGGACAGCGTCGCGCCGAGCGCGACGGTGCCGGCCGTGGCAGCGATGACCGATCTGCGGCTGGTGCCAGGGGGGAGGGCGTGATCACCGGTGGGTTCTGGCGTCTGCTGCGACATGAGGTCATGGTCGTGGCGCGCCGAGCACCTGACAAGGGCACGGGCGGGGGCCGGACGACGGGCTCGGTGAGGCCTCGCCTGGTGCCGCGAAGGGCACCCACCCCGCCTGCTGCCGCCGCGCCGGGCCCGCGCGCGACGCGCTCGGTCCTCAGCCGCCGGCGACCGCCCGCAGATGCGGCTTGCCCCGGCGCGCGGACGGCGGGGCGGCGCTCCGACGTTCGTGCAGCACCAGCGTCATCCGGGTGAAGCCCCGGTCCTGAAGCGTCGCGGGCGTCTCGTCCACGATCCGGCAATCCGTGTGGCCCCAGCGCGGGTCCGGGTGGTGCAACGGCCGTACGGCGCCGTCGTGGTGGACGGCGGCCGCGCCCGTGATCCGCATCCAGTGCGGCAGCCCGCAGCGGTAGGCGACATCCATGATCGGATCGTCGGCGATGTCGTCACGAATGGCTTGAAGGACATGGTCGTCCTCGTACCTCTCGAGCGCCGATTCCAGCTGGGCGAGCAGCGGCAGGCACCAGCTCGTCTCCCGGTCGCCGAGCACGGAGCCCGCGTCCGGGTGGAAGAGGACGAACCGCAGGAAGTTCTGGTCCGGCATGGCGGTGGGGTGCTCCCCCACTCCCCGGAACAGTGCGTGGAAGGCGGGGTTGACGTGCGCCACGTCCCAGCGGCTGTCGAAGAGGACCGACGGCAGCGGCACGGCGTCCATCATCGCGGCGTAGTCCCGCAGATACGCCTGCGTCTCCGGGTCGTGCGGCTCGGCGGGCGCGGACGGCTCGGCGGGCAGCGCGGGCGCGGGCACCGGTACGTACGGACGCACGGGCCCGGACGGAAAGGCCGGTCCGGACGGCCGCGCGGGTCCCAGCGGAGCTACGGGCGTAGAAGAAGCCCACGGTTCGGCCGAGGCGTAGGGGGGATCGCGGTCGACGGCGAGGCGGAACAGCCAGCCGCCCTGCTGGTCCGTCATCTCCAGCGCCTTGACCAGCGCGGAGAGCCTCTCGTCGGTCCATTCCTGCGCCGGTGTGCGCTCCCAGCTGCCGTAGGCGCCCGTACTGATCTCCAGCCGTGCCGCCACATCCGCCACACTCAGCCCGAGTTCCTCCCGGCGCCGTCGGAGAACGTCGGTCAGCCGTCTCGACCGGACCGTGCCGCGGTTCGTCGCCGCACACGTCCGTCGACCATGGACACCAGGCCGATCAACGCCCGCCTCATGTGTCATCGAGAACGCCACCCTTCTCGAAGTCCCGCTGCGGCAGCGCCCTTTGGATCTTCACCCCGCCTGGCGATCCTGCTACCGCGGAAGCAGCCATGTCAACTATCGTGGCATTCCGCGCCGTAGAGCGTTCAGATCGCGCCACAGCTGTGGCAAGACCTGGCTGTATTTTCTTCCAGCGGCTAATCTCCGGGCAGCCAACTGTGTGCGGAGCGACCTCGCGTGATCTAGGAGACCTACTGGTGACAGACGGCTTCTCGGTTCCGGGCCCGGCAGCCGCAGGCCCCTTGGCGGCGTCGGCCGCCCGTGTCGCCGAACTCGCAGGCAAGCTCGGACTGAGCTACGGCGAGGTCCTCGACGTGCATCAGCTCTCGGAGGCCTCGGGCGTTCCCGCCGATGTGGTCAGCTCACTGCTCGACGGCCTGCCGGCCGGCGAACCCGACCTCCAGACACGCTTTCTGCAGCGCTTCGACCTGCTGCGCAGGACCCGGCTCAAACCGAACGGCCGCCGGTACACGCAGCAGGAGATCGCCGACGGCGCCGCCATGTCACGTCAGCAGGCAGGTGCTCTCATCAACGGCGACCGTCGCCCCACCATGGAGCACTGCGATGCGATCCAGAGGTTCTTCAAGGTCCACGCGGGCTTCCTCACGGCCGAGGACGCGGACGCGCTCAACGGTGCGTTGCAGCGCACCGAGCAGCGGCTGCTTCAGGACTATGCCGGCGAGGGCGACCCGCTGGAGCGCCTGCTCCAGGACCATGGAGTACGCGGCATCGCCTGGCGCGCGGCCCAACTGCCCACCGACAAGCACCGGGACAAGGTCACCGAGTGGCTCGACCTGCTGCTGGAGAGCGTCAAACCGACCTCGCCGGCAGATCCTGCGGACCCGACGGACCCCTGATTTCAGGCCAGGCTCGACACCGCACGTGTGCACACAACCGCTGACGGGGAGAGGAGAACGGTGAGCATAGGCAAGGAGATGCGCCGGCTGTGCGGCGAGCTGGTAGCCGGAATCGACCTGCCCGCCCCCGCGGCTCCCACCGATCTCTACGGCGCGTTGTGCGGCGTCATGAGCAGACGCCGCGGCCGGCCCGTCCGTTACCGCACGGCCACCTTTCCGCCGGGCACGGCGAGCGGCCTCTGGCTGGACATGAGGGACCAGGACCTGATCGTCATCGAGGAGCGCACCGCGCCCGACCACCAGCTGGTCATCCTCGGCCATGAGCTCTGGCACATGAAGGCCGGGCACTGCACGCATCATGTCGACGGCGCGGCGGTCGCCGCACGGCTGCTCTCCGACGAGGCGGACCTCCAGGCCACCGTCCTCAAGGTCGCGGCCAGGACCCGTTTCGACCAGGCCGAGGAGAACCAGGCGGAGAGCTTCGGGCTGCTGCTCAGCAGCAAGTGCCGCTCCTGGCTGGCCGGTTCGACGGGCCGTGGCCCTGTCAGCCGCGACGGTCTCGCCGGACGGATCGAGGCGTCCCTGGGATATCGCGGGCCACAGGGCTGATTCGTGGAACCACCCGCACGCGTAACACTGGCCGGCCCGGTGGGCCGCACACCGCTGGAGCCCAAGGCCGACAGGGACACGGTGCGACGACACAATCTGAGCCTGGTGCTGCGAGCCGTGCGCGAGGCCGGTGAGGTGACGCGGGCCGGGGTCTCCGCCCGGGTGGGCCTGACCCGCGCTGCCATCTCCTCCCTGGTGGAACAACTGCTGGAGAGCGGGTTCCTCTCGGAGTCCGGCAAGACCTTCAGCGGTCAGGCCGGCCGCCCGGGCACGGTGCTGAAGGTCGCCCGGACCGGAGTCGCGGGGATCGGCGTCGAGATCAACGTCGACTATGTGTCCGTGTGCGTGGTGGACCTGGCGGGCACCGACCGGGTCCGGCTCGTCGAGCACCTCGACAACCGCGGTGCGCCGCCCGCCCGGGTGCTCGCGCGCGCCGCGGGTATCGCGGCCCGCGCGCTGACGTCCGCGGTCGAGCAGCAGCTCCAGCCGGTCGGAGCCGCCCTGGCGCTGCCCGGCCTGGTCGCCGCCGGCACCGTGCGGCAGGCACCCAACCTCGGGTGGAGCCAGGTCGCCGCCGAGCTCCCGTTCGCCGACGCGCTCGCCGCCCTGCACCCCGGACTGCCCGCGCTGCCGGTCCGTTCGGAGAACGAGGCCAACCTGGCGGCGCTGGCCGAGCTGTGGTTCGGCGGCCTCGGCGCGATGCGTACCTTCCTGTACCTGACGGGTGAGATCGGTGTCGGCGGCGCCCTGGTTCTGAACGGCGAGCTGCTGCGCGGGGCGCACGGTTTCGCCGGCGAGATCGGCCATGTCGTCGTCACGCCCGACGGTCCGGAGTGCCGCTGCGGCTCGCGCGGCTGTCTGGAGCAGTACGCGGGTCAGTCCGCCCTGCTGCGTGCCGCGGGCATCGACGAGACGAACGGCGCGGTGGCCGTGGCGGAGCTGGAGCGCCGGGCCCGGGCGGGTGAGGCGGCAGCGCTGACAGCACTGGAGCGTGCCGGGTCGATGCTGGGCCGGGTGCTGTCCGGCGCGGTCAACCTCTTCGACCCGGACGCGGTGGTGCTCGGCGGGATCTACCGCCCCCTGGTGCCCTGGCTCGCCCCGCCCGCCGGTGCGGAACTGGGCGGACGGGTGGTGTCGGGCCTGTGGCCGGAGGGCGGCGACCGGCTCCGGGCCTCCTCCCCCGCCGCGGACGCCGCGCGGGGTGCCGCGGCGCTGGTGGTGCAGGACGTGCTGACGGACCCGGTGGCGTACGCGATTCCCTCGGTCGCCGGACGGGCCTGACACCGGTCGCCGGGTGGGCCGGGTGTCGGCCTCCGCCGGACGGGCCTGACCCCGGCCGCTGGGTGGGCCGGGTGTCGGCCTCCGCCGGACGGGCCTGACCTCGTTCGCCGGGTGGCCCGGGTGTCGGCCTCCGCCGGACGGGCCTGAACAGCCCCGGCCCGCCCGGCCCGTCCGACCTCTCGAGCCCACCCGGCCCCGTCCAACCTCTCGAGCCCGCCCGGCCCTCCCGGAGATCCGTAGCTCCGGGACAGCACCCTGGGCCCTGCCCGGCAGACGGTCAGGCCACCCCGAGCAGGTGGTCCATCGCCAGCTGGTCGAGTGCCTCGAAGGCCATTCCCCGCTCCGCCGCGGCCGTCACGTCGAACTCCTCGAAGGCCGACCGGTCCGCGAGCAGCGCTGCCAGCCCGTCCTCGGCGGTCGGGAGGACCAGCTCGTCGAGCCGGGCGGCCCGCAGCGCCTCCTGCACCTTCGGGTCGGAACGGAAGGCGGCGGCCCTCTCCCGCAGGATCAGGTAGTTCCGCATGCACCCGGCCGCGGACTCCCACACCCCGTCGAAGTCCTCCGTGCGCGGCGGCTTGAAGTCGAAGTGGCGCGGGCCCTCGTAGCCGCCCGTCTCCAGCAGGTCCACCAGCCAGAACGCGGACCGCAGATCGCCCGCGCCGAAGCGCAGGTCCTGGTCGTACTTGATGCCGTTCTGTCCGTTGAGGTCGATGTGGAAGAGCTTCCCCGCCCACAGGGCCTGCGCGATGGAGTGCGGGAAGTTCAGCCCGGCCATCTGCTCGTGCCCGACCTCCGGGTTCACGCCGTACAGCTCGGGCCGCTCCAGGCGCTCGATGAAGGCCAGCGCATGGCCGACGGTGGGCAGCAGGATGTCGCCGCGCGGCTCGTTGGGCTTGGGCTCGATGGCGAAGCGCAGGTCGTAGCCCTGCTCGGTGACGTACTCCCCCAGCAGGTCGAACGCCTCCTTCATCCGGTCGAGCGCGGCCCGCACGTCCTTCGCGGCGCCGAACTCCGCACCCTCGCGCCCGCCCCAGGCGACATAGGTCTGCGCCCCGAGCTCGGCCGCCAGGTCGATGTTGCGGATCGTCTTGCGCAGGGCGTAGCGGCGCACGTCCCGGTCGTTGGACGTGAAGCCGCCGTCCTTGAAGACGGGGTGGGTGAAGAGGTTGGTGGTGGCCATCGGCACCACGAGACCGGTCTTGTCCAGCGCCTGGCGGAAGTGCTTGATGTGGGACTCGCGCTCCGCCTCGGTCGCGCCGAAGGGGATCAGGTCGTCGTCGTGGAAGGTGACGCCGTACGCACCCAGCGCGGCGAGCCGCTGCACGGACTCGACGGGGTCCAGAGGCGGCCGGGTCGCGTCCCCGAAGGGGTCCCTGCCCTGCCAGCCGACCGTCCAGAGGCCGAAGCTGAACCGGTCCTCGGGGGTGGGGGTGAAGCGTTCCGTCATCGCCATGACCGCCTTCGATCCACAGTTTGTTTTCTGGCCTTACTAATAATGCACTTCCCCCGCCGATCTCTGAAGCCCCGCAACACCTGTTCCCCGGCGATGGGTTGACGTAATTTGTTTCTCCCACGGCCAAATAGGCCCTGGACGGGACCGGTCCCGGACGGAGAGGTGGAGGCAATGCCGACGCAGGCTGTCGTCATCGGCGTGGACAGCTCGACCCAGTCCACCAAGGCGGCGTTCATCGAAGCGGCCAGCGGCAGGACACTCGCCGTCGGCCGCGCGGCCCATCAGGTCAGCGGCGACCACGGCGCTCGCGAGACCGACCCCGAGGTCTGGTGGAACGCCCTGCGCGAGGCGGTGGCCATCGGGCTGCGGGAGTCCGGCGTGTCCGCCTCCACCGTGACGGGCATCGCGGTCGCCGGACAGCAGCACGGTCTGGTCGTCCTGGACAGCAGCGGCCGTCCCGTGCGCCCGGCGCTGCTGTGGAACGACACCCGTTCGGCCCCGCAGGCCGCCGCGCTCACGGAGGCGCTCGGCGGCCCGGAGGCCTGGACCGCCCGTACCGGCTCGGTGCCCGTCGCCTCGATGACCGCCGCGAAGTGGCAGTGGCTGCGGGAGAACGAGCCGCGCGCCGCGAAGGCCACCGCCGCCGTGCGCCTCCCCCACGACTTCCTCACCGAACGGCTGTCCGGCACCGCCGCCACCGACCCCGGCGACGCCTCGGGGACCTGCTGGTACTCCACCGCGACCGGCGCCTACGACCCGCGGCTGCTGGAGCTCGTCGGACTGGAGGCGGATCTGCTGCCCGAGGTCGCGGAGACCGGCGCCACCCGTGTCGGCTCACTCATCGACGCGGCGGCCGACGACCTCGGACTGCCCGCGGGCATCGCGGTCGCCGCCGGCACCGGGGACAACATGGCCGCGGCCGTCGGGCTGGGGCTCGGCGGCGCGGGGCTGCTCGACCATCCGGCCCTGAGCCTCGGCACGTCGGGCACGGTGTTCGCGGCGACCCGCACCCGGCCCGCCTCAGCGGTCCTCGCGGGCTTCGCCGCCGCCGACGGCACGTACCTCCCGCTGGCCTGCACCCTGAACTGCACCCAGGCCGTCGACCGGATCGCCACCCTGTTCGGCCTGAGCCGGGACACGGCGGAGGCGGGCGGCGAGGTGGTCCTGCTGCCGTACCTCGACGGGGAGCGGACACCCGATCTGCCCGCTGCCTCCGGACTCCTGACCGGACTGCGGCACACCACCAGCCGCCAGCAGATCCTCGGAGCGGCCTACGAGGGCGCTGTCGTGACCGTGCTGCGGGCCCTCGACGAGGTGCTGCGCGCCTGCGGTACGGACCCGGCGGACGCGGACGTCGCGTCGCGCCCACTGCGTCTGGTGGGCGGCGGAGCGCGGGGCAGGTACTGGGTGGAGACCGTACGCCGCCTCTCCGGACGGCCCCTGCTGATCCCCGAGAGCGAGGAGCTGGTCGCCGTGGGAGCGGCGGCGCTGGCGGCGGCAGCGGCCTCGGGCGAGGACCCGGTGGCGCTGGCGGGCCGCTGGCAGGGCGGCCGCGCTGCCCACCTTCCGCCGGTGGAAAGGGACATGGAGACATGGGAGCGGGTCTCGGAGGTGCTGGAGCGGGCGACGCCGGCGTTGCTCACCCGCTGACCCGCGACAGGCGGGAGCCGGCTGAACGAGCCGGCCGACCCGTTCGGCCGGCCCGGCCGGGCGGCACCGGCTACTGAGTCGGTGCCGCCTCCGCGGGCGGCCGGTAGACCCAGACCGCGTCCGTCCCTCCGCATTCACGGCACTCGGTGATGTCCCGCAGGTTCGACCGTCCACCGTTGCGCAGATGATCGCGGACCTGGATGACCATCGCCGAGTAGCCCTGGAAGCAGGTGAGGCAGTGGAAGCCCGCGCCGACCACCGCGCGGGTCTCGGGACAGTCCTCGCCGAAGACGGCCGCCACGACGTCGAACAGCCGCATCCGGTCGCCCATGGTCAGGCCGGAGATCGTCGTTCTGAGCAGCGCGATCCTGCCCGCCGCCGCGTCCCGGCGGAAGGGTTCGAACTCCTCGTGCAGCGGGTACCGGTGGCCGTTGATCATCAACGATCGGCCGGCGGCCGCTCCTTCGCCACCGGCGAAGCCCTCGTCGTGCGCGAACGGCGCGGGCTCGGGCTCACCGGGGGCGCGCCGGCCGCCGAACATGACGAACAATCCGCCCTTGCCGTCGACCGTGTTGGCGACGACACGATGAGCCTCACCCATCAGAGCGGGCTGGTCCAGCTTGTGGAGCAGGGCGTCGATCATCAAGGTGTCATGGGCGTGGTGCGGGTTTCTCGAGCCAGAGGCCGGCCACGGCGCCGCTCTCGTCGAGAACGCGCGCGTAGTCACCGTTCCCCTGTTCCACGCTGATCCGCTAGCGCTGCTGTCGGTCGCCGGGTGACGTGGACCGGCGACGTCGACGGAAGATGCCCATGCATCCTGCCTTCCCGGCACGCGACTCCCCCACCCTCCGGACGGTCGGGAGACACGAGTTCGGCGCGCCCGCTACGGCTTGCGCCCCACCGCCGCGTACAGCGACGCCCCTTCGTTCCCCTCGGCCGCCTCGTCGACGGCGAGTTCCGGATGCCACCGGGTGAGCTGGACGATTCCCGGCTCGACCACGTCGAGACCTTCGAAGAAGCGCGCGATCTCGGCCTGCGTGCGGGGCGCGAGGGTGACTCCGCCGGCGGCGTACATCTGGACTCCGCGCTGGACCGCCTCCGGGTCGAAGTCGGAGGTGAGCTGCGACAGTACGAGAAAGCTGCCCGACGGCAGCGCGTCAACGAGCCGGCCGACCAGGTCGTACGGGCGGTCGGCGTCGCCGACGAAGTGCAGGAGTGCCACCAGCGACAGGGCGACGGGCCGGTCGAAGTCCAGGACCTTCCGGGCCTGTTCGAGGATGAGCTCGGGCTCGCGGACGTCGGCCTGGATGTAGTCGGTGACGCCCGCCGGGGTGCTGCGCAGCAACGCCTCCGCGTGCGTCAGCACGATGGGGTCGTTGTCCGTGTAGACCACGCGCGCCTCGGGGGCGATGCCCTGGGCTATCTGGTGCAGATTCGGCTCGGTGGGAATGCCGGTGCCGACGTCGAGGTACTGAGTGATTCCCGCCTCCCCCGCCAGCCAGCGGGTGACGCGTTGCATGAACCAGCGGTTCGTCCGGGCGACATGCTTGGCGCGCGCATCGATGCTCATGATCTGGCGGCCGAGTTCCTCGTCCACCGGGTAGTTGTCCTTGCCGCCCAGGAACCAGTCGTACACACGGGCAGGATGCGGCTTGCTGGTGTCGATCCTGGGGCTGGTCGGCTCGGTCCCGGTCATACGAGGCTCCTTGGGGGCGGAGGTGCTCAGGTCAAGGGTTCAACGATCGGTGATCATCCCAGGAGGCGTGCCCTCCGGCAAGTAACCCCGTTACTCAGTAAGGGAGTTCACCGCAGGTCGGGTGCGGCCCCAGGCGGTCTGGACACCGCGCACCCGACCGGGAGTGAATGACCCCTGCACCATCAATGGCATGTTCATGCCTTCCGTCTCATGCCCATGCCGTCGCCCCGGGGCCCGACGGGTCCCGCGCCGCAAGGGAGGAACCCCGGCACATGAACACCACCCCGCCCACCACCCCCAGATCCCGGTTACGGCCGCGCACCCGGGCCCTGCACCTCACCACAGCCGTGCTGGCGACCGGCGCCCTGATCGGGGCGGCCCCGGCAGTCCCGGGCGCCGATGCCGTGCCCGGTATCTCGCGCCCCACGCCCGTCGTCACCTGGGCCGCCAGTACGGACCTCGTCAGCCCCACCGCCCTCCAGGAGCGCACCTACCGCCTCATCGTCCGTACCAGCGTGGGCGGCGAGGGACTGCGCATCCGGCTCTCCAACACCTTCGGCACCCGGCCCGTGACCTTCGGCCGGGCGTACGCCGGCCTGCGGTCCACCGGCGCGGCGCTGGTGCCCGGCAGCAATCGGCAGCTCAGCTTCGGCGGCTCCCCCACCGTCACCCTGGCGCCCGGCGCGTCCGTCTACAGCGACCCGCTGCGCGGCACGCTCCGCCCGCAGGCCGATCTCGCGGTCAGTCTGTACGTGCGGCAGGCGAGCGGTCCCGCCACCGGTCACAAGATGGCGCTCCAGACCTCCTGGATCGCCCCTTCGGGCGACCACGCGCCGGACGAGGCGGCCACCGCGTACACCGACCGCGCCACCTCCTGGTTCTATCTCGACGCCGCCGTCGTGAACGCCCGGCGCGGCACCGGCGCCGTGGCCACGCTCGGCGACTCGATCACCGACGGCGCCTCGTCGACGGCCGACACCAACCGCCGCTGGCCCGACTTCCTCGCCCGCAGGCTCGCCGCCGATCCCCGCACGCGGATCAAGGGTGTGGCCAACGAAGGGATCTCCGGCAACAAGGTCCTCAGCGACGGCTCGGGCCAGAGCGCCCTCAAGCGCCTCGACCGTGACGTCCTGTCGCAGCGCGGGCTGCACACCGTGTTCCTGCTCGAAGGCGTCAACGACCTCAAGGCGACCCCCGCGCCCACCGCCGCCGCCCTCATCGCGGGCTACCGGCAGATCATCGACCGCGCGCACGCCGCCGGAATCTGCGTGGTCGGCGCGACCGTCATGCCGTACGAGGGCTGGCGTGAGTGGAGCCCCAGCGGCGAGGCGCTGCGGCAGGAGGTCAACGCCTTCGTACGGGAGAGCGGGGCGTTCGACGAGGTCGTCGACTTCGACGCGGCCGTCCGTGACCCCGCCCGCCCGTCCCGGATCCTGCCCGCGTACGACAGCGGAGACCATCTGCACCCCGGCGACGCGGGGATGCCGGTGATGGCCGACGCCGTCGACCCGGAGCAGCTGCGCTGCTCCCGCCGATAGCGGCCGGGTCGACCGGGAGGTACCGAGAGCCGCAGGTCAGCCGCCCCGGCCCGGGAGATGCCACACGGGCCGGGATCGATCGGCTTACGTAGACTGTTCGAACTCTCGGACATCACGGCCCACCCCGTCCTCGGTGGGGGCCGGCCAACGCCATGGGAGGCGAGCATGGGCACCCGTCGTACCTCATTGCCGGGAGTCGGTACGCAGTACGACTTCACGACCGAGGCGGGCCGGCACATATCCGTCGTCGTCCACCACGACGGACGGCGCTTCCTCGGCTTCTTCGCCCCCGACGACCCCGACGCGTGTCTGCTGTCCGTCCCGCTCTCGTCGGACGAGGCCACCGCCCTCGCCCATCTGATCGACCCGGCGCCCATCGACGCCGTACGGACCGACGGCATCGACCTGGTCACCGAGCACATCCCGGTCGGCATCCGGTCGCCGTACGCAGGACGGCTCCTCGGCGACACCCAGGCCCGCACCCGCACCGGCGCGTCGATCGTCGCGGTGCTCCGCCGTACCGGTGCGCATCCCTCCCCCGGACCCGACTTCCGTTTCGCGGCGGGCGACACGCTCGTCGCGGTCGGCACGCGCGAGGGCGTCGACGCCCTTGTCGAGATCATCGCCGGAGGCTGACCGTGCACGAGACGACGACCCTGCTGATCGAACTCGGCGCGATCATCCTCGGCCTGGGGCTGATAGGCCGCTTCGCCGGCCGCATCGGCCTCTCCCCCATCCCCCTGTACCTCCTGGCGGGACTCGCCTTCGGGCAGGGCGGGCTCCTGCCGCTCAGCGCCAGCGAGGACTTCATCGCCGTCGGCGCGGAGATCGGCGTCATCCTGCTGCTCCTCCTGCTCGGACTGGAGTACAGCGCGTCCGAACTCGTCGGCAGCCTCAAGACGCAGTACCCGTCGGGCGCGGTCGACTTCGTCCTCAACGCCGTGCCGGGCGCGGCCGCGGCCCTGATCCTCGGCTGGGGACCCGTGGCGGCCGTGGCCCTCGCCGGTGTCACCTGGATCTCGTCGTCCGGCGTCATCGCGAAGGTGCTGACCGACCTCGGCCGTCTCGGCAACCGCGAGACACCGGTGATCCTGGGCGTCCTGGTGATCGAGGACCTGTCGATGGCCGTCTACCTGCCGCTGCTGACCGCCCTGCTGGCGGGCGCGGGACTCGCGGGCGGCAGCATCACCCTGCTGATCGCGCTGGGCACGGTCGGCGTCGTCCTCCATCTCGCGCTCCGCCACGGCAGGCTGATCAGCCGCGCGGTCTCGTCCGACAACCCCGAGATGCTGCTGCTGGTCGTCCTCGGCCTGACCCTGCTGGTGGCGGGAGTTGCCCAGGAACTGCAGGTCTCGGCGGCGGTCGGCGCGTTCCTGGTGGGCATAGCCCTCTCCGGCGAGGTCGCCGAGGGCGCGCGCAAACTCCTCACCCCGCTGCGGGACCTGTTCGCGGCCGTGTTCTTCGTCTTCTTCGGCCTCTCCACGGTCCCGTCCGAGATCCCGCCGGTCCTGCTGCCCGCGCTGCTGCTCGCGGTGGTCACGGCGGCCACCAAGATCCTGACGGGCTGGTACGCGGCCCGCCGCGCGGGCATCGCGCCCCGCGGCCGGCTCCGGGCGGGCGGCGCGCTGGTGGCCCGCGGCGAGTTCTCGATCGTGATCGCGGGCCTCGCGGTCGCGACCGAACCCCGTATCGGCCCGATCGCGACGGCGTACGTCCTGATCATGGTGATCCTCGGCCCCCTGGCGGCGCGCTGGACGGAACCGCTGCTCTCCCGGCTGCGGCGAACGCCTCCGAAGCCGGGGCTGCCGACGGGGCCGGGCGGAGTACCGGGGCACGAGGAGATCACGCCGTCGGCGAGTTCGAGCGGGCCGGTAGGTGGCTGAGGGCTGCCGGTGGCTGCGCGGTCAGGAGTGCCCGGACGGGCCAGGGCCGGTGACGGTGCGAGCCCAGCGGCAACTCGGCAGCAGGCACCTCTCGGGCTCCCGGTGCCGTACGCGTACCCCGGGTCAGGCTGTGCGCCAGCGCCGGACGGTGTCACCCTCCACGGTCAGCCACGTGCCGTCGCCCAGCGCCAGGGGGTCGAAGCAATTGGTGCCCGGGTAGTCCACCTCGGCCACGGGCTGCAGGGTGCGACCGTCGAGGACAAGGTGCCGATTGTCCTGCGAGTCCTGCTCCTTGCCGACAGCGGCCAACACCCGGTCCGTGTCCAGGAAGCCCGGACGGTACCCGACGAAACGCAGGCCTTCGGGCAGCACGTCCTCCGCGTCGACGCTGACATCGGCCTGCCCTGAGGCGTAGCGGCTCAGCCACTCCCCGCCCACGTCCAGCTTGAGAAACGCACCGTCCCTGCTCAGTCCGGCGAACGGCTCGTCCTCCAGACCCACCGGCTGCGCACGGAGCGCGTCGTCCTCGACCGTGATGACGAGGGAGTGGAACGTGTCGCCTCCCGCCGCGTCGAGGAACACCTGCGAGGGATCGGTCAGCGACCGCTGAAAGGTGTAGCCCGAGGAGGCGGACGGCAGCACGGTCTGCGTCACCCGCCGGCCACCGGCCAGGTCGAGGGCGATACACAGGTCACCCGGGTACGAGCCGGGCTCCGCCGGACCCGACACCGTGGCGAGCAGCAGGCGACCCGATGCATCGGCGACGCACGCACCGGAGCCGATGTTCCCTTCGCCGGGCCAGGCGTCGTGGCTGTACGTCCAGCGCACCCACCCGTCCGCGTCGTACACGGTGATGGCGTCCCTGCCACTGACTGCGAGACCGCCGTCGGGGAGCGGGGAGGCGAATCCATGCCCTGGTCCGGGCCGGGGCGAAGGCCAACGTCGCTGCCGAGTGAGGACACGAGAGGAGTCCTCGTCGACCCGCCCCACGATGGTCTCCCCCGTCCGCTCGGCCACCAGCCAGCACGCTCCGTCGCACACCAGCCAGGCGTCGCGAGGGTGAAGCGCGAATCCGGGAAACTCTTCCTGGGCCATGAGTTCAGCCGCGAAGCGTGTGCAGTCCATGTCCTGTGTCCACCTCGGGTGCAGGTGCCGCTGATACGTAGCGTGCCGTCGCCCCCGTCCTCGTCCGGAACCGGCACGCCAGGCCACCCATTACTTCGGCGCGAATACCGAAGCCGGCGGGAACACGACGTCCGTGCACCCCCTGCGCTCGGTCACGTCATCCACGTACGCACGCAGTAGCGCGGCCATCTGCCCGCTCACGACGCCGTCGTACGTGTAGCTCACGGTGAGCGCGTGCAGGGCAGGCCGCCCGTCGCAGACGGAGGAGGCCCACCAGACGCCGGCACCCTCGTCACCCCCGGCCGTGCCCGGCTTCAGGAAGGTGGTGTCGGTGAAGAGCGAGTGCCCCACCGACTCGGCCTCGGTGCCGAGGAACGACGATGCCCTCATCCACCACGGAGAGTGGGTGAGCGCCGGTTCGGCGAACTCCCTGTCCGATCCCTTCAGATCGTCGGCGATCTCGCCCACGGCGGTCGGGCTGACCGCCAACAGGCACGACTCCGTGGAGCTCTTGGCACCGAGCGGTGCCTCCAGCACGCGGTCGGGCAGCCGCCCCCGGTCCGTACGGCCCAGGTAACCCCGGTACCAACCGCAGGACGCCTTCGCGGACGTCGGGTCGCCGAGTTCCCGTCCCGGCGTGGGCAACTCCGCCGGAAGAGCAGACACCTTCGCGTCGCACTTCAGCCGAGCGGCGGCCTTCACCGCCGACCCGTGGGCGACCTCGGCGAGCGTCCGGCGGTCCTGGTCCGACACGTCCTCGTAGTCGGCCCGGGCGGTGACCGACAGAGTTGCGGGCTTCCCCGACGCGCACACCGCCCGTACCGTCACGGAGTCGTCGCGGTAGTCACCCGGAGCGCCGTCCCCCAGGGGGTGGGGCTCCGCGTGGTCCGCCGTGCGGGTCACATCCTCGTCGTCGCTCTCACGGCCCAACGGGTTCTGGAACGGTTCCAGCCTGCTCTCGTCGCCCACGACATGCAGGGGACGACCGTCGGCCGTCGCGCGGACCACGAGTGAGAAGAGGCCGTCCGATCGTCCGGACTCCGATACCCCGTAGATCCGGCACGCGCTCGGCAGGGAGTCGATACGGAGCCCGGAGTCCGCACCGCTGTCGGCTTGCGTCCTGACCACCCCGCCTCGCAGCGACAACACGGCATCGGCGTCCACAAGTCCCGCGCACGCTTCGGCGATCCGGTCTTTGCTGTCGGCCTTCTCGCCCATGTCCTCCAGCGTGAGCCAGAACGCCCAGAGGCTCGCTCCCATCCCGGCCAGCGCGAGAACGTACAGCAGTTGGTTGGACCGGCGCCGCCAAGGCCCTTGATCAGGCCTGCCCGGTATCCGCGGCAGCCACCGTGGTCTCATCGGCGGCACTCCCTCGGGCAGCCGTGTGCCTGCCCGGTCCTCCCCCGCGTCGCTCACGCGCCCCCCTCGTGCTCTTTGCCGCTGGTCACAATTCGCAGAAGTTATCAGGTGCTCCGGTCGCCACGACCTGCCCGCCCACCCTTCGTCGGGGCTGCGCTCGGCTACGGTCGTGGAGTCCGACACCGGCCACCGGCCCCGGCCCACGAGAAGGCGATGACCACACTCCCCGAGAACGCGCGCGAGCCCTTCCATCTGCTGGCCGGTGCCGAGGCGTCGCCGGTGATCCTTCACGTCCCGCACTCCTCGCGGGCGCTTCCGGCGTCCGTGCGTGACGGGATCCTGCTGGACGACGACTCCCTCGCGGCCGAACTCGGCCACATCACCGACTCCCATACGGCCGAACTGGCCACCGCGGCCGCCGGACTCTGCCCCCTCCCGCCCTGGCAGTTCGTCAACCGGCTGTCCAGGCTGGTGATCGACCCGGAACGCTTCCCCGATGAGCGGGAGGAAATGCTCTCGGTCGGCATGGGCGCGGTCTACACGCGGACCACGCACCGGGAGCCGCTCCGCCCCGACGGCTTCGACGGCCGGCCGCTGATCGACCGCTACTTCCACCCGTACGCGGCGGCCATGACCGCGGCCGTTGCGGACCGGCTGGAGACGGCCGGGCGAGCCGTGATCATCGATGTCCACTCGTACCCGAGCGAGCCCCTGCCGTACGAACTCCACGGCGACGGCCCGCGGCCGCCCATCTGCCTGGGCACGGACGCCTTCCACACTCCGCCCGAACTTCTCGCCCTCGCACAGGAGGCGTTCGGGGACTTCGGCGGCACCGGCATCAACAGCCCCTTCACCGGGACGTACGTACCGCTGGAGTACTACGCCAAGGACGCCCGGGTCAGCGCGCTGATGGTCGAGATCCGGCGGGACGTCTACATGAAGGAACCGGGAGGGCCGACGGGGCCGGGGCTGACTCCGCTGGCGGTGGCGCTGGCGGAGCTGGTGAACGCGCTGACTCCCCCGCGTGGGTAAGAACCGGCCATCACGGCGCGCTGCTGTTGGCCCGCTCCCACGCGGTGAGGATCTCGGCGGGGATGCGTCCGCGGTCCGGTACCTGGTAGCCGTTGGCGCGGGCCCAGGCTCGGACCGTCTTGCCGTCAAGGGCTCGGGGAGCACGGGGAGCTGAGGGCTCGGGGTCGCCGGATGCTGTTGCGGAGGGGGCGAAAGACGGCCCCTGGGCGAGGAGATCATCCGGAAACAACGGCACGCGTGTCGTGCCGCTGAGCACCGACGCGAGGAAGTCGGTGAGTGTGCCGTCGAAGGTGTACCAGCCGGGGCCACGGGCTTCGTTGACAGCAATGCACCAGGTATCAGGCTCCGTGGCCGGTTCGCTGACCCAGAACAAGTACTCGCCGTTGTCGGTCACCCCGATGGCGAAGAGGTTCGCCGGGTCATGGGGCCCGGTGTCGGTGCCTCGATTGCGGTCCTGCTCCAGCTGGGCACGAACAGTGGCAGGCATCGAGCCGGTGAGACAGACCCAGTCGGTCGCCCCGTGCGGGTGGTGAACGCGCATGAAGTTGCAGAATGCGCCGGGACCGAAGGCGGCGGCCAGCTGCTTGTAGTCCTCCGGCAGCCGAATGGCCAGGGTGCCTTCGACGGCGTCCCAGTCCACCCGGGGCGGGTCGGCCGGGGGCGGACAGAGCCGGACGAGGTCGTCGAAGCTGGTCACAGAAACCCCCGCCAGTGCCGCTGTTGCAGTTCGTCAGCCTCCGCGCGGACCCCCGAAGCCCACCGAGGCCCAGGCAGCGCGCAGCCCCGACCGCGCGCCACGGTACGTTCCAGTGTGACGTCCGCCGGTGAAGCCCAGCGAGGCTCCGGGAATGACCGGGGATTCCGGCCGCGCTCGCGCCCGTGAACATTCGAGGATGTCCCCCGCGGACGTTCGGAAGACGTCCTCGCAGTCCAGCGGCACGCGCGTGCCGGTCTCCTTGCCCTCGCCCGACCACCACAGGTCTGTCGCCGTGACCTGCTGCCCGTCCCCCAGCAGCGCTGGCTTCAGCCGGATCGCCCGCGATAGGTCGTCACCCGGCAGCACAGCCCGGCGCGGTACAAGGCACCGTCGGTCCCTGTTCCACTGTTGGCCGCGACCGTGCCCGCCCCGGACGGCCGCAGGGGTCAGTCCCCGCGCGGCCCAAAGAAGTCCACCGAGGTGACGAGGGCGTAGTCGAAGTAGACCGGGTCCCCCTCCTCGTCCATCGGGTATTCGAAGCTGCTCTCGTTCGACAGAATGACTTTGAGGGCGGGAAGGGTGTCCACGCCGTCGTCGTTCTGCTCGACCGTGTGGCCACGCTCCTCAAGGCGCTCCAACAGATCTTCACTGGGAGTCCGGAAGACGTCGAGCCCGTCGAGGACGACCGTCACATCCGCGTCCTCGACTCGGAACCGGTAGACGTGGATGTCTGTCAGCGCGCCCTTGGTGAAGCCGAGATTGAACTCCGTCTGGGACTCCTCATGCTCGCAGAGCACCTGCCCAGGCGCGCCGCCGTATTCCGGGTCGGAAGGGGCAAAGCCCAGTTCGCGCGCGGCCCCAACCGCCTCGTCGGCCGACATACCGAGCCTGAGCGTGGCAACTCCCACCTCCGGCAGCAGCTCCAGAATCATCGTCCCCTCCTCACGTTGTCCACCCCCGGGGCCACACTGCTTGCCCCCCACCGAGAAGGTTGTGGGCGACTGACGTTCACCCTGAGTGCCGTCAAGAGCCGCTCTCGTAGCGGTAGTTGTAATAGTCCTCGTTCCCGACAAGGACGGACGTGAAATACAGCGGAAGGCCGTGGGAGTCACGGGGAACTTCCTGCGACGTCTGCCGTGTGAATCCCAGCGAGACGCCGGGGACGACCGGAGAATCCGGCTGGGAATCGTCGACACGCAGGCCCGCCGCCCTCGCGCGTTCGAGGATGTCCTCGGCCGGTGTCCTGAAGACGTCGTCGCCGTCCAGCAGGACGCGCGTGTTGGTCTCCTTGCCTTCACCCGGCCACCACAGTTCGATCGCGGTGACGCGCTCCCCGTCCTCCAGCAGCGCCTGATAGCTGACGCCTTCGCACACTGCCAAGACCTTCACGGACCTGCGGGTGCTACGGCGCAGCACCTTGGCCTCGCCCCAGACACTCACCGCGGACACCGCTTCATCCAGTGTCATCCCCAGGAGCACGGGCGCCACTCCACGAGGAGGGTCGAGTACCAGGTCCATGTCCACGCCGCAGTTCCGATCCGCTCGCCGTCGCTGGGAATCCGTCAGGCGACGGAGTGACCGCTTTCCTCCATCTGCGAAACCAGCTGCTCGCCGGGAGTACGGAAAACGTCCAGTCCATCGAAGGTGGCGTTGATATCGGCGTCCTCCACGCGGAAGCGCCAGAGCTCAACAGCAGTCAGCGTCCCGTCCTGAGGGAAGGACAGGACGAATGGGAACGCGGAGTCATCGAGGTTCACCGCATACATCCCCGGCGGCCGCTCGGCCCCTGGCCGATGACTGATCCGGCCCAGCCTATGAGCGCTCTCCATGGCTTCGTCGAAGGGCATGCCGTGCCGGAACGGGCCAGCACCGATGTGCGGCAGAATATCGACATCCATACGTGCTGCTCATTCCCTGTTGCCGACTCGGTGCAAGCCGGCAACCTCGGACACCCCCGCCTTCGGCAACAGCTCCGGAATCATCGCGCACCTACGAGCGGCAACAGGTCGGGCGTCCATCCGCTCGACGGCTTCACAAGGCGATCCTCGTGGCCACCAACGCGTAGTCGAAGTACAGCGGGGCACCGGTCCTCGGATCGGTGGGGAACTCCTGGCTGCTCGCGTTGGCGAGGATGACGTTGAGGTCCGGGATACCGTCGAAGCCGAGGTCGTTGTAATCGATGACGTGTCCGCGGCCCTCGATCCGGCGGCGCAGCTCCTTCTTCGGGGTGCGGAAGACATCGAACCCGTCGAGGGTGACTTGCACGTCCTCGTCCTCACTCAGAAAGCGCCACAATTCGATGCCGTCCAATTTCTCGTCTGCTTCGAAGATGAGCACAAAGTTGAGGGTGGTGTCGGGCTGCTTCACCACATACTTGCCAGGCGGCCTTTCGCCTTCGGCACCGTGCTTCACAGTGCCCCGCTCGTGCGCCACTTGCATGGCCTCATCGAAGGACATGCCGAGACGGAACGGTCCGGCGCCGACATGAGGCACGATTTCAATGTCCATCGTTGTTCTGCTTTCTATGCTCGGCCGCAACCCGTCTCAGGCCAACAGGGCCGCTTCGTCGATCGACCAGCCGCGCTTGGCCAGCATGGCCTGGAGCGGCTTATTGTGTTTGAGACTCGCGACCATCTCCTCGATGTGCTGATCGTACTTCCCAGGGAACTTACTCTTGATGTCGACGATATCCATCCTCATCGCCTCGGTCAGACGCCCCTGGCTGATCAGCTCTCGCTGCCTCAGATGCCATGCCTGCGTCTGGACGCTGTATCCGGTGCTGTAGAGGTCCAGGTGATCGTCCCGCTCCATGCGGATGGCCGGTCCCCGGCGAACCTCCTGCTCGTCGTGCGGTTTCCCCGCTCGATAGAAGCCAGGGTTGGTGACGTCTTTCCAGGCCGCCTTGGGTGGAATGTGATTGACCTCCATCCTGACGCCGTACAGGGGCTTGCCCGTCGTCTTGTCCTTCAGATTCGCGGGCATCAGACCGCCGTACCAACCACCGTTGACCGTACAGCCCTTGGAGATCAGCCCCTCAGGGTCCATCCACGTGTACGGATTGGTCACGTAGGTCGCCGGATTGGGCGCCGGCGCCAAGCCCAACGGGTCCGCCGACACATAGCGCGCCGTCTCCGGGTCGTAGTGCCGCTGGAGGTTGTAGTGGAGACCGGTTTCCGGGTCGTCGTACTGACCGGGGAAGCGCAGCGGAGTGTAAGCGTCCGCTTCGCGGGCCCAGGCTGTGAGGCCCCAGACCGTGGAGCGCTTGTGCCAGGCGATCCGGCCCTGCTCGTCGACGAGTTCGGTGGGCGTGCCGACGAGGTCGGTGACGATGGCGAAGTAGCGGCTGTCGACCTCGTCCTGCGAGGAGTCCGCGACTGTACGGCGTTCCAGCTGGGAGACGGGGCGGTACCCCTCGTGGTCCCAGGTCAGCGTCACCCCGGTCGAGGTGTCCGTCTGCTCGGCCAACCGCGTGTCGTCCCAGGCGAAGTGAACGGTGGCTGCGACCGTAGCTCCGTCGGGTGCCATGCGGTGCTTGGCCGTGCGGCGCCCGAGCGGGTCGTAGGTGTATCGCCAGACCGTGCCGTCGGGGGTGGTGCAGGACTCCAGGCGGTCCTCGGCATCCCACGCGTAGCGCCAGGTATCGGGCTTGCGGGACAGGCGCCGTTTCTGGCGCAGCACGATCCGTCCGGCGACGTCGTACTCGTAGCGCACACCGCCCGCTCCGAGGAGGCGCGTCCCGTCGTAGGTCCGTTCGCCGCGGCCCTCCGTGTGGCGGGCCTTGTCGGGCCATTGAGCGCCGGTCTGGTTTCCGGTGGCGTCGTACGTGTAACTCTCCGACCAGTCGCCGGCAGTGACGCCGAGCGGGCGGCCCACCGGGTCAAGCTCGAACCGCGTCGTCAGGCCGCTCAGTTGGTCGGTCGCTGAGGTGAGAAAGCCGTCGGCGCGATAGGCGAATGCCCGCGAGCAGACTGTGCGCCGCGCTGTGGAAACCGTCTGCGACGTCAGGCGACCGATCGCGTCCCAGCCCGACGCGAGCGTTACCGGTGCGTCGGAGGGCCCGAACGAGCGCTGCAGCTCGCGGCCCAGTTCATCGCGCCTGTAGTCGAGGACGTGCCCGGACCCTTCGACGCGCACCCGGTTGCCGCCGGCGTCGTACGAGTACGAGGTCACCGCCCCCGTGGGGGTGGTGCGCGACACCAGTTCGCCGTGTGCGTCGTAGCCGAAGAACATGGCGCGCCCGTCGACGGTCTCTGCCAGCAGCCGCCCCGTCGCGTCGCGCTCCACGGCGAGCGTGGATGTCGGTGACTCGGCCCGGGTCAGTCGGTCCGCGACATCGTAGGAGTAGCGGGTGACGATTCCGGCGGCGTCCTTCGCCACCACGTTGCCGACGGCGTCGTACGACATGGCGATGCGCCGGCCGAGAGGGCTCGTACGGGCGATGAGGCGTCCTGCGGCATCGTGGTCGTACGTAGTGGTACGCCCGTCGAAATCGGATTCCGATGTGGGGAGACCGGTCGGTCCGTAACGGTAACTCCACGTCCTGCCCTGCGGGTTGAGGACGCCGGTGACCCGTAGCTCGGTGTCGTAGGTGAACTCGTAGCGTGCCCCGTCGGCGCCCGTCCGGGCGGCGAGCAGGTCGAACCACGTGTACTCGAACCCGACAACGCCGCCCATGGGATTGGTGTACGAGAGGCAGTTGCCCTCCTCGTCCCACGTCCACGACTCGCTCGTGCCGTCCGGTGCCGTGCATCGCGACAGCCAGCCCTCATGCGTCCACTCCAGGCGGGTGACCGACCCGGCTGGATCGATCGACTCACAGGGCTGCCCGAAGGCATCGCGCCTGACCGCGTAGGTTGCGCCCTGCGGATCGGTGACCGATAGCGTCAGACCCGCCGGGTCGTTGGTGCGCCGCTCCACGGTGCCGTTGGGGAAGGTCACCGTGGCGAGGGCGCCGGCCCCGTCGTATGTGAACGCGGTCGAGTTTCCGTCGGGGGCAATGATCGTGGTTCGGTTGCCGGACTCGTCGAATGCCTGCTGCCAGACAGTGCCGTCCGGACCCGTCATCGATACCGGCAGGTGCAGGTCGTCGTACGTGGCCGACGCCTCCCGTCCGTCCGGGTAGTGCACCGTGGTCAGGTTGCCGCGTTCGTCGTAGGTGAACCGGGACGTGGTCCCGAGTTCGTCGGTGCGGGAGAGCAGATTGTCGTAGCGGTCCCAGGTGAACAGCACGGTGTGGCCGAGGGCGTCGGTCTCGGCGATGGTCTGGCCGAGGCTGTTCAGGCGGGTGACGGTGACCGCCCCGGTGGAGTCCGTGAACCGGGTGACGCGGGACTCGGAGTCGTAGGAGAAGTGCGAGGAGAGGGCCCCGTCGGGGCCGATCGTCTCCACCACCCGCCCCGCGGTGTCGTACACATAGGAGTAGGTGTGATCATTGCGGTCGGTCCACGACGTGACGCGGCGCTCGTCGTCGTAGGTGAAACGCAACGGCACGCCGGATGCGCCCGAGACGGCCTCCAGGTTCCGCTCCGGGTCGTAGCCGAAGGACGCGACCCGCACCGGCCCTTCAGGAGTCTGCACGTCCAAAGCGGTGACCCGGCCCAGGCCGGGGTCGGTGGTGACGCGCACGCGGTACCCGCCCTCGTGGACGACAGTGACGGGCAGGCCGTCCTCGCCGCGGCCGATCAGTACGGCATTGCCGTTGCGGTCCTCGACTTCACCCAGCCAGTACAGACCCGAGCCGTACGGGTTGCCCGTGAACCGCCGGGTGATACCCGAACGCGGATCCGTGACCGCGTACGTGACATCGCCGAGGACCCCTCGCTCCTCGAAAACGAGAGGCATCCGCTCACCCTCCAGCGGCAACACCTCCACCTCGCCGTCCTCGGACGGAAGCGCCGGATAGACCAGGACGGAGCCGTCCTCCCGTGCCCAGGCAGCGCCCGCGCCGGTCATCTCCAGGCGTTCGTCGAGCGTGGAGGCCCAGCTGGGGCCGAACCAGGTGCCGAAGCGATAGCTGGATATGTGGGTGCGCCTCAGTACCAGGGACAGGACGCCCGGCAGGGCGAGATCCGTCTGGGTGAGAACCATTTCGCCGGTCGCCACATCCACCGGGTCGGTCTTGCACCGCCTGCTGAGGAGTGCCATCGCGACCTCGCGGGCCCGTTCCACCAGCTCTCGCATCGACTTGGGACGGGGTCGCGCAGGCCCCGAAGCACCCCGCCGCCCCTCCACCCCACCCTCGCCCTTGCGGTCCCCGCCCTTGATCCCGCGCACCCTGTCGTGGATGTCCTGGTCGGTTTCCTTGTGCGTCTTCGAGCTCTTGCCGATCGCCTTCGGCAAGGTCGTGCCGACGTGTTCGCCCAGGTCCTTCAGCGCCTTGCCGAGCTTCTCCGTGACGCCTTCGATGGTCGTGTCCAGGACCGCGGTCAGGGAGTCCTTGCCTTTGGCGCGGCCGTGGTGGCCCTTGGCCTTGCCGAGCTTGCTCCCGGCCTTGTTGTTCATCGACACCTGCACGCCGGCCAGGTGCATCCCCACATTGCCGTGCGCGTCGTGGTCGATCACCGGCCCGCCACCGGGTCCCGGACCGCCGGGGCCAGAGGCGGAGTTGAGCTGAAGGCCCTCCTTCCCGGCCTTCACCGTCTGGTCCTTGTCGTACCCGTCCTGCACCCCGGCGATGTTCATCGCGGTCTGGATGGCCAGGTCCGCCACCACGTTCTCGATCGCGGCGACCGCGGGCTGGGTCAGCGTCGCGACGATCTCCGAGACCGCTGCCTCCGCCATCTCCTTCAGGATCCGCTTGAACGCGATCCGGGTGGCCGCGATCTTCGCTCCCGCGATGAGCGTCGACAGACCGGCGGTCACCGGAGCGAACGCCAGGGTGATGCCCACCGTGGCGCACAGGTCGGCGAGTTCGCCGACCGCGGCGATCTTCCGGGCCACGATGATGTCGGCCACCCGGTCCAGCGCGCCGGCGATGATGCGGGCCGCCTTCGCCAGGTCCTTGTGCTTGCCCGACACCTTCTTCCAGTGCTTGTCCAGCGCCGTCAGTGATTCGCTCTGACCGCTGGAAAGCAGGCGCTGGACGTGCTGGTGCGCGGCATGGCCGTCCTCGTCCGCGTCGTCCGCGAACTCCCGCAGCGCGTCCGCCATATCGCGGTACGCGTCCTCGTCGACGTTGGGCCAGCCCACGCCGACCACGTCGAGCATCGTGTCGACGCCCTCAGGAATCGTGTAACCCACGACGCACCTACCCCCGTCACAACAACCAGTACGACTTTAAGATCATCTACTCTCGCATGAGACAACTGATGGGCTCTACAAGGTTCCAGACGACCTGTGAGGACATGGTGAGAGACCGTCAGCGGTCACTGCGGCCGGGAAAAGGGGAGAGGATTCAGCCCCGCCCCGCCGCCCACCCCGCCAGTTCCGCCTTCGCCGCCCGCAGCAGCTCCCCCGACGGCGCCGACGCCTCCGCCCCGTTCGTCACCAGTGCGTAGTGCAGCCCCTCGGGCGCCGGTGTCAGCAGTAGCCGCCTGCTTCCCGTTCCGCCCACCTCCGGCGCCACTGCCACCGGTACCCCCGCCGCATACGCCGGCAAGCCGTGTACCGAACCCACGTCCGAGACCACCGTCGTCGTCGCACTCGGGAACGAGGCCGGCAGGTGCAGTTCTGTCGGCGCGGTGACGCCCGTCGAGCGCCAGAGCAGGAGACCGTACTGGCCCGCCCCCACCAGTTCGCGGACCTTCGGCAGCGAGGCCGGGACCGGGTTCCATGTCAGCGTCGTCGAGCCGTCGCGCGCCCGGTCCTCGTAGGTGAAGGCCACCGTGCGGCCTGCCACGGCGCTCGGGTACAGCCGGTCCAGGAGCCGGGCGTCCTGGCGCAGGACCGGGGTGCCGGAGTCGTCCAGGCGGACGGCCGAGAGGTCTTCGTCGTTCCACGCGTCCGCCGCGGTCAGGACCTTGTCCGGGTTGCCGTTCATGAGTTCGTGGTGGCGGCCGTGGTAGATGTCCCACTGCCATTGGGTGCCCGAGAGAACCGGGCCCGAGTCCTGGGGGCGTGACCACCATGTGGCGCCGGGCAGGCGGGAGTCCAGGGCCTGGTACATCGCCTTGCCGATCGTCGGGGCCTTGTCGGAGACCGAGCCCGTGAGCGGGTGGCCGAACTCGCTGACGATGCCCGCCGTTCCCGCGGCCGCCGCGCGGTCGCGGACCGTGCCGAAGTCGCCGCTGTACTGGCCGTCGGCCGCCTTGCCCCACATGAAGATGCCGGAGATGGCCTTCTGGTCGTAGAAGTGGGTGTTGAAGACGTAGCGCGGGCCGAGCGTCCCGGCGTCCAGCAGGCCGCCCTCCTGCTTCTGGAAGGCGAGGTTGGCGTTCCAGAAGAGGTTCGGCTCCACGAACGCGGGCTTGTGGCGCCAGCCCGCCTCGTCCATGCGGGCACGGAACTTCTCGTAGAACGGCCAGAGGACGTCCCGTTCCCAGGCCGGGCTGCTCTGGCCGGCGTCGTAGGTCCCGGCGTGCGGTTCGTTGTAGGGGTCGAAGCCGGCGATGCCGGCGAACTCCGCCGGGGTGAGGTGCTCGGCGAGGTACGCCATCGTGGTCCGCGCGGTGGCGAGGAAGGCGTCCTGAACTCCGCCCCGGTTGTGCCAGAAGTCGTACGTGGCGCGCTTCACGGCCTCGTTCTGGGTGATGTTCTGCCCCCAGAAGAGGCAGATCCCGCAGGACTCCCGGGGGTAGCCGCCTGCCTCGACGACCCACCGCGGGGCGCCGTCGCCGGTGTACCAACTGCCCTCGTGGAAGAGGTGGCGGGAGAAGAGGTCCTGGTGGAAGTCGGGGTAGACGCGGACGCCTGCCGCGAGGAAGGCCCGTATCTGCGCGGTGACGGCGGCGAGGTAGGTGACGTCGACCTGCCCGCGCACGGGCTCGGCGTACGCCCAGGAGAGCAGGAAGCGCGCCGTGTTGCCGCCGCCGAGGTTGCGCAGCGCGGCCGCCGACTTCTCCGCGTCGGCGACGGAGGCGAAGGGCAGCCCCTTGTTCTCGGCGAGCTTGGTCTCGCCCGAGACGTTGTAGCCGCGCAGGACGACCTCGCGGCCGAGTCCGTCGGTGAAGCGCCCGTTCCCGACGGTGAACGAGGAAGCGGCCTGCTCGTCGAACCAGAGCCCGCCGGGGGCGGCGCGCACGGCCGCGGCCCGTTCACCGAACGGCGGTGTACCCGGCTGGGGTTCGGGCACCGGAGCGGCAACGGACGGCTCTCCCACCGTCAACGAGGCCGTCAGGACGATGAGGAGACCGATCAGACGCCCGCGCATCTTCGCCATGCCCACAACATCCTGACGGACCGTCAGCTTGTCAATGGTTCCGGCGGATGCCGCTGTCGCACCTTGCACCACCTCGTCCCGAAAGGGGGCGTTGAGCATCCTGGAGCACTGAAGAATCGGCAGTAATTCGACCATTCCGTATCTCGCCCGACGGAACTCCGTTATGCCTTTATGTGCCGCGCACCCAGGGTCGGCGGTAGCACGGAATAGCCTCTCGACTGCATCGCGTGACATCCGGCGACATGCCGCCGAAACACACGGCACTCTTCAGCGAATCTGCACACTGAATACCTCGGCGTCACAACGTTTCCGACAGCCGTTCCCCTGCGGGTCCGCGCACCGTACACGTCGAGGCGGAATGTCCCGTTCCGTCGGCCTGGTCGCGCTGACGTGCGGCGATCAATGCGTGGAGACACGTGAAGAAGCTGCCGCCAACTCATGGACGCGCGTACACGTCAGGTAATCCAGCGGCCTTGGAGACAGCGGATCGGCGCTTGTCCGATTGGCTGAGCAACGCAGCCCCGTGCTTTGATCCTTCGCACCGCGGGAGTCGTACGAAGGGGTTTCCGAATACGGGCTCGCCTGACTCGTACGACCACCGCCGCTGCGACAGGACTCACCTGACGATGGCTCGGTCGCGGCAATTTCGATATATCCATGCGAAGGGAACCCCCATCATGAACAACTTCCAGGTCGAGACCCAGGAAATCTCGGACGCCGACCTCGACAACGTGGCCGGTGGCCTCGTGAACCAGGCCGTCGGCGCCGTCACGGGCACCGTCGACTCGGTCGTTCCCGTCTCCGGCACCCTCGCCGCCGCCGCCGGCACCGTCGGCTCCGTGACCGGCACGGTCGAGGGCCTCACCGGCCTGAACACCGCCGGCGTGACGGGCCTCGTCGCCGGTCTCTGACTGGACCGTGTGCCGCCCCGAGCGGCACACCCACCGGTCGATGACGGCCCGTCGGCTGTTCCCCTCTTGAGCCGACGCGCCATGGCCGTGCTGTCCGAGCCCACCAGGTTCCGGACAGCACGGCCGTCGTCCGTGTGGGGCCCGTCCCGGTCCGCCCCCGTGTCCTTCCCGCTGTACCCGTGTACCCCACGGACCCGTACGTCCACGGGTGTTCCGCGCCCGTCACCGATTCCCGCAGCGCCGGGGATCCCCGCAGTAGAGGGAAAGCGTCGTGCAATTCCGCCAACAGGCCCTCTCCAAACTGCGTTCGCCCGAGGAACTCGACCTGCCGGTACGGTTCGCCCGGCCGCAGGGTCTGCTCGTGCTGTCCGTGACCGTTCTCGTCATGATCGCCGCAGCGTTCTGGGCCGTGACCGGATCCATCACCTCCACCGTGAAGGCCCCCGGCGTCCTCACCTACGGCCAGGGCAGCTACATCCTCCAGAGCCCCGTCTCCGGTCAGATCACCGAGGTCCTCGCCGAGGAGGGTGAGCGGGTGGCCGCCAACTCCCCCCTGGTGAAGGTGCGTACCCAGCAGGGAGCCGTCGTCGTCCGCAGCATCGCCGCCGGACGGCTGACGACGCTCGCCGCCACCATCGGCTCCGTGGTCACGACCGGAGCCGACGTGGCCGCCGTGGAGCGTGCGAAGGGGGCGAACGACCCCCTGATGGCGATGGTCTACGTACCGGCGGAGCGGGGATCGACCGTGCCCGTCGGCGCCTCGGTGGATCTCACCGTGCAGTCCGTGCCGACCCAGCAGTACGGCGTGCTCCGCGGCACGGTGAAGGCCGTGGGCAGGACCGCGCAGACCCGTCAGCGGATCAGCGGCTTCCTCGGCAGCAGCCAGCTCGGTGAGCAGTTCTCGCAGAGCGGCCAGCCGGTGGCGGTCCTGGTGCGCCTCGACGCCTCGAAGACGACCAGATCCGGCTACACCTGGTCCTCCTCGGACGGCCCGCCCTTCGAGATCGAGTCGATGACCCTCACGAGCGCTGCCATCCGTCTCAGCGAGCAGCACCCGATCGATTGGCTGCTTCCATGACCGCGACAGGCAACACCGCAGCGTCACAGCGGCGGGGGTCACAACGGCAGGCACCGCAGCAGCAGTTGCCTCCTCCGGGCCGCCGCCGCCAGCGGCAGGAGACCGGCGGCGGCCGACGGCGCGCGCAGCGCAGCCGTCCCCCGAAGCCGCGCAGGCGCAGCACCGTCCGCACCCCCACCATCCTCCAGATGGAGGCCCTGGAGTGCGGCGCCGCGTCGCTCGCCATGGTGCTCGCCCACTACGGACGGCATGTGCCGCTGGAGGAGCTGCGGATCGCCTGCGGTGTCTCCCGCGACGGATCGCGCGCCAGCAACGTCCTCAAGGCCGCCCGGAGTTACGGCCTTCAGGCCAAGGGCATGCAGATGGAGCCCGCGGCGCTCGCCGAGGTCCAGGCGCCGGCCATCCTGTTCTGGGAGTTCAACCACTACGTCGTCTACGACGGCATGGGGCGCCGCTTCGGCCGGCGCGGGGTGCACATCAACGACCCCGACAAGGGCCGCCGCTTCGTGACGATGGAGGACTTCGACACCAGCTTCACCGGTGTCGTCCTGGTCTTCGAGCCGACCGCCGCCTTCCGCCGCGGCGGCCGCAAGCCTGGCGTCGCGGGCGCGATGCCCGCCCGGCTGCGCGGCACCAAGGGCACCCTGCTGGCCGCTCTGTTCGCGAGTCTGCTGCTGGTCGCCGTGGGCGCCGCGCTGCCCGCGCTGAGCCGCACCTACATCGACATGTTCCTGATCGGCGAGCAGACCTCGCTACTGGGGCCGCTGTTCGCCTCGATGGCCGCGCTGGTGGTGCTCACCGCCGTCCTCACCTGGCTCCAGCAGGCGAATCTGCTGCGCGGCCGTGTCATCTCCTCGACCCTCGGCAGCGCGCGGTTCTTCCGCCATCTGCTGCGGCTGCCGGTCACGTTCTTCGCCCAGCGCAGCCCGGCCGATCTGGTGCAGCGGCTCCAGTCCAACGACGCGGTGGCCGAGACCCTGGCGCGCGATCTCGCCGCGGCGGGCGTGGACGGCGTCGTCGTGATCCTCTACGCCTTCCTGCTGTGGACCTACGACCCCCAACTCACCGTCATCGGCGTGCTGATCGCGCTGCTGAACGTGGTGGCGATGCGGATCGTGATCCGGCTGCGGGCCACCCATACACAGAAGCTGCGGGCCGACAGCGCGAAGCTGACGAACACCTCGTACACGGGCCTTCAGCTCATCGAGACCATGAAGGCGACCGGCGGCGAGAACGGCTTCTTCCGCCGCTGGGCCGGGCAGCACGCGACCACGCTGGAGGAGCAGCAGCGCCTCGGTGTGCCGAGCGCGGTCCTCGCGATCGTCGCACCGACCCTCGCGACCTTCAACAGCGCGCTGATCCTGTGGATCGGCGGTATGCGGGCGGTGGAGGGAGCGATCTCGGTCGGTCTCCTCGTCGCGTTCCAGGCGCTCGTGACCCGCTTCACCGCGCCGATCACCCGGCTGAACGGTGTGGCCGGCCGTATCCAGGACTTCGCCGCGGATGTGGCCCGCCTGAAGGACGTCGAGAACTTCCCGGTCGACGAGCTCTACTCGCGCGACGAGCCGGACCCCAGCACCCGCAGGCTCACGGGCCATGTGACGCTGGACGGCATCACCTTCGGCTACAGCCCGCTGGACAAGCCCCTGCTCACCGATTTCTCGCTGACCGTCGGGCCCGGACAGCAGGTCGCGCTCGTCGGCGGATCCGGCAGCGGCAAGTCCACCGTCTCGCGCCTCATCGCCGGGCTCTACAGCCCGTGGGAGGGCACGATCCGGATCGACGGCCGGCGTCTCGAGGACATTCCCCGCAGCGCGCTGGCGGCCTCGGTCTCCTTCGTCGACCAGGACGTCTTCCTCTTCGAGGGCACCGTCCGCGACAACGTGGCCCTGTGGGACCCCTCGATCCCGGACGACGCCGTCGTCGCGGCCCTGCGGGACGCAGCCCTCTACGACGATGTGATCGCCCGCCGCCCCGACGGCATCCACAGCCGCGTCGAGCAGGACGGCCGCAACTTCTCCGGCGGGCAGCGCCAGCGGCTGGAGATCGCCCGCGCGCTGGTGCGCCGGCCCAGCGTCCTGGTCCTCGACGAGGTGACGAGCGCCCTCGACGCGCAGACGGAGCAGCTCATCATCGACAACCTGCGGCGCCGCGGCTGTGCGTGCGTCGTCATCGCCCATCGGCTGAGCACCGTGCGGGACAGCGACGAGATCGTCGTCCTCGACCACGGCACGGTGGTCGAACGCGGCCGTCACGAGCATCTGGTGGCAGCCGGCGGTGCCTACGCCGACCTGGTCAGGGAGCACTGACGTGTCGTCCGTCCACCCGTCAGCCGTCGCCGGCCCCGGCAGCGGCGACCCCGTCACCCACGCTCTCGGCGGCCTCGGCCACCCCGTCGACTGCGCAGGACTGCGCAGCGTGCCGCTGGAGGGGCCGCAGGTGCTGTGGCTCGTCGTCGGCGGTGCGCTCGACGTGTTCGCCGTCGACGCGGCGCAGCAGGGGCAGTGGCACTTCCTCGGCCGGCTGGAGGCGGGGACCGTACTCCTCGGCCCGGTCGAAGGACCGCAGCACACCCTGGTCGGCCGCCCGTCGCAGGACTGTCTGCTGCGCCGGATCCAACTGAGGGAGCTGTACCGCCCCGAGTACGCCGGGTACGACACCGGGCAGTTCGACACGGGCCAGTACGACACCGTGCAGTACGGCCAGGAGGGGATGCCGACCGCCCTGGAGTACGCGTTCTCCCTCGGGACCGGACGGGCTCTCGGGGTCCTCTTCGAGGCTGCGCTCAACGGCCGGCCGGTCGAGGAGGCCGTCGCCGACGACGACATCCTGTGGATGCCGGTGCCGTCCGGCAGCGTCCAGTACGGCGGCGCCTACAGCGCCGACGCGGCCGGCGATCTGCTCGTCGACGCCGCACTCTGGCAGCGCATGGTGAACCAGCACTACCGGCTCCTGTCGGCGGTCGACCGCTGGATCGACCAGCTGGAGCGCGCCCACGAGGACCGCACGGCCGCCGGCATCAGGGCCGGTGAAGCCGTACGGGCCAGGGCCGACCAGGCGCTGATCGCCTCGATCGGCAGACCTGACCGGGCCGGGCGCGGCGCGAGCGGACGGGACACCGCCGCGGACGACGCCACGTACGCGGTGTGCCGTCAGGTCGCCGAGGCTGCGGGGATCACGCTGACCGAGCCGCCGAAGGGCACCGCGGTCGACGACCGGGTCGGCCCGGTGGAGCGGGTGGCGATGCACTCCCGGATCCGGACCCGCACGGTCCGGCTCTCCGGACGCTGGTGGCGCACCGACATCGGTCCGCTGGTCGGCCACTGGGCCAAGTCGGGTGCGCCGGTCGCGCTGTTGTGGCGGCGAGGACGCTACGAGGCCGTGAACCCGGCATCGGGACTGCGGCGGCGCATCGGCGGGGACAGCGCGGAGGAGTTCGAACCGAGCGGCGTGATGTTCTACCGGCCGCTGCCGGAAGAGCCTCCGACGTTCTGGCGGTTGCTGCGGTTCAGTCTGCGCGGCACCCGGATGGATCTGCGCAATCTCGCCGTCGGCGCGCTGGTGACGGTCGGCCTCGGGGCGCTGGTGCCCATCGCCACCGGACAGGTCCTCGGCGTGTACGTGCCCACGGCCGAGCGCAGCCTGATCGTGCAGGTGTCGGTGGCCGTGATGATCGCCGGCATCGTGGCCGCGGCCTTCATGCTGCTGCAGAACCTCACGGTTCTGCGGATGGAGGGGCGGATCGAGAGCTCGCTGCAACCGGCCGTGTGGGACCGGCTGCTGCGGCTGCCGACGACGTTCTTCGCCGAGCGCTCCACCGGGGAGCTGGCCAGTGCGGCGATGGGTGTCAGCGCGGTGCGCCGGGTGCTGTCCGGCATCGGTCCGGTCGCGGTGCAGGCGAGCACGATCGGGACCATGAACATCGTGCTGCTGCTCTGCTACAGCGTGCCCCTGGCGCTGGCCGCCATCGGCATGCTCGTCGTGATCGGCGCGGTCTTCCTCGGGATGGGCCTGTGGCAGCTGAAGTGGCAGCGGGAGCTGGTGGAACTCGGCAACAAGCTGAACAACCAGGCGTTCCAGACCCTGCGAGGGCTGCCGAAGCTGCGGGTCGCCGCGGCGGAGAGCTTCGCGTACGCGGCGTGGGCCCGGGAGTTCGCGCGCTCGCGCGAGTTGCAGCAGCGCGCGGGCCGCATCAGGAATCTGACGACCGTGCTCGACGCCGTCTATCTGCCGCTGTGCGCCCTCACGATGTTCATGCTGCTGGCGGGCCCCGCCCGCGGCAGCATGTCGGCGGGGGAGTTCCTGACGTTCAACACCGCCGTCACCATGCTGCTCTCCTCGGTCACCCAGCTCACCGGCGCGCTCGTCTCGGTCGCCGCCGCACTGCCGATGATCGAGCAGATCAGGCCGGTGCTCGACGAGGCCCCGGAGGTCCGCGGCTCCAGCGCCCAGCCCGGCGCGCTGACCGGTGCCCTGGAGGCACGCCGGCTGTCGTTCCGCTACGGCGACGACGGCCCGCTGGTTCTCGACGACGTCTCCCTCCAGGTGGGTGCCGGCGAGTTCGTGGCGATCGTGGGGCCGAGCGGCTGCGGCAAGTCGACCCTGCTGCGGCTGCTCATCGGCTTCGACCGTCCGGTCTCCGGCAGCGTGCTCTACGACGGCCAGGATCTGGCCGCGCTGGACCAGGCGGCCGTACGACGGCAGTGCGGTGTCGTCCTGCAGAACGCGCAGCCGCTCACCGGCTCGATCCTGGACTGCATCTGCGGTGCCGAGGAATTCGGTGAGGAAGAGGTGTGGCAGGCCGCCGAGATGGCCGGCCTCGCCGAGGACATCAAGCGGATGCCGATGGGGCTGCACACCATGATCGCGGGAGGCGGCGCGGTCTCCGGTGGCCAGCGGCAGCGGCTGATGATCGCTCAGGCGCTGATCCGCCGGCCGCGCGTCCTGTTCTTCGACGAGGCCACCAGCGCGCTGGACAACGAGACCCAGCGCATCGTCATCGACAGCACCCGCACGCTCAGCGCCAGCCGGATCGTCATCGCGCACCGGCTGTCGACGGTGATGGACGCCGACCGGGTGATCGTGATGGCGGACGGCAAGGTGGTCGAGGAAGGGGCACCCGCGGACCTGCTCGCGCGCGGTGGTCACCTCCAGGAGCTGGTGCGCCGCCAGATGGCGTGAGGCGCGGCCGGAGCGGGGGGCGGTAGGGACCGGCTGTCGACGGTTCGCCCGCCCGCCGCCGACGTACGCCCACTGAACGGCCCTCACGCGGGCTGCCGACGCCCGGCCCCCGGGCGACGATGGGCTCGCTGTCCGCGCACGCGACGAAGGTGAGGAGGCCCATGACCGGCGCGCAGACCGAGACCGGGCCCCGACGGCGGGTGGGGAAGCGACGCTGGCGTACGTGGCTGCTCCAGGGCAGCGAACAGGCGGCCCGGTACCCCGCGCCGCACGGCGAACCGCCGCCCGACCACCCGGGCAATCCCTGGTGGCGCGTCATGTGCCTCAGCGGCGTGGACTACTTCTCGACCCTGGGCTACCAGCCCGGTATCGCGGCGCTCGCCGCGGGGCTGCTGTCCCCGATCGCGACCCTCGTCCTGCTGGCGCTGACCCTGTTCGGCGCCCTGCCCGTCTACCGGCGGGTGGCCAAGGAGTCACCGCACGGCGAGGGCTCGATCGCGATGCTGGAGCGGCTCCTGACATGGTGGTCAGGGAAGCTGTTGGTCCTGGTGCTGCTGGGTTTCGCGGCCACCGACTTCGTCATCACCATCACTCTTTCGGCCGCCGACGCCGCGGCGCACGTGGTGGAGAACCCGTTCGCGCCGCACTGGATGCACAACTCGGGCATCTGGATCACCCTGATCCTCATCGGACTGCTGGGTGCCGTCTTCCTCCGGGGCTTTCACGAGGCGATCGGCATCGCGGTCCCCCTCGTGGCCGCGTATCTCGGGCTCAATCTGGTGGTGCTGGTCTCCGCCGCCTGGCAGGTGATCGGGAAGCCCGTGGTGATCGGCGACTGGTGGAGCGGCATGACCGCCGAGCACTCCTCTCCCCTGGCCATGATCGGTGTGGCACTGCTGGTGTTCCCGAAGCTGGCGCTCGGCATGTCCGGCTTCGAGACCGGCGTGGCGGTGATGCCGCAGATCAAGGGCGGTCCCGGCGACACGTACCGGAATCCGGCCGGCCGGATCCGCGACACCCGCAAGCTGCTGACCACGGCCGCGCTGACGATGTGCTGCTTCCTTCTGCTGTCCAGCCTGGCCACCACCCTGCTGATCCCGCAGGAGGCGTTCCAGGCCGGCGGTCCGGCGAACGGGCGGGCGCTCGCCTATCTGGCGCACGAGAATCTGGGCGAGGTCTTCGGCACGGTCTACGACCTCTCCACCATCTGCATCCTGTGGTTCGCCGGAGCGTCCGCGCTGGCCGGGCTGCTGAACCTCGTACCGCGGTTCCTGCCCCGCTACGGCATGGCGCCCGAATGGGCACGTGCGGTGCGGCCCCTCGTCCTGGTCTTCATGGCGATCGCCGTGCTGATCACGGTGTACTTCGACGCGAACGTCGACAAGCAGAGCGGCGCGTACGCCACCGGCGTGCTGGTCCTCATGCTGTCGGCGGCCTTCGCCTCGACGGTCGCGGTGCACCGCAGCGGCCGCCGGCGGGCCGCGATCGGATTCGGGACGATCACCGCCGTCTTCGCGTACACGCTGGTCGCCAACATCATCGAACGGCCCGACGGCATCAAGATCGCGCTGCTGTTCATCTTCGCGATCATGGTGACGTCCTTCGTCTCCCGCGTCCGCCGCGCCTTCGAGCTGCGTGCGGTCGAGGTCGTCTTCGACGGCAGGGCGGCGCAGTTCATCGACGAGGCGGCCGCCGAGGGGCCGCTCCAGCTCATCGCCAACGAGCCGCAGGAACACAGCACGGCCGCCTACCGCGAGAAGGAACGGAGCCAGCGCGAGGAGACCCCCATCCCGCTCGGACGGCAGGTCCTCTTCCTGGAGGCGTTCGTGAAGGACTCCTCCGACTTCAGCGCCGACCTGATCGTCCATGGCGACGAGAAGCACGGCGTGCGCCGGCTGCGGGTGGAGGGCACGACCGTGCCCAACACGGTCGCCGCGGTGCTGATGTCGCTGCGCGACAGAACGGGCCGGGTCCCCCACGCGTACTTCACCTGGACGGAAGGCGGCCCGATCGGCCAGCTGTTCCGCTTCCTCGTCTTCGGCAGCGGCGAGGTGGCACCGGTAACACGCGAGATCCTGCGCCGTGCGGAACCGGACCCGGCGCGCAGGCCGCGGGTGCACGTGGGCTGACGAGGGCTAGGATCTGCCGTCGAACGAACGGGGGCCATGACGGTGTCGATCTCGCTGAGCCGCCGCGGCTGGCTCCTTCTGGGCGGCCTCACTGTCGTCGGCGGCGGTACCGGCATCTACGCGGCCACCGATGACGACCCCTCCCGGGCGGACCGGGAGACAGTGCGCACGGACACGGCCCCGCTCCGACGGCGGTTCACCTCCATCGGGCAGCTGTCCGATCCTCACTGGCTCGGCTTCAACCCGAACCGCCACGGACGTGCGTCCGTCCCCGAACCCGATCCGCAGATCCGGGTGGTCGGCATCGCCCGGCTACCGGCGGGCAGAGCCGCGGCCGTCGTCGGCCTGACCGCGTACGGCTTCTCCCCCGGGGTCCCGGAGCCCGCGCCCACGGCCCTGGAGAGGTTTCTGCCCGAGCACGCACGGTGGCTGACCAGCCCGCGCTACGACCGGCACATCACGCAGGCGGTCTACCGGGGCCGGTTCCACTTCGATCTCGGCACGAACAGCGTGTACTTCGACACGGTCAATCCCGAGTTCGTGCCCGGTGTGGTGGATCCGACGGAGGCCGCCGAACCGCCCGTGTGACCGAGGCAGGGCACCGGCCGCGGGCCTCTTGACTTCACAAGACCCCCGCGCGACCTTCTCTGACGACCCATCAGCATGGCGCCGCACCGCCCCCGTCACCCCACTGGAGCGACTCACCATGCCCGAGATCACGCCGGTACCGGACACCATCGGACCCTCGCGCCGCCATGTCCTCGGGGCCGCCGGCGCGGGGCTCGTCGTCGCCACCGGTCTGCCGGCGGCCTCCGCCCACGCGGCGCAGCCGCCTCTCCTCGGGACGTACGACGTCGTCGTGGTCGGCTCCGGTGCGGCCGGGATGACCGCCGCGCTCACCGCCGCGCGTCGCGGGCTGAGCTGTGTGGTCGTGGAGAAGGCGCCCACGTACGGGGGTTCGGCGGCCCGGTCCGGCGCGGGGATCTGGATTCCGAACAATCCGGTGACGCTCGCCGCGGGTGTGCCCGACACCCCGCAGAAGGCCACGGCCTACCTGGCCGCCGTCGTGGGGGACGAGGTCGGCGCCGACCGGCAACAGGCGTTCCTCGCGCACGGACCGTCCATGATCTCGTTCGTGATGGCCAACAGCCCGTTGCGATTCCGCTGGATGGAGGGCTACAGCGACTACTACCCCGAGCTGCCCGGCGGACTGTCGGTGGGACGGTCCATCGAGCCCGCTCAGTTGGACGGCAACATCCTCGGCGCGGAGCTGAGCCGGCTGAACGCTCCCTACCTCCCCGTCCCCGCCGGGATGGTCGTCTTCAGCGCCGACTACAAGTGGATCGCCCTCGCCACCGTCAGCATCAAGGGTGCCGCCGTCGCGGCCGAGTGCCTGGCCCGCGGGACCCGGGCCGCCCTGCTCGGACAGCGGCCGCTCACCATGGGCCAGGCACTGGCGGGCGGACTGCGGGCCGGGTTGATGAGCGCGGGGGTACCGGTGTGGCTGAGCACCCCGCTCTCCGATCTGCACATGGAGAACGGCCGGGTCACCGGCGCGGTCGTGACACGCGGCGGCGCACCCGGGCTCGTCCGGGCCCGGCGCGCGGTCGTCGTCGGGTCGGGCGGCTTCGAGCACAACGCGGCGATGCGCGACCGCTATCAGCAGCAGCCGATCGGCACCGACTGGACGGTGGGCGCCAAGGAGAACACGGGTGACGGGATCCGGGCGGGTGAACGGGCAGGAGGGGCGCTCGCCCTGATGGACGACGCCTGGTGGGGGCCGGCGATCCCGCTGCCGGGCGAACCGTACTTCTGCCTGGCCGAACGCACCCTGCCGGGCAGTCTCCTGGTCAACCAGGCCGGGGCGCGGTTCGTCAACGAGGCGGCGCCTTACAGCGATGTCGTCCACGTCATGTACGAGCGCAACGCGAGCTCACCGGACATCCCGGCGTGGCTGGTGGTCGACCAGAACTACCGCAACCGGTATCTGTTCAAGGACATCGCGCCCACCTTCGTCCTCCCGGACTCCTGGTACGCGTCCGGTGCCGTGCACACGGCGTGGAGCCTGGACCAGCTGGCGGGGCGGATCGGCGTACCGGCGGCGGCGCTCCGGGCGACCGTCAACCGCTTCAACAGCCAGGCCCGCGCGGGCTCGGACGCCGACTTCTACAGAGGCGACAGCGCGTACGACCACTACTACACCGACCCCGGGATCGCGCCCAACTCCTGCCTGGCACCGCTATGGCTGCCGCCGTTCCACGCGTTCCGGATCGTGCCCGGTGACCTCGGCACCAAGGGCGGCCTGACGACCGACGCCCGCGCCCGGGTTCTCCGCCCCGACGGCTCCGTGATCCCGGGCCTGTACGCGGCGGGGAATGCCAGCGCGGCTGTCATGGGGCGCAGTTACGCCGGGGCGGGCTCGACGATCGGTCCGGCGATGACGTTCGGCTACATAGCGGCGAACGACATCGCGGACAGTCCCTGAGCCCGCCCGGGTCCGAGCGCGACGGGAACTGAGCCCCGCGCCGGCCCATGCCATGAGCACCGGCCGGCCCGTGTTTCGACTCCCGGGCCGGCCGCCCACCGCGTCGTCGGCCCGCCCCAACGACCGGGGCGCGTCCGCTAGTCCGCCGCGACGTCAAGGTGCGGCAGGTAGTGGTCGAGACGGTCGCGCTTCGTCCACTGGTAGGACTTGTTCTCCTCGCTCGGCGGAATCAGCAGCGGCACCTGGGAGTCGATCTTGATCCCGTGCCGTTGCAGCGACTCCCGCTTCCGCGGGTTGTTGGACAGCAGCCGCACGGACCGCACGCCGAGGTCGTGCAGGATGTCGGCCGCGACCTGGTAGTCACGCGCGTCGACCGGCAGCCCCTGGGCGATATTGGCCTCGACCGTGTCCATGCCCTCCGCCTGGAGTTTCATCGCACGGAGTTTGGCGAGCAGCCCGATCCCCCGGCCCTCATGTCCCTGGAGGTAGACAAGAATGCCGCGGCCCTCCTTGACTATCGCACCCAGCGCCGCGGACAGTTGCTCGCCGCAATCGCAGTGCTTGGAGCCGAAGACATCTCCGGTGAGACACTCCGAGTGCAGTCGGGTGAGCGCACCTTCGGTCTCGACGTCTCCGTAAACGAGCACCATTTGCTCCTCACCGCGATTGCGGTCGAGGTAGCCGACGGCAAGGAAATCGCCGTGCACGGTGGCAAGCCGGACACTCACCGCGCGCTCGACTCCGGACGGACGAGTACCGTCGTCGTCGAACACGTCATCACTTTCTATCATGGCTCGATCCTAACCGGGCAGGTGGTAATTCCAAGGCGGCGTGGGGGAAAATGAGAGACGACGCATCAACCGAGTGCCCGGTTCATCACGTTCGACCGGCCATATCCCTTGCAGTGACGTACGAAAGGCCGGAACGACATGAGCGGTTCGGGAACACCACAGTGGGCTTCGGGCCTGCTCCCGACGGACACCACGGAGGACGTACGGGCCCGCCGGGCCGACGTTGCCGTGCTTCCCATCGGCAGCTTCGAGCAACACGGAGCATTTCTCCCCCTGGTGACCGACACGGTCATCGCCGGCACGATCGCCGCCGAGATCGCCGCCGCGCATCCGGTTCTCCACCTTCCTCCCGTGACGGTGTCCTGCTCCCACGAGCATGCCGCCTGGCCGGGTACTGTCAGTATTTCCGCCACGACGCTTTATGCCGTGGTCCGTGATATCGCCGACTCCCTCCGCCGCTCCGGTATCACCTCGCTGATTCTGGTGAACGGGCACGGCGGAAATTACGTGCTGCGTAATGTTGTTCAGGAATCCGCCTCCTTCAGCGGTATGCGGATGGCTCTTTTCCCGGGCTCGGGCGACTGGGCTGCGGCCCGGACGAGAGCCGGTCTGGAGACCTCGTCGCACAGCGATATGCATGCCGGAGAAGTGGAGACATCCATCCTGTTGCACGCCCATCCGGACGTGGTCCGTCCCGGTTATGAGACGGCGGATCACGTCGCCGACGACCGCAGGCATCTGCTCACTCTCGGTATGCCGGGCTATACGGAGTCCGGTGTCATCGGCCGCCCGTCGCTGGCGTCCGCGGATAAGGGGAAGGAGCTGCTGGCCTCACTCGTCGATTCCTTCGGTGAATACCTGTCACTTCTCTCCGGGGAGGAGGCGCGATGAGTGTTCACGGCACCTCCCTGACGGAGGAACAGGCGTGGGAACTGCTGCTCGGTGTGCGCTCCGAGGCGGATGCCGAGGCCGCCGGGCTGGTGCTCGGCCGGGACGGGGTCCGGCGGTGGAGCCAGGACGCTTCGCCCGAAGCGGAGGCGCTCGCCGATCTGTATCTGCCGCTGTGCCTGGCCGGTCCGCGTCTGACCGTCGCTCAGCTCGGTCAGAGCGTCGACGGCTTCATCGCCACGCGTACCGGTGACGCCGACTTCGTCACCGGCGAGGAGGACCGTCGTCATCTGCACCGGCTCCGGGCGCTCGCCGACGCGGTCGTGGTCGGGGCGGGCACCGCCGTCTCGGACGATCCCCAGCTGACGGTGCGCGCCTGCGCCGGTACCAACCCGGTGCGTGTCGTGCTCGATCCGCGCGGCCGGGTCCCTCTGGAGCGCAAGGTCTTCACCGATGGGTCAGCTCCCACTCTGTGGGTGGTCGGCGCCGGCGGCGGCCACGAGAAGCGGGTGCGCGACAGTGTCGGTGGCGGCAGTGGCGGTGTTGACGTGCTGACGCTGCCGGACGACGACGCGTTCGCCCCCCGTCGGCTGGTCGAGACCCTGGCGAGCCGCGGTCTCGGCCGGATGCTGATCGAGGGCGGCGGTGTCACCGTGTCGCGCTTCCTGCACGAGCAGGCACTCGACCGGCTGTACGTCACCGTCGCACCGGTCCTGCTGGGCGACGGCGTTCCCGGTCTGCGCTTCGCGGGCACGTCCGTGATGCGTGAGGCGCTGCGTCCGCCGACGCGGCGCGCCATGCTCGGCGAGGACACCCTCTTCGAGTTCGGACTCGGAACGCCGTAGCCGCACGAGCCACTGCCCGGCAAGCACGAGCATGCCGGGCAGACTCGCGGCGAACGCGAGAACTCCGTACACCACGGCGACGGTCAGGCCCTGGGCCGCGCCGAGGCCGGCGGCGCCGAAGGCCCAGGCGGTGGCGCCTTCTCTTGGGCCCCAGCCGCCGACGTTGAGCGGCAGCGCCATGGCGAGCAGCGCCAGCACCATCAGCGGGGCCAGTTCGGCGAAGGGCGCGGTGGAGCCGGCGGCGCGGGCCGCCACGAGGAACATCGCGAGGTGGCCCGCCAGTACGGCGACGGACGAGACCACCACGGCGGGCCAGCTCCCGCGGGCCAGCAGCGCGGTCCGCGCCTCGGTGAGCGTGGCGCGGACCGCCCTGCGCCAGCGGGAGGTTGCGGGCTTGCGGCGCCGGCGGACGGCGGCCGCGACACCGAGGGCGCACAGCGCCGCGAGTACGACGGCGGCCAGGGGGGACGCGACCGCGTCGCGGGTCACGGCCAGGACCGGCGAGGGCAGCGTGAGCAGGATCGTTACGCCTGCGACGAGCAGCACAATCTGGCCCGCCGTCCGCTCCAGGACGACGGCGCGGACCCCCCGGCCGATGTCGCCCGTGTTCTGCCCGTGCCGTACGGCTCGGTGCACATCGCCGAGTACGCCGCCGGGCAGTGCCGCGTTGAGGAACAGGGCCCGGTAGTAGTCGGCGACGGCGCCGCCGAGCGGCAGTTTGATGTTCAGTCCGCGGGCGACCACGCACCAGCGCCAGGCACTGAGAACGGTGGTGAACAGACCGATCCCGAGCGCGGCGAGGAGGGTGGGACCGTCGATCCTGCGCAGTCCGTCCAGGAAGGCGCCGGTGCCCAGGCGCCACAGCAGTACCGCGAGGATCGCCGCACCGGCGATCGTGCCGATCCGGCCCTTGAGGTTCTGTGCGCTCATGACGTCCCGCCCGTCGGCCGGGGCAGTGCCAGCAGATCGCTGTGGTGCACGACCACCTCCAACTCGCGCGCGGCGCAGGCCGCCAGGCGGCGCCGCAGATACTCGACGGCACGCGGCCCGAGGTCCGGGCGTTCCTCGCACGCGGCGCCGACCCAGCCCTGCAGCCACTCCCCCGTCAGCTCCGACTCCTCGGCGCCGAGCCGCCACGGGCTGGCGTGCACCCGCACGGTCATGCCGTGCCGTGCGAAGGCCTCCGAGGCCTGCGTCACCGCGTCGGGGCCCAGCAGTCCACCGCGCCGCTGGTGGGCGTTGAACGCCTCTTGGATCTCGGCGTCGAGCGGGTCGGCGGGGGTCAGTTCGACCCGGCCCATGACGGACAGGGCCAGCAGCGCCGGGCAGCCGGCCTCGGCACAGGCCGCGGCGAGAGAGTCGATCTCCTCGCGGGTCAGGACGTCCAGCAGGGCCGACGCCGTCACGAGCGAGGCGCCCGCGAGCGTCGCGGCGGTGAGACCGGCGAGATCACCGTGTACGGTCGCGACCGTGACGGGGCTGCCGTCGTCGGCGGTCCGGGGGGTTCGGTCGGCGGCCAGCACGAGCAGTTCGGGATCGCGGTCGTGCAGGACCCAGTGCTGCGCGCCGGTCAGCCGGGGGGCGAGCCAGCGGCCCATGGACCCGCTGCCGCAGCCGAGGTCGTGGATCACGAGACCCGTGCCGTCGTCCTGACCACTCGTCAGAGCGCTGATCAGGGGGGCGAGGAGTTCACGCGCGCGTGCGGCCGCGTCGGCGGGCTCGCGCAGCTCCAGCCACTCGGGGGCGTAACGAGGCACTTCGGTGGCGGTCATGCGACCCTCCGGGGTTCGTGCAGGAGGTGTTCGAGTGCTCCGGCGAGATGACGCGCTGTCGACTCCCAGCCGTCGAGCACGGCGCGGCGGCCGAGTGCCGCCGCCTTCAGTTGCCGGCGCAGTTCGGGCTCGTCGAACCAGCGGCGGAGCGCCGCCGGGAGGGCCGACGGGTCCTCGGACCGGACGAGGATGCCCGGCACACTGCCGTCGGGTGCCCGGCCGACCGCCTCGGGAAGTCCGCCCACGGCCGTCGCGAGGACGGGCACGCCGTGGGCGAGTGCCTCGGTGACGGCCATGCCGTACGTCTCGGCGTACGAGGTGAGGACGAGCAGATCGGCGGCGGCGTAGTGGGCGGCGAGTTCTTCCCGCGGGAGCGGACCCGCGAGCCGGACACGGTCGGAGAGACCGGAGTTGCCGATGAGCTCACGCAGCCCGGAGACGTAGCCGGGGTCGTGGTCGAGGCCGCCGACGCACAGACAGGACCAGGGCAGGTCCGCGACGCCCGCAAGCGCCTTCACCAGCCGGTACTGGCCCTTGCGCGGAGTCACGGCCGCCACGCACAGCAGCCGCGAGACACCGTCGGTGCCGGGTGCCGCGGGCTCGGTGTCGACGCCGGGGGCGGCGACATGGAGCCGGTCGGGTGCGAGCCGGTGGTGGGCCGCGAGGCGGCGTGCCGCCCAATGGCTCGTCACCACGACCGCCCTGACGGCGCGCAGGGTGTCGCGCTCCAGGGCGTCCAGCTCCGCCGCCTTGGCGGCGACCAGCCCCGTCTCGTCGCCGAGAGGCAGATGCACCAGGACCACCAGGCGCAGCCGCTCCGCCTCGGGGACGACGATGTCGGGCACCCCGCAGGCGACGATTCCGTCGACGAGGACGAGGGAACCGTCGGCCTGCTCGGCCAGGATGCGGCGCAGTTCGTTGCGGGCCGCGGCGTCGGGCTGCGGCCAGCCGCCCGCGACGGTGTGCTCGTGGACCTGCCAGCCGATACGGGACAGGTCCCGGCAGACCCGGCGGTCGTACACGTTGCCGCCGCTGGGTGCGGCGGGGTCGTCGACACCACCGGGCATGACGAAGTGCACCGCGCGCGAGGGCGGGGTGGCGGCGTCGGCACGGTCCACGGGCGTCACAGCGTTCGCTCGTAACTCGCCCACGCGATGTGGGACTCGTGCAGGGTGACCGTGATGCCGGCGATCTCCCGGGCGCCTTCGCCCAGTGCACCGGCGTGCACCCGGTCGGCGAGACGGTCGGCGATGACCTTGGCCAGCGCCTCCGTGGAGGTGTTGATGCCCGCGAAGTCGGGCTCGTCGTCGAGGTTGCGGTAGTTCAGCGCGGCCACGACGGTGCCCAGCTCGGTGGTGGCGAGGCCGATGTCGACGACGATGTTGTCGGCGTCGAGTTCGGCACGCCGGAACGTGGCGTCCACGAGGAAGGTCGCTCCGTGCAGGCGCTGCGCGGGTCCGAAGACCTCTCCACGGAAGCTGTGAGCGATCATGAGGTGATCGCGGACGGTGATGCTGAACAACGGACGATCCTCCAGGTACGGCGCCTCTGACCCCCTGCCGGGGTCTGTCGTGTAGTACGGCCGGCCTGTTCTCCTTGTTCAGGCCGGATCAGCAGCAGATTCGTACAGAACCCGGAGACACATCGCAGGCAGGTCGCCCGAGGCGAGCCGCGGCAGTACCTCCGGAAGCTCGTCGAACGCGCACTCGCCGGTGACGAACGTGTCGAAGACGGGGTCCGCGAGAAGATCGAGCGCGATGGCGAGCCGGTCGGCGAACGTCCGGCGGGAGCCCCGGGCCGGGGACACGGTCCCCACCTGGCTGCTGCGGACGACCAGCCGGCGGGAGTGGAAGGCCTCCCCGAGCGGCAGGCTGACGCGGCGGTCGCCGTACCAGCTCAGTTCGAGAACCGTCCCCTCCGGGGCGAGCAACTCCAGCGAGCGGGTGAGCCCGGCCTCGGTGGCGCTGGCGTGGACGACGAGATCGCAGTCGCCCTTGGCTTCCTCGGGGAGCGCGAAGTCGACCCCGAGGGCCTTGGCGACGGTGGCACGGCCGGGGTCGGCGTCGACCAACTGGACGCGTACGGCGGGGAACCGGGCGAGGACGGCGGCCACCGACGCGCCGATCATGCCCGCTCCGACGACGGCGATCCGGTCGCCGACCAGCGGCGCGGCGTCCCACAGGGCGTTCACCGCGGTCTCCACGGTTCCGGCCAGCACGGCCCGCGCGGCGGGCACCCCGTCCGGCACCGGTGTCACGGCGCTCGCGGGGACGACATAGCGGGTCTGGTGCGGGTAGAGACAGAAGACGGTACGGCCGACCAGCTCCCGCGGCCCCGCTTCCACCAGGCCGACATTGAGGTACCCGTACTTCACCGGGCCCGGGAAGTCGCCCTCCTGGAACGGCGCCCGCATCGTCGTGTGCTGGTTCTCCGGAACTCCGCCCCGGAAGACGAGAGTCTCCGTCCCTCGGCTCACCCCCGAGTAGAGGGTGCGCACCACGACGTCGTCGTCCGTGGGGGCCGGCAGGGACACGTCCCGGATCTCTCCGTGGCCGGGTGAGCGGAGCCAGAAGGCGCGGGCGGTGAGCTCCATGAGGCGTCCTCCTGAACATTCGGGCAGCGGTCCACGTACTGATCTTTACGAAGCCGCGGACACGGTACGCGGCACTCACGGACTCTGTCACACAGCCGGAGGACACACGGTGACCTTGAACGACACGCTCGACAGGAGGCTCCTGCACCAGGAGACGGCCGTGGGTGCGGGTGCTCAACTGCTGCTGCTCGCCCTCCTCGGATCGGCGATGGGTCTGGGGCTCGCGGGGTGGCTGACGGGCCTGGCGTTCGCGCTCGTCACCTGGGCCGTGCTCACCCGCGCCCTGTCCCGCTCCTGGCTCCGCTCCTTCGGCGCGGCCAACCGCGTCACGCTCGCCCGGGCCACGCTCGTCGGCGGAGTGACCGCGCTCGTCGCGGACTCCTTCGAGAGCCCCCGCCCGGTCACCGTGCTGGTCGCCCTGACAGCGGTGGCGCTGATACTCGACGCGGTCGACGGCAAGGTGGCCCGGCGCACGGGAACGTCGTCCGCACTCGGGGCGCGCTTCGACATGGAGGTCGACGCCTTCCTCATCCTGGTGCTCAGCATCTATGTCGCCATGTCGCTGGGTCCCTGGGTGCTGCTGATCGGCACGATGCGCTACGCGTTCGTCGCCGCGGCCCGCGTCCTCCCCTGGCTGAACGGCGCCCTCCCCCCGAGCACGGCCCGCAAGACGGTGGCGGCGCTCCAGGGGATCGTGCTCCTGGTGGTGGGCGCGGAAATCCTGCCGCAGTGGCCGGCGCTGACGGCCGTGGGCATGGCGCTGGGCCTCCTGCTGTGGTCGTTCGGCCGGGACATCAGGTACCTGTGGCGGGTGCGGAACGTTCCGGAGTCGGAGGTCTTCGCATCGCCGCGTCGTACGGCGGCGGACGCGGTGCGGCACAGCTCGGCTGCGTAACGGGCCCGGCCCGTACGCGCATTGCGGCACAGCTCTCAGGACCCACGGCCCTGAGGCGCCGGGGAGTCCCGCCTGTGTGCGCCGGACGGCAGCAGAAAGACCCAGGTGCGGTACGCCCAGAACCGGAAGGCCGTCGCGGCCGCGAGGCCGAGTGCCTTCACCAGGTTGTTCTGCAGGACGCCGTTCCAGCCGAGCCAGTAGGTCGCCGCGTAGAGCGTTCCGTTCTCGATCAGCAGACCGACGAGGCTGAAGGCGACGAACAGGGAGAACTGCCGGGCGGGGCTGCGCTTGTCCCTCTCGCGGTAGGTGAAGTAGCGATAGCCCAGGTAGTTGAAGACGATCGCCGCGGCGGTGCCGGCGATACTGCATCGCACGACCGACTCGGACGTGGCCGCGCGGCACAGATTGAACACGGCGAAGTTCACCGCCACACCGAGGCCGCCGACCGTGCCGAACCGCAGCATCTCGCGCATCAGCGGGGGCGGCGTCGCGTTGTGCCTCGGCTTCGCCTCGTGCATGGGCAGCTCCGGGACGGGACGAGACACGCGCCGGTCGTGACCGGTCACGTGCGACTGGGCCCTCGTCGGGTGATGCGCTCGACGCCACCGCTCCCGCGCGACGGGTCTCCCCTGGACGAAGGGGTCCGCCCGGGCGGCAGACACACCACCTATGCCCGGGGACCTCGCGTGCGTGGTGCGTGGCGGAGGCAGTTCACCCGGTCGCTCCACAGCACGGGGCGTACGAGCTGCGCCGCGACACCGGATCCGCGGACAGGAACGGGGGCGGCGGGCAGGTCACGGGCCCCTGCGGCGCGACTCCGACCGGCATGACGCACCGTCATTCCGCGTCCCGAGCGGGCGCCATGCACACGGAAAATGTGCCGATGTGCCCGGAACCTAGGCAGCCGGACCGTCCGGACGGTATCTTGCGCTCCCTGAGTGCACGGCACGGCGCCCCGGGGGTGGGGAAGGGAGAGGCCACGATGCAAGGACACGGTCCTCCGTTCCGTCCAGGGTACGAACGCACGGGCGGCCTCGCCGATTCGGTGTTCGAGGCCGCTCTGCGCCATCCCTCCCTCGTGCAGGTGTCACGCCGTACCGGGCGGGACGAGGGCACCTGGGAGCCGGTGACCGCGCGGGAGCTGTGCGATCAAGTCGTCGCCGTGGCCAAGGGGTTCCTGGCCAACGGCATCCGCTTCGGCGACCGCGTCGCGCTCATGTCCCGTACGCGCTACGAGTGGACGGTGCTGGCCCACGCCCTGTGGTCGGTGGGCGCGGAGATCGTTCCCGTGTATCCCACCTCGTCCATCGAGCAGGTGCGCTGGATCCTCAACGACGCCCAGGTCAGGGCGATCGTGGTCGAGCACGAGAACCACGCGATGACGGTCGCGGCGGCCTCCGACTCACAGTCGGCGCTGACCGCGATCTGGCAGATGGACCGGGGCTGTGTGGCGACCCTCGTCGAGGAAGGGCTCACGCTGGACGACGAGATGATCCACCGTCACCGTGCCGCGGTGCTGCCGGACCAGATCGCCGCGATCACCTACACCTCCGGCACCACCGGCAGCCCCAAGGGCTGCCTCATCACGCACGGCAACCTCGCCGCCGAGTGCGACATCCTGCTCGAAGGGTGGGGCGGCATTCTCGCCGAACCCGGTGTGCAGCCGTCGATCCTCAACTTTCTTCCCGTCGCGCACATTTACGGCCTGATGGTCGGGGTCGCGTGTCTGCGCGGCGGCATACGGCTGGGCCATCAGCCCGATCTGAGCCCCGAGTCGCTGCTGCCGGCCCTGTCGTCGTTCCGGCCGACGTTCCTGTTCGCGGTGCCGTACATCTTCGAGAAGATCTTCCACAAGGCCCGCCGGACCGCCGAGGGCGCGGGCAACCTCGGCCTCTTCGACAAGGCCGCCGCCGTCGCGGTGCGTTACGCGGAGTCCCTGGAGCGCCAGTCGACCGGCGCGGGCCACGGTCCGGGTCCTTCGCTGAAGGTCCTGCACGCCGTGTACGACCGTCTGGTGTACACCAAACTGCGTGCGGTACTGGGCGGCCAGGTACGCACCGCGGTCTCGGGCGGCTCCACTCTCCGCCGCGAGCTCGGGCTGTTCTTCGCGGGCGCGGGCGTCACCGTGTACGACGGCTACGGCCTCACCGAGACCGCGGGAGCGATCACGGCACAGCCGCCGGGCGAGGTCAGGTTCGGCACGGTGGGCCGGCCGATTCCGGGCTGCGCGGTGCACATCGCGGAGGACGGCGAGGTGTGGGTGGCCGGCGAGACGGTCTTCGCGGGCTATCTCAACAACCCGAAGGCCACCGAGGCGGTGCTGCGGGACGGGTGGTTCGCCACCGGTGACACCGGCCATCTCGACGAGGAGGGCTACCTCGTCATCACGGGCCGCAAGAAGGACATCATCATCACCAGCGGCGGCAAGAGCGTGGCCCCGCTGCCGCTGGAGGAGCAGCTGCGCCACCATCCGCTGATCTCCCAGTGCCTGATCGTCGGCGACGACCAGCCGTACATCGCCGCCCTGATCACGGTGGACCCGGAGGCGCTGGCGCACTGGCTGGCCCTGAAGGGGAAGCCGCAGTGGGACGTGTCGGCGATGACGGACGACGAGGACCTGAGGGCCCAGATCCAGCGCGCGGTCTCCCGGGCCAACACCCGGGTGTCGCAGGCGGAGTCCATCCGCGCCTTCCGGATCCTGCCGAGGGAGTTCACGCTGGACTCCGGTCTGATGACACCGACGCTGAAGCTCAAGCGGCGGGCGATCGCGGGAGCGTACGCGGCGGACATCAACGCGCTCTACCGGCGGTGAGGGGGCCTCGCCGGGCGACCGGCACGGAGTGAGCGCGGTGCGCGGGCCGGGCGGGCGCGGCCCGAACCGGACCGGACCGGACCGGACCGCGTACCTTTCGAGCCCGGAAACAAAAGAAACCCCACATCATGTGGGGTTTCTCCGTGGTGTCCGAGGGGGGACTTGAACCCCCACGCCCGATAAAGGGCACTAGCACCTCAAGCTAGCGCGTCTGCCATTCCGCCACCCGGACAAGGTGTGTGTCGGCCGTGAGCATCCCCGCGGCGACATGGACAACAATACCAGGGGTTCAGGGCCCTCCGTGACTGCCTTTTTCCGGGGCCGGGATCGGTCGTGACCAGGCAGGACGAGCCCGGCGCGACGGGCCGGGCGGGCCGGCCGGGCACTCCGTTCCGGCCTCGGCCGGGAGCCTGCTCGCGCACCTGCCGGCGTATCCGCAGCGTCACACCGGTCACCCCCCGTGCTCGCCTCCGTATGCTCACCGGCTCCGCGCACGAGGACCGGGCGGCGTCAGTCCTTGCGGCCCGTCGCGGCGACCGTGACGCCGAGGCCGATCATGGTCACCCCGCCCACTCCGCCGACCAGTGCCAGCCGCCGCGGCGACCTGGCGAACCAGCTCCGCGCGGTGGCGGCGACCAGCCCCCAGACACTGTCGGAGGCCAGCGCGATGACGTTGAAGACCAGGCCGAGCAGCAGCATCTGGCCCGTGACGTTTCCCTGACCGCGGTCGACGAACTGCGGCAGCACGGCGGCGAAGAACACGATGGTCTTCGGGTTGGCCACCCCGACGGCGAACCCGTCCGCGAGCGTGCGCCAACTGCTGTGCACAGGGGCGTCGCCCGAGAACGCGGCATGCAACGACCCGCGTTCCCGTACGGCCTTGATCCCCAGATACACCAGGTACGCGGCGCCCACCAGCTTCAGCGTCGTGAAGACGACGACCGAGCGTTCGACCACGGCACCGACCCCGAGGGCCACGGCGACGACGAGGACGTAGGCACCGAGCGTGTTCCCCACGACGGTGGTCAGCGCGGCGCGACGGCCCTGCGCCAGTGCCCTCCCGACCACGAACAGCACGCTCGGGCCGGGTATCACGATCAGCAGGAAGGACATCGCCGCGAAGGCGAGAAGACGGTCGGTGGAGAGCATGCGGCCGATCGTAGCCAGAGCGCCACGCTCGCTCGCAGCCCTTTTTCTGCCTGCGGGTTCACTGCCCGCGGGACACCGGCACATCGTCCGCCGGCGGGCGCGATCAGTGCAGTCGGGACAGCGCCTGCTCCAGCCCGCCCGGGGTCGGAACGGGGCCGGGCAGGGACGCGCCCGTGGCCCGCAGCCCGTTGAGGAGGATCGCCAGCGGACGCCGCCAGGCACCGGGCGACGCCGCCTCGGCGGCCGGGACCGCCCGGCCCAGGGCGGCGAGGAGGAAGAGCAGGTCCTCGACCGTCACGTCCTCGCAGACCGTGCCGTTCTCGCGGCAGCGGGCGAGGAGCAGTCCGAAGGTCTCGGCGTTGTGGGCGTGCAGGCCCTCCAGCGAAGGGATTCCGGGGATCGTCGTGGTCATCAGGTCGGTGACGCCCCGGTCGGCGGCGAGTCCCGTGAAGATGTGCGTCACGTAGTCGACCAGACCCGCCCACGGATCCTCGGCCTCGCGGGCACGCTCGCCCGCTTCGCGCGTCGCTGCCAGCAGGTCGTGGAACACCGCCTCGATCAGGGCGGCGCGGTCCGGGAACCGCCGGTAGAGCGTGGCGTTGCCGACGGCCGCCCGGCGGGCGATCACGTCGAGGGGGGCCTCCACGCCCTGCTCCGCGTAGACCTCCCGCGCTGCTTCCAGGATCCGTAGCCGGTTGCGCTCCGCGTCTTGTCTCACACCCTCACGCTACCCGAACCGTGGAGCACTCCCCACTTTCTGCTACGGTCGGAAACCGGAAGCGGGGAGCAGTCCCCACTTGCTGGGGCTGCTGCCGCCGTCATCCGCCGCACGTCCACGCCACCGGAGGGCAGGCACCGTGACACTCGTCGAACTGGTCCCCGACCAGGACCGCTTCACCGCCGATCCGCACAGCCGCTACGCGGAACTGCGCGCACAGGGAGGCATCCACCATGTGCTGCTGCCGTCGAAGGAGGCCGCCTGGCTGGTGACCGACGCCCGAGCGGTACGGGCCGCGCTGGCCGACGAGCGGCTGCGCAACGACGTACGGCACTCGGCGTCCTGGACCCACGACGGCGGGTACGCGATCGGACGGAACCTGCTCCAGGTCGACCCGCCGGACCACACCCGGCTACGCCGGCTGGTGGCACGCGAGTTCACCCGGCACCGCGTCCAGGCGATGCGCGGGCGCGTCCAGGAGATGGCCGACGGCCTGGTCGGCGCGCTGGCACCGGCGGGAGAGGCCGATCTCGTCGATGCCTACGCCTTTCCGCTGCCGGTGACCGTGATCTGCGAACTGCTCGGCGTACCGGGCGAGGACCGGGCCCCCTTCCGTGCCTGGTCCGCCGAGATCGTCGCGGCCACCAGCCACGAGGCCGCGTCGGCCGCCGGCCTGGCGATGACGGCGTACCTCACCGACCTCATCGCGGCCAAGCGCGCCCTCCCGTCCCCCACGGAGACCGAGACGGCCGGCTCGGCTCGGGGCGACCTGCTGCACGCTCTCGCCCACGCGGACAGCGCGGAAGAAGAGCCCCTGACGGCACCGGAGTTGCTCGGGATGGCCTTCCTGCTCCTGGTGGCCGGCCATGAGACCACGGCCAACCTGATCTCGAGCGCCGTGAACCTGCTGCTCCGCAACCCGGCGCAGCTCGCCGCCCTGCGCGCGGACTGGACCCTCCTCGAAGGCACCGTGGAAGAGGCCATGCGCTACGAGCCGCCTGCCCTCGCCGCGGCCTACCGCTATCCGGTCACGGACGTGACGATCGCGGGCACCACGGTCCCCCAGGGCGAACCCGTCGTGCTCAGCCTGGCCGCCGCCAATCGCGACCCGGCGGTGTTCGCCGATCCGGACCGCTTCGACATCCACCGTGACCCGGCCACCACGCGTACGCATCTGTCGTTCGGCCACGGCATCCATCACTGCCTCGGCGCTCCGCTGGCCCGCATGGAATCCGCGATCGCCCTGCGCACCCTGCTCGAAGGCCTCCCGGACCTCGCTCTCGCCGACCCGTCCGCCCCGCCGGCGTGGCGGCCCAGCCTGCTGCGAGGACTGGACCGGCTTGCCGTGACGTGGTGAGGCGGAGCCCGAGCGGGGCCGCAGGCGTCAGTCGGCCATCATCTCCCGTACCAGGGGCGCCACCTTGGTCCCGAACAGCTCGATATTGGTCATCACCGCGTCGTGCGCCATGCCGTGCATGCCGTACTTCAGGTCGAAACGGGTCGCGTCCAGGTCGGTGAGCGTCCTCACGATCTTGCGGGCCACGGTCTCGGGCGAGCCGACGTGCAGTGCGCCCCCGGGGCCAACGTCGCGCAGAAGAGTCTCGCGGGTGGGGGTGCGGAAGCCGCGCTCGCGGGACACCCTGCGCATCGCGGCCTCCAGGGCGGGCAGGAACTCCTCGATCGCCTGCTCGTCGGTGGCCGCGACGTGCCCGGGCGCATGGATACCGACCGGCCGCTGTGGCTGACCGAACTGTTCCAGCGCCTGCCGGAACAGCTGTGAGAAGGGTGCGAAGCGGGCCGTCTCGCCGCCGATGATCGCGAGCATGAGGGAGAAGCCGTAGCGGGCGGTGCGGACCACCGACTGAGGGCTGCCGCCGACACCGATCCAGGTCGGGATCGCCCCCGACTCGCTGTGCGGGTAGACCGGGAGACCGTCGAGGGACGCGCGGGTGTTGCCCGACCAGGTGACCGGCTTCTCCTTCAGGAGCTCGGCGAACAGGCCCACCTTCTCCTCGAAGAGTTCCTCGTAGTCGCTGAGCTCGTAGCCGAAGAGGGGGAACGACTCGGTGCTCGATCCCCTGCCGAGGATGAGCTCGGCCCGGCCGTTCGACACGGCGTCGAGGGTGGCGTACCGCTGGAAGACGCGGACGGGGTCGTCGGAGCTGATGACCGTCACCGCCGAGCCGAGGCGTATCCGTGAGGTCCGCGACGCGATGGCGGCGAGGACGACGTCGGCGGCCGACAGGGGCATCGTGTCGGTGTGGTGCTCGCCGATGCCGAAGTGGTCGAGGCCGACCTGGTCGGCGAGGACGCCTTCCTCCACGAGATGGCGGATGGTCCGCGCGTGTGACATCGGACGGCCGTCGCGGTCATCGGTCACATCGCCGAACGTGTCCAGGCCGAGCGTGAGGTCTCCCCCATCGGTCCGGCCGGTCGAAGGGCTGGTCATGTCGTACTCCCTGCATGGTGTGACGCGTGGTTCTCGCGGTCGCGTCGCGCGTCACGGGTGGGTCAGGTCGCGATGCGCCGCAGTGCCTGGGTGAGCCGGGCCAGATCGGCGCCTTCGAGGTGGTCGAAGACATGACGGCGGGCGCTCGCGAGATGGGCGGGCCAGGCCTGTTCCAGCCGGGCGAGGCCTTCGTCGGTGAGTACGGCGTTCCAGCCGCGGGCGTCCTCGTCGCAGCGGGTCCGCGCGACCAGACCCTGGGTCTCGAGGCGGGTCACCACGCGGGTCATCCCGCTGAGGGAGAGATTGCACGCGGCGGCGAGCTCGTTCATCCGCATCAGCCGGTGCGGCGCCTCGGAGAGGTGCATCAGGGTCGTGTACTCGGAGACCGGGATGCGCTGCTCGCGCATCATGTCGGCGTCGATCACGCGCGGCAGAACGATCATCACGCGACCGAGCTCGCGCAGCAGCGCTTCCTCGTCGGTGCTCAGGGGTCGCAGCGGCTGCTGCTCGGCGTCGGTCATATCTCGATAGTACTTGCTTGACGAAGCAAGTTCTAGGTGGATACTTGACGAGGCAAGGACCTGTAGGCCGGATCACCACAGAGTCCGGATCACGACAGATTTATCGAGGGACACCCATGACCAAGATCGGCATCATTCTCGGCAGCACCCGCCCGGGGCGTAACGGAGAGGCCGTCGCCCGCTGGGTGCACGACATCGCCGCACAGCGCGACGACGCGGAGTTCGAGCTCGTCGACCTGCTCGACTACAAGCTCCCCCACCTCGACGAGGCGTACCCGCCGTCACTGGGCCAGTACTCGCAGCCGCACACGCTGAGCTGGGCGAGCAAGATCGCCTCGTTCGACGGCTTCGTGATGGTGACGCCGGAGTACAACCACTCCACCTCCGGCGCGCTGAAGAACGCCATCGACTTCCTCTACGCCGAGTGGAACAACAAGGCCGTCGGATTCGTCAGCTACGGCTCGGCCGGCGGCACCCGCGCGGTGGAGCACCTGCGCCTGATAGCAGGCGAGCTCCAGATGGCCGATGTGCGGGCGCAGGTCGCGTTGTCGCTGTTCACCGACTTCGAGAACTTCAGCGTGTTCAAGCCGGGCGACTTCCAGCGGGACGCACTCACGACGACGCTCGACCAGGTCGTCTCCTGGAGCCAGGCGCTGGCGCCGCTGCGGGCCGCCTGAGACCGGGCGGGACCCGGGGGCCGGGCCCCCGGCGTCGGCACCTCGGCAGACGTCCGCGCCCGGCGGTCAGGGCAGCAGTTTGTCGATGGCACCGGGGCCTTCCTCGGCCAGCTTGCGCTGCGCCCAGGCCAGGTTCTCGGGGGTGAGGTCACGACCTGAGGCGAGAACGAGATCCTCGGGTGAGACCTCACCCTCGGAGCCGGTGTGCAGCAACGAGTCGGGCGTGACGGAGTCATCGGGCGGGGGGTTCGCGCCGGACTGTGGATCGTTCATGGTCTCTCCCTGTTCGGTCCGATGTGTCCCCTCGTACCCACCCCCCGTCCGAGCGCGCTCCCGCGCCTCCTAAAACACTCGTCTGGCCGGTGCGGCACGCGTCCGACCGGCAGTGGTCTGCTTTTCGGGGACCCCGGGTGCCGACGGACATCCGGCGCTTCGTAGGGTGAATCCCTGGGGAGTGGTCCGGCCAGGGCCAGTGGGAGCGTGGGGGCTAGATGTTCAACGGCGAGGACGTCGGGACTGTCCGGGGGCACGGGGCGGTGCCGGACCATGGGTAGACACGGACGAGGACCCGAGACGGACGGCGACGACTCCGCACCGGCCTCCGGCCGCACCACACTGAGCGGCCTCGTCACGCGCCTCAGGGTCGCGCGCCTCCGGGAGGCGATGCAGCAGCCGAACGTCAAGCGGATCGTACGGGCGCTCGGACTGCGCACCCGGCTGGCGGACATGTGGCACAGCGTGGACTACCCGCGCTCGACCCGCCAGGGCTGGCGGCGCTGGGTGCCGTCGTGGCGCCAGTCCCTGAGTCTGTTCCTGGTCTCCACAGCCGGTGTGACGCTGCTGGTGATGTTCGCCTACGTCAAGACCGACATCCCCAAGAACCTCAACGAGTTCGCCACTCAGCAGGACAACATCTACTACTGGTCCGACGGGACGCAGATGGCGCGGTCCGGCTGGGTCAGCCGGCAGGAGACGTCGCTCGACCAGGTGCCGGAGGACGTCCAGTGGGCGGTTCTCTCCGCCGAGAACGCCAACTTCTACTCCGACCCCGGCATCTCCGTGTCGGGCATCGTCAGAGCACTCGGTCACATGGTCGGCGGCGGCGACACCGAGGGCGGCTCGACCATCACCCAGCAGTACATCAAGAACGCCTATCTGAACCAGGACCAGACCTACTCCCGGAAGTTCACCGAAGTCCTGCTCGCCGTGAAGCTGGACAACCGCCTGAGCAAGAAGGAGATCCTGGAGGGCTACCTCAACACGAGCTGGTTCGGCCGCGGGACCTATGGCATCCAGCGGGCGTCGCAGGCGTACTACGGCAAAGAGGCCTCGCAGCTCAACGCCAGCGAGGGCGCCTTTCTGGCCTCACTGCTGAAGGGCGCCGCGCTCTACGACCCGACCATCAGCGCCAAGAACCGCGAACGCGCGGAGCAGCGGTGGAGCTGGACGCTCGACCGCATGGTGGCGGTCGGCAAGCTCTCGCGCGAGGAGCGGGCCCGGTACACGAAGTTCCCCGAGCCGAAGAAGGCGGCCCCGCCCGGCAATCTGAGCGGTCAGCAGGGCTATCTCGTGGAGCTGGCGAAGGACTACACGTCCAAGCACGTGGAGATCTCCGACGCCCAGTTCGACCTCGGCGGCTACCAGATCTACACGACGTTCGACAAACAGCGGGTCGCCTCGCTGACCTCGTCGGTGGAGAAGGTGCGGGCGAAGCTCGACCCGAAGAAGCGTCCCACCGACACCTACGTGAAGACCGGCGCCGCGTCCGTCGCCCCGAACGGCCGCATTCTCGCCGTGTACGGCGGGCCCGACTACCTCAAGCAGGGCTTCAACGAGGCGAACGCGGTGACCGTGCCCGCCGGTTCGGCCTTCACCCCGTTCGTGTACGCGGCGGGGCTCGCCGAAGGCGTCCAGAAGGAACGGGAGGCGCCGCGCGTTCCGGTGTCCCCGGACACCCTCTACAACGGCAACGACAACGTCGCGGTCCGTACGCCGGAGGGCCCGTACTGGGACCGCAGCGGCAAGATCGTCAAGGGCCGCAACGACGATAACCGGTCGTGGGGCCAGGCGATCAGCCTGCGCACAGCCATGGCCAACTCGGTCAACACCCCGTTCCTCCAGCTCGGCATGGACGTCGGCCTGGACAAGGTCCGCAAGACCGCGGCCGACTCCGGGCTGCTGACGTCCAGCTTCGGGCGCTCCATACCGGAGTTCTCGCTCGGCAACTCCAAGCCCAGTGCCATCCGTATGGCGACCGCGTACGGGACCTTCGCCGCGGAGGGCATGCACACCGAGCCCTACTCGGTGCTGAAGGTGACCCGTAACGGGAAGCTGCTGCGGCTGCCGCGGCCGGACGCGGACCGGGCGATGAGCCCCGATGTGGCCGCCAAGGTCACCGACGCCCTCCGGGACTCGGTGCAGGAGGGCAGCGGACGGGCGGCCAAGTCGGTCGGCGAGGACGCGGCCGGCAAGACCGGGACGACACAGGACGACACGGCGGCCTGGTTCGTCGGGTACACACCGCAGGAGTCCACGGCGGTGGTGCTCTACCGGACGGACCTGAGGAAGCTGGAGCTGCTGCCGCTCAAGGGGCTGGGCGGGCCGGACGCCGGCTCACCGGTCTCGATGGCGACGAAGATCTGGAAGGACCACATGGCGTCGGCGCGGTGACCGGCGCACGCGCCCCGGCACGGCCGGGGCGTGCGCGGCCCCGGGGCGCGTCGACAGGTCTGCCGCGCCCCCTGACCCGCCTCAGTCGATCAAGGCCTTCCAGTCCGGGGACTGCGCCGGGTCGAGGCCGCGCAGATTGGCGAGGACCTGGGGGTCCTGGACGTCGAGCCAGTCGCTGAGCTCCCGGAACGACACACACTTCACGTCGGAGCGGGGGCAGACCTTCCGCATGACGTCCTCCACGGCATCCATGTAGATGCCGCCGTTCCAGTTCTCGAAGTGGTTGCCGATGAACATGGGGGCGCGGCTGCCGTTGTAGACCCGCTCGAACCCGTTGAGGTAGGCGTCCCGGGTCTCCTTCTCCCACTCCGCGTAGCGCGACGGATCACCTTCGGTGGTACCGCCGGACTGGTTGTAGAGGAAGTTGAAGTCCATGGCGAGGACCTGGAGTTCCTTGTCCGGGTAGGGCAGGAGCTGGAGCGGGAAGTTCCAGATGCCGTTGATCTTGGACGGCCAGATCTGGAAGTCACCGGACGAGCTCGCGTCGTAGCGCCAGCCGAACTTCTTGATCGCGGGGATCAGGTTCTTCTGGCCCTCCAGGCACGGAGCGCGACCACCCACGGTCTCCTTCTGCACGTCGAAGGGCAGCGGCGGCAGATCCTTCATGCCCGTGTTCGTCTTCCACTTCTTGACGAAACCGTAGGTCTGCTCGATCTCGCTCTTCCACTCCTCGACGCTCCAGTCGCCGCCGCCCTTCTCACCGCAGAAGTGGCCGTTGAAGTGGGAGCCGATCTCGTTGCCGTCCTTCCAGGCGCCGCCGAGCTCCTTCAGGGTGGTGCGGATGTGCTCGTCCGTGGGGTACGAGATCGCGGCCGCGCCGACGCCGTGCTGCGGCGGACGGTAGAGACTGGCCTTGTCCTTGGGCAGCAGATAGATGCCCGTGAGGAAGAACGTCATGGTGGCGTCGCTCTCCCTGGCCACCTTGCGGAAGCGGGAGAACGTCCGGTCGTCGCCCTCCAGGGCGCCGTCCCAGGAGAACACGACGAACTGCGGGGGCTTCTCCCCCGGCTTGAGCTTCTTGGGCTCGAGCTGCTTGGGCTGCGGCCCGGTGTAGGAGGTCGAGCCGTCCCCCAGCACCTTGGTCGTGCCGTCCCACTTCTCCTCGTCGTCCTTGGCGGACTTCTCCCCCACGCCACTGCGTGACGCCGCGTTGGCGGCGCCGTCCCCGTCCCCGCCGGTCAACGCCAGGATTCCCACCGCTCCGGCCACGATGGCGGCCACCCCCGCGGCTCCGAACCGGATGCGTGCCCGTTTACGGGCACGGGCACGCGCCTGGGCCCTCACACTCTGCGCCATAGAATTCCGCCCCCAGAAAAACAAACACATGCCCCCGGTTACACCTGTCCGAATATACGTGTTGATTCGGAACAGGGCGGAAGTGGTCCGTGATGTGACGTGTTTTGCACGGGCGGATGTGGCCGACGCGCCGCGAGTGACGGTGCCTCGGTCCCCGTCCCCCGACGTCAAACCGGTCGACCGCCGATCCGGGACACCTCTACGGTGTCGACCATGACCGGCCTGCCTGTACGGGTACCCGACGTCCGTGTTCACGTCAAGATGAACATCGGCGCCTGCGGCCCTTTCGCGTACATCGTCGCCACCTTCGAACCGCCCCGGGCGGACGCGGCGTTGGAGCTCCGGAACTCCCTCCCGGAGGACCGGCTGCCCCCGGAGTACGTGCCGGCGCTGCGGGAGGGCCTGCTGGACGGGCTGGGCGGAGTGGCGGCCGCGGTACTGCTCACGGACGGCAGGCACCACGAGGTGGACTCGTCCGAGTACGGCTACCGGATCGCCGGCTCACAGGCCGGCCGCGCGGCGCTCATCGGCGCGGGCCTGCTGCCGCCGGAGGAGTGCGACTCCGTGCGCTGGGCGACCTGGCCGGGCCGGCTCCGGCCGTGGCCGGGGTCCGTCCGGCCGCAGACGTGACCGGACCGGCACGCCTCGCGTCGGGCCGGAAGGCTGAGGCGGCTCCCAGGAGCGACATCAGGAGGATGAGCCGATGATCAAGGTGCGCCAGGCCGAGCCGGACGACGGACGCGTGCTCGGCGAGATCCACGCCGCCGCCTGGGAGGCGGCCTACGCCCCCTTCTTCGCGCCCGATTTCGCCGCACGCGGTGTCCTCAGCAGGCGGACCCGCTGGCACGATCGGGTCGCGGGAGGGACGGGGACGATCCTGCTCGCGGCCCTCGACGACCGCCCCGTGGCGCTGTCCCTCTGTCTCCCGTCCCCGGGCCGCCCGGGTCTCGCGGAGATCTGCAGTTTCTACAGCCATCCCGACGCCTGGGGCAGCGGGGTCGCCGCCGTGTTGATGACAGGGACGCTGAACCGCCTCCGCGACGAGGGATTCACGCGGGTGCACCTGTGGACGTTGCGCGACACCCCCCAATCGCGACGGTTCTACGCCAAGTCGGGCTTCGCCGAGACCGGCGCCGCACGGGCCTTCGACTTCGGTGAGGGCAACCTGCTCGACCAGATCGAATACGAGCGAGCCTGCTGACCTCGGGGAGCCGCGTCAGCTGCTGTGCGTCCTCCCGGCAGTCGTCCCTGTTGCTGCTTCAGACCCGCGAATCCGTGGTCCCAGCGGGCGGCGGTGACCTCGTCGCCGGAAACGTGTGCGCACAGCCGCAGCGGGATCGGCGGCATCCCCGATTCGCTCAGCAGGTCGGCGTGCTGGACGACGAGGTCGCGCATGGCCTGGATGGTCGGGAGGAGGACGGTCCTGACCCACAACCGCCACTCGGCGGGTTCCTCTTCGGACGGGGGTGTCTCGTGCAGGGACGGCCACCTGCCGTCGGGACGGGCGCTGCTGCCGCTGCGAGAGCCGCACGCCGTCGAGGTAGGTGGCCGCACAGCCGACGAACGCCGGCGCGATGGTGACGACCACGGTGATCATGAGAGGCGATGCTGGTGAGCGTCACCTCCCCCTCGGCCCGCGGCCCGCGACTACGCAAGTAGTCCCGGCACGTCCGCGAACGAGTCGACGACGTGGTCGGGTTCGCCGGACGCGGCCCGGTGCGTCTCGGGGCGGTACTTCCCCGTCCGGACCAGGACACCCGTGATGCCCTGACGCTGGGCGGCGAGTACGTCGGACTCGATGTCGTCGCCCACCATCAGCGTCCGCGACGCGTCCGCGCCGAGGCGGGCCAGGGCGGCTTCGAAGAACGCCCCGGCCGGCTTCCCGAGCACCTCCGCCTCGACACCGGCCGCGCGTTCCAGGCCCTGGAGGAAGGCGCCCGCGTCGAGCTGCAGCCCCGCGTCCGTACGCCAGGAGAGATTGCGGTGCATCGCGAGCAGGCGGGCTCCGCGCTGGAGGTGGGCGAAGACCGTGTTGAGGGCCTCGTAGCCGAACTCCGGTCCCGCGCCGCCGACGACGACCACATCGGGGCGGGCGTCCGGGTCGTCGAGATCCACGAGGGTCACCTCCGCCAGGTCCTCGGCGATGTCACCGCTGTTGAGAACCGCGCAGCGAGCCCCGGGGAACTGCTCCGTGAGATAGGCGGCGGTCGCCGCCGGCGCGGTGAGGATGTCGTCCGCCGTGACCGGGAATCCCGACGCCACGAGGAGCCGCGCGATGGAACTCCGGGTACGCGACGTGGTGTTGGTGAGCAGCGCCAGCGGTACCCCCGCCTCGCGCACGCGTTCCATGGCCTCGACGGCTCCCGGAAGCGGCTTCCAGGAGACCGTGAGCACACCGTCGATGTCGATCAGGACTGCGCCGACCCGTTCCATGGTCCCGACCGTACCGACGGACCGGGGCCGGACCAAGGAGCCTCCCGGCGGCCGGTCCGGTTGTTCGGTGGGGCCGGCCGCCGAGGGGACGTCACCAGTCGCCGTCGGCCACCGGCTTACCGGGCTGCGGCGCGTCGCCGAGGGGGTGCACCTGGTGGGCGCCCGGTGCCTGCCAGGGCACGGAGTCGTCGCCGAGCCACTCGCCGACCGGCTTGACCCCGCCGAGGGAATCGGTGGGTGCGAGATCGTCCGCGCCGTCGTCGTAGTAGTCGAACCACGGCAGTCCGGCACGCGTGTACGCGGCCCGGTCGACCGGCGACGGGGGTGCCGCCTCACCGGTGATGCGACGCCACTCCGGCGGCGTCACCAGGTGGACGAAAACCCGGCCCGCGGGCGTCTCTGCCCAGTCGGACAGCGGCCGGTCGTCCTGGTAGACCTCCTGGCGCATGGTGCCGCCCACGCCCAGCCCCATCGCTGCCGCCCGCGGCTGGGGCGGGGCCATGCCGGGCGCGGCCATCGCCGGTGCCATGGGCGGGGCGCCGAACGCGGCGGGCGGTGCACCCCCGGGCATCGGCATGCCTCCGTAGCCTGCCTGAGCGGTCGCCGCCCTGGCCCGCGCCTCGCGCTCGGCGCGGGCGCGCTGCTCCTCGCGCCAGGCCTCAAGGACACCGGCCGCGAGCGGGAACGACTGGAGCTGCACGCCGCCCCAGGTCTCCTCGCCGGTCACCTGGCCCTCCACGGTGGCGCCCATCCCCAGCGGTACGGCGACGAACTGACGCACCGTCCCCTTGCCGGAGTTGATGCCGTCCAGCCACGGCTGGCGGGGCAGCACCACGTAGTTCTGCGGCTTCCGGGTCAACTTGCCGCTCCAGCGCTCGCCGGACACGGCACACACCTTGCCGACCCCGACCTGGAGCGCCGCCGGCTCCACGGTGCCGGAGAAGCTCAGCCACATCGCCTCCCGCAGATACACCGGGAGCATCACCCCGCCGCGTGCCAGCCACTCGGGCGGCACGGTGTCCGGGAAGTCTGCGACACGCCGCACCGGGAACTCGCCAAGACCCGGCGGCAGCGGGTGGGTGCCGGACTCCGGAAGCCGCAGTGTGCGGATGAACCGCACCCGTGCTCCCCCGCCCAGCACCAGACAGTTACCGTCGATCCGCACATCGCTGGTGGACACAGCGAACTCCCCTCGTCCCGGCCGTCTTCCAGGTGTTATCACGACGTGCGGCCGACCGCGGTTCCGGTCGTCCGGCACGCAGCCGTGCGCCTGCGCCGGCGGCCGCCGGCCCCGCTACTCGAAGCGCTCGGGGTCGCCCGCTCCCCGGCGTACGATCTCGATGCCATCGCCGGAGAAGTCGATGACCGTGGTCGGCTCCGTGCCGCAGTCGCCGGAGTCGATCACGGCGTCCACCACGTGGTCGAGCCGTTCCTTGATCTCCCAGCCCTGGGTCATCGGTTCGTCCTCGTCGGGCAGGAGCAGGGTGCTGGAGAGCAGCGGCTCGCCCAGTTCGGCGAGCAGGGCCTGGGCCACGACGTGGTCGGGAATCCTGACGCCGACCGTCTTCTTCTTGGGGTGCAGCAGCTGGCGGGGCACCTCCTTCGTCGCGGGGAGGATGAAGGTGTAGCTGCCGGGCGTCGCCGCCTTGATCGCGCGGAACACGTCGTTGTCGATGTGCACGAACTGCCCGAGCTGCGCGAAGTTCTGGCACACCAGCGTGAAGTGGTGACGGTCGTCGAGGTTCCTGATGGTCCGAATCCTGCTGATGCCGTCACGGCTGCCCAGCTGACATCCCAGGGCGTAACAGGAATCCGTGGGATACGCGACGAGCGCACCCGACCGGATGCTGTCCGCCACACTGCTGATGGTGCGCCGCTGAGGGTTCTCGGGGTGCACGTCGAAGTACTTCGCCATCCGGCGAGCTTACGGGCTGGAACCCGTTCGGCCCCCGCAGGCGCCGTTCGCGGTGGACACGGGGAACGGCCGTGTCCCACGATGGGCCCGTGGGTTCGGGGAATTCCGCCGCAGCGTGGGCACTGAGTCAGGTCGAGGCCGTGCGGGACGATCCGGCGGCCCGCCTCGACCTGGTCACCCGCACATATCACGGCCCGGTCGGCAGGGCCCCGCAGCATCTGCCCTTCCGGCGGGCGGCGCTGTCGTTCATGCGCTGGCAGATCCGCCGAGGTGTGCTGGCACCGGTACAGGGGGCGCTTCCCGGGAGCCCGTGGTGGCGTGCGGTCAACGAGCGGCTCCTGCGCGACGGCTGCGAGGCCGTCGCCCGCAGCGGCGGACTCGGCGGTACGGCGTCGTCGCCCACGGTGGGACTGTGGATGTCCTTCATCTCCGAGCCGACGGCGCGTACGTGGTACCGGGCCCACAATGCGAGCATCGCCTCCGCCTACCTGGACCACCGCGACCTGGCGGGCGAGGAGAGCCGGCCCGAACGCTTCTTCATGAATGTCGTGCTGCTGCGCGTCCTCTACACCCACGCCCTGGTCTCGGCCCCGCGTCTGGCACTCGGACGCCTCGCACCGCTCGGCCCACGGCTCGGCGATCCCCGGCTCGGGATGGCCGGGATCTTCCTGTCCCTGTCGCGGGTCCTTCCCGACCGGTACCCCCTCGACGACGCGGTGGCCGATTACCTCGCCGTCGAGCACAACCTCGGCCGGATGCTGGACTACGGCCTGATCGGGCCGCGGTTGCAGCAGCTCTACGCGTGGTCGGCCGAGGAGCTCGACGAGCCACGGCTCCTCGACTGCATCCGGGACGGCAGCCCGACGTACGCCTGGCCGTTCGCCGACCGCGCGGTGTGGCATCCGACGCGGCCGACCGCGATGGTGCGGGCGATCGAGCGGGTCCTGCCGCCGGACAACCGCGCACGACGCTGACGTCTTCGGCCGGCATCCCGGGGCGACGGGCTGGTGTGTGGTGCGGCGGGGGTGCGTCGCCCCCCTACTCGTCGTACCTGAGAGCTACCCGCGCGGTCCCCTCCGCAGCGGGACGCCGGTCATGAGGTGCTGTCCCTAACTTCCGTACTGCAGCCATGTGTTGCTGCACCACGGAAGGAGCACCATTCATGGCGTCCCGCCCCCGCCGCCGTCTGCGTCTGCGTCTGCGTCGAAGCCTGTTCGCCGCACTGGTCGCCGCGTCCGTCGCCGTGCCGGTGTCGGGCGCCGCACGGCCCTCGGCCGTTCCGGCACCCGCCCCGGTCGCCATCGGACCGGTGAACGTCGCCCCCGCTGCCCTGGCCGCGCGCTACGCCGCTCAGCGGGAAGGCATCCGGGCGGCCGAGCGCGCAGCCTCCGGACACGGCGACCGCCGGCGCGCCGCCGTGCTGTCCGCCATGGCCGGGCCCGACCGCCGGTTCCTCGCCTTCGACGGCCGGGACGGCGGCCGCGCCGCCGAGGTGTTCGGCGATCTGTCGCACGCCGACCGGATCGCGGTACTGGTCCCGGGGTCCGACACCGGTCTCGACCGATACGAGCGCTTCCGTGCGGACGCCCGGGAACTGCGGCGGCAGCTCGGCGACAGCGGTGCCGTCGTCGCCTGGCTCGGCTACCAGACCCCGGCCACCCCGAGTGCGGCGGCTCTCACCGCCGCGTCGGCCGAGAGCGCGGCACCCGCCCTGCGGTCCTTCGTCGCCGAGTTGGCGGCGGCGGCCCCGGCCACCCGCATCGCGGTGCTCTGCCACTCCTACGGCTCCGTCGTGTGCGCCCGTGCCGCCTCCGGTCTGAAGGCATCGGACATCGTGCTCTACGGCAGCCCTGGCACCGGCGTCGACCACGTCCGGGAGCTGCGCACCCGGGCGACCGTCTGGGCGGGCCGGGGCAGCGGCGACTGGATAGCGGATGTGCCCCACGTACGGCTGGGCCTGCACATCACCACCATCGGCTTCGGCGCGGACCCGGTGTCGGACAGGTTCGGTGCGCGCCGCTTCGACGCGGGCGCGTGCGGACACAGCGGCTATCTGCGGGCGGGGTCGGTGTCCCTGCGGAACATCGCGCGCATCGTTTCGGCAACCGCGCGGACGGGGGAAGGCCGTGCGTGACGTCGTCCGCCGTATCGACGCCGCCACCCCGCCGGGCCGCGATCGCGCCGTCGACGCCCTGCGGGCCCTGGCCATCCTCGGAGTGGTGCTGGGGCACTGGCTGGTGACCGCGCTCGTCGCCGACAGCGGCACGGTGCGGGTCTCGAGCCCGCTCCAGCATCTGCCCCGACTGGCGCCGGTCTCCTGGGTGTTGCAGACGCTCGCGGTGTTCTTCCTGGTCGGTGGACAGGTGGGGACGAGGAGTTATCTGTCGGCACGCGAGCGCGGCGTGACATACCGGCAGTGGTTGCGCACGCGGCTGGGGAGGCTGTTCGGGCCGGTGTGCGCCGTGCTGGTGGTGTGGTCCCTGGCCGCCGGGACGATGCTCGCGTGCGGCACGGGGTGGGCGACGGTGCACGCTCTCGGGAAGCTGGTGCTCTCGCCGCTCTGGTTCCTGCTCATCTTCGCCGTCCTGACGGCCGCGACTCCACTCGCGGCGCGACTGCATCCGCTGTGGCCGCTCGCTGTCGTCCTGAATGTCGACCTGTTCCGCTTCGGCCTGTCCGGACCGGACCGGATCGCCGAACTCAACGTGGTGGCGGGTTGGTTGGTCCCGTACTGTCTTGGCGCCGCCTGGGCGCGTGGCGGTCTGAGCAGCCGTGCGACGGCGTGGGCCCTGCTGGTGGGCGGCGCGGCGGCGACCACCCTGCTGGTGCTGTTCGCCGGCTATCCGGCGGCCATGGTCGGAGTGCCGGGTGCCGCCATCTCCAATCTCGCCCCGCCCACGCTCGCGGCCGTCACCTTCGGGATCGCCCAGTGCGGGGCGGCACTGCTGCTGCTCGACCCGCTGCGACGGCTGTGTGCCAGACCTCTGGCCTGGGCCGCGGTGGCGCTGGTCAACCTGTCGGCGATGACCGTCTTCCTCTGGCATCAGACGGCGATGATGGCGGTCACCGCGACCGCCCTGCTCGCGGGGAGGGCGGTGCCGGGCCTGCACACGGTTCCCGACGGACCGGGCTGGGTGCAGGCCAGGGTGCTCTGGCTGCCGGTGTTCGCGGCGGCGCTGCTGGTGTGCTGGGCGGCCTTCAGAACCTACGAGCAGGACCGGGCCCACGAACGGGAGAGGCGGGGGCGCACCACGGTGGTGCGCACGGGCAGGCCCGCCCGGAGGGAGGCGGCGCGCGATGCCTAGGGTTGATCGAGTGGGAGACAGCGGGGTGGGACACGGGGGCGACGCCGCGCGCAGGGCGGGAACCGGGCGACGCGTACCCACGGCGGCGCGCGCGGTCCTGCGGGCGCTGCGCGAGGACTTGTGGAGTACGGCCGCGCGCCCGCTGCCGCCGATCGCCACACCGGGCGGCCAGATGTGGCAGCCGGCCGTCGTCGTCCTGCTGGTGCTGATCGCCGCCGTGATCGCCCCCTTCGCCGTCAACGCCCTGGCCTTCTCCCCGCGGTACGGCATCGGCATGGGCACGGCCCTGCTGCTCGGCGTGGTGCAGGCAGCGACTCCGGTCGTGGCGGCCTTCCGTCCGGTGGTGGCCTGGTGGGTGACGACCGCCGCCATGGCGGTCACGGCTGCTCTTCCGGCGCTCGCGGGGGACGTCTCCACGGCCGGCGGCCTGACCCCGTGGACCGGGCCCGCGATCACCGCGCAGGCAGGTGTGCTGTTCCTGCTGGCACTGCGCCTGCGGCCCCGGGCGACCGCCGGGGCGCTGGCCGTCGGCGTCGTCGTGGGGCTGCTGTGTGCACTGCTGCCGCCGGGGGCCCGTCCCGCCGGCGTCGGCCAGGCCGTCGCGATCCTTGTCACGGCCGCGGTTCTGGGCGCCGCTCTGCGCGGCCGGCAGGTCGCCCGGAGCGAATTGATCGTGCAGGAGGAGCTCACGGCCGGCGAGCGGGCCCGCCGCGCGCTGCTGGAGGAGCGCAACCGCATCGCGCGCGAGCTGCACGACGTGGTCGCCCACCACATGTCGGTGATCTCCATCCAGGCACAGGTGGCGCCCCACCTCGTCGAAGCGCCGTCCGACGAACTCAGGGAGAACCTCGCGGGCATCCGGGACAGTGCCGTCGAGGCGCTGGCGGAGTTGCGCCGGGTCCTCGGCGTCCTGCGCTCCGAGGACGCCGTCGCGGACGGGGTGCGCCATGCCCCGCAGCCCACCCTGGACCGGCTGGACGACCTGATCGGCACGGTGCGCGGCGCCGGTGTCGGCGTCGACACACAGATCAAGGGCGAGCGACGTCCGCTGGCTCCGGGCGTCGAACTCTCGGCGTTCCGCATCGTGCAGGAAGCACTCAGCAATGCCATGCGGCACGCTCCCGGGGCCCGCGTGCGGGTGGAGATCGGCTATCACGCGGCCGTACTCGCCGTCCGTGTCACGAACACCGCCGCCTCCGGTCCGGTCCCGCCCGCCCGCGACGGCGGGCACGGGCTGCTCGGGATGCGTGAGCGGGCTGACATGCTGGGCGGCGACCTGGTGAACGGACCGCTGCCCGACGGTGGTTACGAGGTGCTGGCCACGCTTCCCCTGGAGGACGGATCATGACCATCCGCGTGCTGATCGCGGACGACCAGATGATGGTGCGCCAGGGCTTCACCGTGCTGCTGAACGCCGAGCCGGGCATCGAGGTCGTCGGCCAGGCCGTGGACGGCCTCGACGCGATCGCCAAGGTCGCCGAACTGACCCCCGACGTCGTCCTCATGGACATCCGTATGCCGGGACTGGGCGGGATCGAGGCCACGGGCCGCATCACCGGGCCCGCCGGCGACCCGGCCGTGAAGGTGCTGGTCCTCACCACCTTCGACCTCGACGAGTACGTGTACGAGGCGCTGCGCGCGGGGGCCTCCGGCTTTCTGCTCAAGGACGCGTCGGCCGCCGAGCTGGCGCAGGCGGTACGTGTGGTGGCGGCAGGTGACGCGCTGCTCGCACCGAACATCACGAAGCGGCTGATCGCCGAGTTCTCGCGGGTGACCCGCACCCACCGCGCTCCGCTCATGGAGCGCGTCGGAGCTCTGACGGAACGCGAGACCGAGGTCCTGGCCCTGATCGCGCAAGGGCTGTCGAACGCCGAGATCGCGACCCGACTGGTCGTGGCGGAGCAGACCGTGAAGACCCATGTCGGCCGGATCCTGCTGAAGCTGGGTCTGCGCGACCGTACGCAGGCGGCGGTGTACGCGTACGAAACGGGCGTCGTCCGCCCGGCCGGCTACTGACCCCGCGCTGCCTGCCGACGCACGAGAAGGCCCCGGCCGAGGACTGAGGAGGCCTGCCGGGGCCGTTCGTGGTGGCCGGCAGAGGGCGGTCGCCTCGCGGCGAAAGGCTCCATGGGGCTTCAGCCGAACGATCTTCCCCATGGGCTATAGGTAGGGCCCGGGGACACTGTCCCCTCCGCAGCCACGTAGACCAGAACCGCGGGCGTCCCCGGATTGTTCCCGCGCTCTCGCCGGGCTTCACCGCGCCCCGCGCCGGTGCGGCTCGTACGCCGGTCCGGGGCCGCGTCGGGCCCCTGGCGAGGACGCGGAGCCCGTGGTCGGTGTGGATGCGGGATTCGGGTGACGCAGGGCGATGACTTCTGCGCGCTCGTGCCGTCTGTCAGGACACGGGACATCACCGACGACTCTGGGAAGAGCCCGCCATGAAGAAGATCATCGCTCAGCTGTTCATCTCGCTCGACGGCGTCGTGGAGGCGCCAGACCAGTGGCACTTCCCGTACTTCGACGACGAGATGAGTGCGGCCGTCGACGCCGCCCTCAGCCCGTCGGAGACGCTGCTCCTGGGCCGTAAGACCTACGACAGCTTTGCCGGAGCCTGGCCGGAGCGGGAAGCGGCCGGCGGCGAGGACGCCCACTTCGCCAAGGCGCTCGGAGACGTCCGGAAGATCGTCGTCTCGCACCAGCAGCTCGACTTCACCTGGCGGAACTCCGAGCTGCTCGACGGCGACCTCGTCCAGGCGGTCACCGCCCTGAAGAACGAAGCGGGCGACGGACCCATCGGGATCAGCGGCTCGGTCTCCGTCGTCCGGCAACTGCTGGAGGCGGGACTGCTGGACGAGCTGCGCCTGCTGGTGCACCCGATCGCCGTACGCAAGGGAATGCGCCTGTTCGACGAGGGCGAGGCCCCGGTCCCGCTGACCCTGATCTCGTCCGAGACCTTCCGGACCGGGGTGCTGAACCTCGTCTACACCCGTGCCGAATCGGCGGGCGAGGGCACCTACGACGACGCGAAGAGCCGGCTGCCCCAGCCCGAGTAGCTGCGGCCCGGGGCCTGCGCGTCAGGGCGGCGCACCGCCGGTGCGTGCCGGGCCCCCGGACCGGTGGACGACTGCCCGCGGGCCCTCGGGGCCGGGCCCGGTGCCCGCCGCCCCCGGCCATCGGGATCTACTGTGCCGGTGCCAGGACGAACTCCACCGCCCCGGCGACGAGGACGACCTCCTGCGGCGTCCAGCAGTCCGACCGCTCCACCGCGATGTCCGCCGTGCAGAACCGGCACACGAGGTTCGGCCCGTCGCAACCGTCCAGCCCGCAGCATCCGTTCAGCCGTCCCCGTACGGTCGACCGCACCAGATCCCGCACATCGCCCTGGTTCACCAGCACGCCCTGCACCTTCGCCTTACGCGGTATCACGACGGCTCGCCGCTCCGACACCGGCACGAGCTGCTGCGACTGCTGCGGCGGCGGCTCGAAGGCGAAACACCCCGCCGCCATGCGCTGCGGGCACTCCTCCTGGCCGTCCGGCAGCGCGTACGGCGCGGGTGCCTCGTCCACGTCCGGGAGGGCCACCTCCTGGACGGGCCCGGTCACTTCGGCGTGGCACCGGCGGCAGCGAAATACGTACATCCCGCGATTGTGTCGTCGGAGTATCCGTCACGGCCAACACATTTCGGCCGGGCTCCGTATCCGCCGCACGTCACCGCGCGACTGCCGGCGGAACTGGCGCTGATAGCGTGCCCCGGCCCCGGAGATCACGGGGACCGGCTCCGACGGTGGACGAGAAGGTGACGATGTACGCGACATCCCTGGGTGACGACGGTGCGGAGCTGCGGCCGCTCGAGCCGTGGCAGGCCGAGGAGTTCCTCGCTCACGTGGACCGGGGGCGGGAGTTCATCGGGCAGTACAACGGCCTGCCCGACGTCGTCACCGACCTGGAGTCGAGCCGGGCCTTCCTCCAGGCGTACGCGGAGAAGACCGCCGCCGACACCGGGCGGATCTACGGCATCAGGACGGACGGCAGGCTCGTCGGCGCGGTCATCTTCCGGAGGATGGACGTACAGCAGGGCACCGCCGAGGCAGGATGCTGGCTGGAGCCTTCGGCCGTGGGCAGGGGGCTGGTGACCCGGGCCGTACGCGTGATCATCGACTGGGCCGTGGAGGAGCGGGGCATCCACCGGGTCGAGTGGTGGGTCTCGGCGGCGAACGAGCCCAGCATCGCCGTGGCCCGGCGGCTCGGGATGACGAAGGACGGCGTGCTGCGCGAGAGTTATCTGTACCGGGGGAAGCGGCACGACGAGGAGATCTGGTCGGTGCTGGCCCCGGACTGGCGGGCGGGCAGGGCGTCCTGACCACGGCCGGTTGTGGATGGCGTGTCCTGACGCCCGTGTCCTGAACGCCGCCGCGTACTGAACCCCGCCGTGTACTGAACGCCTGGCGCCTAGGGCGGCGGGGCGCAGGTCGGAGCGCGTCGCGTCTCCTCCGGCGGACAGGTCACAACGTGCCGCCGAAGTCGACCTCCTTGGTCTCCACCGTCCCGGCCGTCCGTCCCGGAGCCGTCTCGTAGGCCCAGTACAGGTTCGTGTGCGCGATGACCTGGGCGGGCGGCGGAGCGCCCCACTCCGTCAGATCCTCGGTCGTGTGGGCGTCACTGACGAGGGTCGTGTCGTATCCCCGGACGAACGCACCGTGGAGCGTGGCGCGAATACAGGCGTCGGTCTGTGCGCCGACGACGAAGAGCCGCCCGACGCCGAGTCCCGACAGCTCCGCCTCCAGGGTGGTCTCCTCGAACGAGTCGCCGTAGCCCTTCTCGATGCGGGGTTCGGCGTCGTGCGGGGCCAGTTCGGGAACGATCTGCCACTTCTCGCTCCCCTTCGCCAGCTCGTCGTCGGTCTGCTGGACCCAGAGGACGGGGACGCGTTCCCGCCGTGCCTTCTCGACGAGGCTGCCGATGTTGCCGACGGCGGCGTCACGCCGGTGCGCCCCCGCGACGACGCCGTTCTGCACGTCGACGACGAGGAGTGCGGTGTTGGGCCGGTTCTCGAGCGTGGTCATGGTCTCCTCCTCGGCCGGCGGGCTCCTGCGCGCGCCGGCCACCCGTGTCCGCCCACGGTAAGCCCGGGGCAGGCCCGCCGTTCGGTCGGGCCGGACCGACGGGCCCGGCCGGATCCGGACGACCGGCTCTACGACGTCGGCAGCGTCAGCACCACAGCCGCCAGCAGGACGTCGAGGACGCCGCAGAACTCCGCGTACCACCGCGGGACGATCATGTCCGCCCGGTGGTGCGCGACATCCCAGCCGGCGTGGGCCAGCCATCCCGCCGCGAGCACCAGCCGTGCCTGCTCCCCGTCGACAGCCAGGGCCACCAGCATGACGGCGCCGAAGACCAGGACACCCGCCGTCTCCAGCGTGAGCCAGCCGGGCCGCCACAGCTGCCCGCGTACGGCGCCCCAGACCCAGTACACAATCGCCGCCACGACGATGCCGTGCGCGAACTTCGTGTGCACCCCGATGACGGCGAGCAGCGCCACGGTCGCGGCCCCGACCCAGCTGGGCCAGTGGTACCTGACCAGCACCGGTCGCAGCCGGGCGGCGATGCCGGACGGGCTCATGACCGCACCCCGTGGGCGGCGCGACGGCGGAGCATCACGAGCAGCATGAGCGGGAACATCGCCACATGCAGCAGGACCATCAGGGTCTGGTCCGAGATCACGTCCAGCCACAGCAACGGGAGGAGGACGGGCAGGGGGACGAACATAACCCCCGACATTTCCGCGATGCCCGCCCGTGGGTGACCTCGCAGGCGCATCCAGATCGCCATCCCGAGCGCCATGTCGACGGTCATCACCACGGAGGCGAGGGCCGGTTGCCGCTCTGCCGAGTAACCGAGGTCAGCGGCGGCGACGATGCCCTCCACGACCGCGCCGAAGACCATCATCCCGGCGAACATCGCGACGACCATCTCCGCGTAGTGCAGTGCGAAGCGCGGCCAGTGTCCGCGTTCCGCTGCGACGTTGCTCATGAGAACCCTCCCTGCTGTGACGACCGGACCGATGTCCTCACCCTCGGATTGTGGCGAGCAGCCGACAAGGAAGGACGGAGGCGGTGTCCGAATACTTGGGATCCCTGTCATTCAGACATAGGATGGGAGCCATGGACGAGCGGTTGGTGGTCGTCGTCGCCTACGACGAGGCGCAGTTGCTGGACATCGCCTGCGTGACCTCGACGCTGGAGGCGGCCAATCTCGGAGGCGCCCGGCCGCCGTACCGCGTGCGTCTGACCACGTCCGGCGGCCGGGCGGTCACCTGTGACCAGGGGCTGACTCTCCAGGCACAGGAATCCCTCGAACGGATCAAGGGCCCCCTGGACACACTGATCGTCGCGGGTGGCCTGGGATTCAAGGCGGCAGCGGCGAACCCGCGCATCGTGGGCCATGTGCGCCGCCTCGCGGGCGAGAGCCGGCGCGTGGCGTCGGTGTGCACCGGCGCCGGTGTCCTGGCGGCCGCGGGTCTCCTCGACGGCAGACGCGCCGCGACCCACTGGATGTGGGCCGACGAGATCGGCGCGACGTATCCGAAGGTCACGGTGGACCCGAGCCCGATCTACATCCGCGACGGCCAGGTGTCCACCTCCGCCGGGGTGACCAGCGCGCTGGACCTGACGCTGTCGTTCGTCGCGGAGGACAACGGCCCCGAACTGGCACGAGGGGTGGCCCAGGCACTGGTGACGTATCTGCAACGGCCGGGAAACCAGGCACAGATGAGCATGTTCGTCGCCGCCGCGCCGCCGGAGCACGACCTCGTACGCCGTGTCGTCGACCATGTCACCAGCCATCCGGGCGCCGACCTGACCACGAAGTCGCTGGCCGCGCTGGTACGGGTGAGCGAACGTCACCTCACACGGCTGTTCATCGAGCATCTCGGCCGGACGCCGGGCCGGTTCGTGCGGCACGCACGGACGGAGGCGGCCGCCCATCTGCTGGCCGCCACCGGGCTACCGGTGGCGAGCGTCGCGAAGCGCTGCGGCTTCGGGACGGCCGAGACCCTGCGGCAGGCGTTCGTCGACCGCTACGGGATCCCGCCCTCGCGCTATCGGGCGGCCCAGGCGCAGTCCGGAATGCACCCCGCCATGGCGGCCCCACCGCCCGACAGCCGGTGACAACTCCCGGCGCCGCGCGGGATATTCACGCCGTGAGGGGTGATCGTGCCTGCGCGGGGCCGACGGCGGGGCATAATTTGCCGATGGAGGGCGGCGGATGATGCGTTTGACCGGCAAAGACAGCCAAGCACCGGACCACGGGGGTCCGTTACCCGTGCCCGCCTCCTCCTGGCCCAAGTGGCGCGGCGACGAACCCGTGACCGCGCCGGACGGCCACCCCTATCTCCTGGCCACGCTGCGGATGAGCGTGACCAGCGGAAGGACGTGGCAGCGCCACCGCCTGATCGAGAACGACCGGCTCCGCACCCGGCTGGCCCCCCTCCTCGGCACCCTCCCGCTGAGTCATTCGTATTTGCAGGAGCCACACGGTGGACACGCCTGCCGCTTCAGCGAACCCAGCCTGACGATGTGGCAGGACACGGACCCGGACCACTGGCCGAACACGCTCTACCGCCGGCTCACCGCCGAGGACGGCCCCCGCCAGGGCCTGGGCGAGGTGACCGTGACCCTGCGCCTGGAACCCCGCGACGGCGAGGCCTGTCAGGTCGAACGGGTCATCAGCGAGTGCAACGTACGGGCGGACGGGCGACTCCTCGTGGCGCAACTCGGCGACGACAGACTGCCGTTCACCGGTTAGAAACCTGGCCGGCAGAAGGCCCGGAGCCGCGCCCGGGGGCGACGTAGACGTACTGCCCGCGGTACGGGCCCGGGTCCTCCAGGCGGTACGCGGGCCAGGTACGGGCGTACGGCGGCGGGCCCGAGGTGCGGGTGGTGAGCACGGCGACCGGCATGCTCTGCGCCGCTCGGCCGATCTCCGCGGCCGTGGTGTTGGCGTTGTTGCCGTGGGTGTGCACGGAGGCGCATCCGGCGTAGTAGGCGATCGGAACGGACTCGTGTCCGGAGAGCAGGCACGGCGGTCGTACCCCGAGCCGGTGCAGCTGGTCGACGACGCGGGACCATGCCGCGTGGGAGAGCGTGGTGCGCTCCACGGCGCGGGAGAGCACCGCGTACTGCACCGCCAGATGCCCGGCCAGCGCGACCGCCAGCAGGGTGACGGCCACCGGACGCCGGCGCCCGCTCGGCGTGACGGCCAGGCGCAGGAGCCCGTCCGCGACCGGAACGGCGAGCAGGGCGTAGGCGGGCAGCAGGAACCGGGGAGCGGCATAGCCGATCAGGAACAGATACGGCACGGCCACACTGAAGGCGCAGGCCAGCGGCACCAGCGTGCGTGCCGTGCGCCGGGCCCGGACCGCGACGGCCAGCGCGAGGGCGGCAAGCAGGGGAAGGGCGCACCACCAGACGAGCACCGCCACGTCGGGCATCGCGCTGGTGCACGGCCGGCACAGCGTGCGGCCGCTCAGGCTGCGCAGCTGGTCGCCCACGGCGATGTTCCAGCCGAGATCGCCCTGCACGCGGGACGCCTCGGCCATCCGTGTGCGCAGACCCCCGAAACTCACGTACGCCTCGACGACCCACTCCGCGGCCCCGGCCAGCAGCCCCGCCGGCAGGGCGGCCAGCAGGCGCAGGTGCCGCCATCCGGGTACGCACACGAGGAGCACGAGCAGGGGCAGCACCACCCAGACCGCGTCCGTCGGCCGCATCAGTGCCATCAGGGCCGCGCTGCCCGCCACTCCCCACACGGGCGCCCGGGCGGCGCGGTCGGCCTGGGCCCGCAGGAAGCAGCCCACCGCCGCCAACGCGCCGATCGCGACCCAGAAGTTGGGCATCGCCTGCGGGCCGTAGAACATCGTGATCCACAGGGTCGCGAACAGCGCGCCGCCCGACGCGAGCACCCGCACGGGGAACAGGCCACGCCAGCACCGCAGGGCGATGAACAGCCCCAGCCCTGCCAGCACCGCCAGAAAGACGCGCAGCAAAGCGGTGGACGACGACCAGGAAGCGATCGGAGCGACGAGCAGCGAGACCCCTCGCGCGCGGGGCGCGCTGAAGAACGTAGCCGGTGCCTGCCCGCCGACCTGGCTGACGTACACCGTCTCGTCCCAGCCGAGACCCATCCAGGGCCGCACCAGAACCAGTTGCAACAGCGTGAAGGCGACCGCCACGGCCGCGAGCAGCCGCGTGTCCGCCGGGCTCCACGACCGCCTGCCGACCACCGACAGTCCGCGTGAGGTGCTCCGGGTCCGCCGCGAGTGCACGGTCGTCTTCGGCATCGTCCACCCTTCGCGCCGCCGGCCGGGGCATCTCCTTCGTCCTCGGTCCGCGGAACGGAGCACGGAGGACGAAGCACGAGGAAAACACAGGGATAAATATCGACAAATTACCCCGCTGGAGTCGGGTGCGCAGGGCGGGGACCGGCGAGACGGCCGAACGGGGACCGGGCGGACGGGTGGTTCACCCGGGTGGTCAGTGGGAGCCGTACCCCCCTGGGCGGGTAGTCAGGAGTTCTGTGCCGCCCGTCCCTTCCCCTGTCCCACCGCCCCCGGAGCCGACGTGAAATTCGGAGTCTCGACCTTCATCACCGACCAGGGCATCAGCCCCACCGCACTCGGCACCGCACTCGAGGGGCGCGGGTTCGATTCCCTGTTCATCGCCGAGCACAGCCACATCCCGGTGGCCCGCCAGACCCCCTACCCGGGCGGCGGCGACCTGCCGGACATGTACTACCGCACCCTCGACCCCTTCGTGGCCCTGACCGCGGTCGCCGTGGTGACCGAGCGGCTTCTGCTGGGCACCGGCATCGCGCTGATCCCGCAACGGGACCCGATCATCACGGCGAAGGAGGTGGCCTCCCTCGACCTGGTCTCCGGCGGCCGCGTGATCTTCGGCATCGGGGTCGGCTGGAATCGTGAGGAAATGAGGAACCACGGCGCCGACCCCGCGACCCGTGGCCGGCTCACGGACGAGCGACTGCGCGCCATGCGCGCGCTGTGGACCGAGGACACGGCCGAGTTCCACGGTGAGTTCGTCGACTTCGATCCGGTGTTCGCCTGGCCCAAGCCCGTGCAGCGCCCTCATCCGCCGATCTACGTCGGCGGCGCGGAAGGCGCGTTCCCGCGCGTGGCGCGGCTCGGCGACGCCTGGCTGGCCAACAGCGTGTCGCCGGAGCAGCTCGGTCCGCAGATCGAGCGGCTGCGCGCCCTGGCCGGCCGCGAGGTGCCGGTGACGGTGTACGCGGCGTCCGACGACCCCGAGCAGATCGAGGGGTACGCCCGCCTGGGGGTCGAGCGGCTGCTGTTCTATGTGCCGACGACGCACGAACGGGAGACGCACACGTTCCTGGACCGGCTGGCCGGCCTCGCCGCCCGGTACCGCTGAGGCAGGGAGAGTGCCATGCCCGTTCTGACGAGCACCCAGGTACGGGAGCGGTTCGCCGCGGCGCGCGTCGCCCACCTCGCGACGGCCGACGCGACGGCACACCCGCACCTGGCGCCGGTGGTCTTCGCGGTGGACGGCGACACGGTGGTGCTGGCCGTGGACCACAAACCGAAGCGGACGACACAGCTGAAACGCCTCGCAAACATCGCCGCCAACCCCTCGGTGTGCCTGATCGTCGACCACTACGAGGAGGACTGGGACCGGCTGTGGTGGGCCCGCGCGGACGGCAGGGCCCATGTGCTCCCGCCACCGGACCACTGCGCCGAGGCGGCCCGGTGGGCCGGCCTGCTGACGGCGAAGTACGAGCAGTACGCGGACCGGCAACCCGACGGGCCGGTCGTCGTGATCTCCGTCGCGCGGTGGAGCGGCTGGCGGGCGTGGTGAGCGGCAGCGCGAGCCGGCGGACAGTCCGGACCGGCAACCGGGTCGCCGTGTGGACGCGTTGCCGCCGGACGGACAGACGCCTGCGGGGCACCGGCGTCGAGCCGGCACCCCGCAGGCGCGGAGTCGCTGTTCCTTGTGCTGGTGTTCGGCGTCAGGCGGCGACCGAGCTGGCCCAGTCGTTGTAGGCGCCGAGGTTCGAGCTGTAGGAGTTGGGGCTGATGGAGATCGTGCCGCCGTTGCCTCCCTCGTCACGGGCCAGCCAGGCGTACGAGTTCGACTGCCTGTTGCGCCAGGACGACGTCTGGTCGTTGAAGCCGTACTCGTTGAGGTTGTGCCAGTAGTAGTCGCTGAAGATCAGCCGACGACCGCCACCGTTCGCGTGCTCGTACAGGCACGTCCAGCCGGAGGCACAGGCCGGCAGTGCCCGGGTGCCGATGCTGCGGGCCAGCGGATCCGTGGCGCGGGAGTAGCCGAGCGCCTTGTCCGCTTCTGCGTGGGTCTTGAAGCAGCGGACCGCGGTCTTGGAGTAGACGACGCAACTGCTGGCGTCGCCCCAGCCTTCCTGCTTGAGGTTGACCGTCTTCTGCCCGTAGGCGGCGACGGCGCCGCCACCCTGGGTTCCGGCGGCGGATGCCATCGGCGCCGTGCCGGTGAGCAGCGCGGCGGCCGCGGTCAACGCGGCTGCGGCCAAGACGGAACGTGATGTCTTCACTGTTTCCCCCTGATCGAATTCAGCAGGCCGGCCAGGTACGCCCCGGGAGAGGTCGAACGTCCCCCTGTGGTCAGTCAGGGCGTGAAATCCTCCTGGCCGTCCCTTGTGCGGACAGGAGCAACTAAAGGGGCGGCACGAATGCCCCGTCAACAGCGCACGAAAGGTTGGCAGAGGAACAAGCCATTCCTTCGGGGAATCGGGGCGCGGCACTCCACATGTCGCAATTCAGCGAATGCGGTGAATACTCTGACCGAATTCCGCCCCCGCGCATTTCTTGATCACCCGGGCCGACCTTGCACTCCCCCCTCAACGCGGCGAAGGGTTCACGGACTGGCCTTGCGCACGACGATTTCTCCGACACGACCCAGGCAACACCCATCATGCCGAGGAGCGCCACACCGCCGGCGACCATGCCCGCGACCAGGAAATAGACAGCCGTCGCAATAGCGGCCGCGATCAGCACGCGGAGGATGCCGATCATCCGCTTGACGCGCGCCTCGCGATGCAGCGAAATACTCACCTGATCCATTTCCGCATCTCTCTCTCATTCGACAAGGGATGCGCTTCGGGGAGTACGGCCGGCCGACTTCGCGGAGAGCCCGAGCGGTCCTTTGTGGAAGAGGTGGCGGAGTCCGGTCAGCGGGCGTCGAGCTCGGCGATCAGCTTCTTCGTCGCGATGACGCGGTAGCTCTCCTCCACCCAGTCGTAGAGCACCTCCGCCGAGGGTGCACCCTTCTGAGCGAGCGGGACCTGCACCCAGCCCGCCTTCCCGAGGCCGTATCCGGACGGCTCGGCGCCCGGGCAGGACAGTGCGTGAGCGTGCATCGCCTCGTCCTTGAGCTTGACGCCGACACCCAACGGGTAGCTGCCGTCCGCCACTCCGAGGAAGACGAAGATCTTCTTGTTCACCTTGACGACGGTCTCGCCCCAGGGGAACTCCTCGCCGGCACCGGGCAGCCCCAGGGCAAAGGAGCGCACCTTGTTCCACTTCGCCAGCGCGGCCTTCGGTGGAGTCGTCATGCCGTCCTCCTGATCGCGCGATCCGTCCCTCCCACGCTAGTGCCTCGACCGGCAGTGTTCGCCCGTTGACGTGCGTCGTCCGGCGCGTGCCGTTGCATCGCGGCGCGAGTGGGCAAAGCCTGCCGGGAGCAGCCTGCGGCCGGTCAGCGCTCGGGCCCCCAGTCGATTCCGGCGGCGACCGGCAGGTGGTCGCTGCCGGTCGCGGGCAGGGTCCACACCTCGGTCACCGTGGCCGAGCGGGCCATGACGTGGTCGATCCTGGACACCGGGAATCCGGCGGGCCAGCTGAAGGAGAAGCTCTGCTCGGCCGAGGTCAGCCGCGAAGTGACCGGTACGAGTCCCCGGTCGTCCAGCGTGCTGTTGAGGTCTCCGAGGAGGACCACCTTGTCCAGCTTCTCCGCGCCAAGGGCCTCACCCAGCAGGTGAGCGCTTTCGTCCCGCCGGTGTGAACCGAACCCGCCGGGTGCGATGCGGACGGAAGGCAGATGGGCGACGTACACCGCGAGGTCACCGCGCGGCGTACGGACGGTGGAGCGCAGACCGCGGCTCCAGCCGTCCCCGATCCCCTTCGGCCTGATGTCGACCGTGCGGACCTCTGACAGTGGATACGCCGACCAGAGCCCGACGGTGCCTCTGACCGCGTGGTAGGGGTAGGCCGACTCCAGCGCCCTCTCATAGGCCGGCAGAGACAGGGGTCAGCTCTTCCAGGGCGATGAGGTCCGGTGCGGAGTCGACCAGAGCGGCGGCGGTGCCCGCGGGGTCGGCGTTCTCGTCGCTGACGTTGTGCTGCACCGCCAGGAAGTCGTACGGGGTCCGGCTCTCACCGAGCAGCATCCCGCCGAAGAGGCCGGCCCAGACGGCCGCGGGCAGCAGCAGAGCCACCAGGGCGAGGGCGGAGCGGCGCAGGAGGGCCGGTCCGAGCAACACGGGGACGACCAGACCGAGCCAGGGCAGGAAAGCCTCCAGCAGGCTGCCGAGACGAACCGCGGTGTTGGGCACCGCGGAGTGGAACGCCAGGAGTCCGGCGGTCAGCACGGCGAGGGCGGCGAGAACGCGCCCGCGGGCCCAGGGCGACCGGGGCCTCGCGTCCTTGCCGCGGCGCCACGGATTGAGGCGAGACACCCTCCGCCGCGAAGCCGCGACCGTCGAAGTCGGCGGCGCAGCCGAACTGCCCGACGCCACAGAGCTGTCCGCCCGCTCCACCACGGTCCACCCATCCGTCTCGTGCTCGTCCCGCCCCGCGGTTGTGGGCGCACGGCGTGCTCAGTACCACGCATGATCGGGCGATCGGGGTTCCGTGCTGCGCCGAGGCATTGCCGCAACCGTTCATGAGGGCGTACCTGCAGTGCGGCCGGTGCGGTTACGCTCCACGCCGGAGGCCGACATCAACCGGAGCCGGGGCGATCGTGAGCCGACCACTGCTGTTCCTCGACGTGGACGGGCCGCTCAACCCTTATGCGGCCCAGCCGGAGAGGCGCCCCGACGGATACACCACTCTCAGAGTGCCCAGGCCGGCCGGTACCTCGGAAGGGCTGTCGCCCCGGCGGCGGCCCCTTCGGGTGTGGCTCAACCCGGAGCACGGGCCGGCCCTTCTCGGGCTCGGCTACGAGTTGTGCTGGGCGACGACATGGATGGCCGATGCCAACCGGTGGATCGCCCCGGTGCTCGGACTTCCCGAGCTCCCCTATGTCGACTTCGGCGACGCGCTGTTCCAGGAACGGCCCGACGGGGTCCACTGGAAGACAGGTCCCCTGGTGGACTTCGCCGACGGCCGCACCTTCGCCTGTGTGGACGACGAACAGAGCGGCCTGGACGAGGAGTACGTGACCGCTCACCACCGCGGGCGTGGGCTTCTGCACCATGTCGATCCGCGGATCGGGTTGCGCGATGACGACTTCCGCACGCTCGCCGATTTCGCCCGGTCCCCGGACAGCTCACGCGCCGCCGGCTGAACCCGCCTCGGGGCACAACCGTTGCCGGCTACGGGAGTTCATGAGCGCCGGCCGCCGAACTGCCAGCGGTGGACCTCGATGCCGGCGTAGCGGTCCGGGGTCAGGACGGCGCGTGCCGTGTCCGGGTCCGGCGCCCGCAGCAGCGCGGCCGTACCCACCCAGGTGGCGCCGTCGTCGGACAGCAGCGGCCCGTAGGCGATCAGCTCGTCCTGGCCGTCCGGCACGGTGAGATCGGCGGCCTGTCCCGTGCCGAGGCCGAGCACCAGGTACCGGGTGCCGTCATCAGGCCCGCCGGCGAAGTCCCACATGGTGCGGCCGAGCAGATTGCGCCACCGGCGCAGCAGCACATCGCGGTACACGCCTGCCTGGTAGCCGGGCTCGTCGAAGGCGAACACGCGGGCGGCGGCGGGATCGGGCAGGTCGACGATGTGCACGCTGCCGGTGGGCACCTCGCCGTCGCCGGTGAGGGTCGGGCCGCGGGCGATCATCTCCGCCGCGTATCCGTCCATGTAGGACCAGTGGGCTTCCAACAGCTCGTGACGCAGCTCCAGGGAATCCGGCCGGTCGCGGTGGTAGCAGAAGAACTCCATGGTCCACAGTCTTCATCACGGTGCGCGACGCTCCGGCAACGGGTCCCCGCGGCCCCCGACACCCGCCGCGGAACCGCTCTTCGCGGGCGAGGTGTCGTTCACAGCCAGTCCCGGCGCCTGAAGATCATGTACAGCGAAGCCGACAGGGCCACGATCAGGGTGGTCGAGACGATGAATCCCGACTCATGGTCGAAGCCGGGATACGGAAGATTCTGGCCGAAGTAGCCGGTGATCGCCGTCGGGACAGCGATGATCGCGGCCCAGCTCGTCACCTTCTTCATGATCAGATTCATGCGATTGGCCTGGACCGACAGGTTGGTCTCCATGACCGAGGCCATCATCTCCCGCAGCGATTCGGTCCATTCGGTGACGCGTAGCGCATGGTCGAAGACGTCCTGGTAATAGGCCACCAGAGGCTCGATGTTGACGTGCAGGCCGGGCCGCATGACCGCATTGACCACCTCCCGCCTCGGCAGCACGATCTGGCGCAGCCGGACGAGGGACTTGCGCAACGCGAACGCCCGTCGCTGCACGGTTTCGATCTCCCGCCGGTCCGACGAGAAAAGCAGATCCTCCAATGCCTCGATGCTGTCGTCGAGTTGCTGGGCCGCGGCGGAGTGTCCGTCGACGATGTCGGCGAGCAGGCCGTGCAGCAGGAAGGCCACACCATGACGGGCCAGGCCAGGACTCTCGTCCCAGCGGGTGACGACAGCACCGATGTCGAATCCGTCGTCCTTTCGGACGGTGATCATTGCCCGGCCGGTGAGGAATACGGCGATCTCGCTGGTGGACAGTTCCGCACCGTCCCCGCCGATGGTGACGGCATAGGCGGTGAGGACATCGTGGCTGCGGAAACGATCGAGCCTCGGCCGTTGCCCGTGCTGCGCGGCGTTTTCCAGAGCCAGTTCGTGGATGTCGAATTCTTCGCCCACCATGACGAGTTCGGCGGATCCGGGGCGATAGAGGTCCAGCCACACCACGGACGTCGGGTCGGCGAGATGCTCGGAGACATCACTGGCGGGAAAGTCCTCCAGGACGAGAGTTCCGTTCTGGTACAGCCGTGTACGCGTCGCCATGGCGCGAGCCTAAGGGCTGTCCCGTCATCCCCGGCGGATCAGCGCGCGGCGGGCGAGGGCCGTAGTTGTCGTCGTGCGTCGGCCGGGGGTTGCCGGACATCCCTGAGCGCCTCGCCGGCAGGAAGTCGGCCGGATTTCGGCAGAGCCGGGAATGTCGGAGGGGAGACCGAGTTCGGTCGTGAATCCCGTGCGGGCGGCACAGGAGTGACACGCGCATCCGTCACGACGGAGAATCCCGCTACGACAACGTGTCCGCGACCACCGACGCCGCCTCCGCGATCAGCTTGTCGTCGTGCTCGGCAGACTCACCGGCGCGGTTCGACATGATCGACATGACGATCGGTGCAGCGCCCGGCCGCCACACCACCGCGATGTCGTTGCGGGCGCCGTATCCGCTGCCCGTGCCGGTCTTGTCCCCGACCACCCAGCCCTTCGGGACCCCGGCCCTGATGAGCTTCGCTCCGGTGGTGTTGGTCCGCAGCCACTTCGTGAGCTGAGCACGCTCGGCCCTGCCGAGGACGTCTCCCAGGACGAAGGCGCGCAGGTCCTCGGCCAGTGCGCGCGGTGTGGTCGTGTCCCGTGTGTCGCCCGGGGTCCATCGGCTCAGTTCGGGCTCGCGGCGCTCCATCCTGGTGGCGTCGTCGCCGATCTCCTTCAGCACGGCACCCAGGCCCTTGGGCCCGCCCAGTGCGTCGAAGAGCAGGTTGGCCGCCGTGTTGTCGCTGAAGCGGACGGCGGCGTCGCAGAGTTGGGCCAGGGTCATCCCGGTCTCGACGTGCTTCTCGGTCACGGGGGAGTTGGCGATCAGGTCGTTTCTGGAGTAGGTGATCACGCGGTCCATCCCGCTCATGGAGTACCTGCGCAGCACGGCACCTGCCTCCAGCGCCTTGAACGTGGAGGCGTAAGGGAATCGCTCGCCGTCGTTGTGCGCCACCTCGCGCCCGGTGCCGGTGTCGATGGCGTACACGCCGAGCCGTGCGTCGAACGTGCGCTCCAGAGCCTTGAGTTCGCCCGCGAACGTCTTCGCGTCCGTACGCGTGCTTCCCGGCGAGGCGGACGGGGACGACACGGACGGCGACGACGAGGACGAGGACTCCTGCGAGCCGGCGCAGGCCACCAGGGGGACGAGGGCAAGCGTGGCGAGCGCGCCGAGAAGGGCGTGGCGGACGCGGGTGTGGTGCATGGTCCGAACCTCCGGGGCGCCCCGCAGGCAGGGCGCGTAGGGGACGGAGCTCGGCTCCGTCCCGGTGCGTGGTGATGTGTGCCGGGACCACCCTCACCTTCCGGTGACCATGCGGTCCAATACGGTCCTGTGCTGTTCCATGCCGAAAAGGCATAGAGTCGGGCCGTGGATCTGGTGGCGGCATGTCGCGCGTTCGTCAGCGTGAGTGAGCACGGGAGCTTCACCGTCGGCGCCGCGGCCGCCCGGATGTCGCAGCCCGTGGCCAGCCGTCGCGTCGCCGCCCTCGAGGAACGCTTCGGCGAGCAGCTGTTCGAGCGCACCTCGCGTCGAGCCGTCCTCACTCCCTTCGGCCGGGACATGCTGCCGACGGCCAGGCAGCTCGTGCGGGCGGCCGAGGTGTTGCTGAACGAGTCGGAGGCCGCCAAGCGCAAGCCCTGGCGGCTCGCCGTGCCCGGCATCTGCTCGGTGGCCTCTCTCGCCCGCCTCGTCGCCGAGGCACGCGGGCACGGTGTCACCCTCGACCTCCGTATCGCGGCTCCCGCCCAGCGCAGGGAACTCGTCCATGCGCAGCAGGTGCGGGCCGCACTGCTGGCGGTGCCGGCGGACGAGGCGACGTGGTCCGTGCCGCTCGGGCTCGCCGGTGCCCGGGATCCCGGGGTGAAGCGCCTCTACCTCGAAACACTGCGGGTCGGCCGTGCCTCGGTCGATCCCGCGTCCCGTGTCTGGATCCAGCCGGAGGACGACGTGCCGCACATTCGCGATCCGCTGACCCGGCTGCGGGACGCGGTCGGGCTGCGGCCCGCCCAGCTCGTCGCCGCGGCCGATCTGACATCCGCGGCGGCGGAAGCGCTCTGCTCACGAGATCTGTTGCTGTGCTCCCCCGCGCAGGCGGAGGAACTCGCCCTGCACTGGCGGCCCATCGGCGAGATCGCGCTCAGCCGGGGGTTCGCTCTCGTCGCCGCCGGTGACGGCAATCCCCAGAACGTCGAGGCACGCCTGGGCGACGGCATCGGCCGCTGTCTGGGCGCAGGCACCCCGCCAGGCAGACCGGCGGCCGACCCGGCAGGCAGCGGGGCGGGCACACCGGCGGGCAGCACCGGAGGTACGGCGGCGTGAGCACCGAGGCCCTGCTGAGCGATCTGCGCCGCGAGCTGCACGACGGTGGTCTGCACGGCTGTCTGCTCGTCCGGGATCTGCACACCGGAGACGAGCTCGGGATCGAGCCGGACACCCAACTGCCCGCCGCCTCCCTGGTCAAGGTCCCGCTCGCGCTGGCGACGGCGGAGCGCATCCGCCTGGGCGAGCTGGACGGTGCGACCGTGCTCGATGTGCGCCCCGGGCGGATCACCACACCGGGCCCCACCGGACTGAGCCGCTTCCGCCACCCCGCCAGGATCGCGCTCGACGATCTTCTCTATCTGAGCACCTGCGTGAGCGACGGTACGGCCGCCGACGTCCTCTTCGACCTCACCCCGCCGGCCCGGGTCGCCGAGATCCTCCATCGGTTCGGCCTGCGCGGCATCACCGTCCGGCACGGCATGCGCGAGCTGTCCGACACACCCGTGGAACGCTTCGACGCCACCGAGGCCCATCTCGCGCACGCCCTCGCGATCGACGCCGGCACCAGCGGCCGGGGGCACCGGGTGCCGCAACTCGACACCACCCGCGCCAACACCGGCAGCCCGCGTGCCTACGTGGATCTGCTCCAGGCGCTGTGGACACCGTCGGCGATCCACCCGGAGGTGGCCGAGCGGGTGCGCGGCCTCATGGCCCACAACATGCTCCGGCACCGGCTCGCCCCGGACTTCACTTCCGATGCCACCTCCTGGTCCTCCAAGACCGGCACGCTCCTCAACCTCCGCCACGAGGTCGGGGTCGTCGAACACGCCGACGGTCAGGCGTTCGCCGTCGCCGTCTTCACCGAGTCGCTCGTACCGGCCGGTACCCAGCCGGGCGCCGATGCCCTGATGGCACAGGCGGCCCGCAGGCTCCGGGACCACCTGCGGCAGCTGTAGGCCGGAGCGGGCCCGGAGCCGCCCGTGCCGCACGGCCGACACAGGATTGAAAGGGTTCAATCCCCGTTCAATGAAGCGGAGTTGATCGGGCCTCAGCCGTTTTCGCAGGTCACCTCCGCACGCCCGAGAAATGGCTCGCACGCGCATTGACGTCCACTCCCCGCACCCCTACCTTCGCAGCCGTGAATCGATTCACCTTCTCCCTCTAGGGGCCGCTGTGATCAGTAGAAGGAACATCCTCGCGAGCGCCGTCGCCACCGCGGGAGCCGTGGCCGCCGGAGCCGGACCGGCCGTGGCCGTTCCCTCGCCCGCCGCGGGTCGTGCGAGCAGGAGCGCCTTGCGGATCGTCTCCCCCACGGTCGAGTACGTCCGGCAACCGCTGGGGCTCGACGCCGCCCGCCCGCGCCTGAGCTGGCCGATGGTCTCGGCCCGGCCGGGGCAGCGGCAGAGCGCGTACCACGTGCGCGTCGCGACGAGCGCCGCCGGCCTGTCCCATCCGGACGTGTGGGACAGCGGCAAGACCGTCTCGGACGAATCCGCCCTCGTCCCGTACGCCGGTCCCCCGCTCGAACCCCGCACGCGCTACTTCTGGTCGGTGCGGGTGTGGGACGCCGACGGCGGTGCCTCCCCGTGGAGCGCGCCCTCGTGGTGGGAGACCGGTCTGATGGGCGCGGGCCAGTGGTCGGCGAAGTGGATCTCCGCTCCCTCCGTGCTCACGGATGCGCCGTCCCTGGAGGGCGGTTCGTGGATCTGGTTCCCCGAGGGCGATCCGGCGAGCAGCGCTCCGGCGGCGACCCGCTGGTTCCGCCGTACCGTCGACCTGCCGGCCGGCATCACCGCGGCCACGCTGGCCATCACGGCGGACAACGTCTACAGCGTCTCCCTCAACGGCGCCGAACTGGCGCGCACCGTCCTGGAGACGGACAAAGAGGGCTGGCGCCGACCGGCCGTCGTCGATGTCCTCGGCCACATCCGGTCCGGCGCCAACACCCTCGCGGTCTCCGCCGTGAACGCCACGGTGGGACCCGCCGGTCTGATCTGCGTGCTGGTCCTCACCACGGCCTCCGGTGAGAAGAAGGTCTTCACCGACGCCTCGTGGAAGTGCGTTGACCACAAGCCTGCCGACGACTGGCGCGAGCCGGCCTTCGACGACAGCGCGTGGCGCGCGGCGAAGGAGGTCGCCGCGTGGGGGGCCGGGCCCTGGGGCCGCGTCGTGCCGGCCGTCTTCGCCGCGAACCAACTGCGCCACGAATTCCGGCTGCCGCGCAAGAAGGTGAGCCGCGCCCGTCTGTATGCCACGGCTCTCGGCCTGTACGAGGCGCATCTCAACGGCCGTCGCGTGGGACGCGACCAGCTCGCCCCGGGGTGGACCGACTACCGCAAGCGCGTGCAGTACCAGACCTTCGACGTCACCGGCTCGGTCCGCCCGGGCGCCAACGCCATCGCCGCCTATGTGGCGCCCGGCTGGTACGCGGGCAACGTCGGCATGTTCGGTCCGCATCAGTACGGCGAACGCCCGGCTCTCCTTGCCCAGTTGGACATCGACTATGCCGACGGGACGAGCGAGCGCATCACCTCGGGGCCCGACTGGCGTGCCACCTCCGGCCCCATCACCTCTGCCGATCTGCTGTCGGGCGAGGTGTACGACGCACGGAAGGAGACGGCCGGGTGGACCTCACCCGGTTACGACGACGGGTCGTGGCACGCGGTTCGCGGCGCGGCCGACGACGACGTCCCGGAGCAGATCGTCGCTCAGGTGGACGGACCCGTACGCGTCACGAAGGAGCACGCCGCCAGGAAGGTCACCGAGCCCGCACCGGGCGTCCATGTGTTCGACCTGGGGCAGAACATGGTCGGCTCCGTGCGGCTGCGCGTGTCCGGCGAGGCGGGTACCACGGTGCGGTTGCGGCACGCGGAGGTCCTCAACCCCGACGGCACGCTCTACACCGCGAACCTGCGGTCGGCGGCCGCGACGGACACGTACATCCTCAAGGGGCGTGGTGAGGAGACGTACGAGCCGCGCTTCACCTTCCACGGCTTCCGCTATGTCGAGGTGACCGGCTTCCCCGGCAAGCCGTCGACCACCGCGGTGACCGGTCGGGTGATGCACACCTCCGCACCGTTCACCTTCGACTTCGAGACGAATGTCCCGATGCTCAACACACTGCACGGCAACATCGGTTGGGGACAGCGGGGCAACTTCCTCTCCGTCCCGACGGACACACCGGCCCGCGACGAGCGGCTGGGGTGGACGGGTGACATCAACGTCTTCGCTCCCACCGCCGCCTACACGATGGAGTCGGCCCGCTTCCTCACCAAGTGGCTGGTCGACCTGCGTGACGCACAGACACCCGACGGCGCGTTCACGGACGTGGCACCGATGGTCGGCACGGTCGGCAACGGCGTCGCGGGCTGGGGAGACGCGGGCGTCACCGTCCCCTGGGCGCTGTATCAGGCATACGGCGACCGGCAGGTCCTCGCGGACGCATGGCCGTCCGTCCAGGCGTGGCTGGGCCATCTGGAGAAGCACAGCAACGGACTGCTGCGGCCGGCGGCCGGATACGGCGACTGGCTGAACGTGTCGGACGAGACGCCCAAGGACGTGATCGCGACCGCCTACTTCGCGCACAGTGCCGACCTCGCGGCGCGCTTCGCGACGGAGCTCGGCAAGGATCCGGCACCCTACGCCGACCTCTTCGCCCGCGTACGCACGGCGTTCCGGACCGCGTACATCGCGGACGACGGCAAGGTGAAGGGCGACACACAGACGGCCTACGTCCTCGCCCTGTCCATGAACCTCATGCCGGACGCCCTGCGCAAGGCGGCGGCCGACCGCCTGGTCGACCTCATCCGGGCGAAGGACTGGCACCTGTCGACCGGCTTCCTCGGCACACCGCGGCTGCTGCCCGTCCTCACCGACACGGGCCACACCGATGTCGCCCACCGCCTGCTGCACCAGCGCACCTTCCCCAGCTGGGGCTACCAGATCGACAGGGGCGCGACGACCATGTGGGAACGCTGGGACTCCATCAAGCCGGACGGCGGCTTCCAGACCCCGGAGATGAACTCCTTCAACCACTACGCCTACGGCTCCGTGGGCGAGTGGATGTACGCCAACATCGCCGGCATCGCCCCGGGCCGGGCAGGCTACCGGCAGATCGTCGTCCGCCCCCGCCCGGGAGGCGAGGTCACCTCCGCCCGGGCGACGTTCGCCTCGCTCTACGGCCCGGTCTCGACGCACTGGCAGCAGCGGCCCGGCGGCTTCACGCTGTCGTGCAGCGTGCCGCCCAACACCACGGCGGAGGTGTGGATCCCGACGAACGACCCTGCCCGTGTGCGGCGCACGGAGGGGAGGCTGGTGCGGACGGAGGACGGCTGCGCGGTGTTCGACGTGGGGTCGGGGAGCCACCGCTTCACGGTGTGAGCAGGGGGCGGTTCGCCCTGCGGGCCGGTGCTTCCCGGTCCGGAGGGCGAACGGCTCGCGCCGTGACGGCGACGCGTCAGCCGAGGTCGGGCGACCCTTGTCGTCGGGAGAGAAGGACGGTGCGTCGCACCCGGTCGATCCCGGCGACGGTGACCGTGACCTCGTCACCCACCTCGGGCGCAGCCACCGAAGCGTCGCCCTCGGGCGTCGAGCTGAGCTCCGGTGACGGGACCAGTCCCTCGATCCCGTCGGCGACCCGGACGAAAACGCCGATCGGCGCCAGCTTGGTGACCCGGCCCCGCAGGGTCCGGCCCATCTCGGTGCCGTCGGCGAATGCCCGGAAAGGATCCGGCCGCTTGGCGCGCAGGGACAGCCTGGCTTCTCCGTTCGTGGTGTCGAACTGGAGGAATTCACAGCAGACGCGCTGTCCGACCTGAACGACCTCGGCGATCGTCTCGAAACGCGTCCAGGACAGTTCGGGGATGCTGATGAACCCCACACCGGGGAAGGCCGGGTGGTCGGGACCGTCGTCCAGCGCCACGAACACACCGAAGTTCTCGATCGCCGCGATGGTGCCGGAAAGGGTCTCGCCCAAGCGGAGTGACCTGAGGAACGCCCACAGTTCAGGATGCTGGGTGGCGGCCGTCGAGAGCCAGGCCCGGCCGTCGTCCGCATCGACGGCGAGCACCTCGGCCGTGATCCGCCGGCCGACCTCCACACCCGCGGAGTGACGCGGACCCCAGGTCAGGTCCAGCGATCCCACCACACCCAGCGGACGGGCGGCGAAACCGTCCAGGGTCACCAGCACCCCACGCGGGGTGACCTCCGTCGCCGTCCCGCCGCAGATGTCACCCACGTGGAGCCCTGCCAGAAACCGCCGGGAAGCCTGATCGTCGGAGGGGTCGCGCACATCGGGCAGCCTCTCATCCGTGACGTACTGCCGTCACGACACCGGCTCGCACCACCTCACGGTGGTGCGAGCCGGTGTCCTTCAGCTCCTCGGGACGGACCGCCTGATCAGCCCGCCGCGTCGGGGCTCAGAGGTGACGTGCGCTTCCTCCTCTGCCGCGTACCCGCAGGAGTACGACTCCGGCGACCAGCAGGAGCGCGCCGGCCGCGAGCGGCCACATGCGGGCGCCCGTGTCGGCGAGACCGCCCTGCGGGGCCGCCGCATTGGCGACCTGGGCCGGGGTGTTGTACGCCCTCGGCGGGGTGACTTCCTGGGTGGCCGCCTTCAGTACCTGCTGCTTCGGCTCCGCGGGCACGCCGGCCTCGGGCTCTGCCGCTCCCGGGGCATCATTTCCGCGCGGGGGCGAAGTCGCCGGGTTCTGCTCCTCGTTCTCCTCCGCAGGCTTGCCCGGCGCGGCGGGCGTCTCGTCGCGGCCGGTCGTGTCATCGGGCTTCGGGGCGGCGCCGCCCTCGTCGGGCTTGTCCGTCTCCTCGGGAGCGGGAGGCGCTTCGGCCGAATTGCTGGGCTCGGGGGCCTGCGACTCGTCCGGCTGGGGGGCTTGCGACTCGTCCGGTTCGGGCGCCTGCGACTCGTCCGGCTTCGGAGCCTGCGTCTCGTCCGGCTTCGGGGCCACCTCGCCCGGACCGCACTTCTGGCCGTTGTTGATGCAGTCCACGAGGTCGTTCATCAGCTTCTCGTCGAAGACGTTGATGAAGTCGCCGTGGTCCGTGATCGGCTTGTGCAGCTGCTCGGGGAAGGAGTCGAGGGCGAAGCCGGGGCCGGGCGGCACGTCGTAGACGATCCGCTGTACCAACTGGGGAATCGCCCGGAAGCCGTCGGCACACTCGCCGTTCTCGTTCGCGAACGAGACATGTGTGCGGTGATTGGCGCTGTCGATGTTCTGACCGTCCCAGCAGCTCTGGAACTTGAAGGAGCGCACGACCTTGCTGCCCTCGGGACAGATCGGGTACTTGTCCCTCAGCTGACGGTCCTCGAATCCGGTGCAGCTCCAGGACGCGTTGGCATTCTTGTCACCATTGGTCAGCGCCTTGGCGTCACCGGTGATGATGCGCAGGAACCGCGGCATTGCGGTGACCTTGCCGACCGGGCTGCCGACGAAGTTCAGCGTGACCTCGGAAGGCCGCTGGATCTCACCGGTGTTCTGGTCCTTGCCGCCGCCGTCCGCATTGGCGTCGTTCTCGTCCTGACCGTTCTGCAGACGCAGCACCGGCCAGTAATAGGTCGACTTGTCACCCTGGTTCTGGCAGGTGGTGTCGCCGTTGGCGAGATCGTCGTCGCTCGCGAAAGCGTCATTCGCCTGGTTGCCGACGTAGTCGTGCATATGGTGCGCGCCATTGGCGACACCCGGGGCGACGATGACGTTGTCCGGGTTGAACTTGCCGTTCTCGTTCACCCCGCAGTCGGTGGCGAAAGTGCCGGTCGAGGCGTCATTGCCCGCCTGCGGCGCCTTGACATTCGGCTGGATGGACTGGATGTCGACGAAGTCGCTTGCCTCGGGCCCGTTGCCGACCTGGCCGCCGTTGTCCTGGCCGCCGTCCTGACCGCCGTCGGCCTGGCCCTGGTTGTCCCCGCCCTGGTCCTGACCGCCGTCCTGGCCCTGCCCCTGGTCGTTGCCCTCCTGGCCGTCTCCCTGGTTCTGGCCGTCGCCCTGGTCGTTGCCGTCATCACGCAGCTCACAGGGAGCGAGTTCGTCCATGCCCTGCGGCTTCTCACCGCCTCGGCCGATCGCTGTCGCGATCCGGTCGATGCTCGCCTGACGCTTGTCCTTCAGAGGATTGAGAATCGCGTTCTCCGCCAACTGCGGATCACGCTGAATCTGTTCCTTCTGCTCGGCGAACTTCGCGTACGCCTCGGTGATCTGGCTGTCCATCAGGGCCAGTTCACGGTCGACCTCGGTCCGCGCCTCGACCGGAACACCCGGCAGTGCGTTGGCGACCTCGGGACACTCGATGGTGGAGGCGCCGGCGCTCAGCGTCCCGTCCTGGCCGGACGAGCTTCCTTCACCGGCGGAGGCGAAGGATCCGAACCCGATGAGGCCGCCCCCTCCCAGAATCAGTGCCACAGCGGCGACAGTCGCGCGCTGTGCACCTTTTGGACGTCTTCGCGTCATGCGTCTCACGGGAACTCCCAGGGCTTCACTGCTGGACCGGTTGATAAGAAGCGCTGCGCTCTATACGCGCGAGAGTTCCGTCGTGTTCAAACCTCGCCGGAAGTTTTTTCGACGCCGCCGAGAGCGCCCCGCCTTCGCACAGCGTGTATCCGCACGACCGCTCTTCGTGACGCTACCTTCGGCTTTGTGAATGATCGCACCAGCTACCGGCGCCCACGCTTCCTCGCACCCCTGCGCGAGCACCTCCGTGACACCCTGTGGTTCGCCCCCACCCTGGGACTGATCGGCTCCGTCGCCCTGTGGGTGGGCGTATCGGAGTTGGACTTCGCGCTCGTCCGCTATCTCCAGGACGCGGAGGAGTTCGAGGTGGTGGCCGACTTCACGTCGATCACCGACGAACTGCAGACCATCGTCACGACCATCAGTTCCGCGATGATGACCTTCATCGGTGTCGTGTTCAGTATTTCGCTGGTCGCCGTGCAGATGGCGAGCGGTCAGCTCACTCCCCGCGTGGTGCGGATCTTTGTGCGGAGCCGGATCAGCAAGGCGACGCTGACGGTGTTCCTGGGAACGTTCCTGTTCTCGTTGCTCGTGCTGACGTCGTACGAGAGCGAGTCCGACCCCAGGCTCGTCACGTCCGTCCCGTTCGTCCAGAGCGCGTTGACCCTGTTCCTGGTGGGGGTGAGCCTGGTGCTCTTCATCGCGTACGTGAGTTCGACGCTGCGCCTGATGCAGGTGGGCCCGGTGGCCGACCGCATCGCGCGGGAGTCGTTGCGGGAGGTGTTGCGGCAGCCGACCGGTGGGAAGGACGCCGTCGGCATTCCCGCCGAGAGCGCCCGCATCTCGTATCACGGGCGGCCCGGCGTGCTGAGGGATGTGAACGTGGCGTGGCTCGTCCGGGTCGCCCGGCGGAACGGGATCGTCCTGCGCCTCATTCCGCGGGTCGGCGACTACGTCGTTCCCGGCACTCCCGTGCTGGCCGTGCACGGTGAGGCGGGCAGGGAGCTGAAGGCCGTGGGGCTCACGGCGTCCGTCGGGACCGAGCGCGCGACCTCTCAGGACATCGGCTTCGGGCTGCGGCAGCTCTCGGACATCGCGTTGCGTGCGCTGTCGCCGGCGGTGAACGACCCGACGACGGCCGTGCAGTGTCTGGACCGGATCGTCCTGCTGCTCTCCACGATGGCGCGCCAGCCGCTCGGGACGGCGTACCACCGCGATGCCAAGGGTGCGGTGCGGTTGGTGCAGGAGGTGCCCGGCTGGACCGATCTGGTGGATCTGGGGCTGGCCGAGATCCGTGGCGCGTCCACCGGCAGTCCGCAGGTCACCCGGCGGCTGATGGCCGCCCTCGACGATCTGATGCTGCTCACGTCGGCCGAGCGCAGGGAGCCGCTGCTGCGGCATCGAGAGCTGATGGCGCAAGCGGTGGCACGGGCCGTGCCCGAGGCGGCCGAGCGGGAGTTCGCACTCCGGCCCGACCGCCAGGGGATCGGCTAGGGACCCTCATGACCTCGCGGCCCAGGGCGTACGGGACGGTCAGGGCAGCCCAAGGCGTACGGGACGGTCAGGGCATCAGATGGTGGTCGGGGAAGTTGCCCGGCAGCCGCTCCCCCGCCGGACCGTCGGTGACCGCACGGACGAGCAGCTCGCCACCGACGAAGGCGCCCCGCCAGGACGCGCCGAAGCCGCCGAACAGTTCGTCGCGGTCGCCCCGCGAACGGGGCTTTCCGTGGCCGGTCTTGAATGCCCGGATCTGCGGGGCCAGCCGGTCGAAGGTCTGCGGGTCGTCGGTCGACAGGGTGGCGACCAGCGCGCCGTTGGAGGCGTTCATCGCCGCGAGCAGCTCCGCCTCGGTGTCGACCAGGACGATCGTGTCGACCGGGCCGAAGGGTTCGGCGTGATGGAGCGGGGAGGAGGGCGGCGGACCCAGGAGGGTGACCGGGGGCAGATAGGCGGAGGTGTCCTGGCCGGGCAGGAACGCACCCTCGTCCAGCGTTCCGCGGTGCAGCGGTACGGCGCCCCGCCCGATGGCCTCGTTCACCTGGTCGTCGAGTTCCTTGGCCTTGGCCGCGTTGATCAGCGGACCGAAGTCCAGTGCGGGCAACGGGTCGGACGGGTTCTCCACGGCCAGGGGGTGGCCCGTACGGATGGAGCGTACGGCGGGGAGATAGGCCGCCAGGAAGTCCGCGAACAGCTCCCGCTGGACCACGAACCGCGGGTAGGCGGTGCAGCGTTGCTTGCCGTAGTCGAAGAGCTTCGGGACGACCGCGGTGAGGGCCTCCCAGTCGCTGTGGTTCCAGATGCCCCAGGTGTTGAGACCCTCCTGTTCGAGGATGTGGCGCTTGCCGAGGTCGGCGACGGCGGTGGCGATGCCGGCGCCGGTGTCGCGGCCGCCGACGAAGGAGACACAGCCGATCTCCGGTGAGCGCACCAGTGCTTCCGAGAGCTGGCCGCCGCTGCCGCTCACCAGGGTGATGGGGAGCCCTTCCCGGGCGGCGAGCGCGGAGGCCAGGGTGAGGCAGGCGAGTCCGCCGTCGGTCGGGGTCTTCGCGATGACCGCGTTGCCGGCCAGTGCCTGGACGAGCATGGCGTGGACGAGGACGGACATCGGGTAGTTCCAGCTGGCGATGTTGGAGACCGGGCCGGCGAGCGGGCTGCGGCCGGTCAGCATGGGTTCGATGCCGTCGACGTACCAGCGCACTCCGTCGATCGCACGGTCGACGTCGGCCTGCGCGAGCCGCCACGGCTTGCCGATCTCCCAGACCAGCAGCAGGGCGAGCAGTTCACGGTGTTCGGTCAGCGCGTCGAGAGCGGCCGAGACCCTGGCCCGGCGTTCGGCGACCGGCACATGGCGCCAGGCGCGGTGCTGATCCAGCGAGGCTCGCACCGCCTGCTGCGCCGTCCCCGCGTCGAGGCGTGGCGGGCCGGCGATCGGACTGCCGTCCACCGGGCTGGTGGCGGGCAGCGGGTTGCCGTCGTGCTTCCAGCCGGCGGCCCAGAGGTTCAGCACCCGGTCGTGCCGGAAGGCCTCGGGGGCGGTGGTCAGGCAGCGGTGCCAGGCGTCCTGCCAGGCGGTACCGGGCTTCAGGGCGAGTGCGGGGGCGGGAGTGGGTGCGGTGAGGGTGGGTGCCATGAGGGTGGTCTCCGCTCGATAGGAGGCGGGAGGTGCCGGGCAGGCGGCCGCGTGCGATGGCACACACGCGGCCTTGGTGACCTGGGCGTCGACGACCGCGGCCGACCGGGCCGTCGGCAACGGCCTCAACGAGACTGTTCGAGGCGGTCGATGACGAGCCGCGAGGTCTCGGTCGGGGTGGCTCCGACGCGTACGCCTGCGGCTTCGAGTGCCTGCTTCTTGGCGAGCGCGGTGCCGGTGGAGCCGGAGACGATGGCGCCCGCATGCCCCATCGTCTTGCCCTCCGGCGCGGTGAAGCCGGCGATGTAGCCGACGACGGGCTTGGTGACGTGCTCGGCGATGTACGCGGCGGCCCGCTCCTCCGCGTCCCCACCGATCTCCCCGATGAGCACGATCAGTTCGGTGTCCGGGTCGTTCTCGAAGGCGGCCAGGCAGTCGATGTGGGTGGTGCCGACGACGGGGTCGCCGCCGATGCCGACCGCGGAGGAGAAGCCGATGTCCCGCAGTTCGTACATGAGTTGGTAGGTGAGGGTGCCGGACTTGGAGACGAGTCCGATGCGGCCCGGCTCGGTGGCGATGTCGGCGGGGATGATGCCGGCGTTGGACTGTCCGGGACTGATGAGTCCGGGGCAGTTGGGGCCGACCACGCGCGTGCCGCGCTGCCTGGCGTGGGCGTGGAAGGCGACCGAGTCGTGGACGGGGATGCCTTCGGTGATGACCACCACGAGGGCGATCCCGGCGTCGGCTGCCTCGATCACGGCCGCCTTGGCGAACGGCGGCGGCACGAACACGACACTGACATCGGCGCCGGTGGCCTCGACGGCCTGGCGCACGGTGCCGTGCACGGGGACGGCGCGGTCGTCGAAGTCGACGACGGTGCCGGCCTTGCGCGGGTTGACGCCGGCCACGATGTCGGTGCCGGACGCCAGCATGCGCCGGGTGTGCTTCATGCCCTCGGATCCGGTCATGCCCTGGACGAGGACCTTGCTCTCCTTGGTGAGGAAGATGGCCATGTCGTGTCCTCTCAGTGCGCGTTGGCGAGGTCGGCCGCCTGCTGGGCGGCGCCGTCCATGGTGGTGGCCTGCCGGACGAGGGGATGGGCCCGGTCGTCGAGGATGGCGCGGCCGCGGGCGGCGTTGTTGCCGTCGAGCCGTACGACGAGCGGCTTGGTGAGGGTCACCGTCTCCAGCGCCTGGACGATGCCGTCGGCGACGGCGTCGCAGGCGGTGATACCGCCGAAGACATTGACCAGGACGCTGCTCACGGCCCGGTCGGACAGGATCACGGACAGGCCGTCGGCCATGACCTGGGCGGAGGCGCCGCCGCCGATGTCGAGGAAGTTGGCGGGGCGGGCACCGCAGCCGGCCACGACGTCGAGGGTGGACATGACGAGGCCCGCGCCGTTGCCGATGATGCCGACCTCGCCGTCGAGTTTGACGTAGTTGAGACCCTTGGCCGCTGCGGCGGCCTCCAGCGGGTCACCGTGCGGATCGTCCTCGGAGGAACCCCAACGGGCCTGCCGGAAGCGGGCGTTGTCATCCAGGGTGACCTTGCCGTCGAGGGCGAGGATCGTGTTGTCGGTGGTCCGTACGAGGGGGTTGACCTCGACGAGGAGGGCGTCCTCGCGGACGAGGACCTGCCACAGACTTGTCAGGACGGGCGCGGTCTCGGCCGGCAGTCCGGCGGCCGCGGCGATCTCGGCGGCCTTGGCCGCGGTGACTCCGCGCTCGGGATCGACGGGGATACGGGCGACGGCCTCCGGCCGGGTGGCGGCGACCTCCTCGATGTCCGTGCCGCCTTCGGCGGACGCGATGGCGAGGAAGGTGCCGGCCGCGCGGTCGAGGACGTAGGAGACGTAGAACTCTGCGTCGATGTCGACGGGTTGGGCCAGCATCACCGTGCGGACGGTGTGGCCCTTGATGTCCATGCCGAGAATCTGACGGGCCGTCACTTCCGCCGCGGCAGCATCGGCGGCGAGCTTGACCCCGCCCGCCTTTCCGCGGCCGCCGGTCTTCACCTGGGCCTTCACCACGACCCGCCCGCCGAGCCGTTCGGCGGCCTCTCGTGCCTCGCGCGCCGTGTCCGCCGTTTCGGCGTCCGGCACCGGGATGCCGTAGTCCGCGAAGAGATCCCTTGCTTGGTGCTCGTACAGATCCATGCCAACCCCTACTGCATCGATTTCACGAGTGAAAGTGCCGCACGCCCCCTGGACACCACCCACCGGATGCGGGATAACAAGCTTCATACAGTATTCGTCGACTGTATGCAATGTACTGGGACGCCGACCGACTCCCCTACGAAGGGACAGGACTTCGCCATGCCCGATGACAACAGCGGCACCAACCCGGAACTCATCTCAGGTGGTCATCTGGTCGCCAAGGCCCTCAAGGCCGAGGGCGTCGAGGTCATCTACACGCTGTGCGGCGGCCACATCATCGACATCTACGACGGCTGTGTCGACGAGGGCATCGAAGTCGTCGACGTACGCCATGAACAGGTGGCCGCACACGCCGCCGACGGGTACGCCCGCATCACGGGCAAGCCCGGCTGCGCCGTGGTGACGGCCGGCCCCGGCACCACCGACGCGGTCACCGGCGTCGCCAACGCCTTCCGCGCCGAGTCCCCCATGCTGCTCATCGGCGGTCAGGGGGCGCACACCCAGCACAAGATGGGCTCGCTCCAGGACCTGCCGCACGTCGACATGATGACGCCGATCACCAAGTTCGCCGCGACCGTGCCGGACACGGCGCGTGCGGCCGACATGGTCTCGATGGCCTTCCGCGAGTGCTTCCACGGAGCCCCGGGCCCCTCCTTCCTGGAGATACCGCGCGATGTACTGGACGCCCAGGTGCCGGTGGAGAAGGCACGGGTGCCCAAGGCCGGGCAGTACCGGGCCTCGACGCGCCAGGCCGGTGACCCCGAGGCGGTGGAGAAGCTCGCCGATCTGCTGGTGCACGCGGAGAAGCCGGCGATCCTCCTGGGCAGCCAGGTGTGGACGACTCGCGCCACCGACGCGGCCGTCGAGCTCGTCCGCACCCTCAATGTGCCCGCCTATATGAACGGCGCCGGCCGCGGCACACTGCCGCCCGGGGACCCGCACCACTTCCAGCTGTCACGGCGGTACGCGTTCTCCAACGCCGATGTCATCGTCATCGTCGGCACGCCCTTCGACTTCCGCATGGGGTACGGGAAGCGGCTCTCGCCGAACGCGACGGTCGTGCAGATCGACCTGGACTACCGCACGGTCGGCAAGAACCGGGACATCGACCTCGGCATCGTGGGCGACGCGGGACAGATCCTGAAGTCCGTCGCCGAATCGGTCACGGGACGGCTCAACGGCGGCGCGGTCAAGCGCAAGGCCTGGCTGGAGGAGCTGCGCGCGGCCGAACAGTCGGCGCTCGAGAAGCGCCTGCCGCAGCTGACGTCGGACGCCTCCCCCATCCACCCGTACCGCCTGGTCAGCGAGATCAACGACTTCCTCACCGAGGACTCCATCTACATCGGCGACGGCGGCGACATCGTCACCTTCTCCGGGCAGGTCGTGCAGCCCAAGTCGCCCGGCCACTGGATGGACCCGGGACCGCTCGGCACGCTCGGTGTCGGTGTCCCCTTCGTGCTCGCGGCCAAGAAGGCGCGGCCCGACAAGGAGGTCGTGGCGCTGTTCGGCGACGGCGCGTTCTCGCTCACCGGCTGGGACTTCGAGACGCTCGTCCGCTACAACCTGCCCTTCGTCGGGATCGTCGGCAACAACTCCTCGATGAACCAGATCCGTTACGGGCAGGCGCAGAAGTACGGACTGGAGCGCGAGCGGGTCGGCAACACCCTCGGCGACGTCCACTACGACAAGTTCGCCCAGATGCTCGGCGGTTACGGCGAAGAGGTCCGCGACCCGGCCGACATCGCGCCGGCGCTGCGCCGTGCCCGTGAGTCCGGACTGCCGTCGCTGATCAATGTCTGGGTCGACCCCGACGCGTACGCCCCCGGAACCATGAACCAGACCATGTACAAGTAGAGGAGCCCTCTCATGACCAAGGCTCTTGAGGGCGTGCGCGTCCTCGACATGACACATGTCCAGTCCGGTCCCTCGGCCACCCAGCTGCTGGGCTGGCTCGGCGCCGACGTGGTGAAGCTGGAGGCGCCGAGCGGCGACATCACCCGCAAGCAGCTCCGCGACCTGCCGGACGTCGACTCGCTCTACTTCACGATGCTCAACTGCAACAAGCGGAGCATCACGCTCAACACCAAGACGGAGCGCGGCAAGGAGATCCTCACCGAGCTCATCCGGCGCAGTGATGTGATGGTGGAGAACTTCGGCCCCGGAGCGGTGGACCGGATGGGGTTCACCTGGGACAGGATCCGGGAGATCAACCCGCGGATCGTCTACGCCTCCATCAAGGGCTTCGGCGACGGGCCGTACACCAACTTCAAGGCGTACGAGGTCGTGGCGCAGGCCATGGGCGGCTCCATGTCGACCACCGGTTTCGAGGAGGGTCCGCCGCTGGCGACCGGTGCGCAGATCGGCGACTCGGGCACCGGCGTCCACGCGGTCGCCGGCATCCTCGCCGCGCTGTTCCAGCGCGAGTCCACCGGCCGCGGGCAGCGGGTCAACGTCGCGATGCAGCACGCCGTGCTGAACCTGTGCCGGGTGAAGCTCCGGGACCAGCAGCGGCTCGCACACGGTCCGCTCGCCGAGTACCCGAACGCCCAGGACACGGCCGAGGCCGACGAGGTGCCGCGCAGCGGCAACGCGTCGGGCGGCGGACAGCCCGGCTGGGCGGTCAAGTGCGCGCCCGGCGGCCCGAACGACTATGTGTACGTCATCGTCCAGCCGGTGGGCTGGCGGCCGATGTCGGAGCTGATCGGCCGGCCGGAACTGGCCGAGGACCCGGAGTGGTCGACGCCGGAGGCGCGGCTGCCGAAGCTGTCGAAGATGTTCCAGCTGATCGAGGAGTGGTCCTCGACGCTTCCGAAGTGGGAGGTGCTGGAGCGGCTGAACGCCCACAACATCCCCTGCGGGCCGATTCTTTCCACCAGGGAAATCATCGAGGACGCGTCGCTGGTCGCGAACGAGATGGTCGTCGAGGTGGCGCACCCGCAGCGCGGTTCGTTCACCACGGTCGGCAGTCCGCTCAAGCTGTCGGACTCCCCGGTGGACGTGGTCACCTCGCCACTGCTCGGCGAGCACAACGAAGAGGTGTACGTCGGCGAGCTGGGCCTCGGCGACGAGGAGCTGCGGTTGCTGAAGACGAGTGGAGTGATCTAGTAGTGACGACGGCTCACGACGAGGGCAAGGAAGCGGTCCGGGCGCTGCTCGAGGCCGTACGGGCCGAGGGGCGCGGCGCGCTCACGGCTCCGGAGGGCAAGACGGTCGCCGACGCGTACGGGATCGCCGTGCCGGGCGAGGCGCTGGCGCGGGACGTGGACGAGGCGGTGCTGTACGCGGACCGGCTCGGCGGCAAGGTGGTCCTGAAGATCGTCTCCCCCGACATCCTGCACAAGACGGATGCCGGCGGGGTCATCGTCGGTGTGCGGGGCGCGGCCGAGGTGCGCGCGGCCTTCTGCAAGATCGTGGAGAACGCCAAGGCGTACGCACCGGACGCACGCATCGACGGTGTGCAGGTGCAGCAGATGCTGCCGCCGGGCCAGGAGGTCATCGTCGGCGCGGTCACCGACCCGACGTTCGGCAAGGTCGTCGCCTTCGGGCTGGGCGGTGTGCTGGTCGAGGTCCTGAAGGACGTCACGTTCCGGCTGGCGCCGGTGACGGCGGACGAGGCGACGTCGATGCTGGACTCGATCCGCGCGGCCGAGATCCTGCGGGGCGTGCGCGGTGCGCCGGCGGTGGACCGGTGGGCGCTGGCGGAGCAGATCCGCCGGGTGTCCCAACTGGTGAGCGACTTCCCGGAGATCGCGGAGGTCGACCTCAACCCGGTGATCGCGACGCCGGACGGGGCCGTGGCCGCGGACATCCGCGTGATCCTCGCCGACGAACAGCCGGTGAAGCGCCGTACGTACAGCCGCGAGGAGATCCTGACGTCGATGCGGCGGCTGATGAAGCCGCAGTCGGTGACGGTGATCGGCGCGTCCAACGAACAGGGCAAGATCGGCAATTCGGTCATGCGGAATCTGATCGACGGCGGTTTCTCGGGCGAAATCCATCCGGTGAACCCCAAGGCCGATGACATCCAGGGCCGCAAGGCGTACAAGAGCGTGATGGACGTGCCGGGTGAGCCCGATGTGGCGATATTCGCGATCCCCGCGAAGTTCGTCGCGTCCGCGCTCGAAGAGGTCGGACGCAAGGGCATCCCGAATGCCGTGCTGATCCCTTCCGGGTTCGCCGAGACCGGCGAACACGGGCTCCAGGCCGAGATCGTGGAGATCGCCGAACGGCACGGCATCCGCCTGCTGGGCCCCAACATCTACGGCTACTACTCCACCTGGCAGGACCTCTGCGCCACGTTCTGCACGCCGTACGACGTCAAGGGCGGGGTGGCGCTGACCTCCCAGTCCGGCGGTATCGGCATGGCGATCCTGGGCTTCGCCCGGACCACGAAGACCGGTGTGTCCGCGATCGTCGGGCTCGGCAACAAGTCCGACCTCGACGAGGACGATCTGCTCACCTGGTTCGGCGAGGACCCCAACACCGACTGCATCGCCATGCATCTGGAGGACCTCAAGGACGGCCGGGCCTTCGTCGAGGCGGCGCGGGCGACCGTGCCGAAGAAGCCGGTCGTGGTCCTCAAGGCGGGCCGTACGGCGGCGGGCGCGAAGGCGGCCGGCTCGCACACGGGCGCCCTCGCGGGCGACGACGCGGTGTACGACGACATCCTGCGCCAGTCCGGTGTGATCCGGGCTCCCGGGCTGAACGAGATGCTGGAGTACGCGCGGGCGCTGCCGGTGCTGCCGACTCCGACCGGCGACAACGTCGTGATCATCACGGGCGCCGGCGGTTCGGGTGTGCTGCTCTCCGACGCCATCGTCGACAACGGCCTGCGGCTGATGGAGATCCCGGACGATCTGGACGCGGCCTTCAAGGCGTTCATCCCTCCGTTCGGCGCGGCCGGGAACCCGATCGACATCACGGGCGGCGAGCCGCCTTCGACGTACGAGGCCACCATCCGGCTCGGGCTCGAGGATCCACGGATCCACGCGCTCGTCCTCGGCTACTGGCACACGATCGTCACTCCGCCGATGGTGTTCGCCGAACTCACGGCGCGGGTGGTCGAGGAGTTCCGCGCCCGGGGCATCGAGAAGCCGGTCGTGGCATCGCTCGCCGGTGACGTCGAGGTCGAGGAGGCGTGCCAGTACCTCTTCGAGCGGGGTGTCGTGGCGTACCCCTACACCACCGAGAAGCCGGTGGCGGCCCTCGGTGCGAAGTACCGGTGGGCCCGTGCGGCCGGTCTGTTGGGGGGCGGCCGATGAGCTGACCCCTCCCGAGCGAGTGCGAAAGGTATTGGACAGGGGGCGCTGGCCAGCTCTTTCGACGCAAGGGGTGCAAACCGACATGACTACCACCGACATCTCGACACCCGTCGCCTTCAGGGAGGTGACGGACCGCAACGGCCGCGTGTACCGCCTCGGCGAGACCGATATCGACATCATGGGCCGTAAGCGCAAGTGGATGGTCATCCTGCCGTGGGTCGGCATGATGGGCATCAGCTCGGCCGAGTACGCGTTCGCGTCGGCCGAGGACACACTGCACATCGCACACAGCTGGAACAGCGGGCACATCTTCTGGATGCTCGGTGTGTGGGTGTTCTTCCAGGCGGCGGTGGCCTTCCCCGCCGGAAAGCTCAGGGAGAGCGGCAGACTGCCCGCGCGCTGGGCGATGATGTTCGGCGCAGTCGGCACATTGCTGGGGTATCTGTCCCTCGCGTACGCGCCGCATGTGATCGTCGCGTACATCGGGTTCGGCATGTTCAGCGGTATGGGCGCCGGCATGGTCTACGCGACCTGCGTGAACATGGTCGGCAAGTGGTATCCGGAGCGCAAGGGAGGCAAGACCGGCTTCGTCAACGGCGGTTTCGCCTACGGTTCCGTGCCGTTCGTCTTCCTCTTCACCGGCTACATGGATCTGACGAACTTCCGCTGGGTGCTCGTCTCGGTCGGTCTCTTCCTGGCCGCGATGGTGGCCGTGGCCGGCTACTTCTTCCAGGACCCGCCGAAGAACTGGTGGCCTGCCGACGTCGACCCGCTGCGGCCGCCGGACGACCCCCGGGCCCGTCGCGCCCTGGCGATGAACCCGCCCGCCGTACGGCAGTACACCCCCAAGGAGGCCTGGCAGACCGGGCGGGTCGCGCTGATGTGGTTCTGCCTGCTGTGCACCTCGGGCGTGAACATCTTCGGCATCGCCTTCCAGGTCGACATCGGCAAGGAGGCCGGCTTCGCCGGCGGAATCGTCGCCACGGCCATGTCGCTGAAGGCCATCGTCAACGGCACCGGCCGAGGGGTGATCGGCTGGCTGTCCGACCGCTACGGCCGCAAGCGGTGTCTGATCTTCGTCTGTGTCGTCCTCGGGCTGTCGCAGTACGGAATCCTGTGGTCCGCCAACATCGAGAACCTCCCGCTGTTCCTGATCTTCTCCAGCATCTCCGGATTCGGCGGTGGCGCCATCTTCCCGATGTTCGCGGCGATGACGGCGGACTACTTCGGCGAGAACAACAACGCCTCCAACTACGGGCTGGTCTACAGCTCCAAGCTGGTGTCCGGGCTGATGGGATCCGGCATGGGAGCCGTCGTGGTGAGCAACTGGGGCCACAGCGGGGCGTTCACCCTCGCCGGCTCGATCTCGCTGTTCGCCGCGTTCATAGCCCTGTTCCTGACCCCACCGGGCCGGCCGAAATCCAAGAGTCTGGCGGCCAACCCGATGCCGATCAGCCGGGACGGCGACTGAACGGACGGGTGACGAGCGTGTCGCCGAGGGGGCCGCCGCGACCGGATCGACCGGTCGCGGCGGCCCCCCTCGGCCGTGGGCGCACCATCCGCTCCCCCGCGGGCCCGGCCGTTCCGGGACGGCGGGGGTCACCCGCGTCCCGGCCCTACGAGACGCCGCTGCTCGACGGGCCGAAGAACTCGATCTCGGCGAGGGAGATCTGCTTGGCGCCCGAGGCTCCGTGGGCCGACTCCAGCGTGAAGCGCACCGCGGTGACCTCACCGACGCGGAAGGGGCGCCGCTGGCCCCCGGCACTCTGGTCGAGGGTGATGTGGCGCGTCGTCGTCCTGCCGTCGGCGGTGGTGATCAGTGCCTCGACACGGTGCGGAAGCGCGGACGAGGACAGCTGGTCGGCGCGGGCCGAGACACCGGAGGTGATCACCAGGTCGAGCAGGCGGGTGGGGCGGTCGAAGCGGGCCTCCACCCACTCCCCCTTGCCGGACTGCGAAATGCCCGGACCCCACCAGGTGTTGTTGAGCTTGTCGACCAACAGCTGCGGGCCGTGGCCGGGGTACGAGCGGGAGGCGGTGACCCGGTCCGGCGAGAGGGGGGCCCGCTTGGCGAAGTGGTCGCGTGTCGCCTGAACGCCGTCGTCGGCCTTGACCAGGGCGGTGACGAGCAGGGCGAGGACCAGCGCCGCCACCACCCAGTTGAGGACCCGGCCGAAGCCGCGGCGCAGGCGCGGGCGGTCGCCGGCCCACGGGGCCTCGGCGTTGCGGGAGGCGAAGAGGCGGCGCCACCACGGCAGTTGGCCCGGAGTGTGCGGCCGCTCGCCCATGGGCATGGCGCAGCGGCCGCAGAAGTGCCGGTCGGGCCGGTTGGCGGTGGAGCACCAGGGGCAGCGCACTCCGCCGGTGGTTCCGTGGTCCGGTTCCGGGGCCCGGACCTGCGGACGGGCGGCAACCGGGCGGCCCGGCAGCACGGGTGCCACGGCCGGCTCGGCCGGAGCCCGGTGTTCGGGATCGGCGACCGGTACGAGCAGGGATCTGGCACGTTCGGACGCCGCGTCCGGTGCGGGAGCCGGGTCATGAGCGGCGGGCGGAGCGGAGTCGGGGGCGGCCGGCGGTACCGGCCGGGTGGGGGCGGTGTCCGCGGTGGCGTCGGGGCCGGTGTCCCCTCGGCGTGCCGTGGTCCGTCCGCCTCCGTCGTGCGGGATGTCGGTCCTCGGCTCGTGCGGGCCACCCGTCGGGGCCGGTGTTGCTCCGGCCTGCGGGTGCGGGGTGGGTGCGCCGTGTCCGCGCTCGCTGTCGGCCGTCGCGCCGGGGCCGCCCGCGACCGGGGTCCGGGGCTCGGCGCCCCGGTCCGACGCATGGGCCGCCGTCCCGCCCTCGGCGCTGGGGGCCCGGTCCGGAACGGCGGCCGCGGGCACGGCCGTTGCCGCGGGCCCGGCGGACGCGGACGCCGGCGCGGACGAGGAAGAGGACGATGACGATGCGGTGGACGGGGACGCGGTCCAGCCGAGCACCGCGCCGCAGGAGTCGCAGAAGGACTGTCCGGGTTCGGCCCGGGTTCCGCACTCGGCGCAGCTCGGGACCCCTTCCCGTCCGGGGCCGGTGCCGGAGGTCTGGCTGGTCATCTCTCGGGGTTCCTTTCGGCAGCGATCACCTGGACCGCGTAGGGCATGTGGGCGGGCCGGGCGGCCGCCACGAGGCTGTCCAGACGGTGTTCGTCCGAGGGGGTCGGGTCGGGCAGCCGCAGCGTGACGTGCAGTCGCGGGCGGTGCTCGCCGGGGACCGGACCGAGCGGGCGTGCGTCCCAGTCGGCGGCGCCGCTCTCGGTGATCTCGGGCTCCACCCCGAAGGCGAGCCGGATCGCCTCGGCGAGACCGCGGCGGGTACCGCGGACACGGTGCAGATACGCCGCGGCGGCGACGGCCTCGCGCAGCCGGGTCTCCGGCTCCGTGCCGTCGGTTTCGGCTCCGACCCAGCCGCCGAGCCAGTGGGTGAAGTCCACCGGGGCGAGAGTCGGCGTGAAGTAGGAGTCCAGACAGTCGAGGACGTTGAGGATCGGCGCGATCACCTCGTCGAGCCCGGCGACGAAACGCTGCGCGAGGTCGTCGTCGGCGAAGACCGCGGGCAGCATCGCGCCGATCGGTGCCGAGGATTCCAGCCCGTCGACGGAGCCCCTCACGCCCCGTCCCCGATCACGCGGACCCGGTGGTCGAAGGAGAACACCAGGGAGGGCGGGGTGAGATCGATGCGATTGGTGGCCTCACCGCGTTTGCCGGTGAGGGGGTCGGCGGGGTGGAGCTGCACCTCGTCGACGAGTTCGACGCCGGGGACGCGCTGGAGGACGGCGAAGACCTCGCCGGACTGCACGGGGCGGCCGAAGGGCCAGCCCCGCCCGTCGGCGCCGCCGGTCAGCGGGTCGAGGTGGCGGTAGAGGGCGTCGTGTGCCTGGCGGCGGACCCGGTCGGTGTCGGTTCCCCGGAACGCGTGCAGCGTCGCGACGACCGTGACGCCCTGGTAGAAGGGCGGGCCCACGGCCAGCCGGGTGCCGATCAGACGGCGTTCGTCGAGGTACCGGGTGATGCGCCGCAGCAGCGCGTCACCGGGGACCAGTTGCTCGAAACGCAGCCGGCCGCCGGGGTCCGGCACCGCCTGCGGGACCACCAACACCCGTACCGCGTACGCCCCGTGCTCTCCTTCGTCGCCCTCCAGGCAGGTGATGCGCGCCGTCTCGGGGGCGGCACGCCGGGCGAGTTCCTCGTAGTCGCGCAGGGTCACCGCCCGCTCCTGGGCGCGCAGGGTGATGGGCGCCCTGGTCTTCGCCTCCGCCACCGTCTCGCCGTCGACCCCGCCGCGCGCGGCCTCACGGTTGACGACCTCGGAGACGTACGGGACGGAGGTGCGCAGCACCCGGACGGCGCCGCGGGCGACGTTGCCGGCCCTGCCTCCTCCGGTGCTGTAGCGCAGCGCACGGATGACGGCGCCCTTGGCGGCCACGGCCCCGTACTGGCGCAGGGTGCCATCGGGTTCCCGGACCGCGGGGCCGAAGGCGATCTCGCCGGTGGCGGCGTCGAGGGTGATGTGCCGGTCGTGCGGGGCGGTGGCGGCGAACGACGGCACGACGTCCCAGTCGGCCCAGCCGTCGCGCTCGGCGGTCTGGAGCAGCACCGGCGGGGTGTCGCCGACCACGGGTGCGTGGGCCAGGCGCAGCCGCTGCCCGGGCAGGCCGGTGGACTCGCCGAGCGCCTCGTCGTACACGGTCTCCGCGTGCACGGCGGTGGTGGTGCCGCCGATGGTGAACGCCTCGGCGGACCGTACGGTCGGGGAGGTCGTGTAGAAGGGCTGATCGGGCAGGGGTTCGGTGACGCGGCAGCGCAGCCAGCCGGCTTCCTGGCCGCCGGTGCGGGAGAGGGTGTGCCCGCCGGGGATGTGCAGGACGACCTCACCCGGCCTGTTCAGTCCGCCGGTGCCGTCGCGGTCGACCTCGCAGGCCGCCCAGCCGTCCTCGGTCCAGGCCTCCCAGACCAGCGGCGGCTGTCGCGGGTCGACACCGACTCCGTCGACCCGGCTGTCCAGTTCCATCGCGAGCGCGCAGTGCGGTACGGCGGCGCTGAGGCCGAGCAGCATGCAGTCACCGGGCCGCGGGGACTCGGCGAAGCACATCACGTCCTTGCCCTCGGCGAGGTCGGCGGTCCTGTCGGCGCGCGCCTCACCGCTCTGCTGGACCACGAGGTTCCTCAACTCGCACGGAATGACGGTCAGTTCGCGCTCGGTCGCGAAGACGACCGCTTCCTCGCTCTCGGTGCGTGTGGTGGCGACCTCGGTGCCGACCGGCAGCAGGACGTGGTCCTCCTGCGGTGCGGACAGCCAGAACGTGACGTCGGTGCGGGCGGCCGAGGGCGGGAAGAGGGTGATGCCGACGAGGTCCAGGAAGGCCAGGTGGTTCTTCTCCGGCACCCGGTTGAGCCGGTAGACGATCTGGTCGGCCATGTGGGCGACCGTTTCCACGAGGGTGACACCGGGGTCGGAGACGTTGTGGTCCGTCCACTCCGGGGCGCGCTGCTGGATGTAGCGCTTGGCGTCGTCGACGAACTGCTGGAAGCGGCGGTCGTCGAGGTTCGGGGAGGGCAGAGCCATCAGCGGTCGCTTTCGGGAGCCGGGTCCGGCTCGTCGTGGGAGGGAATGACATAGAACGGGAAGACCAGGCTGCGCGGGTTGTTGGTACCGCGGATCGAATAGCGGACGTCGATGAAGAGCACGCCCTGCTCGGTGCCCGCCGTGACCTCGACGTCATGGACCTCGATGCGCGGTTCCCAGCGGTCGAGGCCGGCGTACACCTCGTGCTGGATGCGGCCCGCGGTCGCCTCGTTGACCGGCGCGAACACCAGGTCGTGAATGGCGCAGCCGAACTCGGGGCGCATCGGCCGCTCGCCCGGGGCGGTGGCCAGCACGAGCCGGATCGCCTCCTCGATCTCGCGCTCTCCGCTGACCAGGGCGATGCCGCCGGTGGGCCCGATCCGCAGCGGGAACGCCCAGCCGGATCCGACGAACTGCTCGGCCATCAGATCACCGGCTTCCCGTTGGCGGTGACCAGGCCCAGCATGCGGATGAACGGGGACTGCACGTTCACACCGCCCGGTCCGGTCGTCCGGAGCTGCACACTGCCCGAGGGTCCGAGCGCCCCGAGGGCGAGGACCCCGGCGGTCGAGCTGACGTTGAGGGCGGACCGCGCCCGGATGTTCATGAGGCCGCCGCTCTTGATGGTGAGGGATTTGCCCGCCGAGAGGGTCAGGTCGTTGCCGGCCTCGACGGACACCGAGGTGCCGCCGGTGATGGTGACGGCGCCCTTGCTGTCCACGGTGATCTCGGTCCGGGTGCGGTCGAGGTCGATGGTGAGCCGGTCGTTGCCGGTGACGATGCGCACGCCCTGCTTGCGGGCGCCGGTCTTCTGGCTGAGCAGGTCCACGCGGTTGCCCTGCCGGTCGGACAGGGTGTGCCGGATCGCCTGCTTCTTGAGCCCGTCGTGCAGCGGCACGTCCTTGACGACGGTCGGCTGGTCCAGGCCGTTGTAGAGCCCGCCGATGACGAAGGGATGGTCGAGGGCGCCCCGGTCGAAGGCCACCAGCACCTCGTCGCCGACATCCGCCGGGAAGACCCCGCCGCCGCCCGAGCCGCCCAGCTGCACGGTGCGCGTCCAGTCGCTGACGTACGCGTCGTCCAGCCACGGGAACTGCAGTTTCACGCGCCCCTGCTTCAGCGGGTCCTGTACGTCGGTGACCAGCGCGTTGGCCACACTCGGCAGCCGAGGGGCCGCCGTTCCGCCGCCGGACGTCAGACCGAACAGCGAGCGCCACTGCCGGCCGCTGACGGTCACCCACGTCTCGTAGTGACTGCCGTCGCCGAAGGTGTGCCGTACGGCGGTGACCGTGTACTTGCCCTCGAACGGTGTGCCCACCTCGGTGAGCGTGACGGGCACACCAGGACGCAGCTGGGGGTTGCCGCGCACCGTGACCTCGAGTTCGGCGAAGGAGGAGGTGATGTCGTCGGCGAGGGAGCCGGCGGCGAACCTGACCTCGGTCTGCCGGTCGTACGGGGTGTCGGTCTCGACCAGTTTGGCGGCCTTGAAGGCCGTGGCCGCCTTCCCCGGGGTGGTGCCGATGGCGATGCCCGGGTTGCTGCTCGCCTTCGCCAACTCGACGATCTTCTTCTTGGTCCTGACGTCCCAGCCGCGTGCCTCGACCTTGTCGACCTGGTCGGCGGCGGTGACGGCGGCCCGGCAGCGCAGTACGTCGATGCCGCCCTGGAGCACGAACGGGCTCTTCTCGCCGGGCGTGCTCGTCGGGGGCGCCCCAGACGCCGGGTCCGGTTTCACGAATCGGAACTTCCCCTTGGGGTCCAGCGACATCACCATCTCGTTCTCGTCGGCGAGCCGCGCCAGGAAGTCCCAGTCCGTCACATGGGACTGGCTGACGAAGTCGTAGACGCCCTTGGTGCCCTGGACCTCGCCGATCGGGATGCCGTTCGTCCCGGCCAGTTTCCGGGCGATGTCGGAGGCGGTCTGGTTGCGGTACGCGGCCACTCTGCGCACCCGCATCAGACGGTGGCCCGGGTCGTAGCCGCGGATGACGGTGAAGGTGCCGGTGCCGTCGTAGTCGGTCTCCATGCCGGTGACCTCGCCGGTGAGCAGCGGGGAAGCCGCTCCCTGGCCGTCGGAGACGGGGGCCAGGACCACTGTGGAGCCGAACCTGATGTTCAGTTTGCCGAGCAACTGCCCGTGCGGGTCGCGGAAGGTGAGCCGGAACGCGCCGGGCACCCCGGCACCGAGGTCGACCCAGCCGCCGACGAGCAGGTCCGCGTATGCGGGCGGCAGCTTCTTGCTGTCGATGGTGACGTGGATGACGTTGGAGAAGGAGGGCTTCACCATCAGCGTCCCACCTCCTCGGCGGCCGGAAGGACGAGTTCGATGCCGGTCGGCAGACGGGACGGGTCGTCGATGCCGTTGGCCTCGGCGATCGCCCGCCAGGCGGACGCGTTGCCGTACTCGCGCCAGGCCAGCGACGGGAGCGAGTCACCCGCGACGACCCGGTGCACGCTGCGCGCGGTCAGCGCGCCCGATGTCGGGTTCTGTCCCTTGGTCTTGGCGGGGATCTCGTGCAGCGACACCTGGCAGGTGGCACGAATGGGCACACCGGTCGTGCCGAACAGGGAGTACGTGACGTCGACGGAGCTGACGTACGCGGTGAAGCGGGCCGTGGAGAACGAGCCCCACTGGAACACCACCCACGGCGGCGACGGCTGCTTGGCGGCGATGCTCTTGGCCGTCACCTCGCAGCAGTCGAGCAGGGACTCCACCTTCTTCAGCACCGAGGTTCCGCTCGGCTTGCCGGACGAGTCCAGGAAGACCTCGACCGTCATCTCCCGGGGCTCGGGCCCCATGAACTCGGGGACCGTGCCGTCACGCACGGCCGCCGCGGGCGTGGACTTCCACTGGGCGCGGCGGCTCAGCTGCAACTGAGCGGGGTTGAAGTCGAAGGTGAACGTCTTGATCAGAGCGCCCGGGGTGGTGCTGGTACCGACGGGCGGCTCGTGGATGGCGAGCGTGGCGCGCACCAGGCTCTTGCCGGCGCCCTTCTTGCCCTGTGCCATGTCGTGTGCCGCCCCTCAGTCCGTGAACCCGTGGTGGGTGATCTCCAGGACCTCCGTGGCCACGCCCGGGTTGGCCGGGTCCAGGGTGGGGCCCTGCCAGCTGACCGGCAGCACGTCGATCAGCCCCCAGTGGGCCACCTCCGAACCGTCCGCGCGCAACGCGGCGATCTGCGCGGTCGGCCGCTTGATCCCGGTGGCCACCGAGGAGATCCAGGCCGCGACCTTGGTGGTGTCCGGGGTGAGCGGCCGGGTCAGGCGGATCGTGGAGAAGGTGACGCGCGACGGGAGTTGCCACACGAACCCGTTGTTGCCGCCCTCCTGGTGCTGCTCGACCTCCACCGCGGACGAGAGCCCTTCGCACCCGTTGAAGTAGCCGAGGCTCTCGCCGTCGATGGTGAGGGTGAAGAAGATGGTGGAGCCCGGGTCGAGATCGCGGGACATCGGGGGCGGCCTTTCTGCGGACGTCGGTGGTGCGTGCGGTGCGTGTTCCGGTGGGCGCGGGTGCCGCTCAGCGACGGGGGTCGCGGAGCTTGCCGATCCGCTCCCGGTCGAGGCGCAGTTCGGTACGGATCAGCCGGGTGATCCGGCCGATCAGCCTGTGCGTGAGCTCGTCGAGCTGGAAGTCGGTCAGGGAGCGGGGGTCGAACTGGCCCTTGGCCACCGGGGTGTACGCGGGCGGGGGTTCACCGGCGGCGGTGTCCCGGCCCGGCGGGTCACCGGTGGAGCCGGAGGCGGAGGAACCGGAGGCCGAGGAACCGGAGCCGCCGGACGTGGTGCGGGAGGCGGTCACGGGCGTGACAGCGGTGGTGGTTGTGGCGGGAGTCGGAAGAAGCGGGTTTTTGGGGTCGCGTTGGACGGGGACCGGTGCCGAGGTGCGCGCGGGGGTGGGAACGTGTGCCGCGTCGGCGATGGTGGTGTGCGCGGGTGCGCCGGCGGTGGTGGTGTGCGCGGGTGCGCCGGCGGCTGCTCTGGGGGCGTGCCGCTGGACAACTGCTGCTACGCGGGGCGTGCTTGGCCGCGGTGGTGCCTGCGACATCGGCGCGGCGCGGCCGGTGAGCGGGGCAGGCGGGGGCGCGGGCGTGGTCGGCGGGGGCCCGGCTGCCGTCAGGCGTTGGGCCACGGGGCGGGAGCCGGGGGCGGCCGACCGCTGCACGGCCGGGCCGACGCCGGAGGGTTCCGGTCGGCCGGTCGGGGGCGCGGGGCGGCGCAGGGGTACGGCGACAGGGGCCGCATGGCGTTGGACGGCGGGTGCCACAGGAGGTGGCACGGCCGCGGTGAGGGCACGTGCGGGAGTCAGGGCACGGACCGGAGCTGCCGGGGGCGGCACGGGGGTCGTGGTGGCCTTGCGCTCCACGGCAGGGGCGGTGACCGCAGGGCTCGTCAGAGGGACGGCTGGTGGATCGGACGGTGTCCCGGGCCCGGTCGGCGGCCTGCGAAGGGCCGGCGCCACCGGCGCGGCCGCAAGATCCGGCGCGGCCGCCCCCTGCGGAACGGTCGCCGCTCGCTGTACGGGCTGCGCGGGAGGCGGACCCGCGAGGCTCTGCGCGCCGGGAGAAGTGCGTCCCGCAACGGGCTTCGCGTCCGGGGGCAGGGCGGAGAGAGGTGCGCCGAGGAGGGGCCGTCGCTGGGGGGTGGGAGTGGTGGCGCGCTGTACGGGGGCGGGCGGCGGCCCACTGATCGCGGGTGCGGGCGTCCGGGTCGGGGTCGGGGTCGGGGTCTCAGGTACGGCCGAGTCGGGGCGGTCCGCCGGGCTCGACAGTGTGGCTGAACCGGTGGGCTGAGCCGGGGGATTCACGGGCGCAGGGGCTGCCGAGCCGAGTGGCGGGGTCGCCGGGGCTGCCGGGGCTGCCGGGGCCGCCGGGGCTGCCGGGGCTGCCGGGGCCGGGCGTACGGCCGGCGTGCCGGTTGCGGGGACGTTCCGCGAGGTCGGCGCTCCGAGGCCCGTACGCCTGACCGTGTCGGAGGAGCTCCGCTGTACCGGGGGCGCGCCCGTGACGGGCTGAGGGCTCGTGACCGCGGATGCGTCTCGACTCGGCGCGGAATCAGGTGAGTTCGGGGCGGAAGTCGTGAAGGGGGCGGGGACCGCGGGGGTGTCGGAACCTATCGCCGTACGCGGGGAGCCGGCTGCCGGGCTTTGGGGGTCGGTCACCGTCGGGGTGATCGCGCTGGGGGTGGTGGCAGCAGGGCGGCCGTCCGGTGAAGCGGATGGCGCCGATGTCGAGGCCGAACCCAGGTACGGGCCGCGGGACTTGGCTACCGGAGCCGGGTGAGGTGCCTGGGTGCCTCGGTCGGCCGCCGGACGCACGCCGGCCGCAGAAGGCGTGGGCTCGGCCCTGGTTCCGGCAGGAGGGGTCGCGGCACCGAGGGGGTCGGTCGTCGTTGTCGGGCTGCTCGGGCCGTCCGCCGTCCCGCCTCGCTCGGTCGACCGTTCGGTGTGGCCCCGTTCCGCGTCGGCGGCGGTTACCGCAGGACGGTGGTCCGTCGCCGCCGCCCGTTGGACGTTGACCACCGAGTCGCCGGGGCCGGTCGGCGTACCGCCCGAACCGGGAGCGGGTGCCGGGCCGCGAGGCGCGGCGGCCTTCCCGCGGGCGTCGACTGCCGACTCGCTGGGGGTGATTGCGGTCCCCCTACTGGGGTCCGCCACCGTGCCGGTGGGAGTGGTCGACGTGCTGGCGCTCGGGAGCATCTCCGCCCTCTGGATACGTGCCAACGCCTCCCCCGCGCCTGCCGCCGGCGTGCTGGGTGCGGCCGCCCTGGTGTTGCCTCCGGCCGTCGTTCCTGTGGCCTCGGACGCGGTGCCGCTGCGGCTCGCCGTCGACCGCCGCACATGGGCCGAAGCGTCGCTGGAGCTGTCTGCCGTACTGCCCGTGCGCTGCGTCGCTCCGCCGGGAGCGTCCGTCACTGCGCGCCTCGTTGCTGTGCCGTGCGGTTCGGCCGTCGCCCGCTGAACGTCGGTCTCGGCTCCGGCGGGGCCTGCTGCCCTGCGTTCGGGGATGACCGGGGGAAGCGCTGGACCGGTCGTCGCCGCATCGGAACCAGCCGCCGCGCGACGGGATTCGGCGGTCCGACTGCCGGATGCACTCGGAGCAGCACCGACCGAGACACCGGCCGCATCGGCCCCACGGGCGTCCAAACCGGCGGTCGACACGGCCGGCGTCGCCCCGACCGGGTCCGCCTCCGCGCCGACCACCGCTGAGTCGACCGGACCGACCGGACCGACCGGCGCAACCGGCGCGGCTGTCGAAAGGGCTGGGCCCACCGGCTCGCGCCCCACCGACCCGTCACCGCCCGCACGTTCGCGTCGCGCCACCGGCAGTGCACGCCGCTGCACAACAGGCGTCGCCCTCGCGCTCGTCAACAGGGTCGGCCGGTCGGACCGAGGCGCCACGGGAGTCACGCGCGGCCCCTCCGGGCGCGACGCCGTGACCTCCCGAGACGCGCGCTGTACCGGCAGCGCGGCCCCCGGCTCCGCCTCCGGCACCTCGGGTTCGGCCACCGCCACCGGCAGGGTCCGCGAGGGCAGTTCCAGTCCGGGGACCGGCCGCGCCGATGTGGTGAGCACGTCCTTGACCAGCCCGCCCGGCGCCCCGTCCAGGACGGCGTGGGACAGCGTCCCGGTGAAGGAGGGGTTCTGCCAGGTGCTCAGCCGCCCGCCGAACCCGGCGTCCGCGACACCGGACTGCCTGCCGACAGCCCGCTGCATCGGAGCCAGCCCCGCCCAGCCGGCCGTCACCGCGACCGCAGCCCCGGAACCCGTGCCTGTACCCTCCGAGCCCGCGCCCGCATCCACGCCCGCTCCCGACGAACTCCCGCCGTCCACAGCCGAGTTCGTCACGGCAGCCGGGTTCGTCACGGCAGCCGGGCTCGCGGCCGCCTCCGCGTCGCCGCCCCGGCGCCCGGCGGCAGCCGCCGACCCGCCCCTGAGCCGATCGAAGAACGCCACGCCTCAGCCCTCCGCCCCGCCCCGCGCCACCAGGGACGCGATCTGTTCCGTGTAGCGGCGGCGATCGTGGTGTTCGAGGTCCAGGATCTCCTCCATGCTCCAGTGGAAGTGGTAGGCGACGTACGCGATCTCCTCGTGCAGCCGGTCGGTCGCGTACGTCACGATTCCCCCAGGCGGCTCCCGCCGAGTTCGACCTCGAACGGCTCCGAACAGTGCGGGCACTGCACGGCGGCCCGCGTGTGGCCCTCGGCGTTCACCTGGCGGTAGAAGTCCTGGAGGAAGGCGAGGTCGGAGGCGAACATGTTCTCCACCACGCCGTCGTGCACCGACGGAAGCGTGCCGAGGCTGGAGATGACCCGGCCCAGCAGGACCACCGACAGATAGGCGGGGTTCTCCTGCACACGGACGTCCCGCAGCGGGATCAGCTCGTCCCGGGCCGTGGCGAGACGCATGACGCCGTCCCGGTGGACCGTGCCGGTCCCGTCGACGTAGCCGCGGGGCAGCTCGAAGGGGAACTCCGTCCGCAGCCGCTGCTCGACGGCGGCCGGGGCCGGTGCGGGCGCCGGAGCAGCCGTCTGCTCCGGTGCCGCGGCCGCCTCCGGCGCCGGTGCGTCCGCCACCGGGCCGGCGCCCGTTCTGGACGTCGTACGCCGCATTACTCGATGACCAGTTCTTCGAAGACGATGGTCACGGTCTCGGTGAGCGCCGAGGCCTCGCCCGCCTTGAGGGTGCTGGCGTCGATCTTGCTGCACCAGGCCTTGCGCATGTTGTAGCGCTTGACCGGGTTGTTCTCGTAGTCCATCAGAATGATCGAGGCGTCCTTGCGGGCGGTGCTCATCCGGCCGGAGATCGAGTCGTTGATCCACGTCGTGAACGCCGGGGACTGGGTCATGCCGCGTACGACGGTGCACTGACCGTCCTTCTGCACACCCGGCATGAGGCTGATCTCGGGCCTGCCCTGCGCCGAGTTCTGCGGGCTCTTGATGACGTCCTGCTCGATGGTCAGACCGCTGACCTCGGCGAGGTACTCGACCATCACTCCGTCGATCTGGAGGCCGAAATTGTGTGAGGTGAGGGAGTCACCCGGGCTGAGGCTCATCTGTTCTCTGTCCTTCTGAGGAGTTCCGGAGGAAGGTGGGCGTGGGCTGGGGAGTCAGGCCGGCGGCCTACTCCTCCAGCTCCCCGCTGCCGCTGGAGAACTGGGCCAGCCGGAAGATCACGAACTCCGCGGGCTTGACCGGCGCGATGCCGATCTCGCAGATGACCCGGCCGAGGTCGACCGACTCCGGGGTGTTGGTCTCCGCGTCACACTTGACGTAGTACGCCTCCTCCGGCCGCTGGCCGAAGAGGGCGCCGCTGCGCCACTCGTTGACGAGGAACGCCGACACGTTGCGCCGGATCCGGGCCCACAGATTGTGGTCGTTCGGCTCGAACACCACCCACTGGGTGCCGAGCAGGATCGACTCCTCCAGGTAGTTGAAGTACCGGCGCACGTTCAGGTAGCGCCAGGCCGGGTCGGAGGACATCGTGCGGGCGCCCCAGACGCGGATGCCGCGGCCCGGGAAGGCGCGGATGCAGTTGACGCCGATGGGGTTCAGCAGGTCCTGCTCGCCGCGGGTGATCTGGATCTCCAGGTCGACCGCTCCGCGGACGACCTCGTTGGCGGGTGCCTTGTGCACACCGCGCTCGAAGTCGTTGCGGGCCCAGATACCGGAGATGTGACCGCTCGGCGGGACCAGCGTCGACTGGCCCGAGGCCGGGTCGAAGACCTTGACCCAGGGGTAGTACAGGGCTGCGTACTTGGAGTCGTAACCCGCGGTCTCCTGGCGCCAGACACGGATCTGACGGGCATTCAGACCCGGCGGAGGGTCGATGATCGCGACCCGGTCGCCCATCAGCTCGCAGTGGGCGATGAGACCGAGCTGCACCGCCTTGACGGCCTCCAGGTCGATCGCACCACGCTGGTAGGCGGCCATCAGGTCGGGGACGGCGACCATGGCGATCTCGTCCACGGCCTCCAGACCGCCGAAGCCCGTGCGGTCGGCGGAGTCGCCGAGGTACTCGGCGGGGCCGGGCTGGGAGTCGCTCGCACCGGCGGGGGCGGCGGGCGCGGGGGCCGGTGCCGCCAGGGCCACACTCTGATTGTCGGGGCGCGCCAGCTGCCCGGCGGGTGCCGACTCCTGGACCGCGATGAGCTTGGAGCGCTCCTTGACCTGGGTGACGACGTAGTTGCGGCCGCCCTTCTTGGCGGTCACGTCGAAGGTCTCGACGGCCTTGTCGCCGTCCTTGACGATCAGCTTGAACCGCTCGGCGGGGCCCTCGCCCTCCGGGTCGGCGACCTCGACACTGAGCGATCCGCCCGCGACGGCGGTCACGCTGAAGGTGCCGAGCTGCTTCGGCTCGCCCGCCGGGAGCGCGGCCTGCTGTGCGGAGCCGCGCAGCGCGGCCGGAGAACCGTCGGACGACGCGCCGCCGGGCGTACCGCCCACGCGGACGACGTAGGCGGCGCTGCCGCCGTTGTTGAAGAACCCGTACACGGAGTGCGCCAGGTAGTACCCGTCGGTGAACTCGCCGAAGGCCGCGACGTACTGGGACCAGTTGGTGACCAGGGTCGGTTCGTTCAGCGGACCGGTCGGGGCCAGGCCGACGAAGGCCGCCACCGAGGTACCCACCCCTTCGATGGGACGGGAGCCGCTGGCCACCTCCTCGACGTATACGCCGGGCGACAGGTAGGACGGCATGCTCTGCGCTCCTCGGGGGTACGAGACAGGACGTCTCTCACCCTCACGCGCGAAGCGCGTCCGCCGAAACGGCCTCCGGTACCCGTTCAGGGGCAGGGCTTCTGCCCCGAGGGGCAATGGCGAGCGCGCACCACGTCCGCTGCCCTCGGGGACTGCCCCGAAGTACCTTCCGTGGCCACGGTGTTGTGCACTACGTCTTGGAGGCTGGTGTACCCGTCTTCGAGGGGAGTTCCCGTGCGCGCGCAGGACAAGGAGACCGACGGAGCCCGCGGCCGGGCCGGGGCGGGCCGCCCGGCAGGGCGCGTGCCCGCACCGGGACCCGCCTCCGGGATCCTGGCGTTGCAGCGCTCGGCGGGCAACGCGGCGGTGTCCCGTGCGGTCGAGGAGCAGCGCCACCAGCACGACGCGAACTGCGGGCACGGTCCCGCGGTCCAGCGCTCCTCGGTGCACGACGTGCTGCGTTCGCCGGGACGGACGATGGACGCACCGCTCCAGGACGAGATGGAGAGCCGTTTCGGCGGCGAGGACTTCAGCGGCGTACGTCTCCACACGGACACGGAGGCCCTTCGCTCCGCGGAGGAGATCGGTGCGCAGGCGTACACCTCCTTTCCGCACGTGGTGTGGGACGGCCGGGACAAGCAGGTCCTCGCCGAAGAGCTGCACCACATCGGCCAGCAGAGCCGGGGGCCCGTACCCGGCACCGACAACGGCGACGGGCTGATGATCTCCGACCCCCGTGACTGGGCGGAGGTCGAGGCGAAGGAGGCCGCGCGTCAAGTGATGAGCGGGCCGGCGCCGGTGCAGCGGGCCGTGGAGAGCGAGGGCCGCGCGGGCGGGTCCGCGGGTTCCGCCCGCGGCGCGCGTGGGCGGGAGCGGGGCGCGGGCACGCTCAACGTCCAGCGGGTCTCCTCCGGTACCGAGGAGGACACCAAGGGCAAGTACCAGCAGAAGGAGCCGACCGCCGCTGAGGACCGGGACGTGACCCTGCGCATGCTGGACCGGATGTCCCGTATCGCTCTGCGGACCATCGTCGGCACGAACTCGGAGTACACCAACAAGAGCGGCAACCCCGAACGCGGCAAGGGGAAGATCACGCCGCACCTGGCCGTGTCGCTCCTTCCCGACGGCTCGCTGGCCATCGCGGGGAACACGGGCGACAAGCGGGTCATCGAGAGGGACCAGCAGGTCGTCGAGGCAGAGCTGCAGAAGTACGTGGCGATGTCCCCCGAGATGCAGCACGCCCGCGAGAAGGACCGGACGAAGCTCAAGGCCCTGTCGTCGGGCGACTACGCCAAGAAGCACGGCAACGCTCCGGGGCTGCTCGCTCTCGACGCCGCCATGCGCAGGCCGTTCCAGTGGTTCGCGGTCGGTGGCACCGAGGCCGGCAAGACGTCCCAGCACGGCGAGATGACCGTGCTGGGCAAGCACGTCGCGAACTGGCTGGCGAATCCGAGAGACCCGGGCGAGCCGGAGAAGGTCATGATGGGCGGCGTCAAGAAGGCGTGCCGCAGCTGCCAGTGGGCGTTCGACGCGGTCAACGAGCACATCGGCCGGCCCAACGGGTACGAGGTCGAGGCCTCCGGCACCCACGACCAGTTCTTCCCCGGCTGGCTGATGCCCGAGTGGATGCGGGCCCACCCCCAGGTCGCGGCGGCGGTCGAGGCCAAGGCCAACGCGACCGGCGTGCGGCTGGAGAACGGCGTGCTCCAGGGGCCGATGTCGGAGAGGACCGTCGGCCACGACCCGGACTCCTCGCACTCCGAGTGGTCCTCGGAGAGCGACAGCGAGAAGCGGTAGGGAACCCGGGACCGACGCCGCACGGGGAGGGCACACGGGAGGTCCGCGAGGACATCCGGTGTGCCCCTGCGACTCCTGACGCCTGCCGACTCGCCGCCTAGCGTGGGCTCGTGAGCCTTTGGACTTCCCTCGAACCCGCGTCGGCCACGGTGGACCCCGGCGGCAGCACGACGGTACGGCTGCGCGTGCGCAATACCGGTGATGTGGTCGACGAGTACCGCTTCGAGCCGGTCGGCGACATCGCGCCCTGGACCACCGTCGAGCCTCAGACGCTCCGCATCTACCCCGGCACGACGGGCACGGTGGAGCTGCGGTTCGCACCACCGCGCACCCCGGACGCGACGGCGGGCCCGAACCCGTACGCCGTGCGCATCACCCCGACCGAGCACCCGGAGGCGACGACCGTCCCCGAGGGCAATCTGACCATCACGCCCTTCACGGAGATACGGACCGAACTCGTCCCGCCCACCGTCAAGGGGCGGTTCCGCGGGCGTCCGCGGCTCGCCGTCGACAACCTCGGGAACACGAAGCTCACGGCTTCCGTCAGCGGCAGCGACACCGGCGACCAGCTGTCGTACGACATCCACCCGAGCAACATCCAGATCGAACCCGGCCGCGCGGCCTTCGTGAGGACCACGCTCAAGCCGCGCCAGATCATCTGGTTCGGGTCCAAGGAGGAGCGGCCCTACACGCTCGCCGTGCAGCGCTCGGGAACCGTGCCGCTGGACGTCGAGGGCACTTACGTCCAGCGTGGGTTCCTGCCCGGCTGGCTCGCCACCTTCCTCGGCGTCTTCCTGGCGCTCGCGATCACCTTCGTCATGCTGTGGATCGCGTACAAGCCCCAGGTGCGCAGCGCCGCCACGGAAAAGCTCCAGGAGGCCGGCGTCAGCACACTGCCGCCGAGCCCTTCGGTGTCCGCCCCCGTCCCGACGCCTCCCACCCCCACACAGGCCCCGGAGCAGTCGCCGCCCCCGGCGGACGACGGCGGCGGAGGTGGGGGTGGCGGTTCCGAGGAGAAGAAGGAGTCCAAGGCCCCCGAGGACACCGCGGCGGACGCCGTCACGCGGCTGGCCGCCGAGAAGTCGGGCCGGCACATCTGCTACCGGGCCTACGTCGAGGGCGACGGCTGGACGGACCCGGCGTGCGACGGCAAGACGGCGGGCACCGTGGGCAAGGGCAAGCCGATCAAGAAGCTCAACATCGCGGTGTCCGGCACCGACGGCACGGCCGGCAGCGCCTTCGTCCACGACCCCGAGTCGACCAACGGCCGGGGCCACTACAACGCGCCGTGGTCGGGCGCGCCCGACGGCGTCGACAACTACATCGGCAGCCGGAAGAAGGGCGCTCCGGACATGCTGGGGTTCGTCATCAACGTCGGCGAGGGCAAGAACCGCGTCTGCCAGACCGCCCACGTCCGCGACGAGGGCTGGCACGGCCTGGGCTGTGACGAGCCCGGCAGCGGCGAGGGCTTCATCTTCGGCGGCACCCTGACGAACTCGCTCTGGCTGGAGGCGGTCCGGTTCACCGTGTGAAGTGAACCGGCGTCTTCACCGTGTGAAGCGACCCGGCGTCCTCACCGTGTGAGGCGAACCGGCGTCCTCACCGTGTGAAGCGACCCGGCCTCGCGGAGGTCACCAGGTGCCCTCGCCCGCGACCGGGGAAGTCACCAGTTCCCCTCGCCCGGGACCAGACGGCCGGCCTTGCGGTACTCGCGCTCGGCGCCCTCCCGCAGGTCGGCCGTCGTCACCTGTCCGGAGCGGCCCGCGGCGGCGTAGGCGGCGGTGACGACGGCGCTGCGGATGGAGCCGCCGGCGAGCTCGAAGTCGCGGGCGACCGCGGCCGGTTCCGTGTCGTCCGCGCACGGCACGGAGGCGAGACTGTGCCGCCACAGGGCCAGCCGCTGACCGGCGTCCGGGAACGGGAAGTCGACCACCAGGTCGAGCCGCCGGGTGAACGCCTCGTCGATGTTGGCGCGCAGGTTGGTGGTGAGCAGGGCGATGCCCTCGAAGGACTCAAGACGCTGGAGCAGGTAGGCGCTCTCCATATTGGCGTGTTTGTCGTGGGAGTCCTTGACCTCCGAGCGCTTGCCGAACACGGCGTCCGCCTCGTCGAAGAGGAGGACGGCATCGGTGCGGTCGGCCTCGGTGAAGATCCGTTCGAGGTTCTTCTCTGTCTCGCCGACGTACTTGTCGACGATCGAGGAGAGCTGGACCACGTAGAGATCCAGGCCGAGTTCGGCGGCGACGACCTCGGCGGACAGCGTCTTGCCGGTGCCGGACTCGCCCGCGAAGAGCCCGAGGACGCCACGGCCCCGTCCTCCCCCGGCGCTCAGCCGCCAGTCGCCGAGGACCTGGTCGCGATGGCGGGCGCGCAGGGCGAGTTCGTGCAGTTGGCCGAGCGGCTTCTCCGGCAGGACGAGATCGTTCCAGCCGACCTCGGGGCGGATCCGCCGGGCATGGCGCTCCAGACCGGACGTGGTCTGCTGCCGTGCGGCGAGCCGCAGGTGGGCGGCGGTCAACGGGGTGCCGTCGAACGCGGCGAGGTCCAGGCCAGCGCGGGCGGCGCGCCCGATGCGGTCCCCGCCGAGCCGGTAGGGGGCGACGGTGGCCGCCAGATCGAGCCCCGGACCGTCCGCCGCGGGTCCGAGCGCGGCGGACCAGACGTCCACGGCGCCCGCACGCAGCCGGGGCGCGTCGAGGACCAGCGGATCGCGCTCGCACCACTGCGGGTCGTACGGCCGGGTCCCGGCGTACAGGACGGGTACGTCGGCCGAGCTCAACGCCCGCAGGAGCGCGCCCGGTTGCTCGGGCAGCGGTGACACCACGATCGCGCAGCCGCGCAGACGGGCTTCGCGGAGCAAGCGAGGGAGAAGGTCGGGAAGCTGGTCCTTGGCCGCCGAGGGGGTGAAGTGCAGGGCATCGGTACCCGCCGCGCGCAGAGCTGCCGCGGCGTACACGAGCCCGTCGCCCTCCCGGTGTTCGCGCAGATGGACGACGGCCGGCCGGCTGCCGAGCCGCTTGGCGAGCCTGCGGGTGAACCCCTCGTCGTACGGTCCCGAAGCCGCCGCGAGCGGGCGGAGATGACCCGTGAGCGCGGCGTCCGGGGTGTCGTCGCCGAGGAGATGGGCGACGACCCGGCCGGGGACGCGCAACGAACGGCTGAGGAAGGGCCGTTCGGGCTCCTCCACCACCAGCAGCCCGAGCGTGCACAGGAGCGCCGACGGATGGACCCTCGCCCGCGCTCCGGGGTTGTGCGCGGGCAGTCCGCACAGGTCGAGGGCGAGCCCGACGGTGGCGCGCCGCCGGCTGACGTCGTCGTTGAGGTAGCCGTACAGGGGCTCGAAGGTGCGGTCCAGATCGGGGGCGAGGGCGATGAGCAGAAGGCGCACGTCCAGCCCGGTGAGCCCGAACCGCCCGGCCAGTCGCGCCAGTCGGTCCTCGGGCCCGTCGTGGTCCGGCGCGGATCCGGCGGGGTCCGGCGACACGGGCCGCAGCAGATGCCGTACGGCCTCCTCGGACAGATAGAGCCCGCGCAGGGGGTCGGTGGCGGTGGGGTCGGTGGCGGCACGGTGGTCGACCAACCGGGCGACGCTGTCGCGCAGTTGCGAGAGCCGGCCGAGGAGAGCGCCGAGGTCGGCTTCCTCCGCTGTCGTCGCCGCGTTGTGTCCGGGTGCCGCCGGGTGTGCGGTCGGAGCCGCCTCGCCGTCGGTCTCCGTCGGGGTGTACGTGCTCATGTGCCCTGATTCCTCCGGCCCGGGCCGTCTGCTTCCCGCGACGCGGCCGGCGGCCCGCCGCCGTGCTCCTCCGGGGCCGCCGTCGCCCCGGCGCGGGCGGCTGTCGCGGACGCCAGATGGTGCGGCCGGTGCCGCCGCTCGGGCGAGCCCTCCAGGGTCCCGTCGATGCCGCGCACACGCACCGCCGCGCCCTCCGTGACCGGCGGGCCCGCGTCGTACTCGGGGTAGGCCGGGAAGGGAGCCGTCACCACCAGGTCCAGGGACGGCTTCAGTTCACCGCCCAGCGCGCTCCAGATCTCCGCCATGGAGCGCGCCTCGGTGTGCAGGCCTGCGACCGTGAGGGGCACGGACAGGCCCAGTTCGCCGAGCGCTCCGGGGAGCTCGTCGGCGGGCAGGATCTCGCGGGGGATCAAGGTGGCCAGCACCGCGGACAGCAGCCGGTGCTCGTCCTCGGGCCGCTTGGTCCACGCGGTGACCAGGTAGGACAGGCGGAACCAGCGGGGCGGCTGGCGGCGGCGCACGACGAGTCCCCGTTCGTCGAGGACGGCGACGGCGCCGCGTTCACGCCGCTTCACGTCCTCGCGGATGTCGTACAGATAGGCGTTGACGGCGGGCTGGTTGCGCCGCGCGGCCCAGTCGCGGGTCGGGGCTTCGAAGGAGATCTCGATGCCCGAGCCGGCCAGGGCGCCACCCCCGATCAGTCCCTTGAGGACCTCGTCCACCTCGTGGATCACCGTCGTGCTCCTGCCCCGTCGTGAGTCTGTCCGCCGATCGTGCCCTCAGGAGCGCCGACTCCGCAGGGCACGCCGGGGACGTCGAGGGGGCAGAGCACGGTGCCCGAGTGGCCCTGTCCGCCCGCCTGTTGGGTCAGATGTAGCCTTCTCGCAGGGCATATGCCACGGCATGTGCCCGGTTTCGGAGGTGCAGACGCGTGGTCAGCCCGTGCACGACGTTCTTGACGGTCCGTTCGGAGTAGGCGAGCTTGCTCGCGATCTCTCCGGTGTCGAGCCCTTCCGCGACCAGTCGCAGGACGTCGACCTCGCGTGGCGCCAGACCGGAGGAAGGAACACCCGAGTGGTTGGCGGCCGTCCGCTGCAACGTTCCTACTTGGCTGATCAACCGCCCCAGCAGGTCGCCCGGGAGGTCTCCGTCACCCCGGGACGCCGCGAGCACGGCCTGCAACAGCCGCTGCGCGGTGGCTTCCTGCCGCCACACGATGGTGCCGACGCCGCACTCGATGACGTCGAGCAGTTGCGCCTCCCGGATCACACCCACCACGAGCACGGCACGGGCGCCGTCGCTGCGTACCAGTCTGCGCAGTCTCGCCAGGGTGGTCTCGTCCGGCGTATCGCTGATCAGCACGACCACGGTGCCCGGCCCGGCCTCCGAGTCCTCGACGAAGTCGATCACCGGCTGCTGCCGCAGCAGACTCATCGCGCCCGCACGGGACACGGGATCCGCCGCGTTGACCACCACGGGTATCCGGTGCCCCGGTTCCCCGGCGGCGGTGTCTGTGGTCCGTAATGAGCTGTGCAAACCGCTTCTCCCCTGTCCCCGTACGCGCCCGGTCGGTTGCTCGCCACCTCTGTGGCACGGGTGGCAAGCGGGCGCATTCCACACTCGTGCGCCAGGGGTGCCGCACGCAATCGTGGAGGACCACGAGACGGACCACGAGATCGGCCACGAGCCCGTCCACGGCAGGAGGCGCTGATGCACGGCCCCGGACCCCTTCGCGAACGCCGGGAGGCGCTGGCCCTGGTGACCACCGAGGTCGAGCGCGCCCGGGGCGGCTCGGGCCGCCTTGTGTTACTCAAAGGCGCGACCGGCACCGGCCGCAGCGCGCTTCTGGAGGCCGCCGCGGACCATGCGTCGGCACGGGGCATGCGGGTGCTGCGCGCCCGCTGCTCCCCCGGCGCCGCACCCCTCGCCGCCGTACGCCAACTCCTCCAGCCCGGGCATGAGTTCGGGTGCGTCGAGGAGTCGCCGAAATCGTCCGGCACCGCGTACGACCGGAACGGGGCCGCCCGGCTGTGGCGGCTGCTGCGCGAGCACGCGGCCCAGGCACCGCTTCTGGTCGCCGTGGACGACGTGCACCTCGCCGACGAGCCCTCGCGGCGCTGGCTCGTCGAGGCGGCCCGGCACGTCGACCGATTACCGGTGCTGCTGGTGGTGACCGAACGCAGCCAGTACGACATCGACCCGCCCGCGGACTGCCTGGACCACACCCTCTCCCCGGCCCTCGTACGCGGCCACACCCTCGCCCCGCTCAGCGCGAACGCCGCCACCGACGCGGTCCGTTCGGCCGTCGGCTCCGCCGTTCCGGCGGAGTGGGCCGACGCCTGCGTACGGGCCGGCGCGGGCAGCCCGCTCCTGCTGGGCGCTCTGCTGGACGATCTGCGCCCCGAGGACCCGGACGACCGCCCGGCCGCCGTGCCGGAAACCTGCGCCGCCCTGTACCCGGGTGCCTACCCGTCCGCGGTCTCCTGGTGGCTGGACAGCGCGGGGCAGGCCACCGCGGACGTCGCCCGCGCGCTCGCCGCCGTGGACGACGTCCCCGGGGATGCGGACGACCACGCCGGTCTGGCCGCCGGGATGGTGGGCGCCGACCCTGCCCGCGTCTCGGGCTGGCTCACCGCCATGACCCGCCTGGGCGTGCTGCGCCCGGACGCCGACGGCCGCCCCCGCTACGCCCATCCGCTGTTGCGGGACGCCGTGTTGAGCGGCTGGTCCGGCACCCGGCGGCAGGAGGCGCACCGTACGGCGGCCGAGGTGATGCTGCGCCGGGGCGACCGGGCCGAGGCGGTGGCCCGGCAGCTGCTGCGCACCGACGCGATCGGCGAGGCCTGGGCCACCAGCGCGCTGCTGGACGCCGCCACCGTCGCCGTCTCCGAGGACCGCACGGACGACGCCCTGGCCTATCTGCGCCGGGTGCTGGACGAACCGATGCCGGCGGCCCGTCGCGCATCGGTCCTCACCGAGCTGGGCTCCCTCGAGTTCGCGACCGTGCGGTCGGTCACCGGCATACCGCGGCTGACCGAGGCGGTGCGGCTGCCGGGCATGCCGCACGACCGGGTGCGTGCGGCGGTGGCACTCGGCACTGCCCTCGCCCGGCGGGGCGAGGCGCGCACCGCGATCGACATCCTGCGCGCGCTGGACGAACCCCTGCGGGACCACCCGAACCTGATCCGTACGGTGCAGGCCGCCTCGGCGCTGCTCTCGGACCACGACCCGGGGATACGCGAGGAGGTGTACCGCTGGCTGCGGGAGATCGCCGAGCGGACACCGGACCTGGTGGGCGCGGCGGGGCAGGCGCTGTTGGTGCGGTACGAGGCGACAGCCGGTCTGACGTCGGCGGACTCCGCGATGAAGCGGATCCGCGCGCTGCTGGAGTCACCGCCCGACCCGCTGGCGGAACCGTTCCTGCTGGGCACCGCGGCCGCCGTCGCCCAGTGGGCCGACGAACTCGACGAGGCCGAACGGCTCATCCGGCGCGGCCTGACCGGACAGCGCGCGTCCCTGCTGCACCCCATGCACGAGGCGCTGCTGAACGTGCGGACGGACATCGCCGCGGCCCGGGGGCGCTACGCCGACTTGATCGCCGCCCCCGCCGCCCCGCAGGCGGGCCCGGCACAGGTGGGCCGGCGCGCGCCCTCCAACGCCCAGGCCCACGCGGTCATCGCGCTGGTGGAGACGGGCCGCACGGAGGAGGCCGCGCTGCTCACGGACGGTTTCGATCTGCGGACCGCCCCGGAGTCCTGGGAACTGCACCGGTTCCGCTACGCACGCGGCGTGCTGCGCGCGGCCCGGGGAGACACGGAAGGCGCGCTGGAGGACTTCCTGGAGTGCGGGCGCCGCCAGACGGCGCGCGATGTGGTCGCGCCCGTCGTCACACCGTGGCGGACCGCGGCGGCCGAATGCCGGCTGGCGCTCGGCCGGCCGGACGAGGCGCTCGCGCTCGCGGACGAGGAACTGCGGCTCGCCAGGGTGTGGAACACACCGCGCTGCGTGGGCAGGGCGCTGCGCGTCCTCGGCACGGCGACGGGCGGGCGGCGCGGACTGGAGCTCACGGACCGGGCGGTGCGGCTGCTGCGGGACGCGTCGGTGGAGACGGAGTTGCTGCCGGCGCTCGTCGCGCGGGGGCGGCAGCTCACCGCCGCCGGAGAGCGGGCGCGGGCGCGCGACTCCCTGCGGGAGGCGTCCGAACTCGCCGAGCGGCTGGGTGCCGTGCGGCTGCGGTCCCTCGCCGAGGAGGCCCTGCGCGAGGGCGGCGCGCGCCGTGTCGCGACGGCGCTCACCGGGGCCGAGGCGCTCACCGGAAGCGAGCGGCGGATCGCCGCGCTCGCCGCCGGCGGCATGACGAACGCCGAGATCGCTGAACTGCTGCACCTCGCACGGCGCACCGTCGAGACCCATCTGACCAGCACCTACCGCAAGATGGGCATCCGGCGCCGGACGGAGCTCGCCACCGCGCTCGACGAAGGGCCCGCGGATGCGGAGTCGGCCGAACCGGAGCAGGGCGATACCGGGCCGGCCGACTGAGCCCGCTTCCCCCTCGGGAGAAGGCCGAGGGGGCCGTCACCACCGGTCGGTCCGGTCGTGACGGCCCCCTCGACGTGCACGGCGGACCCGCGGAACGTCAGACCCGCGGATGTGACCAGGGAGTGACCTAGGAGAGGTCGCCGTCGTAGTCGGGCAGCTTGAACGTCTTCTCGGCGTGCCCGCCCACCAGGTCGGTGGTGTTGTTGCCGATGTTGGCGATGATCGTGTAGCCCTTGGCCTCGATCTCGGTGCGCTTGTCGGTCTTGTACTTGCTGACCTCGTGGAAGAGGTCGGGCAGGTCACGTACGTACAGACCGTCGACCGGGAAGCCGACCCGCTCCAGGTTGTACTCGGTGAGCGAGTAGATGATGCCCGGGCGCGCGGTGACGAAGAAGATGTCCACGCCGCGGGACTCCGCGTACGTGGCGAGGTCCAGCACCGGCTTCACCGCGGGGGTCGGGATCTCCCAGAAGTAGTGGAAGTCCGTCTCCAGCGAGGTGTTGTCGATGTCGAGAACGATGGCCTGCTTCTTGCCACCGGGGTTCGCGGTGCGCTGCTCGATGTAGGGGCGCGCGACATCGATGACGGCCTTCACATCGCGCTGCCAGGTCGCGTAGTCGACATCGGCGAGGAACGGACCGTTTGACTTCTGCGCCGTGGAAGCGGCCTTGGCCGCCGGGCCGTCCGACGGTGCCGGGGTCGCGGCGGTGGCCACGGGTGTGGCCACGGTGAACGCCAGTGCGGCGACGCCCGCCACCGACCGGACTCTCCACTTGCCTGCATGCATGGGGGGTTCTCCTGGTCTCGGAACAGCTCAGGGAAAGCCCCCCGTCCGGTACGGACGGAGGGCCTTGACATGCTCGCGTCCCATGATGGACGGAACCTTACGTTCCCTCTACTGGCCGGTAGCAAGATTCTCGACGGACCTCCGGGAACGGTCCGCGAACCGAACGAGAGATGAAGCGGACGGTCTAGCAGTCCTTCTCGCGCAGCGAGTGGAGATGGGCGCTGGACTTGCGGGCGAACGCGAAGGACTCGACCGGGTTGTCGTGCTCCGCCTGCCAGTGGTGGTCGCGGCGGCCGCCGTGGGTCTTGTTCACCGCCGAGATGAAGCGCTTGTAGTCGATGTCGCCGTCACCGACGTCGACCATGTCGTAACCGTCGCGGGCCGCCTCGTTGCGCTCGCCGTCCTTGACGTGGAAGAGCGGGTAGCGGTGCGGCTGCCGAAGGACGTAGCGCAGCGGGTCGAAGGGTGCGGGGGTGCCGTCGACCCGCTTGCCGAAGCGGAACTGGCCCACGTACGCCCAGTAGATGTCCATCTCCAGATAGACGAGGCTCGGGTCGGTCTCGGCGAGCAGCACGTCGTAGAGACGGACGTTCGGCTTGTCGGTGGCGAAGGAGAACTCCTCGGCGTGGTTGTGCTGGTAGAACTTCATGCCGCGCCTCCGCGCGGCGGCGCCATAGGTGTTGAAGTCCTCGGCGGCGCGCTTCCAGCCGTCGACGGTCGCGCCGTAGCGCCAGGGGCCGGACGCGGTGCCGATGTGCTTGAGCCCGAGGGCCTGGGCGTCGTCGAGCACCTTCTCCAGGTTCTGCGCGAAGCTGTACGCGTCCGGGTTGTTGTCGTCGTAGTAGTTGACGTGACTGCCGATGGGGTTCAGGCCGTGGTCCCTGGCCAGCCGCTTGAGCTGGGCGAGGGTGATGGGGCCCGCGGAGCCCTGGGTGTAGCCGGCGAACTCGACCTCGTCGTAGCCGTACTTCGCCAGCTCCGCGAACACGGGCGCGAAACCGAGCGTGGAGACCTTGTCCCGCAGCGAGTAGAGCTGGATGCCGAGACGCCCGGGCGGCAGGACGGGACCGCCTCGGCCGTGTCCCCGGTCCTGGGCCGCCGTCACCGGGGCCGCGGACGCGGGGACGGCCGCGCCGAGCAGGGCGGCGGCACTGGCGCCGGCGGCGACGCCGAGCATGCCTCGTCTGCTGAGACGGTGGGAGAGCTCCGGGTCGTGGTTCTTGGAGGTGCGGCTCATGTGGATAACTCCTCGTTGTCAGTGCCGTCTGGTTCAGTGGAGTCCAGCGAGGTGAAGCAGCAGGGACTTCACCTCGGTGGCTTCGACGCGGCCGGTGACTGCCTGGGGGGTGGAGCAGATGATGAGCGGGCCTTCGTCGTCGTGTGCGGGCAGCCGGCCGTGGCTGCCACGAATAGGTGACGGGTCGAGGGGGACGACGGCGAGCCGGTAGCGCATGCCGAGCTTCTTGCGCGCGATCGCCGTGGCCGCCTTGACCCTGACGTACGGATCCTGGGGATCCATGAAGAGTTCGACGGGGTCGTAGCCGGGCTTGCGGTGGATCTCGACCAGCTGGGCGAAGTCGGGGGCCCGGTTGTCGTCGAGCCAGTAGTAGTAGGTGAACCAGGCGTCCGGTTCGGCGACCGCGACGAGCTCACCGGCCCGGGGGTGGTCCAGGCCGTGGGCCTTCTTGCCCTCGTCGTCCAGGAGTTGCTCGATGCCCGGGAGGTCGGCCAGCGCCTGGCGGGTGGCCTCCAGGTCCTCGGGGCGGCGCACGTAGACGTGGGCGATCTGGTGGTCGGCCACCGCGAAGGCCCGGGAGGCCATCGCGTCCAGGTACTCCATGCCGTCCTGGGTGTGGACTTCGAGCAGCCCGGCGCGGCGCAGGGCCCGGTTGATGTCGACGGTGCGGCTGACCCGGGTGATGCCGTACTCCGACAGTGCGACGACCGTCCGGCCCTCCCGGTGGGCGTCGGCAAGGAGCGGGGCGAGGGCCGCGTCCAGGTCGGTGGCCGCCTGGTGGGAGCGGGGGTCGTCGGGGCCGAAGCGCTGGAGGTCGTAGTCGAGATGAGGGAGGTAGCACAGGGTCAGATCGGGGTGGCGCGTGGCCATGATGTGACGGGTGGCATCGATGATCCACTGGCTGGACACCAGGTCGGCGCCGGGGCCCCAGAAGTGGAACAAGGGGAAGGTGCCGAGCTCGCCGGTGAGTTCGTCGTGGAGTTCCGGGGGGCGGGTGTAGCAGTCGGGTTCCTTGCGGCCGTCGGCGTAGTAGACGGGGCGGGGGGTGACGATGAAGTCGGTGTCCGCGCCCATCGCGTACCACCAGCAGATGTTGGCCACCGTGTAGCCGGGGTGTGCGCGCCGGGCGGCGTCCCACAGCTTGTCGCCGCCGACCAGTCCGTTGTGCTGCCGCCACAGCAGCACATCGCCCAGGTCGCGGAAGTACCAGCCGTTGCCGACGATGCCGTGCTCGGCGGGCAGGGTGCCCGTCAGGAACGTGGACTGCGCGGCGCAGGTCACGGCCGGCAGCACGGTGGACAGCGGAGCCTGGGAGCCGGAACCGGCCAGTGCCCGGAGGTTGGGCATGTGCCCGAGGAGCTGAGGGGTGAGACCGACGACGTCCAGGACCAGAAGAGGGGTGGGCGCGGTCTGTCCGGCGTCGGTCATGGCAGCTCCTTGAGGCCGAGGTCGACCAGGAGGTCGCGGGCGAGGGTGAGTTCGGCGGCGATGCCGTCGGCGAGCTGGGTGCGGTTGCGGGGGCGCAGCTCGGCGGGCAGGGCCTGCCAGGTGTACGTCTCCACTTCCAGATGACGGGTCAGGGGCGCCGGTCCCCCGACGAGCCGGGACAGCGTGTCCTTCAGGACGGGGAGGGTGGAGGTGAGAGGCGGGGCGGGTGGGGCGTGCAGCGGGACGTGGAAGTGCGACCGCCAGGGTGCACCGTCGGGCAGTGCCTGGCCGGCGACGGCTTCCGGGAGGTCGTCGGTGCCGCGCAGGCCCGCGCTGGTCCGGGTGCGGGTCTGGTGCAGGAAGCGGGGCTCGGCGAAGGCGGCCAACGCGGCGCGTACTTCGGGGAGATGGGGCTCCTCGGCGTGCAGGGCCGCGGACAGCTGGGCCTTGGGAACGGTCACGCCGGCCGCGGTGAGGGCGGCCAAGGCGGTCTCCGGCTCTTCGAAGGAGGTGGCGAGATGGCAGGTGTCGATGCAGACGCCGATCCGGTGGGAGGCGATGCCGCTCAGGGGTGCGATGGCGTCGGCGGTGGTCTCGACGATGCAGCCGGGTTCGGGCTCGACGGCGATGCGGACGGACTTGCCGGTGAGGTCCTCGAGGGCGTCGAGGCGTTCGGCGAGGGTGGTCAGCGCCGCACGGGCACTCTCGGCGGCAACGTTGTCGAAGGGGGTGCGCCATGCCAGCGGCAGGGTGGAGATGGTGCCCTCGGTGACGTCGTCGGGCAGCAGGCCGGCCAGCAGCCGGGCGAGATCGGTGGTGTGGGAGAGGCGTTCGGGGTCCGTCCAGTCCGGCTTGTAGACGCGGTACTTGACCTCTTCGGCGCCGAACCCCTCGTACGGGAAGCCGTTGAGGGTGACGACCTCCAGGCCTCTCCGGTCGAGTTCGCCGCGCAGGCCCCGCAGCGCGGAGGGATCGGTGACGAGGGCGCGGGCCGCGTCCTTGGCCAGCCAGAGGCCGATGCCCAGCCGGTCACGGCCGAGACGGCGGCGCACCGGCTCGCAGTGGTCGCGGAGCTGGGCGAGGACGCCGTCGAGGGTCTCGGCGGGATGGACGTTGGTGCAGTAGCCGAGGTGGACGGTGGTGCCGTCGGGGTGGCGGAAGCGCATAGGAGTGCCTCCTCATTCCCCGCCGCGGAGGATGGAGTTGCCCTCGTGCAGGGGCTCCGGTTCCGGGGTGTCGAGCTGGAGGCGGCCGCTGAGGCCGTAGAAGGCCACGGGGTTGCGCCACAGCACCTTGTCGACGTCGTCCTCGCCGAACCCCGCGGCGAGCATGGCCTCGCCGGTGCTGCGGGTCTTGAGCGGGTCGCTCTTGCCCCAGTCCGCGGCCGAGTTGACCAGGATCTTCTCGGTTCCGTACTCCTTGAGCACGGCGACCATGCGGTCCTCGTCCATCTTGGTGTCGGGGTAGATGGAGAAGCCCATCCAGCAGCCGCTGTCGACGGCGTGCTTCATGGTGGTCTCGTTGAGGTGGTCGAGCAGGACGCGCTCCGTCGGCAGGGCGGATTCGCGGATGACGTCGACGGTGCGGTGCAGTCCCGCGAGCTTGTCGCGGTGCGGGGTGTGGACGAGGGCGGGCAGGCCGTGGTCGGCCGCCAACTGGAGCTGTGTGGCCAGTGCGGTGTCCTCCGCCGGGGTCATGGAGTCGTAGCCGATCTCACCGACGGCGACGACGTTGTCCTTGACGAGATAGCGGGGCAGCTCGTCGAGCACCGGCACACAGCGGGGGTCGTTCGCCTCCTTGGGGTTCAGCGCGATGGTGCAGTGGTGCGCGATGCCGTACTGGGCCGCACGGAACGGCTCCCAGCCCAGCAGGGCGTCGAAGTAGTCGGTGAAGGAGGCGACCGAAGTGCGGGGCTGCCCGAGCCAGAACGACGGTTCGACGAGCGCGCGGACTCCCGCCGCGTACATCGCCTCGTAGTCGTCGGTGGTGCGGGAGGTCATATGGATGTGGGGGTCGAAGATGCGCATCAGATCTCCTCCGTGGGGGACGTCAGGGCGAGGACGCGGTGGAGGTCGGCGGGGACGGGACGGCCGGCCGCGGTGCGCTCGGCGGCGTAGTCGCCGAGCATCCTGGCGAGTTCCGCATCGCCGCGGACGCGCCGTTCGAGTCCGTGGGCGCTTTCCACGGGCACACCGGTGAACAGGCACTTCAGCAGGGCGTGGCGCCAGGCGTGGGGGTCGAGGTGCTCGCAGGCGTAGGGGCCGACGGCGGCGGCGACCAGCCGGGTGTCGTTGGTTCGCAGCGCGTCCTCCACCAGCGGGAGGCCGGCGGAGGGCGGTGGGGCGAGCCGGGGCAGCGCCAGGAGGACGGCTCGGCGTTCGGCGGCGCTGCCCTGTTGGTAGAGGCGGGTCAGGGTGGCGGCGTCGGCGCGTGCCTCGACGAGCAGCAGGGCGCGGACGGTGTCGGCGTTGTCCTGGCCGCATTGACGGCCCGCGGCGGCGAAGCGCATCTCCCATGAGCGTGACGCGTACACGGTGGTGGCGTCCTCACCGGCGTCGGCGGCGTGCGCGGCCTCGGCGAGCGACTCGTCGAGCCAGGCGCGGGCGGCTCCGCCGAGCCGGCTGTCCAGGTCCTTGCGGGTCATCAGCATGCAGCCGCCCCCTTGGTGCGCAGGAACTCGATGGAGGTGCGGGCGAGTTCGGGGCCCGCGTGGGAGTGGCGGGGCAGTTCGACGACCGTCAGGCCCTGGTAGCCGGTGGCCGCGAGGGCCGCGAGTACGGGCGGGAAGTCGATCTCGCCGTCGCCGAACGGGAGGTGCTCGTGGACGCCCCGGCGCATGTCCTCGATCTGGACGTGCCGCAGCCAGGGAGCCGCGTCGCGGATGCAGTCCGCGGGCGGCGCCGCCTCCAGGCACTGGCAGTGGCCGATGTCGAGCGTGAGGCCGAGCGGGGCGGGGCTGTCGAGAAGACCTCGGAGGTGGTGGAAGTCGGCGAGGGTGGCGAGCAGATGCCCCGGTTCCGGTTCGATGGCGAGGGGCACTCCGGCGCGTTCCGCGGCGTCCAGCACGGGGGTGAGGGCCTCGGTGAGGCGTTTCCACGCCGTGTCGTCGTCGGTTCCGGCCGGGGTGATGCCGCTGAAGCAGTGGACGGCGTGAGCGCCCAGGTCGGCGGCGACCTGCACCGCGGTGATGAGCAGGGCGGTCCGGGCGGCCCGCTGGTCCGGATCGGCGTCGAGCAGTGACGGCCCGTGCTTGCGCCGCGGGTCGAGCACATACCGGGCGCCCGTCTCGACCGTGACCTCCAGGCCCAGCTCCCCCAGCCGGGCGGACACCTGACGGGTGCGGGCGGCGAGATCGGAGGCCAGCGGGTCCAGGTGCATGTGGTCGAGGGTGAGACCGACGCCGTCGTAGCCGAGGTCGGCCAGCAGGGCGAGCGCGTCGGACAGACGCAGGTCCGTCAGCCCGTTCGTGCCGTAGCCGAGACGGATGGAGGGAGCGGGGCTTCGGCTCATGTGGGGCTCACCTTCCGTGCGAGCTTGCGGGCGAGCGGGACGAGTCCCATCAGGGCCAGCGCCGACGCGCCGCCGCCGGCGCGTGCGGCGAGCGCTGCCTGGAGCGGGATCATCGCCCGGATGCCACCGCCCACCGCGCGCTGGGTGAGCGGCGGGGACGGGTTGAGGGCGGCGTGCAGGAAGGGCTTCGCGGCGGTGCGGACGTACGCGCCCGCGAGTGCGGTGACCAGCAGCCGTGCCGCAGGTGTGCCCGGGGAGGTGCGCTGTTCGCGGATGCCGAGCGCCCCGAGCCCCAGGGTGGCGGCGAGCGCGGTGAGGGGTACGAGCGTCGATCCGCCGTGGGCCTCGTGCCGTGACACGGAGGTGACGGCGTAGGTGTGCGCGCCCATCACCAGGGCACCGGGCAGTGCGGCACGGGTCGTCGGGACGGTGGTGGCGCCTGCGCCGCGTACCGCCGTGCCGATCACGGAACTGCCGCGGGCCGGCGCACCGACGACCGACCTGGCACGCGCCATGCCGGTGGCCGCCGTACCCAGGCCCGACGCGGCGCGCGCAGCCGTACCGGATGTCGCCGCCGTTCCTGTCGCCGCCGTTCCTGTCGCCGCCGTTCCTGTCGCCGCCGCTCCCAGCAGTACGTCCAGGCTCCGTGCCGCCGCCATCGCCGCCGGGCCTCCGCGGGTGTGCTTGACGTGCAGGTCGTACGACCAGACCGTTGCCGCGAGCGCGGTGGCCAGGGCGAGTGGCCGACGGCCGGCGGCCGCGGACAGGGCGAGGCCCGCTCCCGTCAGGACCGCTGCCGCCGCCAGTGCGGACCGCGGGGCGATACGGCCCGAGGGAATGGGCCGGTGCGGGCGGTCGATCGCGTCCTCGTCGCGGTCCGCCCAGTCGTTGAGGGCCATACCCGCCTCGTACAGGCAGAGCGAGGACCCGAGGGCGAGGGCCGTGCCGCGGTTGGGGGCCACACCGAGGGCCGCCGCACCGGCGAGTGCGTCTCCGGGGACGGTGAACAGGGCCGAGACACGGAGCAGTTCGGCCCAGGCTCCCAGGTCCCGCTTCCTCACGCCGCCTCCCGCAGCCGCTCGGCGAACGTCAGGAGCGCCTCGAACTGCTCGGACAGTCCGGCGGGGCCTCCGTCGGGGTCCTTGAAGTAGAAGCCCAGCTCCGGCAGCGGTCCCTCGATGCCCACTTCGTGGGCCCGGGCGACGAGCCGCGCCAGGTCGAGCACGAGCGGCGCGGCGAGTGCCGAGTCGCAGCCCTGCCAGATCGTCTGGAGGATCATCCGCGAACCGAGGAAGCCGTCGAAGGCGATGTGGTCCCAGGCGGTCTTCCAGTCGCCGAGCGCGGGCACGTCGTCGATGTGCACCTCGCCCTGCGGGGTGTGGCCGAGGGCGTCGGCGAGGACGCGTTCCTTGCCGGCGTTCTTCGCCGCCGCGGCTGCCGGATCGGCCAGCGCCGCTCCGTCCCCGCCGCCCAGCAGGTTGGTGCCCGACCAGGCCCGTACGGACAGGGCGCGTTGCACGAACATCGGGGCGAGCACGGAACGGAGCAGCGTCTGGCCTGTCTTGCCGTCACGGCCGGCGTGGGGAAGTCCACCGGCGGCGGCGGCGTCCATGAGGGCCTCGGTGCGCAGCCCGGTGGAGGGGGTGAAGTTCACGAAGGGGCAGTCGGCGCGGACGGCCGCGGCCGCGTAGAGGGAGCTGGGCGGCAGCCGCACCGCACCCGGTTCCGGCAGGGGTTCGGTGGAGGAGACGTTGATGACGACGACCCGGGCGAGTGCGTGCCGCTCCCGGAAGTCGCGTATGTCGGCGGCGAAGGCGGCGATGAGTTCCTCGTCGCTGCGGGTGTCGCCGGACTGCGGGCCGCCGGGACGTATCTCGGCGTCGGCGGCGGTGAGTTCACCGCGTACGGCGGCCGCGAGTCCGTGCGGGAGCACGCCGGCCGCGGTGAGTTCCTCGGCCCGCTTGGGCAGCGGGCAGTGTGCGGTGTCGTGGCCGCCGAAGACCAGCGACGGCAGGGCGGGCAGCCGCGATGCCGCGAAGGGCGGTGTCTCGGTGACCATGCCCGTCGGCGGATGCAGGCCCGCGCTGACCGCGGCGCATCCGGCGACGGCCGTGGTGGCGACGGAGCCGCGGGCTCCGACGAACCAGACTCCGGTGCTTACATTCTCGTTCGTCACGGACTGCCTCCCTGCCTTGCGATGGGGTGGAGGACGGCGGGCGGGGGGTACGGCGCCTCCCCGCCCGCCGCCGTCTGGGGGGCGCCTAGGAGGGCAGCTCCCTGAGTTGGATGTTGCGGAAGGACGCCTGGTCGCCGGCTCCGTGGTTCTGGAGACCGATGTAGCCGTCCTTCAGACTGCGGGCCGGGTCCGTGTTGGTGTAGTCGTTGATCTTCACGCCGTTCAGGAAGACCTGGAGACGTTCACCCTGGACCTTGATCTCGTAGCTGTTCCACTGTCCCGGCGGCCGCAGGACGCGGTCGCGGGCCTTGATGTCCGCCGACTTGAAGCCGTAGACCGCGCCCGTGGTGCGGTCGGCGGCGTCGGTGGCGTCGATCTGCACCTCGTAGCCGTTGTTCACGGCCGACCAGGGGTCGTCGGAGGCCGGGAAGCCCACGAAGACACCGGAGTTGTCGTCGCCGTCGAGCTTCCAGTCGAGCTTGAGGGAGTACGACTTCAGCTCCTTGGCCTGGTACCAGGCCATGCCCATGCCGCCCTCGGTGCGCATCTCGCCGTCGACGACGTTGAACTTGCCGGGCCCGGCCTGCTTCCAGCCCTCCAGCGTCTTGCCGTTGAAGATGGAGCGGTAGCCGGTCTGGGGCTTGCAGTCGGCCTTGACCTGGCCGGAGGCGTAGCGCAGGCCGCCCAGCAGGTGCTGCTTGAAGGCCGGCTCGGCGTACGACTCCTTGGTGTGGCCGCCGCCGGTGTAGAAGGAACGGCCGCCCTCGTAGGTCTGGCACCAGGCGATCGGGTGGTCGCCCTTCATCGTGCCGCCCTGGTAGGTGGTCTCGTCCAGGGTCGCCAGCACCCGGGCCTGGTCACGCGGGTTGGTGCGGTAGTTGTACCACTCGTCCGTGCGCTCCCAGGCCTCGTCGAGGTGCGCGGTCGAGGGGTGGGTGTGGTCCTCGACCCGCACGGTCGCGGGCTGGATCTGCGGATGCGAGGCGAAGTAGGCGCCGACGAGCCCGCCGTAGAACTTCCAGTCGTACTCGGTGTCGGCGGCCGCGTGGATGCCCATGTACCCGCCGCCGGTGGCGACGTAGTTCTCGAACGCCTTCTGCTGGTCGGCGTTCAGGACGTCACCGGTGGTGGAGAGGAACGCGACGGCGTCGTAGCGGGCGAGGTTGCTGGTGGTGAACTGCCCGGCCTCCTCCGTCGCGTCGACCGTGATGTTGCTGGACTTGCCGAGTTCCTTCAGGGCCGCGACTCCGGTGGCGATGGAGTCGTGACGGAAGCCGGCGGTCTTGGAGAAGACGAGGACGCGCTTGGCGGTCCGGTCGGGTGCGCTGTTGGAGAGCTCGAAGTCGTCGACGTCGTAGAGCGCTCCGGCGCCGCCCTTGAAGACCAGGAAGAGTTCGGTGGTCTTCTTGGGCACGGCCCGCAGGGGCACGTCGATGTCCTGGAAGGTGTCCCAGCTTCCGGTGACCGGCACGGGCGCGGAGCCGAGGATCGGGCCCTTCGCCGAACCGGTGCGCACCTCGAGGAAGCCGCCGGCCCCGCCGGAGGAGATCCGGGCGGTGAGCTTGGTGGAGCCGGTCAGGTTGTACGGCTTGAAGGAGATCCAGTCGTCGTTGTCGATGTCACCGACGGTCTTGCCGCCGTTGGCGCTCGCCTTGTCGTAGACCTTGATGCCGGAGGAGCCGGTGAAGTGCTCGGCCTGCCGGTGGCGCGGCTGGAGCTGCGCCTGGTCGTGCGAGGTGAGCGCGGCCTGACCGCCGCCTCCGCCGTCGGTGTACTCGGCGTCGAAGACTCCGAAGATGTTGGCGTTGGGGTCGTGTCCGCCGTCGGAGGAGGTCTTGATGGTGCCGGTGCAGCCGTTGGCCGAGGTCACGGGGTGCCCGTGGCTGTCATGGCCGAGGATGTACGTCACCTTGACCTTGGCGCAGTCGATGGCACCGTCTTCGGGATCGGTGACCGTGACCTTGAAGGGGATCTCGTCGCCGAAGCTGAACAGGGTTCCCTCGGCGGGCAGTTCGAGTGTCACCTTCGGTGCGGTGTTGCCGACGACGATGTGCACGCTGGCGGAGCCGGTGCGGCCGGTCGAGTCCTTGGCTGTGACGGTCGCGGTGTAGGTGCCGTTCTTCTTGTACGTGTGGCTGGGGTTGGCGTCGGTGGACGTGCCGCCGTCGCCGAAGTCCCAGGCGTAGGTGAGGGCATCGCCGTCACCGTCGGTGGTGCCGGCCGAGGAGAAGGCGACCTTCAGGGGCGCCTTGCCGGAGGTCTTACTGGCCGAGGCCTCGGCGACGGGTGAGCGTCCGCCGGTGGCGTTCTCGATCCGGTAGAGGCCGGAGTTCTCGTCACCACCGAACCAGGCGGTTCCGTAGTCCAGCACGTACAGCGCGCCGTCCGGACCGAAGGCCATGTCCATGATCTGCGTACCGGTCCACGGCACGGCGTTGATGGACTGGACCGCGCCGTCCTCGCCCTGCTCGATCCGCTTGATCCAGCGGCGGCCGAACTCACCGGCGAAGAAGTCGCCGTCGTAGGCCTCCGGGAACTTCACCGGGGAGTCGGACGCGGCGTCGTACCGGTAGACGGGTCCGCCCATCGGGGACTCGGAGCCACTGCCGAACTCGGGCACCGATCCGCCGTCGTAGGGGATCCAGGCTGCCTGCGCGGGCGGCAGGTCGACCAGGCCGGTGTTGTGCGGCGACTCGTTCTTGGGTGCCGCGCAGTCGAAGGCCGCGCCGGACTCCTTGGTCGCGAAGTCGTAGTCGACATAGGCGTCGTTGTTGCCGGTGCAGAACGGCCAGCCGTAGTTGCCGGGCTTGGTCACCCGGGCGAACTCCACCTGTCCGGCCGGACCGCGCTTGGGGTCGGCCGCGCCCGCGTCGGGCCCGTAGTCGCCGACGTAGACGATGCCCGTCTTCTTGTCGACGCTGAAGCGGAAGGGGTTGCGGAAGCCCATCGCGTAGATCTCGGGCCGGGTCTTGTCGGTCCCGGGCGTGAAGAGGTTGCCCTCGGGGACCGAGTAGGTCGCGTCGTCGTTCACCTTGATGCGCAGGATCTTGCCGCGCAGGTCATTGGTGTTGCCCGAGGTCCGGCGGGCGTCGTACGCGGGGTTGCGGCCGGGGCGGTCGTCGATGGGGGTGTATCCGTCGGACGCGAAGGGGTTGGAGTCGTCGCCGGTCGACAGATAGAGGTTGCCCTGCGCGTCGAAGTCGATGTCGCCGCCGACGTGGCAGCAGATGCCGCGCGTCGCCGGAACGTCGAGGATCTTCTTCTCGCTGGCGTTGTCGAGGGTGCCGTCGGCCTTGAGGACGAAGCGGGAGAGCCGGTTGACGCCGTCGAACTTGGCGAAGTCGGCGGGGGTGCCCTCATTGGGGGCGTCGCCCGCGGGGGTGTCCATCGGGGGTGCGTAATAGAGGTAGATGAAGCGGTTCTCACTGAACTTCGGGTCCAGGCCGATGCCTTGGAGACCCTCTTCGTCGTGCGAGTAGACCGGGATGGTGCCGACCACGCGGGTGTTGCCGGCGCTGTCGGTCATCCGCAGCTCGCCGTTGCGGGACGTGTGCAGCACGCTGCGGTCGGGCAGCACGGCCAGCGACATGGGTTCGCCGGTCTCCTCGCCCCCCTTGGCGAGAGTGACCTGCTGGAACTCCTCGGCGGCCGGCGCCGGCTCGGGATCGGCGGCGGCCGCGATCTGGGGTGCGGTGAAGAGAAGCGAGGTTGCGGCGAGGAGGCTGCCGGTGAGGAGTGCGAGCGATTTTCTTGCTCTGGGCCTTTTCCTGTGCACGAATGTCCTCCGGGATGGGCCGGTCGAACGGGCGGGGCGGTGTTCTGCCCTCAACCGCCGGGCGGGCTGATCGTGGAACCGGAGTGCGCCGTCACGCCGGGGACCACCTATGTCCTGTACACCTCATGGGACGGTAGTCGGGTTCGTCCTGGACGGAAAGCCCTTGTGCAGAAGGGAAGTTCAACTTTTTCCTACCGCAGGACAAAGGCGAACCCGGGCAGGCCGGACAGGCCCGGCGGCGGATCTGCCGCCGGGCGCTGAACTGCCTGAACACTGCTCGGAGAGCTAGTCGCCGCCTCCGAAGGCCGCGTCGAAGGATGCGGTGGGCGGATCGAAATCGAACCGCTTGAGGTCGGCAAGCGCTTCCGGAGCGCCCGCCAGCCGGTCCATGCCGGCGTCCTCCCACTCCACCGAGATCGGCCCGTCGTAGCCGATCGAGCGGAGCATCCGGAACACGTCCTCCCAGGGGACGTCACCATGTCCGGCCGAGACGAAGTCCCAGCCACGGCGCGGGTCGCCCCAGGGCAGATGCGAGCCGAGGCGTCCGTTCCGTCCGTCGAGACGCTTGCGCGCCTCCTTGCAGTCGACGTGGTAGATCCGGTCCCGGAAGTCGTACAGGAAGCCGACCGGGTCCAAGTCCTGCCAGACAAAGTGGCTCGGGTCGAAGTTCAGTCCGAAGGCGGGCCGGTTGCCGACGGCCTCCAGTGCCCGCTTGGTGGTCCAGTAGTCGTACGCGATCTCGCTCGGGTGCACCTCGTGCGCGAACCGCACCCCCTCGGCGTCGAAGACGTCGAGAATCGGGTTCCAGCGCTCGGCGAAGTCCTCGTAGCCCCGCTCGATCATCCGCTCCGGCACCGGCGGGAACATCGCGACCAGATGCCAGATCGAGGATCCGGTGAAACCGACCACCGTCCGCACGCCGAACGCGGCGGCGGCCCGGGCGGTGTCCTTCAGCTCCTCGGCGGCCCGCCGGCGCACACCCTCGGGCTCACCGTCGCCCCAGATACGTGCGGGCAGGATCCCCTGGTGCCGCTCGTCGATGGGGTTGTCGCAGACGGCCTGGCCGACGAGGTGGTTCGAGATCGCCCAGCACTTCAGCCCGTACTTGTCGAGCAGCGCATGCCGGCCGTCCAGGTAGGACGGGTCGGCGAGAGCCTTGTCGACCTCGAAGTGGTCGCCCCAGCAGGCCAGTTCGAGCCCGTCGTATCCGAAGTCGCGGGCGAGCCGGCACACCTCCTCGAGGGGCAGATCGGCCCACTGGCCGGTGAAGAGCGTGAACGGACGTGGCATGGAGGCCTCCTAATCGTGCGCCTGTACGGGGGTGTAGACGGCGTTCTTCTCGGCGCTCTCCTCCACCGCGGCGAGTACCCGCTGCACCTGGAGCCCGTCCGCGAACGACGGTGCGGGCTGACGGCCCGTGGCGATGGCCTCGACCAGGTCGCGCGCCTGGTGGGTGAAGGTGTGCTCGTAGCCGAGCGCGTGACCCGGCGGCCACCACGCCTCGAGATACGGATGCTCCGACTCGGTCACCAGGATCCGGCGGAACCCCGCGGTGGCCGCGGGCTCGGTGTTGTCGTGGAAGGAGAGCTCGTTGAGCCGCTCCAGATCGAACGCGATCGCTCCGAGCTCGCCGTTGATCTCCAGCCGCAGAGCGTTCTTGCGGCCCGATGCCATCCGGGTGGCCTCGAAGGAGGCGAGCGCGCCCGACGCCAGCCGCCCGGTGAACAGGGCCGCGTCGTCGACCGTGACCGGACCCCGCTCGGCGCCGCCCGCTGCGGACAGCCCCGTCGACGCCCCGGCAAGCAGCGGACGCTCCCGTACGAAGGTCTCCGAGAGGGCCGACACCCCGACGAGGGGCTCCCCCGCCAGATACTGGGCGAGGTCGACGATGTGCGCCCCCAGATCGCCGAGCGCCCCGGAGCCCGCGTGCTCGCGCTGGAGCCGCCAGGTCAGCGGGAACTCCGGGTCGACGAGCCAGTCCTGCAGATAGGTGAAGCGCAGATGGCGGAGGGTGCCGAGGCGCCCCTCCCCGATCAGCTTCCGGGCATAGGCGATGGCCGGCACCCGCCGGTAGTTGAAGCCGACCATCGCCACCTGGCCTCGCGCACGGGCGCGTTCGGCCGCCGCCGTCATCGCCTCGGCCTCCGCGACCGAGTTCGCGAGCGGCTTCTCGCACAGGACGTGCTTGCCCGCCTCCAGGGCCGCGATGGCGATCTCCGCATGGCTGTCACCCGGGGTGCAGACGTCGACGAGCTGTACGTCGTCCCGGGTGATGAGGTGGCGCCAGTCGGTCTCCGCCGCGGCCCAGCCGTGCCGGTCCGCCGCGGCGCGCACCGCAGACGGGTCGCGGCCGGCTATCGCGGCGAGGACGGGCCGCATCGGCAGGTCGAAGACCCGTCCCACGGTGCGCCACCCCTGGGAGTGGGCGGCGCCCATGAACGCGTATCCGACCATGCCGACGCCGAGTGTCGGCGGCGCGGCTCCACTGTCCCTCTGTTCCATACGGATTCCTCCTCGTCGGTCTGCTCGGTGGGGGCGGGCGCGCCGGTCAGCTGAAGCCGGTGGGCAGGTACTGGTCGACGTTCTCCTTGGTGACGACGGCCGAGTACAGGGTGAGCGAGGCGGGAATCTCGAGTTCGGCGAGGCCGCTGACACCCTTGGCCTGTCCGAGGGCGCGGGCGATGTCGATGGCGGAGGCGGCCATCGTCGGCGGGTAGAGCACGGTGGCCTTCAGCACGCTGTTGTCGGCCTTGATGGCGTCCATCGCCGACTTGGCGCCGGCGCCGCCGACCATCAGGAAGTCGTCGCGGCCTGCCTGCGCGATGGCGCGCAGCGCCCCCACGCCCTGGTCGTCGTCGTGGTTCCACAGCGCGTCGAACTGGCTCTGGGCCTGGAGGAGTTGGGCCATCTTGGCCTGGCCGGACTCGACGGTGAAGTCGGCGGCCTGACGGGCCACCTTCTTGATGTTGGGGTAGTTCTTGAGCGCGTCGTCGAAGCCCTGGGTGCGCTGCTTGGTGAGCTCGAGGTTGTCGATGCCCGCCAGCTCGATGACCTTGGCGTTGGGCTTGTTCTTGAGCTGCTCGCCGATGTACCGGCCGGCGTTGAGGCCCATGCCGTAGTTGTCGCCGCCGATCCAGCAGCGGTAGGCCTGCGGGGAGGCGAAGATGCGGTCCAGGTTGATGACGGGGATGCCCGCCTTCATGGCCTGGAGGCCGACCTGGGTCAGGGCCTTTCCGTCGGCCGGGAGGACGACGAGCACGTCGACCTTCTTGTTGATCAGCGTCTGGATCTGGCCGATCTGGGTGGCCGTGTCGTTGGAGCCCTCAGTGATGTCGAGTGTCACGTCGGAGTACTTCTTCGCCCGTGACCTGGCGTTCTGGTTGATCGCGTTCAGCCAGCCGTGGTCGGCCTGCGGTCCGGCGAAGCCGATGGTGACGGCCTTGCCGGGCTTGTCGTCGGCCACCGGCGCGTTGTTGGTGGCCTCGCCCTTCGATTCGGGCTCGTTGCTGGTGCAGGCGGTCAGCAACGCACCGGCGCCGATGGCGGCGGTGCCGAAGAGGAGTCCTCTGCGGCTGGGTACGGGGATTTCTGGCATGGCGGATCAACCCTTCGCTGGGCGGTGCGACAGATGGGGGATGGGGGACGGGGGTGGCGTGGACGGCCTGGTGGTCAGGCGTCCCCGCCGCGCAGGGTGCGGTGCTGCACCAGGACGGCCGCGACGATGATCGCGCCCTTGGCGATCTGCTGGACGGCGGTCTCCAGGTTGTTGAGGGCGAAGATATTGGTGATGGTGGTGAAGACGAGGACACCGAGGACGGAGCCGACGATGGTGCCGCGGCCTCCGCTCAGCAGGGTGCCGCCGATGATCGCGGCGGCGATGGCGTCGAGCTCGTAGAGGTTGCCGTTGGTGTTCTGACCGGAGCCGGCGAGGACGATCAGCATGAAGGCCGCGATGCCGCAGCACAGGCCGGAGAGCAGGTAGAGGTAGAGCCGCTGCCTGCGGACGTCGATGCCGGCGAGCCGGGCGGCTTCCGCGTTGCCGCCGACGGCGACACTGCGGCGTCCGAACGTCGTACGGTTCAGCACCAGCCAGCCGACGACCGTGACCGCGGCGAACACGAGCACCAGCGGCGGGATGCCGAGGACGTACGCGTCCTTCACGCCGAGGTCGAGCACCGAGTTCACCGTGACGATCTGGGTGTTGCCGTCGGTGATCTGCAGAGCGAGTCCGCGGGCCGAGGCGAGCATGGCCAAAGTGGCGATGAAGGGAACCATCCGCCCGTAGGCGATCAGTACCCCGTTCACCAGTCCGCAGGCGACGCCCACGATCACGGCGGTGAACAGGATGCCGGCGAAGCCGTACTCCTGGGTGGCCAGGGTGGTCGCCCACACCGATGCCAGCGCCACGATCGCGCCGACCGACAGGTCGATGCCGCCGCTGATGATCACGAACGTCATACCGACGGTGACGACACCGATGACGGACGCCTGGGTGAGGACGAGTTGGAGGTTGCTGACGGCGAGGAACTGATCGGGCTTGGTGATGCCGCCGACCAGGATCAGCACGGCCAGCACACCGAGCAGAGAGAGGTTGCGGACATCGGCGCGCAGTCCGAGCGGTCGCCGGCCCCCGGTGTCCGGTGCTGTCTTGGCAGTGGGTGGCGGCGCGTCCTGCTGCGCAGGGGTGGCTGGCTGCGTCATGCCGTCGGGCTCCCTTCCATCACAAGGTCGAGTACGCGGTGCTCGTCCAGCTCCCGGGCGTCGGCCGTGTGCACGACGCTGCCCTCGCGCAGGACGAGCACCCGGTCGGCGAGGCCCAGGACTTCGGGGACTTCGCTGGAGACGAGTAGTACGGCGAGGCCTTCGTCGGCCAGCCGCCGGATCACGGCGTAGAGCTCGGCGCGTGCGCCGACGTCCACGCCTCGGGTCGGCTCGTCCAGCAGCAGGACCTTGCAGCCGCGCAGCAGCCAGCGCGCGAGCACGGCCTTCTGCTGGTTGCCGCCGGAGAGCGTTCGGATACGGGCGTCGGGGTTGTCCGGGCGCAGGGAGAGTTCCCTGGTCGCCTGCTGCGCCGCGGCCCGCTCGGCACGGCCGTCGAGCCAGCCGCCGCGGGAGAAGCGGGAGAGCGTGGAGACCGACACATTGCGGGTGACCGATTCGAGCATCAGCAGCGCCTGTGCCTTGCGCTCCTCGGGTGCGAGCCCGATGCCGGCGCGCACCGCGGAGCGGACGCTGCCGGTGCGCAGCGGGGTCCCGTCGACGACGACGCGTCCGGCGGTGGGCCTGCGGGCGCCGTAGATCGTCTCCAGGATCTCGGAACGTCCCGAGCCGACCAGACCGGCGAGCCCGACGATCTCGCCCGGCCGCAGTTCGAGGTCGACGGGCGCGAACTCCCCTTTCCTGGTGAGACCTTCGACCCGCAGCACGGGCGGCCGGCTGTCGGCCGCGACCGGATCGGGGCGCTCGGGGAACACGTACTCGACGTTCCGTCCGGTCATCAGCGCGACGACCTCGCGGGTCGGCGTGGTCTTCGCCGGCAGTCCGACCGCGACCGCGCGACCGTCCTTGAGGACGGTGACCCGGTCGCCGATGGTGCGGATCTCCTCGAGGCGGTGGGAGATGTAGACGACCGCGACGCCCTCGGCGGTGAGGTCGCCGACGATACGGAACAGGTTGGCGACCTCGTCGGGGTCGAGCGCCGCGGACGGCTCGTCCATCACGATCAGCCGTACGTCGTGGGAGAGCGCGCGGGCCATGGACACGATCTGCTGCTGGGCGGCTGAGAGGTCGCCGACGAGGCGGCCGGGGTCGATCTCCGGGTGTCCGAGACGCTTGAGGAGCCTGCTCGCCGACGCGCGGGCCTCGCCGCCGCGTACGACGAAGCCGGCCGCGGTGGGCTCATGGCCCAGGAAGACGTTCTCGGCGACCGACAGGCCCTCCACCAGGTCGAGTTCCTGGTAGATGGTGGCGATGCCGAGCCGCATGGCCGCGATGGGCGACTTCAGCGAGACGGTCTCGCCCTGCCAGGTGATGGTGCCGCCGTCGGGCTGGTGGACTCCGGCGAGGACCTTGATCAGGGTGGACTTGCCCGCGCCGTTCTGGCCGAGCAGGCACTGCACTTCGCCGGCCTGGACCTCCAGGTCGACGCCGTCGAGTGCGCGGACGCCCGGGAACGACTTGGTGATTCCGGACATGGTGAGCAGGGGTGATTCTGGTGCCATGACAAATCCCCTCGGCGGGTGCGGCCGGTGAGTCGGGCAGTCCGTGGTGCGTGGGTGCGGCAGGGCGGGTGGAGCGAGAGAGCTGGTGGTGCCGTGGGGCTGGTGGTGCGGCAGAGCTGGTGGTGCCGTGGTGCCGGCGGTGCGGTGTTGCTGAACGTGCCGGTGGTGACTGTGGTGCCGTGGTGCTGACGGTGGCAGTGGTTCCGGTGAGGCTCGTGGTATCGCGGTGCCTGGCAGTGCTCGTGGTGCCGTCGTGCTGGTTGCGTGAGGCGCCGGCCCGGGCGGCCGGCCCGGGGGTCAGGCCGGTGAGAAGAGGTGGTCGCTGATGAGCCGGGCCGCGCCGATCACTCCGGCGGTCGGCCCCAACTCGCCCAGCACAATGGGCAGGTTCCCGGTGGCCAGGGGCAGCGACTGGCGGTAGACCTGGGTCCGGACGCTGGCCAGCAGCGTGTGACCGAGTCCGGTCACCCCGCCGCCGATCACCACGAGACCCGGATTGAAGAAGCTGACGAGCCCGGCGATGACCTGGCCGACGCGGTTGCCTCCCTCTCGGATCAGCTCGATCGAGGTGGTGTCACCGGCGGCCGCCGCGGCCGCGACATCGACGGCGGTGAGCCGACCAGCCGTCTCCAGCCGTGCGGCGAGTTCTTCGGAGCGGCCGCTGCGGGCCGCTTCCTCGGCGTCCCCGGCCAGTGCGGCACCACTGAAGTGGGCCTCCAGGCAGCCCTTGTTACCGCAGGCGCAGGGGCGGCCGTCGGGCTCGACCTGGATGTGGCCGATGTCGCCCGCGCTGCCCGTCGTACCGCGGTAGACCTCTCCGCCGACGACGATGCCGCAGCCGATACCGGTGCCGATCTTGATGCAGAGGAAGTCCACGACGGAGCGCGCGACGCCCGCGTGCTGCTCCCCCATCGCCATGAGATTCACGTCGTTGTCGACCATGACCGGGCAGCCGAGGTCCTGGCTGAGCGCCTCGCGGACCGGGAATCCGTCCCAGCCGGGCATGATCGGCGGTGCGACCGGCACGCCCTCGGGGAAGCGGACCGGACCCGGCACACCGATGCCCGCGCCGTCGAAGCCCTCGGCGAGGCCGGTTGCCCGCAGCTTGGCGGCCATCGACAGCACCTGCTCGAAGACGGCGACCGGACCCTCGCGGACGTCCATCGGGTGGTTGAGGTGTCCGAGCACTTCCAGTTCGGCGTTGGTGACGGCCACGTCGATGGACGTGGCGCCGATGTCCACACCGAGAAAGCGCAGTTCGGGCGCGAGCCGGATGTTGTGGGAACGCCGGCCGCCGCGCGAGGCGGCGAGTCCGTCGGCGACCACCAGTCCGGTCTCCAGCAGCCGGTCGACCTCGACGGCGAGCTTGGACCGGGAGAGATCGACCTGGTCGCCGAGCTGCGCACGGGAGTTGGGGCCCCCGTCGCGCAGCAGCTTGAGGAGTCGCGCCTGATGCGCGTTCGCGGGTCGAGCGGTCATGCGTCTCACGAACCCCTCCCTCCCCTGGCCATCGGCACGGGGCACCTGATGCGGCTCCGTCTTGTCGTGCTTTCGAGGGGAACGTAGCAGCGCTTTCCCCAAGTGGGAAGAACTTGCGCAGAGTTCCGGTCCAACTTTCTCCACACTCGGGACAAAGACCAGTTCGTGAATCCCCTTGCGCAATGGTCAAGAGTCGTTGACCATTACTCGCATGCCTACCGATGATCTCCCCGAGACGTTTCACGTCACCACTGACGAGCAGCTGCGTGCCGTCTCCAATCTCACGCGCCACCGGATCATGGCAGTGCTCCGCTTCGAGCCCGCGACGATCACGCAGATCGCCGAGCGAGTGGGCCTCGCGAAGGGGAGTTCCAGCTACCACGTGCGGCTGCTGGAGCGGGCCGGCCTGGTGAAGGTGGTACGGACACGAAAGGTGCGGGGGGTCACCGAGCGGTACTACGCGATGGCCGCGCGGTCGGTCACGCTGCCGGATCCGGGCGAAGGAGGGCCGGATGTGCTGATGCGCCACGCGGTGGCGGACCTGGAGGCGTCGGCGGCGGACGGCGAGCGGCACGTGCGGATGGCGCATCTGCGGCTCACCGAGGAGCAGTTCGCGGAGCTGGGAGCGCGGCTGGAGGAACTGGCGGACGAGTACCGGGAGCTGTCCGATCCGTCGCTGCCGGACGCGTCACTCGTCTTCGCACTGTTCCACCCGGCACCGCGCCGGCAGACCGGAGGGGACGCCAAGTGACGTCGGACGTTCGGAAGTTGCCGACCGGCTTCGGGCGGCTGTGGACGGCACAGACCGTGTCCTCGCTCGGTGACGGGGTGTCGCATGCCGCGCTGCCGCTGCTCGCGTTGACGTTGACGCGGGATCCGATGGCGCTCGCCGCCGTCACGGCCGCCGGGACGCTGCCGTGGATGCTCTTCGGGGTGCTCGGCGGTGCGCTGGTGGATCGCTGGGACCGTCGGCGCACGATGTGGGTCGCGGACGCGGCGCGTGCGGCGCTGCTCGCGATTCCGGCGGCAGCGGCCGTGCTCGACGTGCTGAGCATTCCGCTGCTCGCGGGCGTCGCCTTTCTGCTCGGCCTCGGCGGGCTGTTCTTCGATACGGCCGCCACGGCCTACCTGCCGGATCTGCTCCGCCGCGACCCCGCGCTCCTGGAGCGCGCCAACTCCCGTCTGCGCGGCGCCCAGACCGCCATGTCCGGTTTCGCGGGGCCGCCGGCGGGCAGTGCGCTGCTCGCGCTCGGGCGGGCGGTTCCCCTGCTCGCCGACGCGGTGTCGTTCCTGTTCTCCGCGCTGCTCGTCCGTACGCTGCCCGCCACGCCCCGGCCCGCACCGCAGGCGCGTGAGTCGCTGCTGCGGCAGGCGCGGGCCGGCGCCTCGTACGTGTTCCGGGATCAGCTGCTACTCGGGCTCGCGCTGCGTCCGGCGGTCGGGAACATCGCCTTCCTCGCAGTGGAGACCGTGCTCGCCCTCTTCGCGCACGATCGTCTCGGCATCGACACCTTCGGCTTCGGCCTGCTGCTCACGGCGGAGGCCACCGGCGGTCTGCTCGGCGCAGGCATCGCCTCCTTCCTCGGCCGACGACTCGGCACCGGCGCCGCGTTGACGTGCACGGCCGCAGTCGAGGGACTCGCCATTCTGGGCCTTGCCACCGCCCCGAACCCGTATCTCGCCGGCCTCGCACTCGCCGTCTGCGGAGCGGGCATGGGCGCCACGATGGTGCTCGCGCCCTCCCTCCGACAGGCGATCGTCCCTGCCCACCTGATGGGCCGGGTCGCCTCCACCTCCCGCATGCTCGCCATGTGCGCCGCCCCCTTCGGTGCCTTCCTCGGCGGCTGGCTGGCCACCGCCTACGACGTGCGAACCCCGCTGTACGCCGCCGCCGGCCTCCTCCTCACCATGACCACCATCACCGCGACCATGACCAGCAACCGCCGGGTCGAGGCGGCACTGCGCGCCGCCGCCCCGGCCGATGATCCGGATCACCCGGAATCCCGGGCCCCCGTACTGAAGCGTGCGTGAGAGTGCGTGAGGTCGGTGGGCCAGTGCTGAGCCGGGCCCGGCGTTCCCCGCCTCGGCCCTCGGAGCGTCGGACGCCCGTGCCCCACGGGACCCCGGCCCGACCCGAACGCGCCCCGCCCCACCCGGAGCCGGACCCGTGGCCGCGACCGCCGCTCGCGGACCGTGCGCCGCCGGCTACGCCTGTTCGCGCTGGTGGTACGTCTGACGGGTGTGCTCGGTGTGTGCCTTCATGACCTCGGTCGCGCGCCGCTCGTCGCGGTCCGCGATCGCCGCGATCAGTTCGCGGTGCTCGATCCACGACTGCCGGCCACGCTGCCGCGCCACGGGCGTGTAGTACCAGCGGACACGACGGTCCACCTGGGCGGCCAGTTCCCGCAGGACGACGTTCCCGGCGAGCTCCATCACCTTGGCGTGGAACGTGGCGTTGGTGGCCACCGCCAGATCCACGTCGTCGTCGGCGACGGCCCGCTCACCCTGCGCGCAGAGCTCTTCCAGCTCGGCGATGCCCGCGGAGCCGGAGTTCGCCGCGGCGAGGCGGGCGGCCTCGGCCTCCAGCAGGGTGCGCACGGAGAGCAGTTGGTCTGCCTCGTCCTCGGTGGGCTCGTGGACGAACGCGCCCTGCGCCGGCCGTAGATCGACCCATCCCTCGGTGTTCAGCCGCTGCAACGCCTCGCGCACGGGCTGCCGGGAGACCCCGAGATGCCCGGCGAGTTCACTCTCGACCAGATGCTGGCCGGGGCTCAGCGCCCGCGTCGTGATCAGCTCCAGCAACGCCTCGTACACACGCTCACGCAGCGGACCAGGTCGTTCCAGCTTGGGCACGGCGCCCTGCGGCAGTCCTGCGGACAACATCACGGTCCCCCTTGCGGCCGACGGCGGCGAGACACAATTGGTTATCGTCTACAGTCTACCGAGCGCAATCCCCGTCATGCGGAAACCGCACCGAGATACACGTCACCTCTGGCGGAAATCCCCTGCATCCAGGGGCACTTCGGGCGGGGATCACGCCGTGCCGGGCTCCCCGCGACCGTCGAGAAGGTCCTTCAGACGGTCGATGAAGACCTGCTGGCCGGCGACCAGCTTCTCGCGCGCCTCGTCCAGCCGGAGCCATGCGACCCGGTCGATCTCCGGGAACTCCTCCATCCGGCCCGAGCGAGGCGGCCACTCCATGGTGAACGTGCCCGGCACCACGAGGCCGATGTCGAGGTCGCCCTCCATCGCCCAGGCGATCACGGTCTTCCCGCTCGACTGGCGGGCGTCGCCGAGCGGCAGCCACTCGCCGTCGGGCGGCGCGAGCCCGAGCTCCTCCTCGAACTCCCGACGGGCCGCGGCCATCGGCTGCTCCTCGGCGAGGTACTCGCCCTTCGGCACCGACCAGGCCTTCTCGTCCCGGCCCTGCCAGTACGGGCCTCCCATGTGCCCGATGAGCACCTCGGTCTCCGTGCCCGTGCTGCGGAACAGCAGAAGGCCCGCGCTTCGCTTCGCCACCATGCCGTTCAGTGTGCCCGGGAGGCGGGCCGCCCGGCGCGCCGACGCTCGGCGCCGGCGAAACGGCCAGGGGGAACAGGAGCGACAGATCTCAGGGGCAGCGGACGATCTGGCCCGCGTAGGAGAGGTTGCCGCCGAAGCCGAACAGCAGCACGGGGTCGCCGGACGCGATCTCCCCGCGCTCGATCAGCTTCGACAGCGCCAGCGGGATGGAGGCGGCCGAGGTGTTGCCGGACTCGACCACATCGCGGGCGATGACGGCGTTCACGGCGCCGATCTTCTGGGCGACGGGTTCGATGATCCGCAGATTCGCCTGGTGGAGGACGACCGCAGCCAGCTCCTCGGGCGTGACTCCGCCGCGCTCGCATACCTTTCGGGCGATGGGCGGCAGCTGCGTGGTGGCCCACCGGTAGACGGACTGGCCCTCCTGCGCGAAGCGCGGCGGGGTGCCCTCGATCCGTACGGCATGGCCCATCTCGGGGACCGAGCCCCACAGCACCGGACCGATACCCGGGCGCTCGCCCTCCCGGGTCGCCTCGACGACCGCGGCCCCCGCGCCGTCACCGACGAGCACGCAGCTGGTGCGGTCGCTCCAGTCGGCCACCGCGGCCATCTTGTCGGCGCCGATGACCAGTGCCCGCTCGGCCGACCCGGCGCGCACGGCGTGGTCGGCGGTGGCGAGGGCGTGGGTGAAGCCCGCGCAGACGACATTGAGGTCCATCACGGCCGGTGAGCCCATGCCGAGCCGCGCCGCGACGCGCGCCGCCATGTTCGGGGACCGGTCGATCGCCGTGGAGGTGGCGACCAGGACGAGGTCGATGTCCCCGGGAGTGAGGCCGGCAGCGGCCAGGGCCTTGGCCGCGGCGTGCGCGGCGAGCTCGTCGACCGGCTCGCCCTCCGCCGCGACGTGCCGGGTCCGGATACCGACACGCGAGCGGATCCACTCGTCACTGGTGTCGACCATGGCCGCCAGGTCCTCGTTGGTGAGCACCTTGGCGGGCTGGTAGTGCCCCAGCGCGGTGATGCGCGTGCCGGTCATATAAGGATCCCGTCCTAGAGGCAGATGGAACGTCCCAGTGTTGGCTGCTACCACCCGGTACGACGGCACGTGACCCCACAGGATTCGGGGGGCGGATTTTGGAGCTTCCCCAAGGGTGTGACGAGTATTGACCGGCCGAAAGGCATACTGTAGACAATATTCTGTCGACTCAACCCTCGTCACCTCCGCCCTCGCTCGGTCGCTCAACCGAACGGAGAGCCCCCGTGAAAGTCGCAGTTGTCGGCGCCGGAGCCATCGGCGCATACGTCGGGGCCGCGCTGCACCGCGCCGGCGCCGAAGTCCACCTCATCGCCCGCGGTGCGCACCTCGCGGCCATGCGCCGTGACGGTGTCCGTGTCCTCAGCCCGCGCGGCGACTACACCGCGCGGCCCAACGCCACCGACGACCCCGCCTCCGTCGGGCCCGTCGACCATGTCTTCCTGGGCCTCAAGGCGAACTCCTACGCGGCGTCGGGCCCGCTGGTCCATCCCCTGCTCCACGAGCGCACCTCGGTGATCGCCGCACAGAACGGCATCCCGTGGTGGTACTTCCACGGGCTGCCCGGCCCGTACACCGGACGCCGCATCGAGAGCGTCGACCCGGGCGGTTCGGTGAGCGCGACACTGCCGCCGGAACGCGCCATCGGATGTGTCGTCTACGCGGCGACCGAACTCGAAGCACCCGGCGTCGTACGCCACTTGGAGGGCACGCGCTTCTCCATCGGCGAACCCGACCTGAGTGTGTCGCGGCGCTGCCTCGAGTTCAGTGAGGCCATGGTCGCGGGCGGGCTGAAGTGTCCCGTCGAACCCGACCTGCGCAACGACATCTGGATCAAGCTGCTCGGCAACATCTCCTTCAACCCGATCAGCGCACTCTCCCGGGCCACGATGGCGCAGATCTGTCGCCACCGGGACACGAAAGCCCTGGTCGAGACGATGATGCGGGAAACCCTCGACGTCGCGGCCGCTGTCGGATGCCACCCCAAGATCTCCGTGGAGAAGCGCATCGCCGGCGCCGAACGCGTCGGCGACCACAAGACCTCCACCCTCCAGGACCTGGAGAAGGGCAAGCCGCTCGAACTGGACGTGCTGCTCGCGGCAGTCGTCGAGCTCGCCGCACTCACCAGGACCCCGGTGCCGAAACTCTGCGCCGTGCACGCGCTCGCCGATCTCCTTGCCACCACCGCCTCAGCAGGAAGTGCAGCATGAAGAAGAAGCCGCAGAAGACGTATCCGAGGCTCACCCATCCGCTGGTCCGCGACGACGACGGACAGTTGCGCAGGGCCAGTTGGGACGAGGCACTGGACCGGGCGGCGGCCGGCTTCCGCCAGGCCCGGGAACAACACGGCCCCGACGCCTTCGCGATGCTCTCCTGCGCCCGTGCCACCAATGAAATGAACTATGTGGCGCAGAAGTTCACCCGCGTGGTGATGGGCACGAACAATGTCGACTCCTGCAACCGCACCTGTCACGCGCCGAGCGTGGCGGGCCTCTCCGCCGTCTTCGGCTCCGGCGGGGGGACCTCGTCCTACGAGGAGGTCGACCACACCGATCTCATCGTGATGTGGGGCTCCAACGCCCGCTTCGCCCACCCGATCTTCTTCCAGCACGTGCTCAAGGGGATACGCAACGGCGCGCGCATGTACGCGGTCGATCCCCGGCGCACCTCGACGGCCGAGTGGGCGGAGAGCTGGCTCGGCCTCAACGTCGGCACCGACATCCCGCTCGCGCACGCCGTCGGCCGGGAGATCATCCACGCCGGCCTGGTCAACCGGGCTTTCGTGGAGCGGGCGACGACCGGTTTCGAGGAGTACGCCGCACTCGTCGAACCCTGGACCCTGACGGCCGCCGAGAAGGTGACGGGCGTGCCGGCCGCCGCGATCCGTGAACTGGCGCACGCCTACGCCACGGCCGAACGGGCCCAGCTGTGCTGGACCCTCGGCATCACCGAGCACCACAACGGCACCGACAACGTGCGGGCACTGATCAACCTGTCGCTCCTGACCGGCCAGGTGGGGCGCTACGGAGCCGGGGTCCAGCCGCTGCGCGGCCAGAACAACGTCCAGGGTGGCGGCGACATGGGCGCCATCCCCAACCGGCTGCCCGGCTTCCAGGACATCCTCGATCCGGTGGCCCGCACCAAGTTCGAGCGGACCTGGGACGCGGTCATCCAGCCCCGCTACGGCATGACGCTCACCGAGATGTTCGAGGCGATGGAGAGCCGGGACCTGCGTGCCGTGTACTGCATCGGCGAGAACCCCGCTCAGTCCGAGGCCGACAGCGAACAGGCGGTACGGCGGCTGAAGTCGCTCGACCATCTGGTGGTGCAGGACATCTTCCTGACGAAGACCGCGGAGATGGCCGACGTGGTCCTGCCCGCGACGGCGGCCTGGGCCGAGACGGAGGGCACGACGACGAACAGCGAGCGCCGGGTGCAGCGGGTCCGGGCCGCGCTCGTGCCGCCGGGCGAGGCCCGCGAGGACATCGACATCCTCTGCGCGATGGCCGAACGCCTCGGCCACGACGGCTGGAAGTTCGCCGACTCGGAGGCGGTGTGGAACGAGCTGCGCTCCCTGTCCCCCGACCACTTCGGCATGACGTACGACCGCCTCGACGAGCACGCCGGCCTCCAGTGGCCCTGCCCCGACGTGGACACACTGCCCTCCAGCTTCCTGCACGCGCGGCTGTGGGAGACCGACCCAGTCAAGCGCGGCACCCCGGCGGCGTTCGGGCTCGTCCAGCACGATCCGCCGGTGGATCTCACCGACGAGGAGTACCCGCTGCGGCTGACGACCGGCCGGCGGCTCGACTCGTACAACACCGGTGTGCAGAGCGGCAGTTTCGCCTCTCCGCTGCGCCGTGGTGAGTACATCGAGCTGTGTCCCGAGGACGCGGCGGCCTACGGGGTCGAGGCGGACGAGGAGGTGCGGATCTCGTCGCGGCGCGGCTCGGTGACGGCACCCGTGTGGATCGACCCCGGGCTGCGGCCGGGGCTCGCGTTCATGACCATGCACTTCCCGGACGAGGTCGACACCAACCAGCTCACCATCGAGGCGAACTGCCCGATCGCGGGCACGGCCGAGTTCAAGGCGTCCGCGATCCGCATCGAGAAGCTGGTGCCGGCATGGACCTGAAGTTCGCCGACGCGGCGAAGGTGACGGACGACGAACGGGACGCGGTCGACGCCCTGCTGGGGCCGGCCGGGACGGGCTGGGAGGGCGGCACGGAACGCACCGACGAGGATCTGCGCTGGGCGCGCGGCGGTGCGGCGGCACGCGAGCGGCGGGATCTGCTGCTGCCGGCCCTGCATGCGGTGAACGACCGGGTGGGCTGGCTGAGTGAGGGGGCGCTCGACTACATCTGCCGGCGTCTGACGGTGCCACCGGCCGAGGCGTACGGCGTGGCGACCTTCTACTCGCTGTTCTCGGTGCGGCCGCGGGCGTCGAAGGTGCTGCACGTGTGCACCGACCTGTCGTGCGCGGCGAAGGGCTCGTCCACCCTGACAGCCGCGCTCGAGGACCGGCTCGGGCCCGATGTGGCCTACCAGCCGAGCCCGTGCCTGGGCCTGTGCGAACGTGCCCCCGCCGCGCTGGTCATGCAGGCGGGGCAGGGGGATCCGGCCCGGCCCGCGGGCGAGGAACCGGCCGACGGCCGTACCGGATACGCGACAGCCGTCGTCGCCCCCGCGACGGCGGAGGCCGTCATGACCGCGGTCGCCGCCGTGGCCGGCGCACCCGCCGAGGCGGGCGCCCGTACGGCCGTGCCGCAGGCGGGCGACCCCGGGCTGACGCTGCTGAGGCGGGTCGGCGTCGTCGATCCGCTGAGCATCGACGACTACCGATCGCACGGTGGTTACGCGGCTCTCCGCCGCGCCTTCGCCCTCGGCCCGGCCGGTGTGATCCGGGAGGTCACCGACTCCGGGCTCGTCGGGCGCGGCGGTGCCGCGTTCCCGACCGGCCGCAAGTGGCAGGCGACCGCCTCGCAGCCCGACCACCCCCACTACCTGGTGTGCAACGCGGACGAGAGCGAACCGGGGACCTTCAAGGACCGGGTCCTGATGGAGGGCGATCCGTACGCCCTGATCGAGGCGATGACCGTCGCCGGGTACGCCATCGGGGCCCGCCGGGGCTATCTGTACCTCCGCGGCGAGTACCCCCGCGCGCTGGCACACCTGACGAACGCCATCGACCAGGCCCGGGCCCGCAATCTGCTCGGCGACGACATCCTCGGCCACGGGTACGCGTTCGACATCGAGATACGGCGCGGCGCGGGCGCGTACATCTGCGGCGAGGAGACCGCGATCTTCAACTCGATCGAGGGCTACCGCGGCGAGCCGCGCAGCAAGCCGCCGTTCCCCGTCGAGAAGGGCCTCTTCGGCAAGCCGACGGCGGTCAACAACGTGGAGACGCTCGTCAACGTCCTGCCGATCCTCACCGGGCGCGCCGAGGAGACCAAGCTCTTCTGCCTCTCGGGGAACGTGGCACGGCCGGGCGTGTACGAACTGCCCTTCGGGGCCACGCTCGGCGAGCTCATCGAACGTGCGGGACCGCCGCGCACCATCCGCGCCGTCCTGCTCGGCGGCGCGGCCGGCAGCTTCGTCCGGCCCGACGAGCTGGACATCCCCCTCACCTTCGAGGGGACACGGGCCGCGGGCACGACGCTCGGTTCGGGGGTGATCCTCGTACTCGACGACACCGTCGAGCTGCCGCGCATCCTGCTGCGGATCGCGGAGTTCTTCCGGGACGAGTCCTGCGGTCAGTGCGTGCCCTGCCGGGTCGGCACGGTCCGGCAGGAGGAGGCCCTGCACCGCATCAACGACCGTACGGGCGCCGCCGCCGCGGACGACATCGCCCTGCTGCGCGAGGTCGGCAGTGCCATGCGCGACGCATCGATCTGCGGTCTGGGCCAGACCGCCTGGAACGCCGTCGAATCCGCCATCGACCGGCTGGGAGCCTACGAATGACCGCGATACCGCTCGGGCCGCCGCGGCGGCTGGTCGAGTTCACCCTCGACGACGCCCCCGTCAGGGTCCCCGAGGGTGACACGATCCTGGACGCCTGCCGGGCCGCCGGCAAGGACATCCCCACGCTGTGCCAGGGCGACACGCTCACACCGAAGAACGCCTGCCGGGTGTGTGTGGTGGAGGTGGAGGGGGCGCGGACGCTCGCGCCGGCCTGTTCGCGCCGCGCGGAGCCCGGCATGACGGTGCGTACGGACACCGAGCGGGCCCGGCACAGCCGCAAGGTCGTGCTGGAACTGCTGGCCTCCTCCACCGATCTGTCGACCACCCCCCGGGCGGCCGAGTGGATCAAGGAGTACGAGGCGAAGCCCGCCCGGTTCGGCCCCGACGCGGCGACGGTCAACGAGGAGCCGAAGGTCGACAACGACCTGTACGTCCGCGACTACGACAAGTGCATCCTCTGCTACAAGTGCGTGGACGCGTGCGGCGAGCAGTGGCAGAACACCTTCGCCATCGCGGTGGCGGGCCGCGGTTTCGACGCCCGTATCTCCACCGAGCACGACGCCCCGCTCACCGACTCGGCGTGTGTCTACTGCGGCAACTGCATCGAGGTGTGCCCGACGGGCGCGCTCTCCTTCAAGTCGGAGTTCGACATGCGCGCGGCGGGTACCTGGGACGAGTCGGCGCAGACGGAGACGACCACGGTCTGCGCCTACTGCGGTGTCGGCTGCAACCTCACGCTCCATGTGCAGGAGAATGAGATCGTCAAGGTCACCTCGCCGCACGACAACCCGGTGACCCACGGCAACCTCTGCATCAAGGGTCGCTTCGGCTACCAACACGTACAGAATCGGATTTGATCGCCATGGGACGGGTCACCGAGCGCCGACGCACCATCCGCATCAGGGACGGGGCGGTGACGTCCCGCCCGGACACCCTGGTGGCCGAGGAACCGCTGGAGATCCGTCTGGGCGGCAAACCGCTCGCCATCACCATGCGTACCCCCGGCGACGACTTCGCCCTCGCCGCCGGGTTCCTGGTGAGCGAGGGCGTCCTGGGGGCGGCCGACGAGCTCCAGTCGATCGTCTACTGCGCCGGGGCGACGGCCGACGGGTCCAACACGTACAACGTGGTGGACGTGCGGCTCGCCCCCGGGGTCGAGCTGCCCGACATCACCCTCGAACGGAACGTCTACACCACCTCGTCGTGCGGACTGTGCGGCAAGGCCAGCCTCGACGCCGTCCGCACGACCGCGCGCTTCCCGATCGCCGACACTCCCCCGGTCCGTATCGAGCCCGCTCTGCTGGCGGGCCTCCCCGACCGGCTGCGCGCCGCACAGCGGGTCTTCGACCGGACCGGGGGGCTCCATGCGGCGGCACTCTTCTCCGAAGAGGGAGAGCTGCTCGACATCCGGGAGGACGTCGGACGGCACAACGCCGTCGACAAACTCATCGGCCGCGCGCTGCAGAACGGTGATCTGCCGCTGTCCCGGGCGATCCTGCTGGTCTCGGGCCGCGCCTCGTTCGAGCTGGCCCAGAAGGCGGTGATGGCCGGAATCCCGGTCCTGGCCGCCGTCTCCGCGCCCTCCTCGCTGGCCGTGGACCTGGCCGCCGAGACGGGACTGACGCTGATCGGTTTCCTGCGGGGCGCCAATATGAACGTGTACGCGGGCGACGAGCGGATCGCCCTGGGCACCGGGGTCTGACGCTCCCCGCTGCACGGGATACGGGCCCGGCCGGCGGGGAGCGCCCCCTGCGCCGGCCGGGTCCTTCCGTGAGGCACCCCCGCGAGCCGGTGCGTCAGCGCACCACGTCCACGAACACGGGGTTCGTGCAGCACCACGTGTCGAGCCACAAGTCACCGTTGCCGGGCCGGTAAGCGGGGGTTCGTGTGCGGGCGGAAGCCCGGACGGCGTCCCCGGGGCGAAGACTGGGTGAACGCCTGCGGCTGGGGGGTGAGGCCCGGCGGGAGATCTCGCGGTGCGCCGAGGCTCATGCCCGACCCGGCGACAGGCAAGCGGGCAGGGCAGCGCGGCCGGCCTTCAACCCGCCGGTGCCCGCCTCATCTGCGCGTCGCCGGTGCCGGGATCACCTGGAGTTCCAGCGTCGGCGAGGGTTCGGCGAAGCCCGGGCCGCCCGCCTGCGCCCAGGCGAGGACGTCGTCCGTCGCGTCGTCGTCGAGCGCCCAGCCGATCCAGGTCGCCCTGGCGCCCCGGCGGCGGCCCTCCGCCGAGGGCTGGACCACGATCACGTTCGCCTGGCCGCACGGGCCGAGGCAGTCGCTCGTGCGGACCGCGAACCTGCCGTCCGACGCCTCGGCCGCCGTCCGCAACCGGGCCAGTTGGCCTTGGTGGTCGGTGCCGGGGTGCTTGGCCGCGTCCCCGCAGCAGCAGCCGCGGCAGACGACCAGGGTGCAGGGGCGGGCGCCGAAGGGGCGTATCGCGTACGTCGTCACCCGGCGATCTTGTCAGGCGCGGGCGGCGTCGCGGAGGTCCGGACGCGTGCTCTGCGGCGAGGCGTTGGTCACGTACCGAAGCCCGTGCCGGTCACCCGCGACACGAACGGGCCACGTCCGGGCCGCCGTTCAGGGGGCCGGCCGCGCTCCCGACAGAACCCTCGTGCCGGGCGCGGGGGCCGCCTCGGCCGGCACCTCACGGCCGCGGCGCTTGGCGATGACCGCGCAGACCATCAGTTGCATCTGGTGGAAGAGCATCAACGGCAGGACGGCAAGGCTCGCGTGGGCGCCGAACAGCACCGTGGCCATGGGCAGACCGGCCGCAAGGCTCTTCTTCGAGCCCGCGAACTGGATCGCGACGCGGTCCGCCCGCCCGAAACCGAGCCGCCTGGAGCCGTACCAGGTGAGCGTCAGCATCGCCGCGAGGAGCGCCGCCTCGACGAGCAGCAGAGCGCCGAGGCGCCCCGGGGTGACCTGGTGCCAGACGCCCGCGTTCATGCCCGCGCTGAAGGCCGTGTAGACGACGAGCAGGATCGAGCCGCGGTCGACGTACCCGAGCACCTTCTTGTGGCGGGTGAGGAAGCCCCCGACCCACCGTCGCAGCAACTGGCCCGCCAGGAAGGGCACGAGGAGTTGCAGCACGATCCGCAACAGCGAGTCCGCGGAGAAACCGCCGGCCCGGCCGCCGAGGACGACCGCCGCCAGCAGCGGGGTGAGCACGATGCCCGCGATGCTGGAGAAGGAACCGGCGCAGATCGCCGCGGGAACGTTCCCGCGCGCCATCGAGGTGAAAGCGATCGACGACTGGATCGTCGACGGCACGAGACACAGGAACAGCAGTCCGCTGTAGAGCTCCGGTGTGAGCAGCCACGGTTCGAGGCCCCGCGCGGCGAGCCCCAGCAGCGGGAAGACGAGGAACGTCGCGGCGAGCACCGTCACATGCAGACGCCAATGCCGCAGGCCGCCGACCGCCTCGCGGGTCGACAGCCGCGCGCCGTACAGAAAGAACAGCAGGGCCACGGCACCGGTCGACGCACCGCCCGCGACATCGGCGGCGCGTCCGGACGCCGGCAGGAGAGCCGCGAGTACCACCGTCCCGAGGAGCGCCAGGATGTACGGGTCGACGGGCAGCCAGGACGGCAGCGACAACGTGCGGCGGCTCATGTGTTCCACTTGCTCTCGGTTCAGGGTCGTGCCCTCCCCATGGTGCTCCTGACACGACCGATCGGGAATCCCGTACACCACGCTCACTGTCATCGCGATTCATGATGGGCGCACGGAAAAGGCCTACCGTGGAGGTCATGTACGACCCCGCACAACTGCGTACCTTCCTCGCGGTCGCCCAAACACTCAGCTTCACCCAGGCCGCCCGCCGGCTCGGGCTGCGCCAGTCGACCGTGAGCCAGCATGTGCGCAAGCTGGAGGAAGCCACCGGCCGGCAGCTGTTCACCCGGGACACGCACCGCGTGGAGCTCACCGAGGACGGGGAGGCCATGCTCGGCTTCGCCCGGACGATCCTCCAGGCGCACGAGCGCGCGTCCGCGTTCTTCACCGGCAAGCGGCTGCGCGGCCGTCTGCGGTTCGGGGCCTCCGAGGACTTCGTGCTGACCCGGCTGCCGGAGATCCTGGAGTCCTTCCGGCGCGACCACCCCGAGGTGGACCTGGAACTCTCCGTGGAACTCTCGGGCACGCTGCACAGACGGCTGGAGGCGGGAAGGCTCGATCTGGTGCTGGCCAAGCGGCGGACCGGCGACACCCACGGCGAGCTCGTGTGGCAGGACACGCTCTCGTGGATCGGCGCCCCACAGCTGCGGCTCGACCCCGCCCTTCCCGTACCGCTGATCGTCTATCCGCCGCCGGGCATCACGCGGGCCCGCGCGCTGGAGGTACTGGAGGCGGAAGGGCGCGCCTGGCGGATCGCGTGCACCAGTACCAGCCTGAGCGGGCTGATCGCGGCGGCGCGGGCGGGGCTCGGTGTGATGGCGCACAGCCGCGGGCTGATCCCGCCGGGCCTGGCTCCGGTGGCGTCGCGGGCCGGCCTGCCCGAACTGGGCGATGTGGACTTCGTCCTGCTGCACGGCCGGCGGGCGGGCGCGGGGCATGCGGCGCAGGAGGCGGCGGCCGCGCTGGCGTCGTCGATCCTGCGGGGCGCCGACCGGCTGCACCGGGGAGGCGGCCCGCGGCAGCGGTGACAGCCACGCGCAACGGCTCGATGGTCCCGGCCGCCCCGCGGCTCCGTGACGCGAGGGTCCGATGGCTCGACGGCTCGATGGCTCGATGGCTCGATGGCTCGATGGCTCGATCATGACCCCGCACCCGGCCGTTCGCGTACCGTCACCCGCCGGACCTGGTCACGGACCCGCTCACCGGCCTGGTACGGACCAAAGCTTCTCGACTCCGTAAAGCGACGGTGCGTGCAGCGTCGAGATTCCGTGGAGATTCGATACCGGCATACTTACTCTTCGGTCAGAACTGTGGTCCAACTCTCTTTTGTGTGGCCGGACATCCTCGTCTGACCTGTGGTGATGCCATTCGTCCACAGTTCTGCAAGGCCCTCCCGCCGGTCAGCGAGGTGGGGTAGCGTCGCGGCGCTGTGCGGAGCGCCACAAGGAGCAGGCCATTGCGCGAGTTCACTGTCCCCCCGCTGGACGCAGCGCCTCAGGTCGGTGGGCTGGCGGATGCGGTGTTCGACTATGCCCAGGAGGATCCCGATCGCGTCGTTCTCGGACGCAAGGACGCGGAAGGACATTGGCACGATGTGACGTCCGCGCAGTTCCGCGACGAGGTGCTCGCCCTGGCCAAAGGGCTGCTGGCGCAGGGAGTGCGGTTCGGTGACCGGGTCGCCCTGATGTCCCGTACCCGGTACGAGTGGACGCTCTTCGACTTCGCCATCTGGACGGTCGGCGCGCACTCCGTGCCCATCTATCCCACCTCCTCGGCGGAGCAGGTCTTCTGGATGCTGCACGACTCCGAGGTCACGGCGTGCATGGTCGAGCACGAGGACCACTCCATGACGGTCGGCTCGGTCATCGACCGGCTTCCGCAATTGAAACGGCTGTGGCAGCTGGACGCCGGTGCCGTCGCGGAGCTCAACGCGGCGGGTGCGCACATCGACGACGAGGTGGTGCACCGGCACCGGCGCGCGGTGACCCCCGACTCGATGGCCACGGTCATCTACACCTCCGGGACCACCGGACGCCCGAAGGGCTGCGTCATCACGCACGCCAACTTCATGTTCGAGACCGACACCCTCATCACACGTTGGGAACCGGTCTTCCACTCCAAGCCGGGTGACGAGGCCGCGACGCTCCTGTTCCTGCCGCTCGCCCACGTCTTCGGACGCATGGTGGAGATCGCGGCGATCCGCGGCCGGGTCAAGCTCGGCCACCAGCCGGTGCTCCAGGCAAAGGCGTTGCTGCCCGACCTGGTGGCGTTCAGACCGACGTTCATCCTGGCGGTGCCGTACATCCTCGAGAAGATCTACAACGCGGCGCACCGCAGGGCGGAGGTCGACGGGAAGACGGGCCCGTTCGAGAAGGCCGTCGACGTGGCGGTGCGCTACGCGGAGGCCATGGAACACCGGGCCTTCGGCCTGGGCCCCGGCCCCTCCGCCGGGCTGCGGATGCAGCACCAGTTCTTCGAGAAGATGGTGTACGGAAAGGTCCGCGACGCGATGGGCGGCCGGGTGCGCCACGCCATGTCCGGCGGCTCGGCCATGGACCGGCGGCTCGGCCTCTTCTTCGAGGGGGCGGGCGTCACGGTCTTCGAGGGCTACGGACTCACCGAGACGAGCGCGGCGGCGACGGCGAACCCCCCGGAGCGCACCCGCTACGGCACGGTCGGCCAGCCGATCCCGGGAACCACGGTCCACATCGCGGAGGACGGCGAGGTGTGGCTCCACGGCGCGCACGTCTTCTCGGGCTATCTGGGCGACCCCAAGTCCACCGACGCGGTGCTGCACGACGGCTGGCTGGCGACCGGGGACCTCGGAGCGCTGGACGAGGACGGCTATCTGACGATCACGGGCCGCAAGAAGGAGATCCTGGTGACCTCCGGCGGCAAGAGCGTGTCGCCGGTGGCGTTGGAGGAGCGCGTACGGGCGCATCCGTTGGTCAACCAGTGCATCGTGGTCGGCAACGACCGCCCCTACATCGCGGCGCTGGTCACCGTCGATCAGGAGGCGGTCGACCACTGGCTGGCGATGCAGGACAAGGCACCGCTGGCCCCGGCGGATCTGGTGCGCGACCCGGATCTGGAGATGGAGGTCCGCCGGGCGGTGGTGGCCGCCAACACCCTGGTGTCGCAGGCGGAGTCGATCCGTACGTTCCGCATCCTGGCCCACCCCTTCAGCGAGGAGCACGGGCTGCTCACACCGTCGCTGAAGCTGAAGCGGAAGGCGATCGAGGCGGCGTACGCGGTCGAGGTCGACGCGCTCTACCACTGAGGGGGCGAGCACCCCCCCGCACGCCGGCACTGCTGCACGGCACGGCACGGCGAACTGCCCGGCGCGGGTCAGGAAGTACGCGCCGGGCAGTGGTCGGTGAGGCTGCGGCCGACCGGCCGGGCTGTGTGTGCCGGCCGATCGTGACGCGGAAGATCCTGGTCACGCGAGGTCGGCGACGGTTCCGCGAACGCCGATCATGTCGTCCTCGTCAGACGAGCTGATAGCCGCGCATGTTGGTGAGGAGCATGTGGCAGTTCTGGAGGGAGCCCGAACTGTCGCCCAGCGAGCGGTAGATACCCCACTTGGGGCGCACCCGGTCCGCGAGGAAGGTGTCGACGCCCGCCTTCGACGCGTCGATCACCGTCGTCGCGCCGTTCTTGAGGATCCAGCGGACGGAGCCGGCCGTGCCGTTCCCGATCCTGATCTGGAAGTCGACGTCGATCCACTTGTTGTGCAGCGGTTCGAGGTTGGTCCGGCCGACGAGGACATCGCCGGAGATGACCTTCAGCTCGATGGTCTGTACGCCGTTCACCCGGCGCAGCGACTGCACGACGATCGGGGACGACCCGGTGCCCGGCTGCTTCATCTGCATGATGTGCGTAAAGCTGGTGGTCGCCTTCAGCGTGCTCGGGATGAACATGCCGTAGGTGACCCGCCAGGTCTGGCCCGACTTCCACTGGAGGGACGAGCTGCCGGTGCGGCAGCCGGTGACCTCGTGGCGCTGCCGGTCGGTCGCGGTGTCGCGGTCCACGGTGTGCATCGAGAACCGGAAGTTGTCGCCCTCGGTGGTGATGTGGGGCGCGGCCGACGTGTGCGAGCCGGCCCGGTCGTCCTCGATGGTCTCGAAGGCCCGCAGTTTGTCGGTGCGTGCCGACGGGGACCAGCGAAGCTGCCAGTCGGCCGCACTGGCCTGCGACATGAGTCCGGGCAGCCCGGCCGCGACGGCGCCGCCGAGTGCCGCTCCCAGGACTGCCCTGCGTGATGCGGTCATGTTTCCTTCACCTCATTGCGAGTTGTTCGTCCATGACGAGATCGGCCCCGGGAACGTGGACGTGGGCTGTTCCGCGCGGTGGACGTACGCGGGGGCGCGACCGCGGGGTCCGGCAGATGCGTAGGGTCGACGAGATCGCGTACGAGAGCGTGGTCGGGCGCGAGCGAGCAGACCGGGTCCGTGCGGGTGGCGTCGCCGGTGAGGGCGTACGCCTGGTACCGGCACCCGCCGAGGTCGCGGTTGCGCAACGCCCAGCCGTAGAACTGGGTGTTGGCGAGCTCGATCCGCTCCGCGCCCCAGGCGAGGCCGAGTTCGATCAGTGCGTCGAGGGAGCCGAGGTTGTCGCGGTGGAGGACGACGTTCAGACCGAGCGGCAGGTCCGCCTCACGCACCAGGCGTGCCGCTCGTACCTTCGCTGCGAACGAGCGTGCTCCGGCGATGCGTTCGGATGCCGCGGGGTCGGCGTGCTGCACGGACAGCTGCACACTGCACAGCCCCGCTCCGACAAGTGCCGCGAGCCGTTTCTCATGGAGTTCCACTGGGGCAGTCCGCCGCCCGCCGCGGTGCCGAGCACCTGCAGCAGCACGGCGGCGTGGCTATCGGTCGGTGAGGGCGTAGGCGGTGACTTCGAGCGCGGTCCCGACGACCTCGAACCCGGGAGTCTGCCAGGTGGCCGTCTCCTCCGATGTTTCGTCGGTGTCGTTTGCTTTCTTGGTGTCGTTCATGAGCGGTGCCTGCCTTCCTGAGGTGTGGGGTCAGGATTGATCCAGGTGTCTGCTGCTCGGTGACACAGGGTGGTGCAGCTGATCGTCCGTTCACATGAGCGACCGGCGTTCAGTTACATGCCCCAGCGTTCCGGCTTGACGGGGCGCGGTCAATGGTCTGGACCGAGAAGGCCGGAGCTGTATCGGCCAACTTCACTGGCGGGAATGCGCTCGGCAGGTTGATCGTTGACGATGGGAGTACCAACCGACGACGTAAGGATCGACCGCTCGTGAGCAAGGTCCCCTCCATCACACTCAACAACGGCGTCGAGATGCCGCAGCTCGGCTTCGGTGTCTGGCAGGTACCGGACGACGAGGCGGCACAGGCGGTCTCCACCGCTCTGGAAGCCGGTTACCGCAGTATCGACACCGCGGCCATCTACGAGAACGAAGAGGGAACCGGGCAGGCCATCGCCGATTCCGGCATCCCGCGAGAGGACCTCTTCGTCACGACCAAGCTGTGGAACGGCGACCAGGGTTACGACGCGACCCTCCGCGCCTTCGACACCTCACTGGCGAAGCTCGGCCTCGACCATGTGGACCTGTATCTGATCCACTGGCCGATGCCGTCCAAGGGGCTGTACGTGGAGACGTACAAGGCCTTCGAGAAGCTTCTCGCGGACGGCCGCACCAGGGCCATCGGTGTCTCCAACTTCCTTCCGGAGCACCTCGAGCACCTCATCGCGGAGACCTCGGTCGTGCCCGCGGTGAACCAGATCGAGCTGCATCCCCAGCTTCAGCAGACCGCGTCGCGCGCGTTCCACACCCAGCACGGCATCGCCACCGAGGCGTGGTCGCCGCTCGGTTCGGGCAAGGGCCTGCTGGACGTCCCGACGGTGGTCGCCGTCGCCCGGAAGCACGACCGCACGCCGGCCCAGGTGGTGCTCCGCTGGCACCTCCAGATCGGCAATGTGGTCATCCCCAAGTCCGTGACCCCCTCGCGCATCCGGGAGAACCTCGACGTCTTCGACTTCGAGCTGGACGGCGACGATCTGGCGGCCTTCGCCGCTCTGGACGAGGGCAAGCGACTGGGTCCGGACCCGGCGACGTTCAACGTCGGCTGACCTCCGGCCGCCCCACCAGCGCCCGAGCGCTCAGCGCCGCCCGGCTCCTGCCGGGCGGCGTTTCGCTGTTCCGGGCCGCCCGGAACCTCCTGAATCCCCGGAACAGCCCTCCCCGAATGGCGGGATTCCGCCGGTCGTGGTATTCCTTTCACCGCTTGCGCGTCTTCTCGTCATATTTACAGGCGGTATGCCTACTTTTGGTGCTCCGAACGAACCTGCACCCCTGGAGGCAGTCCGATGGAGCGCATCAAGAAGGCAACCGTCACCGGCATCACCACCGCCGCCCTGCTGGCCGGGTCGGTCGGCGTTTCCATGGCCGTCGTCGACTCGTCCCCCTCGAAGACCGTCACCGCTCGCGACAGCGGACGCGACGAACGCCCGGCCCTGACGGCGAGAGCCACCAAGCGCGGCGTCGCCGCGTGGCAGCAGTTCCGCGTGTACGGGTCGGCCAGGCAGCTTCCCCCCGGCACCCGTGTGCGTCTCCAGCAGCGGCAGGGCGGTCAGTGGACGACCCTGCCCGCGTCGATGAACACCACGCGCAAGGCCACCTACAAGATGCGCGTCTACCTCGGCTTCAAGGGACGCAACACGCTGCGCATCGTCGGCGGCGGCATGGCGTCGGCACCCTTCACCGTCACGGTGCGCTGATCCCGGTCGCTCCCCGGAGACGGACCATGCCCTCGTCAGCCGCATCAGCGGCGACGAGGGCATTCCGTATGTCCTCCCGCGCCCCTCTCGTACGATCGTTCCGCGTGAACATCACGGCGCCGGACAAGGAGTACGGGAATTGAGCGGGGCATTCAGACCTGGCCGTCATCTGGTGCGCAACGTCGGCAGCGGGTTGCTCCTGGAGGTGTACGGCGGGGTCAGGGGCAGCGGGGCCGTCGTCCAGCAGGGCAAGGAGACCGGCGCTCCCGGACAGCAGTGGCAGATCGACCCTGTGCCGAACGGCAGCGGACTCCACCACTTCGTGAGCGTCGTCAGCGGCAAACGGCTCGACGTCGCCGACGCCTCCACCGAGAACGGCGCCCGCATCCAGCAGTGGCGTCCCAACAACTTCGGCGCGCAGGAGTGGATCATCGAGCAGCATCTCGACGCGCCGGGCACCGTCACCATCGTCAGCTTCATCAGCGGACTGCTCCTCGAAGTCGCCGACGGCAGCACCGAGGACGGCGCACGTGCGCAGCAGTGGGAGGACACCGACTCACCCGGTCAGTGGTGGCGGCTCGAACCCTGCCCCTGACCCGGCCCGCGGCCGTCAGCCGCGGCGGGCGGTGTGCACCGTGCGTGCCATGAGCAGATAGATGTCCGGGCGCTGCGCCAGACCCTGTTTGTCCTGCGGGTCGAGCAGCCGGTCCAGGACGGCGGTGTCGTCCGGAGCCAACAGCCCGTCGAGCACCTTCCGTTGCCAGGCGAAGGCCGAGGCCAGCTGCTCGCATACGGTCCGGGGCACCGGCGCGGGGATGTCGAGGAGGAAGGACCGCGTGCCACTCGGCGCGAGACCGGCCGCGGCCATCAGCGCCCGCCAGTCCTCGATCTCGTCCTTCGCACCGGGCAGTTCGGCGCGCATACCGAGGAACCACTCGGCGGAGGCCGCGTCCAGACGGGCCTCCAGCCCCGGCCGCCCGATGCCGATGTCGCGCGGCAGATGGCGGGCGGGCAGGCCGCCCTCCGCCACAGCCAGCAGGCCGCCCGGGCGCAGCAGCCGGGAGAAGCCGGCGAGAGCCGCGCGCTGGTCTCCGATGTGGTGCAGCGAGGAGCCCGCCCAGATCAGGTCCGCTTCCCCCAACGCGTCGAAGTCGTCGGGCAGTTCGGCGTGCAGCGTACGGACCCGGTCGCCGAGGCCGGCCCGCTCGGCGCGGGCGCGCGCGAGCTCCAGGAGGGGGACGGTCGCGTCGACCGCCACGACCTCGGCGTACTCAAAGGCCTCGGCGAGCACCAGGCTCATCACTCCCGGTCCGCTGCCGATGTCGAGGATCCGCCGGACTCCCGCCGCGGGCACCTGCTCTCCGAGCCAGGCCACGGCCTGGCGGTGCACGGGCCCCTGGAGCTCCGCGCCGCGTTCCAGCAGCGGGCTCATCTCGTCCCAGTCGATGTGGGTCTTGTCGTGGTGGTGACTGCTCATGTCCTCACCCTGTCGCGACGGTGCCGATTCGGCGAGCTTTGTTGCGGTTACGGCAAAACACTGTGCGCGCGGTGCGCCATCGGGCTCACCCCGCGGACCCGCTTGAAGGCGGCGCTCAGCGCGAACGAACCGCTGTAGCCGACCTTCCTGGCCACCGCCTCGATGGTGGCGTCGCTCTCGCGCAGCAGGTCCGCGGCGAGGTCGAGCCGCCAGGTGGTGAGGTAGCCCATCGGCGGCTCCCCCACCAACTCGTGGAAGCGGCGTGCGAGCTGAGCACGCGACACCCCGCACTTGGCGGCGAGCGAGGCGACCGTCCAGGGGTGGGCGGGGTCGTCCTGGAGCAGGCGCAGCGCGCGGCCCACCACCGGGTCGCCCATCGCCACGTACCACGCCGGTGCCTTCGCGTCGGGCCGGGAGAACCAGGCCCGCAGGACGGCGATGAGCATCAGGTCGAGGATCCGGTCGAGCACCACGCTCTGGCCGGGCTCGTCCCGTGAGATCTCGTCGTCGAGGACCGGCATGAGCGGGCAGTTCCACTCGTCGGCGGTGAGATGGACCAGCGGGGGCAGGGCGTCCAGCAGCCTCGCCGAGACCTCGCCCTTCATCTGATAGGTGCCGACCAGCATCACGGTCGAGCCGTCGGGGTCGTTGCCCCAGCTCCGCACGCCCAGGGCCATGGACGTGGCGAGCGGTTCGCCGCGCAGGGTGTGGCAGGTGCCGCCGGGACCGATCAGCGCCAACGGCTCGGTCCGCAGGTCGTCGCCCGTGGTGTAGCCGCCCGGCCCCCGGGCGATCGCCACGTCACCGGGCCGCATCAGCACCTCGTCGCCGGTGTCGGAGCTGATCCACGTCTGCCCCTGGGTGACACACATCAGGGAGAGCGGTGCCTGGTCCTCGATCCGCACGGACCAGGGCGGCTCCATCACCATCCGCAGCAGGAAAGCGCCTCGGGCACGCGGTCCGTCGAGCAGCCCGGCAAGAGCGTCCATGACTCCAGCGTAGACGCAGAAACATGCCATTGAGGCTTTGCAGCATGGAGAGTCCAGAGCGCGGCCGCGAATCTGGAGGCATGACAGAGAACCTGAAGCAGGAAACGGTGTTGGTGACGGCGGCCACGGGCAAGACGGGTCACCGGGTGGCGCAGCGGCTCACGGAGCGCGGTGTCCAGGTGCGGGCGGGCTCGCGCCGCGGTGCGGTCCCCTTCGACTGGGAGGACGCCTCGACCTGGGGCCCGGCGCTCGGCGGCGCGGACGCGGCCTACGTCACGTACTACCCCGACCTCGCGGGTCCCGGCGCCACCGAGGCGATGCGGGCCTTCGGGCAGGCGGCGGCCGCGGCGGGCGTGGGGCGTCTGGTGCTCCTTTCCGGCCGTGGCGAGCCGGACGCCGTGAAGGCCGAGAGCGCGCTGCGGGAGGCGGGTGTACCGCTCACGGTCGTGCGGGCCAGCTTCTTCGCGCAGAACTTCAGCGAGGGGCCGATGGCCGAGGGTGTGGCCCAGGGCGAGCTCGTCTTCCCGGCAGGCGGCACGGCGGAGCCGTTCATCGACGCGGACGACCTGGCGGACGTGATGGTCGCCGTCCTCACCGAGGAGGGCCACACGGGCGAGACGTACGAGGTGACGGGCTCGCGGCTGCTGACCTTCCAGGAGGCGGCCGAGGAGATCGGGCGGGCGACCGGCCGCGAGGTGCGCTATGTGCCGGTGACCGGCGAGGAGTACCAGGGGATGCTCCAGCAGGTCGGGCTTCCCGCGCAGGACGCACAGTGGCTGGTCGAGCTGTTCACGATGCTGATGGACGGGCACAACGCCTCGACCACGGACGGGGTCCGGCAGGTACTGGGCCGTGCGCCGAGGGACTTCGCGGACTACGCCCGGGACGCGGCGAAGGCCGGCGCCTGGGACGCGTGAGCCGTCCGGTCACGGGGCACGAAGGGGGTGGGTACGCCGCTGGTCAGCCGGTGGCGTACCGCGCCGCGAGTTCGCGGGCCGTCCCCGCCATCCGGGCACGGAGCTCGGCGGGTTCGAGCACCTCGACCTCCGTGCCCATCGCGAGGAACTCGCGGTGCGCGTGACCGAGGGACTCGATGGGGAGCGACGCGCGGGTCCAGCCGTCCGGTTCGGCCGTGCCGGTGTCCGCGAGGGCCTGCGCCACGGGCCCGGTCAGTCCCTCGGCGGCGGCGGGCGAGATCCGCACGAGTGCCCGGCCGCTGTACAGCCGGGCGTGGAAGTCGGCCTGCTGGCGCTGCCAGTGGGCGGCCAGATCGAATCCGGGCGGCGGCTCGAACACGCTCCCGTCGCAGGAGAGTCGAAGGATCTGGTCGACCCGGTACGTGCGCGGACCGGGGGCCGCGACGACGTACCAGCGCCCCGCTTTGAGCACCAGACCGTACGGCTCCAGACGGCGGTCCACATCGGTCGGCTCCTTCCAGCGGCGGTAGCGGACGTCGATCACCCGGCTGTGCCAGACCGCCTCGGCGACCTGGGTCAGATAGGGCACCTCTTCGTCGGGGGCGTACCAGCCGGGTGCGTCGAGGTGGAAGCGCGAGCGCATCCGGTCGGCCTGGTCGCGCAGTTCGGCGGGCAGCGCGGCCCGCAGCTTGAGCTGGGCGGCGGCCAGGTCCGAGCCCAGGCCGAGTTCGGCGGCGGGTCCCGGGACGCCGGACAGGAACAGGGCTTCCGCCTCTTGGGCGGACAGCCCGGTCAGATGGGTCCGGTAGCCGGCGAGCAGCTGGTAGCCACCGGCGTGGCCGGCGTCCCCGTACAGCGGCACACCGGACGCGTGCAGTGCCTCGATGTCCCGGTAGACGGTCCGGACGGACACCTCCAGTTCCTCCGCGAGGCGGGCGGCGGTCATCCGGCCCCGGGTCTGGAGGAGCAGAAGGATCGACACAAGTCGGCTGGACTTCACTGACACAGGATGTCAGTGAAGCGGCTCTAGCGTCCTGCCCATGAGTTTCGCCGAGAAGTTGCTGTTCGTGCCCCCACCGATCGAGGTGGGCGGCCGTCGGATCAAGCGCTACCACGTCACGAGGGACCCGGCAGGGATAGAGCCCGCGGTCGAGAAGGCCGCGTACGAGATCCTGCCGATGTTGCTGCCGGAGCCGGACGGTACGCCGGCGGCCGCGTTCGTCGTCCTCCACAGGGGAGAGGACGACGGCGCGTACCTCAACGCGTACAGCTGGGTGTGGGACAACGCCGTGCACTTCGCGGGCGCGGCGGCCGGACAGCCCGTACTCGACTGTCCGGACCGTGATCCGACCCATTTCATCAGGCTGTCCAAGCCCTGGATCGGCTGTGTGTACGAGCTGCCGCCGGTGGTGCACGAGCGGGACGCCTGGGTGCGGCATGTGCTCACGCCCGAGCGTCCCGACCTGGACGCCTATCTCGCCGACTCACTCGGCGAAGGAACGACCGGAGGCCGCTCATGAGCACGACCGACTTCGACTTCCTGGTCGGCGAGTGGGTCGTCGCGAACCGCCGCCGCACGGACTTCCTGGACGCGACGAGCCCGTGGGAGGAGTTCACGGCGATGAGCCGGGCGTCACGCCACTTCGACGGCGGGGCGAACTTCGACGAGATCGTCTTCCCGTCGCTGGGGTTCCGCGGCCTCACGCTGCGGCTGTACGACCCGGACCGCGACGTGTGGTCGCTGTACTGGGCAAACGACCGCTCCGGCGCGCTGTTCCCGCCGGTGGTGGGACGCTTCGGCGGAGACGGGCGCGGTGAGTTCCACGGCGACGACACGCACGACGGCAAGGACGTGCGAGTGCGGTTCGTCTGGTCCGGCATCAGCGACACGACGGCGCGCTGGGAGCAGGCGTTCTCGGTCGACGAGGAACGGACGTGGGTGACGAACTGGGTGATGGACCTGTCGCGGCCGGTCTGAGCCCTGGGCGGTGTGCCGGGCCGGGCCGATGTTGCCGGCCCGGCGGATGCTCGGAGACGGTGCCGGACCGCGCGGACCTCGCGGACCTCGCGCACCGGCCGGCGGACCGGTCGGCGGACCGGTCGGCAGCCGGGCCCGGCACGCTCCGGGGTCAGCTCGCGCCGTGCCCGGGCGCGAGCTGTTCCACCCGTCGCGCCAGAGTGAAGTCCTTCTCGGTGACCGCGCCGCCCGCGTCGTGCGTGTGCACCGTCAGCGAGACGCTGTTGTATCCGAGCGTCAGATCGGAGTGGTGGTCCAGCTCCTGCTGGACCTGCGCGATGTGCACGACCATCGCGGTGGCCGCGAAGTGGTCGGCGAGCCGGTAGGAGCGGGAGATGCGGTCCCCCTCCAGCGACCAGCCGGGCAGCTCCGACAGCCGGTCCTCGATCTCCTTCTGCGACAGCGGCTCTGTGGCCATGACCAGGTCCCTTCGACAGCGGATGGGTGGGCTGAGGCGGCTTCGGCCACCATAAAGGGGATGCCCGCTCCCCTGCGATCCGTGTACCTTCCACCGGTGGAAGCGCTGACCGAAAAACAGATTCGCGGCTCGTTCGTCAACTGCACCAAGGGCGAGGCGACCCGCCTGAAGCTCCCCGCCGACTTCGGGCAACTGCCCTGGGACGATCTCGACTTTCTGGGCTGGACCGATCCGGGGGCTCCGCTGCGGGCCCATCTCGTGCTCCCCCGTGCGGACGGCCCGGTGGGCATCACGCTTCGCGTGCCCTCGGCCGGGCGGACCAGCGCCATCAAGTCGAGCATGTGCCATGTCTGCCTCACCCCGCATGCGTCGTCCGGGGTGACCCTGTTCGCCGCCCCGCTGGCGGGCACGGCCGGGCGGGAAGGCAACACCGTGGGCACCTACCTCTGCTCCGACCTCGCCTGCTCGCTCTACATCCGTGGCAAGCGGCAGCCGAAGCTGCGGACCGGGGTGGACGCGGAGACGCTCACCGAGCAGGAGCGCATCGACCGTACGGTCGCCCATCTGACGGCCTTCGCCGAGAAGGTGCTGGGCACGCGCTGACCGTGCCGCTCAGCCCCGGGACTGGAGGACCTGCTCGATGGTGTCGGCCTCCTGCGCCGCCTTGTCGGTGCGGTGGCGCAGCACCCGGGCGAAGCGGAGCGTGACACCCGCCGGGTAGCGGGGAGAGCGCTGGATTCCGTCGTACGCGATCTCCACGACCAGTTCGGGACGGACCCTGACGGTGAACCCGTCGTCGTCGACGGCGAGTTCACGGAGCCGGTCCGTCTGCCAGCGCAGCATCTCGTCGGTCAGCCCCTTGAAGGTCTTGCCGAGCATGACGTACGTACCGTCGGAGACGCGGGCGCCGAGGTGGAGGTTGGAGAGCAGGCCCGTGCGGCGGCCGTGGCCCCATTCGGCGGCCAGGACGACGAGGTCGAGGGTGTGGACGGGCTTGACCTTCAGCCATGAGCGGCCGCGCCGGCCCGCGACGTAGGCGGCGTCGAGCGCCTTGACCAGGACGCCTTCATGACCGCGGCGCAGCGTCTCGGCGAAGAACTCCTCGGCTGCGGCGACCTGTTCACTGTCGCCGGGGTCGGCGACGACATGGCGGCGGACCCGCATGGGTTCCGGCACGAGGCGGGCGAGGACTGCGTGCCGTTCGCCGCCCGGGAGGTCGAGCGTCTCCTCGCCGTCGGCCGCCAGTACGTCGAAGAAGACGGGAGAGACGGGCAGCGTGGCGCGGGCCGCCTGGACGTCGATCCGGGAGCCGACGCGGGAGGCGATCTCCTGGAAGGAGTAGGGGCGGCCGTCCCGGTCGAGCGCGATCACCTCGCCGTCGAGGATGAACTGATCACCGGTCATGTCCCGGGCCGCGTCCACGACTTCGGGCAGCCGGTCGGTGATGTCGTCCAGCGAGCGGGTGTAGATCCTGATCTCGTCGCCGCTGCGGTGCACCTGGACACGGATGCCGTCGAGCTTCTCCTCGACCACGCAGCGCGCGTCGAGGGTCATGACGGCTTCGGTGACCGACTTCGCCGTATGGGCGAGCATCGGCTGTACGGGGCTGCCGACGCGCAGCCGGAATTCCGCGAGCGCCGCCGGCCCCTCGGCGAAGAGCGCACCGGCGACACGAGGCAGCGATCCGTCCAGCATCACCGCCCGGCGTACGTCCTCGGCGGGCGCGTCCGCGGCCTTGGCGACGGCCTCCAGGGCCACGGCGTCCAGCGCGCCCTGCCGAACCTCGCCCGTCAGCAGACGGGTCAGGAACTGCTGCTCGTCGGCTGTGGCCGCGGCCATCAGATCGCGTACGAGGCGCTTGCGCTCGTTCTGGGAACCGGCGCCCTGAAGGCCGGCGAGCGCGGTGAGTGCCGCGTCGGCCTCGGGAACGGTGAGCGCGGCGGTCTCCGCGGGCGCGGGCCGCTCCTTGAGCACGCTCCAGCCGATGCCGATGCGGCCCTGCGGGACCCGCCCGGAGAGATACGAGATCACGAGGGCCACATGCTCGGGCCTGGTGTCCGCGAACAGCTCGGCGAGAAGGGCGATCTTCCGTGAGCGTGCGGAGGTGGCGGCCACGTCCCTGGACACGTCGGCGACTCGAGCCAGCAGCATGCGGCCATGGTGCCCCGAAGGAGCGTGAGGCGCACGTGCAGAGGGTCAGGCCTTCGGGAGCCCGGGCACGCGGCCGGCTCCGCACCGGGCACCCACGGCTCCCCGGACGGCGGGCAGGTCCTCCCCTTCGCCCGCGCGGCCCGCGGACAGGAACGGCTCTCCGGCGAAGACCCGGGGGACGGTCCCTCGGGCGGGACAGCCCCCTGGACCGGCTCGCCCCACGGCCGGGCGCACAGGAAGCCGGTCTCGTGATCGGCGGCCGCGTCCGCGAGGCCTCCCCGCGCGTCGTCGCCGGTCCGGCTCACCTCACATCAGGGACAGACCTCAGGACCGCATGGCTCGCCCTTCACCCCTCGGAAGACAGCGGCGCGAACCCATTCCCGCGCCGGGGCCCATCACGCGGGCCCGGTTCGCCAGGCTGATGCGAGGGACTGGACCGGGTCGGTACCGTGTGCTCACGCGCGGGCGCCCACCGCACCGCCGCCGTCCCGACGACAACTCTCAACCGGGGGGAGTGAAGTGAGCAGCAAGAGCGCCATGCGCGAGCTCCGCGACGACCTGGCGCGCGCAGTGGAACAGGCCCGGCCGTCCGAACCCGACGAGGTGTTCGCCGCTCTCTGCGCCCGGCTCAGCAAACGGCGCGGCAGACCGGTGATCCACCGCATGGTGGACTTTCCGCCGGAGACCGCGAGCGGGCTGTACCTGGACATGGCCGACCGGGACATCATCTGCGTCCAGGCGACCACCCGGCCCTTCCACCAACTGGTCATCTTCGGCCACGAGGTCTGGCACATGATGGCGGGGCACGGTAACCACGCGGGACACGGCAAGACCGGAACGTCGGTCGCGGCGCGCCTCGTCACGGACGGCGCCGACATCGATGCCACCGTGCAGAACCTGGCGGCGCGTACGGACTTCCGGCAGGCGGAGGAGAACGAGGCGGAGACCTTCGGGCTGGAGCTCGGGACTCATCTGCGGGGCTGGCTTGAGGGCACGCCCACCGTCGCGCCCCGCAGCGAGCTGGCGCAGCGCATCGGGCAATCGCTCGGCCACCACCGGACCTGACCTCATCCGAACGGAACCGCAGGACGGAGTCGGAGGCCGCCGTCCGCGGACCCCTGCCGGCACCGACGCCCTGACGGCGGCGCCGAGTCCGGGGCACGAGTGCTGCGACACCGAGTCCGGGCACGAGCGCTGCGACGCCGTGGCCGGGCGGGCGCTGCGGCGCCGAGGCCGGGGCGCGAGTGCCTCGCCCAGCCCTCCCGCGCGCCGCGGCACCCGTACGTCGCCGGGGCACGGCCGGTACGCGACACCGGCGGGGACCGGTTCGCGGCAAGGCGGGGCATTCGTCCTCGCCGCTCCCCCCGCCCCCTCTTTCCACGCCTTCAACGGCCGAGTCCAGTCTCCCCACGGTTCACCCAACTCCCCTAGCCTTCCCTCGACTTGATCGAAGAGGCGTCGTCGACGCCATCGACACAGAGGCAGGGAACCCACCATGGGGAAGCTCTCGCGTGCGGCCGTGACCACAGCGGTCGCGGCCGGTCTGCTCGGCGTCGCTCTCGCTCCGGCCCGGGCGGCCACGGACCGGGCGGCGGACCCGGGGCAGCTGCCGTACGCCTCGGCGACCTGGGTCGGTGTGCACAACGCGTACGAGAAGACCAAGTACGGGTACTTCGCGGACGCGCTCGACTCCGGCGCCGGCATGCTCGAACTCGACGTGTGGACCAATGTGTTCGGGCGCTCCTGGCGGGTCTCGCACAGCAACCCCATCGGCAACGACAACAACTGCGAGAACGCCGCGACGGCGGCCCAGCTGCGGACCAAGGCGAGGAACCAGGACCTCGGCGGGTGCCTGTCCGACATGAAGGCCTGGCACGACGCCCACCCGGGCCACCGGCCGATCCTCGTCAAGATCGAGATGAAGGACGGCTTCCAGGGGCAGAACGGGCGCGGCCCCGCCGCACTCGACGCTCTCCTCACGGCCCGGCTCGGTGACGCGCTGTACCGGCCCGCGGACCTCGCCGGCGGGCAGCCGGACCTCGACACCGCGGTGCGGACGAACGGCTGGCCCACGCGGTCGACACTCGCGGGCAAGTTCGTGATCGAGCTGATCCCGGGCACGGTGGAGAAGAGCAACCCGCTCGACACCCTGTGGACCGACCGCGAGTACGCCACGCATCTGCGGACCCTCGCGGGGGCGGGCCGGCTGCGCGACGCGGCCGCTTTCCCCGCGGTCCTCGGCGCGGCGGCCGGCGACCCCCGCACGCGGTACGCCGACACGACCATCCGTCCGTGGTTCGTCCTGTTCGACGGGGACGCGGGGACGTACTCCGGCGGGACCATCGACACCGCCTGGTACCAGCGCAACAGGTATCTCGTCGTGATGACGGACGCGCACAATGTGGCACCCGCCATCGACGGCACGAACCCGACCGAGACGCAGGCGCGGGACCGGGTCGGACTGCTGGCGGGACGGAGCGCGAGCGTGGTGTCGGCCGACTGGTACCCGCTGCCCTCCGTCCTCGCGACGGTGGTGCCGCGGGCCGGGGCGCAGTAACCGACGTCACTCCTGTCACGGCGGACCCGCAGTGCGGGAACCGTCTACGATGGTTTACCGTTCATCTATAAGCGGCTGCGCACGGACGTGCCCACCGCCCCTTTGCCGCCCCGGCCAGAACCCCCGTCTGGCCGGGGCTTCCCCTTGCTCACCCATCCCCCCCTCATGTGATGCAGGTCACATTGGACAGTGGCGGTGTCGAGAAGTGGTGAGGGCCCCGGCTGCGTCGTAGAGGCATGAGGAGCTGAACAGCCACCAGCCGCAGCACACCAGAGGAGCGATGCCGATGTCCCCGACCGTCGAACAGTCCGTGCCGGCCCACCTCATCAGCGACGCCCCGCAGCCCGCCCCCATGCCGGTCACCCTGTCCTACCGCGCCGATGATCCACTGGCCGTCCGGATGGTCTTCCCGGCGGCGGTCTCCCTCAGCGGCGCCACGGTGACCTGGACCTTTGCCCGCAGCCTGCTGGACGCGGGCCTGCACACCCCGTCCGGCACGGGCGATGTGCACGTGTGGCCGTGCGGACGCACCCAGACGATGGTCGAGCTGCGCTCCCCCGAGGGGGTGGCGCTCCTGCGGTTCGCGACCGGCAGGCTGCGTCACTTCTTACTGCACTCGTACGCGACCGTGCCCGTCGAGCTGGAGACACGGGCCATCGACATGGACAGCGGGCTGGCGTCCCTTCTGGGCGAGGCACGCGGCTGACCTCGGCGCCCGCCGTGGGCCCGTCCGCCGTATTACGGTTCCGGTATGGCAACTGTTGCGCCCGGCACCCGAGTAGGACCGCTGCTGCGCGGCTGGCGGGAGCGCCGCCGGGTGAGCCAGCTGGAGCTCGCCCTGCGCGCCGACTCCTCGGCCCGCCACATCAGCTTCATCGAGACGGGCCGCTCGCGCCCGAGCGAGGAGATGATCCTGCGCCTCGCGGAACACCTGGACGTGCCGGTACGGGAGCGCAACGCCCTGCTGCTGGCGGCCGGTTACGCTCCCCGGTACGCCGAGACCTCCCTCGACGACCCGGCGCTGGGCGCCCTGCGCGAGGGCCTGGAACAGCTGCTGCACGGCTATGAGCCCTACCCGGCGATCATCGTGGACGGCACCTATACCGTGATCGCCGCGAACCGCGGCATCGCGATGCTGCTGGACGGCCTTCCCGAGCACCTGCTCACGCCCCCGCTGAACGCCATGCGGATCACGCTCCACCCCGAGGGGCTGGCCCCGAAGATCCGCAACCTGCGGGAGTGGCGCGGCCATCTGCTGGCCCAGATGGAACGCCAGATCGCCCTGGCCCGCTCCACGGAACTGCGCGCGCTCTACGACGAGGTCGCGGTCTACCCCGTCCCGGACCCACCCGCCACCGAACCGCCCCCGTCCGACCCGGCGCCCGCTCCCCCGTTCGCCCTGCCGCTGCGGATCGAGCACGAGGGCCGGGTCCTGTCGTTCGTCTCCTCGATCTCCACCTTCAACACCCCGATGGACGTGACGGTCGCGGAACTGGCCATCGAGACGCTGCTCCCGGCGGACCCGGCGACGGTGAAGTACCTCCAGTCCCTGACGCCCTAGCTCATCGGGCCGGATCACCTCCGGGCCATGGCGCGCAGGGCGGACCACTGGAGAACTGCGAAGGCGGCGACGGTCATCGCCTGCAACGGGATCCACACGGCACCGGCGGTGCTGGGCTCGAGCCAGAGGGCGAGCGCGGCGATGCTGAGGACGGCCCAGGCGAGGTTGGCGTCGATGACGCACGTCACGGCGGCGACCGGAGGCTGCGGCCGCGAGGCGAGATACCCGACCCCGGCCCCGTAGACGGCGAGGAAGACCCCCAGCCCCAGCACCACCCCGGAGTCGACCCCGAGCAACCGCCCGAGGGGCCTGGAAGCCACGGCGTACGCGAGCCCGTTGACCCCGGTCACCAGGGCATCGAGCGCGAGAAACCGGCGCAGCATGGTCCGCGGTTCGGTGGTGCGGGAGATACCGGCGAGCAGGGTTGCGGACATGACGAATCAGCCTCCATCGAGGTCGTAGGGCCTGCTGGGGACCCGGAGCTCGGACGGAGTGCGCCGCCCGAGTTCCGGTACCGCAAGAGTGCCGGGCGGTGGCGGGGCGGTCGATTACGCGGGAGGTAATGGGGTGTACTCCGCTGCCGACAGCAGCGGAGTTGAGCGCTGTTTCAGAACCTGTGCCCGAACCCAATCCGGCCCGGCCGACGGTGGGGAGGCCGCCCTGTCAGGAGGGGGAAGAGGCCGTGGGCGTATTTCAGCCGCGGGCGTTGCCGAGGAGTTGGCCGCCGACGCCGAGGCCGAGGCCGTGGAGGACGTGGCCGAGGTTGATCCCGAGGATGTCGGGGTCAGCCGACCCGAAGATGTTCGCTGGTGCGGCGGGTGTCTGGGCGTGGGCAGTTCCCGACGCGCTCAGGACGGCTCCCGCGAGGGCGAGGGCGTCGTTGCTGTACGGCTATGCCGCGGCTGCCCGCTCGGCCGCGCTGCGCTCGACGCAGAACTCGTTGCCTTCGGGGTCGGCCAGTGTCGCCCAGCCGGTGCCGTCGGGGCGGCGGTGGTCGGCCACGAGAGTGGCGCCCAGGGCCAGCAGTCGCACGATCTCCTCGTCCCGGGTACGGTCCTGCGGCTGCAGATCCAGGTGCACGCGGTTCTTGACGGCGGAGGCCTTACGCTCGGGGACCGTCACGAACAGCAGCGTGGCACCCGGCGACTCGATCAGTGCCTCCGGGTCGCCCGGGTAGTCGTCGTCGGCCAGCGGAGAATCGAGGGCCTCGGCCCAGAAGCTACCGAGTCCATAGGCGTCGGCACAGTCGATGGTTATGTGTTTCACCAGGGAAGCCATGCGCGCCACTATGTCTGGGCAGGCCACGGGCTACCACCCCTTTTGGCTCCTGGAGAACCAGTTCGGGAGATCGCGTACGCGGAAAGCCCCTGGCCTGCCAAGTCCTTGAACTGGGTTCCCGGCCTGCGCCTCCTCGATGATGGGCTCATGAGCGACGACTTGGTGGCGTTCCTACGCGCCCGACTCGACGAGGAGGCCGAACTACACCCGGCGATCGCCCGGCACGTGGCTTTCCACGATCCCGCCCGCGTCCTACGTGTGATCGAGGCCAAGCGGCGCATCCTCGCCCGGCACCGGCTCAGTCCCGCCGGCGGCGACCCGAGTTGCCCTGGGAGGACCGCAACGACTGCCAGTTCGACGGCGAGGACTGGCCGTGCGACGACCTGAGGGAGTTGGTCGTGCCCTACGCCGACCATCGGGACTGCCGTGCGGAGTGGCTGCCGCACGAGATACGCACCGAACAGGGCAGCCCTCAGGGCACGCAGAGCGCCCTGTAGCGTGCCCGCGGCACCCGGAAGTGGGAGGGACGTGACTGATCACATGTGGTCGTTGATGCAGGGGGACACCCACATCGGCACGCTCGTACTCGACCACATCGATCAGCCGTGGTTCCACTGCCGTTTCACGTCGACGACCGGCTGGGAGCCGATACAGCCCACGGTGTCGGCATGGACCAGAGCCGTGGAGCAGGACCGCAGCGACGATCGTGAGACCGCCGCGGCCCTGGAAGCCGTTGACGCACTGCGGCTCGTTCTCGTGCCCGTCGGCGGCTCTGAAACGATCCACGACTTCCTGATCCACGTCGAGGGCGACCACGCACGCTTCCGCTGTTGAGGCTGCTCCCGCAGAGCACGTTCCACAGGCCTTGAACGGACCGTCCCCGGCACGGCCCCCGCCCAACTCCCTCCTTACGGAGTCATGACGTACGGCCGCCGCACCCCGGTGCGCCACCCCCGCGGAGCTAGCGTGGCCGTATGCGTGTACTGGTCACCGGCGGCGCCGGGTTCATCGGGTCCCATGTCGTCGCCGCTCTCCGGGAACGGGGGCACGAGCCCCTCGTCTTCGATGTCAAAGTCGATCCCGCAGCCGACGTGCGGGATCCGGTGGCCGTCGGGCGGGCGCTCGGTGGGGTGGATGCCGTGTGTCATCAGGCCGCGATGGTCGGGCTCGGCAACGGGGTTGCCGATGCCGCGGAGTACGTCTCGCGCAACGACCTCGGCACCGCCGTGCTGCTCGCCGCCATGGCCGAGGCCGGTGTCCGGCGGCTCGTGCTCGCCGGGTCCATGGTCGTGTACGGGGAGGGGCGGTACGCGTGCCCGCTGCACGGAGTCGTACGGCCCGGGCCGCGGGATGTCGCCGATCTCGACGCGGGGCGGTTCGAGCCCACCTGCCCGGTGTGCGGGGAGGGTCTCTCCCCCGGGCTGGTCGGGGAGGACGCCCCGGCCGATCCGCGGAACGTCTACGCGACGACCAAGCTCGCCCAGGAGCATCTGGCCGCCGTCTGGGCCCGCTGTACCGGCGGGTCGGCGGTGTCGTTGCGCTACCACAACGTGTACGGGCCGGGGATGCCCCGCGACACCCCGTACGCCGGCGTCGCCTCCTTCTTCCGCTCGGCGCTCGCCCGGGGCGAGGCACCGCGGGTGTTCGAGGACGGGGGGCAGCGGCGGGACTTCGTGCATGTCGGGGACGTGGCGGCGGCCAACCGGGTGGCGTTGGAGGCGGAGGCCGCCCCCGGGGTGCTCGCCGTGTACAACACCGGCAGCGGTGACCCGCACACCGTCGGCGAGATGGCGCGGGCGCTGGCCGCCGCGTATGGCGGACCCGAGCCGGTCGTCACCGGCGAGTACCGGCTCGGGGACGTACGGCACATCACCGCGGACTCCTCGCGGCTGCGGGACGAGCTGGGGTGGAAGCCGGAGGTCGGATTCGCGCGAGGCATGACGGAGTTCGCCCGGGCCGGGATGCAGGCGTAGCGCCCGGTGGTAGTGCGTGCCCGCGTCAGGAAGCGGCGGCGGGCAGCACCACCTCGAAGCGGCAGCCGCCGGGGATGTTGCGTACGCCGGCACGGCCCTGATGCGCTTCCACGATTCCCCGCACGATGGCGAGGCCCAGGCCCGCGCCGGCCGGGGGTGTCCGGGCGTGGGTGCCGCGCCAGCCGGTGTCGAAGACGCGCGGCAGGTCCTCCTCGGGGATGCCGCCGCAGCCGTCCGACACCGACAACACCACGCCCTCGGGGGAACGTTCCACCGAGACCGCGACCGTGCCGTCGGCCGGGGTCCGGCGGATGGCGTTGACCAGGAGGTTGCCGAGCACCCGGCTCATCTCCTTGCCGTCCACCTCCACCGGTACCGGCTCGATGCGGCCGCCGACCAGGCGCACGCCGTGCTGCCGGGCGAGCGGGTCGACTCCCGCCAGCGCGTCGCCGACCAGGTCGTAGAGGGAGATCCGGGTGGGCATCAGGGGCAGCGTGCCGGCCTGGATGCGGGAGAGTTCGAAGAGGTCGCCGACCATGTCGTTGAGGCGTTCGACCTCGGTGCGCATCTGCCGCAGATAGCGGTCGGGGTCGGCGGCGACGCCGTCCTCCAGGGCTTCCGACATGGCGCGCAGACCGGCCAGAGGGGTGCGCAGATCGTGCGAGATCCAGGCGACGAGCTCGCGCCGGGAGGCCTCCAGGGCGCGTTCCCGCTCACGGGACCGGGCGAGGCGGGCGCTGGTGGCTGCGAGTTCGTGGCTGAGGGACTCCAGCTCGGCGGTGGCCGGGCCGTCGGGGGCGGCGAAGTCCCCTCCGTCACCGAACGAGCGTGCGGCCACGGCGAGTTCGTGGCTGCGCGCGACGACCCAGCGGCCCAGCAGCAGCGCGGTGGCGAGGGAGACGACGGCCGCCATCGCGACGACGGTCGTGACGACGGTCAGGTCGTGCGGTGACAGGAACATCGCCCAGGCGACGGCGAGCGTGCCCGCGAGCATCGCCACGACGCCGACCGCGGCGACCACGGCGAGCGAAGCGGTGAGCGAGCGGCGCCGGATCAGGCGCAGGAGGCCCGCTCCGGCCAGACCGGTGGCGGCGGCACCGGCGAAGGCGTACAGGGCGATGAGCAGGGTGTCGCGCACGGTCAGTTCTCCTCGGCGGCGGCATCGAAGCGGTAGCCCACGCCCCACACGGTCTGGATCAGGCGGGGCCGGGCCTGGTCGGTCTCGACCTTGCCGCGCAGCCGGCGGATGTGGACGGTGACGGTCGACAGGTCGCCGAAGTCCCAGCCCCACACCTCGCGCATCAGGTCCTCACGGCTGAAGGCCCGCCCCGGGTTGCGCAGGAAGAAGCAGAGCAGGTCGAACTCCCGCAGGGTGAGGGCGAGTTCGGTGCCGTTCCTGGTGGCCCGGCGGGCCGCGGGGTCGAGGGTGAGACCGGCCGCCCCCAGCCGGTGTCCGGCGACGGGCCCGCTGCGGCGCAGCACCGACTCCACGCGCAGCACCAGTTCGCGAGGGCTGAAGGGCTTGGTGACGTAGTCGTCGGCGCCGACCTCCAGGCCCAGGATGCGGTCGTCCTCGTCACCGCGGGCGGTGAGCATGATGACCGGCACGGGGGCGCGCTCACGGATCCGCCGGCAGACCTCCAGGCCGTCCATGCCGGGCAGCATCAGGTCGAGCACCACCAGGTCCGGCCGGTGGGAGGCGGCGCGGGTCAGGGCCGTCGGACCGTCGTCGGCGCGGTCGACGACATAACCGGCGCGGTCCAGATACCCGGCGACGACCTCGGCGACGGTCGGGTCGTCGTCGACGACCAGGACCCGGCGGGATCTGTCGGTGGCGTGCGTCCCCGGGGACTCGTACGGCTGTTGCTGCATGTCTCCAGCCTGGCACCGTGCCGCCGGCAGGGAGCACGCCGGCCTCCGACGTCCGCGTTTCGTAAGGAGTGGGAGTCCCAAATGCCCCATTCGCGTTCGTAGGGTGAAACCGTGACCACGACACCTTCGGACGTCGATGTGGTGCTGCCCTGCCTGAACGAGGCCGAGGCCCTTCCCTGGGTGCTCGAACGGATTCCGCCGGGCTGGCGCGCCATCGTCGTCGACAACGGTTCCACCGACGGATCGGCCGCGATCGCCCGCGCGTTCGGCGCCACCGTCGTGCACGAGCCGCGCAAGGGCTTCGGCGCCGCCTGCCACACCGGGTTGACCGCCGCCACCGCCGACGTGGTGTGCTTCTGCGACTGCGACGCCTCCCTCGACCCGTCGCTCCTCGTCCCCTTCGTCCGCGAAGTGCGCGACGGCGGGGCGGACCTGGTGCTCGGCCGGCGGCGTCCGCAGGGCCGGGGCGCCTGGCCCGCACACGCCCGGGCGGGCAACCTCGCGCTCGCCCGGATACTGCGCCGCCGCACCGGGCTGCGCCTGCACGACCTCGGTCCGTTGCGCGCCGCCCGCCGGGAACCGCTGCTCGCTCTCGCCCTCACCGACCGGCGCAGCGGCTATCCGCTCCAGATGGTCGTCCGCGCGGCCGACGCCGGCTGGCGGATCGCCGAGCACGACGTGCCGTACCTGCCGCGCACCGGAGCCTCGAAGGTGACCGGCACCTGGCGCGGTACCTGGCAGGCCGTACGGGACATGAGACGCGTGCTCGGCGAGAGGCCCGCGCACCCGGCAGGCACCGCACACCCAGGGGGAACCGTCCGTTGACCACGCTGCTCGTCATCGCCAAGGAGCCGCGGCCGGGTCGGGTCAAGACCCGGCTGACTCCTCCCTTCACGTCGCACGAGGCGGCGGAGCTGGCCGAGGCGGCCCTCGCCGACACCCTGCACGCCGTGGCGGCCACCCCCGCCTCCCGGCGCGTTCTCGTCCTCGACGGCACCCCCGGCCCCTGGCTGCCGCCCGGCTTCGACGTCGTACCGCAGTGCGCGGGCGGGCTCGACGAACGGCTGGCGGACGCCTTCGCGCACTGCGACGGGCCGGCCCTGCTCATCGGCATGGACACCCCGCAGGTGACGCCCGAGCTGCTCACCGTCGATTTCGCCGCCTGCGACGCCTTCTTCGGCCCGGCCGAGGACGGCGGCTTCTGGGCGCTCGGGCTGGCGCACCCCGATCCCGCGCTGCTGCGGGGCGTGCCGATGTCGACCGCCGGGACGGGTGCGGTCCAACGGGACCGCCTCCTCGCCGCCGGTCTGCGGGTGCGCGACCTCCCGCGCCTGCGGGACGTCGACACGGCCGCCGACGCGCAGGCCGTCGCCGCACTGGCCCCGCACGGCTGCTTCGCGGCCCGGCTGGCCCGGTGCACGTCGGTCCCGGCGGTCACGTCGGACACGGCGGTCACGGGTGGTGATTGCGGACAGGGTTCGCGCACGGCACCGCCCGGCCGACCGGACGACGCCGACGCGCAGCCGCCCACCCGGCCGGCCTCGCGACCGACCACACCCCGATGAGCACGCCACCCGCCACCGCCCTCCCCTGGGCGACCGCCGACCCCTACGCCGCCGCCCTGCGCGCCGGTCACGGTCCGCTGTTCCTGCGCCGCGCCGACGGCTCGCTGCTCCCCCTCGAGGTGGAACGCTGGTGCGCCCGCGCCGACGCCGTCGACCGGAGCGTGCTGGACCGGTGCGAGCAAACGGTGCTCGACGTCGGGTGCGGGCCCGGCCGGCTGGTGGCCGAACTCGCCGCTCGGGGGCGGGCCGTCCTCGGTATCGATGTCAGCGAGGCGGCCGTCGAACACACCGTGCGGCTCGGGGGTGAGGCGCTGCGGCGTTCGGTCTTCGAGGCGATACCCGGCGAGGGCCGCTGGGGCACCGCCCTGCTCATGGACGGCAACGTCGGCATCGGCGGCGACCCGATCGCCCTGCTGGACCGGCTGGCCGTACTCCTGCGCCCCGGTGGCCTGCTGATCGCCGAGACCGTCCCGGTGGACGTCGACGAACGCGCCCGGGTGCGGGTCGTCGGTCTCGGCGACACCGACGGAACCGACCCCCTCTTTCCCTGGGCGCGGCTCGGTACGCGCGCGCTGCTGAGGTACGCACGGGGCTGGGAGCAGACCGGTCAGTGGACGGCCGGCGGACGGTGCTTCGTCTCCCTACGCAGCCACAGCCGCAGCACCAGCAGCAGCGCCGAGCCGCCGAAGAGGACGGCGGTGATCAGGAGCCAGCGGGTCAGGAACACGTCCGCGGGAAGCCCGGTGGCGGACCGGTAGCGCGCCTCGGCAGCCCCGCTGATCAGCGGGAACCACACGAGCAGGAGCAGCCCGGAGAGGGCTGCCGGTACGCGCACGTACGGGACCGAGTCCCGGCGCCGGAAGGCACCGAGCCCTCGTACGAGTGCCCGGTCGGCGACCGAGTACAAGGGCAGCAGCACGAGGTCGTGCAGCAGTGCCGCGCCCACGAACCACAGGGTGACACCGAGCCAGTCGTCCGCGAGCAGCCGCACACCCGCGTAGGCGGCGAGGGCGAACGAGCAGGCGAGCAGCAGCAGTTGCACGGGGCTGCCGATCGGGATGCGGCGAAGCGGCGGAAGCATCAGAGGTCTCCGAACGTCATCCGGGCCACCCACTTGGTGTTCAGCACACCGGGAGCCGCGGGCACGATGATGCGCGCCGGGTAGCCGTGGTCGGGCGAGAGCTGGTCGCCGTTGACGTACAGGGCGAGCAGGGAACGCGGGTCGGCCACCTGGTTGGCACGCAGGGCGGCCCGCCGGAAGGCGCCGCTGCGCTGGAGGGACTCGACGAACACGTCGGGCGGGTCGCCGTCGTATCCGGCGAGCGCCGCGAGGTCGCGCAGCCGTACCCCGCGCCACCACTGGTCCGACGTCGACCAGCCCTCCACGCAGGCGATGGGCAACGCCGCGCTGTGCAAAGGGAGTTGAAGGAGCCGGTCGCGGCTGAGGCGGACGGTGCCCGAGCGTCCCGTCACCACGAGTCGCCACGCGTCGTCGCGGGTCTCCGCCGCGACGATCCCGGCGTACCGGGCGGTCTTGTTGATCTGGAAGCCGTTCGGGCCGCTGCCGGGGTCGTCGCCGCCATGCGGTGCGAGGAGGGCGGTGCGCCGCAGCAGGCCGTCGAAGTTCTGTCCCACGGTCGTCGCGAACAGCAGCAGCGAGCCGCCTCCGACGAACCACAGAGCGCCGCGCCGGGAGACGGTCGGCTCGGCGGGGTGCGGAGACACCAGGTCGTTCTTCTCCTCCCGCAGGTGCCGCAGATTGCGCAGTGCGATGGGCATCTTCAGCAGGGCGTGGGCGACGAACGCGGCGAAGAACACCCACGCTCCGTAGAAGTGCAGCGGATAGAAGGAGCCGGGGAAAACGTAGTCGAGCTGGACGTTGAGCGCGCCGGTCACGAACTCGAACAGTGCCCCGCCCACCAGGAGCAGCAGCGAGATCCGCTCCAGGGCGTGGGCGAGCGAGCGGGCCGGCGGCAGCGCGAACAGCTTCGGCACCACGGACCACAGCTTGGCGAGCAGGACGGGGATCACCGTGATGCCGAGGGTGACGTGGATGCCCTGGTTGAGCCGGTACAGCCAGTGCGGGCTCGTCGGCCAGGAGAAGAGGTAGAAGCCGAGAATCCCCTTGTCGGGCGTCGTGTCGTTCACCGGCGACAGATCCGGGTTGTAGGCGGCGTACGACACCAGGCCCGTCACGAACAGCACGGTGATGCCGACGAGCAGGACGAGGCCCAGCACCGAGGTGAACCAGGGGCCGCGCAGCGGGCTGCGCCAGAAGCCGGGCGAGGAGGGAAGCCGTGGGGCGTCGGGGGCGGGCATGTCCCGACGGTAGGCCGGGGGCACCCCGCAAACGGGTGCGCGACCCATGACGAAACGCTGACATCGGCCCGGACGGCGGTCCCTGGAGCGGTCGCGCGGCCTAGCGTTCCCGTGTGATCCGCACCCTGCCCCCCGCCGGGCCCGACGCCGTACCCACCCGCGCCCCCCGCGGCCTCCGCCATGACCTGTACGCCGCCGGGGCGGCCGCGCTGCTCGTGACGGCGGCCGTGCTGGTCGGCCGCCACCTCCAGGGGACCAGCGGGACGCTGCTCGTCAACTGGCCCCCGCTGCTGGCGTCCTGGGGACCCCATGTGGGCCCCGGCACACCGGCGGCCGTGCTGGTGGCGATCGCCACCGTGGTGTACGGGCCCGCCCTCGCGGCCCGTCTCTCCTGGCGGGTCCTGCTCCCGCTGACGTGGGCCGCGGCCATGGCGTGGATCTGCTCCCTCGCCCTGATCGACGGGTGGCACCGGGGTATCGCCGTCCGGCTCACCACCCGCCACGAGTACCTCCGGGCCGTCGACCGCTTCCACGACATCCCGGCAGCCCTGCGGGACTTCACCTCGCACATCCTCATCGACTCCCCCGATAACTGGCCCGCCCACGTCGCCGGCCATCCGCCCGGCGCCACACTCACCTTCGTGCTGCTCGACCGGGTCGGGCTGGGAGGCGGGGTCTGGGCCGGAGTGTGGTGCATCACCGTCGGAGCGACGGCCTGCGTGGCCGTGCTGGTGACGATCCGCGCCCTGGCCGACGAGTCACTCGCGCGCAGGGCTGCGCCCTTCCTCGTGCTCGCCCCGGCAGCGGTGTGGATGGGTACCTCGGCCGACGCGTACTTCGCGGCGGTGGCGGCGTGGGGGGTGGCGCTGCTGGCCCTGGCGGTCACCAGGCGGTCCGCACCGTGTGCGGGGGCGTCGGGACTGCTGTTCGGTCTGACCTGCTATCTGTCGTACGGTCTCACGCTCTTCGCCCTGATCGCGGCGGCGGTGCTGGTGCTCGGCCGGCACGGAATCCGGGAGCGCCCCGGCCTGTCGGTCGCGCTGCTCGCCGGGCTGGCGGTGGTCCCGGCGGCGTTCACGCTCGCCGGGTTCGCCTGGTGGGAGGCGTACGACGTGCTGGTCACGCGCTACTACCAGGGCGCGGGCGGCATCCGTCCCTACGGCTACTGGGTGTGGGGCAACCTGGCGTGCGCGGTGCTCATCACGGGTCTGGCGACGGCGGCGGGGCTGCGACGGTCCGGAGCGCTGCTCCTGCGGCACCGTGGCGGTGCGCTCACCCGCCCCGGCGGCCCCGCCGCCGACACCCGTCTCGCGCTCCTCGTGTCCGCCGCCCTCCTTGCCCTGCTGGTCGCCGACCTGTCCGGCATGAGCAAGGCGGAGACGGAACGCATCTGGCTCCCCTTCGCCCTGTGGCTGCTTCCGGCCTGCGCGTTCCTCCCCCGTGCCCGCGGCTGGCTCGCCGCCCAGGCACTGCCGGCGCTGCTCCTCAACCATCTGCTGCTGACCGGCTGGTGACGGGTCGCGGCCTCCGGGTGGGGAGAAAGGTCGGCACCCCGGGCAATCCGCCGGCCCTCCCGCTCCGAAGACAACGGTGACGGCGCGCCCACCGGCGGTGCGCGGATCACCCGGGTACTGGGGGCGCAGATGCGAGCGACGGTACGGGTACGGGTACTGGCCACGGACGGGCCGCAGGTGTGGATCGCCGTGAGCGGACGGCTGGCGCGGAGCACTCTGCCCGCCCTCGCCCAGGCGCTGCGGGAGCGAGCGGGCGAGGGGTTCACGGCGATCTTCGTGGACATCAGTACGCTTGCCGACGACCGGGACGTACCGGCCGACGCGTTACGGGAGTTGTTCCCCGGCGGCGCGCGGCTGACGTTCCACCTCATCGGTGCTGCCGACGGTCTTCGATTGCAACCCGGCCACGATCGCCGCCTGGTCTTCCATCCGGACCCCTCGTCGGCGTGGACTGTCTGGGTGTGCGGTCCGCCCCCGAGGGGCGCCAGGGGCCGCCGAGCCGCACGTACCCCCGCCGTCCGTACCCGTAGCCGCAGGAGTTCCCTTGGCAGCGTCACCTGAACCCGGTAAGCCCGTCCCCGACTTCACCCTCCCCGGAGGCGTGCTCGTGGACGGCGCCTTCGAGCGGCGTGAGTTCTCGCTCGCCGCTGTGAAGGGGCGGCCGCTCGTGCTCGCGTTCTACCCCGGGGACGACACCACCGTCTGCACCAAGCAGCTGTGTTCGTACTCCAGCGGTCTGGAGTCGTTCACGGAGTGCGGCGCCGAGGTGTGGGGGATCAGCCCACAGGGGGTGGACAGCCACGAGGCGTTCGCGCGCAAGCACGGGCTGCGGATGCCGCTGCTCGCGGACACCGACCGGGCGGTCTCCAAGGCGTTCGGGGTCGCGGCCCCGGGGATCGGGCTGCGGCGCGCGGTGTTCGTCGTCGCCGGGGACGGCACCCTGCACTGGAAGCATGTCGCCCTGTTCGGCGCGACGTTCCAGTCGAAGGAGACCCTGGCCGCGCAGCTCGCCGCGCTCCAGGAGGCGTAGTCCGTGGGGCGAGTGGCTGCCGGTCGCAGCCACTCGCCCGCGTGTGTCAGGCGGTCGGCGGTGCGCCTGAGGGGCGGCCCGCGCCCCGTGTCAGCGCGTATCCGGCGATCGCGCCGAGCGCACAGAGCAGCCCGCCCGCGACCGTCCAGATCCAGCGGTCCGACCACCAGCCGGAGGACCAGCCGTCCTCGGGCTCAGCGAAAACGCCCGCCTGCTTCGGTTCGCCCGCCTCGTCGGCCGTCTTCGCGCCCGCCACCAGCGGAGCGGCGAGTGAGCCGTCCACGGCGGAGGCGCCGCCCACGTCGGACACGTCCGCACGGACCTCGGCGCGGACCGGCAGTCCGAGGTCCTCCTCGGGGAGCTCGGTCACGGTCAGACGGACGTAGTAACTGCCGGGCAGCGGATCGTTGTCCCACGGCTCCGCCCAGGAACGGACGGTCCGCAGCGTGCAGGACAGCTCCACGGTCGCCGCGCCCTTCGAGGCCGCCCGGGTCTGCATGCCGTACATACAGGCCTGGCGCCGGCGCAGCCCGTCGTACACATCGAGCTGCCAGGTGGACGCCCCGGTCCGGGTGGCCGACTCGGGCAGGGTGACGGTGGCCTTCACCGTGGCCCGGTGGCCCGCGTCCGCCGGGAACACCCAGTACAGATAGTCGCCCGCCGACGCGGTGGCGGTGGCGGGCTGCCCCTGCTCGATCGCGGTGGCGTCACGGAAACCGGTACCGGCCTCGGTCGGTCCCGCCCCGCTCGCGCCGTCGCTCGGCGACGGCGACGGGTCGTCGGCGACGGCGGCACCCGCCGAGCCGCTCAGTGCGGCGGCGGCGAGCAGCACGGTCGTCAGTGCGCGTGCGATACGCATCAGTTGGTCCTCCATACGGCGACGCGCCAGCGCGAGATCCAGCCCCACAGCACTCCGGCCAGCAGGCCCGTGAGCGCGAGGACGGCCAGGAGCCACCAGCCGCGGCCGAGACCGAAGGCGGCGACGTCGGACGACCCGTCGGGCGCGTCCACGATGTCGACGGTGAGCTCGACGGGCATACCGGGCGTGGTCTTCACCGCGGGGGCCGCGGCGAAGGCGTTGCTGACCTCCAGGCAGACGGACTCGGCGGCGGGCTTGGAGTCGTCCGTGTCGTCGGCATCGTCGGCGGACTCGGGCTTCGGATAGCGCAGGCCGGTGGAGATGACGTCGGTGCGTCCGTCACCCGCCTCCGAACCGCGGACGATCTCCCGGCCGTGCACGGTGACGGCCCGCAGGAGCACGCCGTAGTCGTTGTTGACGGCACGGTCGGCGCCGATGCTCACCGAGGCGCGCAGCTCCTGGCCGGGCAGCACGTCCACGCGGTACCAGCGGTGCTGACCGAACGTCTCCCGGTCGCTGTAGAGGCCCGGTTCGAGCCGCGGGGCCTTCGCGCACTGTGCCGCGCCCTGGGTGGCGACGGGGGTGACCACGGGCTCGGCCGCGCGGTCGACCAACTGGTTGACGCGGTCGGACAGTTCGTCGGTGTGCTGCACCGAGGTGTAGGTGCCGCCGGTGGCTTCCGCGATACAGCTCAGCTGGTTGCGGGTCTTCGCGTCCGGGACCAGTCCCAGGGTGTCGATGACGAGGTGGATGCCCTTGGCCGCGATGTCGCGCGCGACCTCGCACGGGTCGAGCGGGGCGCAGGTGTCCTCGCCGTCCGTGATGAGCACGATCCGCCGGGTGCCGTCGCCGCCCTCGAGGTCGTCGGCCGCGCCGAGCAGCGCCGGGCCGATGGGCGTCCAGCCGGTGGGGGCGAGGGTGGCGATCGCGGTCTTGGCCTCGGTCCGGTCGAGCGGCCCGACGGGGTAGAGCTGCTTGGTGTCCTTGCAGCCGACCTTTCTGTCCTTGCCGGGGTAGTCGGCCCCGAGGGTGCGTATGCCGAGCCGGACTTCGGCGGGCACGGCGTCCAGTACGTCGTTGAAGGCCTGCTTCGCCGCCGACATACGGGTCTGGCCGTCGATGTCGCGGGCACGCATCGAGCCGCTCACGTCGAGCACCAACTCGACCTTGGGAGCTGCCTCGGGGGACTTGTCCGCCGGTTCGTCGTCGGCGGCTGCGCCGGCCGGGAAGAGCCCGACGGCGAGGGCGGCGAGCAGGCCGCACGCCCCGGCCGCCAGCCGTTTTCTATTGATCATCAGCGGATCGTATTGATGATCCGCCGATGCTCCAAAACGGGCCGGTGGCAGGGGCGTCGGGCGCTGTGGGAGCGTCAGACGGTGCGGTCGTCGGTGCGCGAACGGCGGGCGTCCGGCCTCGGTTCCGACTCGGTCTCGGGAGGCCTGCGCCGCTCGGTGGGCTCGACGGTGTGCGTGGTCTCGGTGCGCGCCGCCTCGGCGCGGACCATGGCGCTGAGCGCGGCGAACGGGTCGATGGGCATGGCTGTGCACCTCGCGTGATGTGGGGGTGATGGTGCGGAACAGTGCTGGGGTCCCTCAGCACTGTCAGCAGCGCAGCACCACACAACGCACGGCGAGCGGTACACGTGGCGGCCCGTCCGGAAAACGCTGGGAGGGCCGGACGGCTCGTCCGCCGGGCCCGGCGCCGGCATCGTCACCCGGCGGCCGCACCGAGGCGCGGGCGCGGGCCGGCGCGGAGGTCCCGGTGTCGCCCTCTTCGGGCTGGCCCGGATGCGTCGGGTCGGCGGGCGCGGAGGCCGGCGGCCGGAGTTCGCCCACCGCCATGGTCTGCGCCCCGGGTCCGAGGGACATGCCCAACAGGGCGAGGAGAGCCACCAGCGCTATCGGCGCAGCCCGGCGCGCCAGGGCGCGGAGGGCGACGGTGTACGGCGCGGGCTGGTTCATGGGGCGTGACCTTCCTGGACAGGCCTCCTTTACCCCTGCGGGCCCGCGGCGCGGCCGCCGTGGCCACAGTTCCCCTCCACCGGGGGACGCCCGTTAGCCCGATTCCCGTACACGCCGGATCCGGACGGGTGCACCGGCCCGCCGCACGGACGGCTCCACCGGCCCTCACACCCCGTGCGGCCGGATCACCGTCACTCCGCTGCCGGGCGCGGTGCCGAGCGACGCGAGCGCCTCCGGAACGGCGTCCAGACCGATCTCCTTCGTCACGAGGAGGTCCGGGCGCAGCGACCCGGACGCGACCATCGCCATCATCTCCGGGTAGTCGTGGGCGGCCATGCCGTGGCTGCCGAGGATCTCCAGCTCCAGCGGCACGACCCGGTCCATCGGGAGCCGTACGCCATCGGGCAGCAGGCCCACCTGGATGTGACGGCCCTGACGGCGCAGGCACTGGACCGAGTTCACGCAGGTCACCGGGGAGCCGAGGGCGTCCAGCGAGAGGTGGGCGCCGCCGCCGGTCATCTCACGGACGGCTTCGGCCACGCCGCCGTCCGTGGCGGAGTCGGCCGCGCCGCTGTTCGGGGTGGTGTTGGGCGGGACCGGGGCGTTGACGCCACCGGGCAGTGTGGAGGCGTCGACACAGACCTCGGCGCCGACCGCCCGCGCCAGTTCCAAGGCCTCCGGCGACACGTCGACCGCGACCACCCGCGCCCCGCAGGCCGCGGCGATCATCACGGCGGACAGGCCCACCCCGCCGCAGCCGTGCACCGCGACCCACTCCCCCGCCCGCACCCGGCCCTGGCCCACCACCGCGCGGAAGGCGGTCGCGAACCGGCAGCCGAGACCGGCCGCGGTGGCGAAGGACATCGCGTCGGGCAGGGCCACCAGATTGGTGTCGGCGTACCGGAGCGGCACGTACTGCGCGAACGACCCCCAGTGCGTGAACCCGGGCTGCTCCTGCCGTTCGCACACCTGCTGCGCTCCCCGCGCGCACGCGGCGCAGCGGCCGCAGGCGCAGATGAAGGGCACGGTGACACGGTCCCCCGGGTGCCAGTTGGTGACGTCCGCGCCGACCGACTCGACGACACCGGCCAGTTCGTGGCCGGGCACATGCGGCAGCGTGATGTCGGCGTCGTGGCCCATCCAGCCGTGCCAGTCGCTGCGGCACAGCCCGGTCGCCTCGACGCGGATCACCGCACCGTCCTCCGCGGGCTCCGGTCGGGGCACCTCCCGTACGGCGAGCGGCTTCCTGAACTCCTCGAACACGACAGCACGCACCCGGCACTCCCCAGATCGGCACACGCGGTGGACCCCACAGCGCGGCCCACGCTATCCGGGCGACGCCGTCCGGCCGAGGGGGGCGATCGGCACCTGCGGCCCCTCGGACTCGTTCAGCCAGCGCCGCAGGACCTCGTGCACCTGCTCCGCCCCGATCAGTTCGGCGCCGCAGCTCACGGGCGGTGACAGCTCCAGCGGCGACAGCAGGAAGGGCTGGGACTGCTCGCCCCCGAGGCCGCCGTGGGAGCCGATCTGCGCCTCGAAGGCGTGGACGGTGCCCGTCTCGGGGTCGTACATCGAGTTGACCATGATGTCCGCGACGTGCGGGAAGGAGTCGGTACGGCGCACGGCATCGGCCGCGCCTGCGCCGAACACCGCCAGCGGGCCGTCGTCGTCCAGCTCCGCGAGCGGGATCTCCACTCCGCCGGGGCCGAGGACCAACGAGCCGTGCTTCTCGCTGCGCACCAGAAGAAACCCGACGCCCGGGTGGCCGGCGAGCGTCCGCAGCAGGGCGGGGTGGCGGGCGTCGATCTCCTCCCGGCTGAGCCGCTCGGGCACGTCGGGAAAGGAGATCAGTGCGAGATTGCCGGAGGCCAGCACGATCGGTTCGGAGCTCGGTGCGGCGACTTCGTCCCCCTCCGCCAGTGGCCGGTGCAGAGCGGTGTGCAGGGTGTGGCGCGCCGCGTCCCGCGCTTCCGCGCCGCTCCTGGAGCGTTCGGCGCGCCGGGACACGGGCAGGCCGCAGCCGGCCCGGACGAGGTCCTTGAGGGTGAGACCGTAGGCGCCCTCGAAGGTCTGGCCCGGGCTCTGCCCGTGGTCGGACAGCAGCACGATCCGGTAGCCGCGCGGGGTGTGCTCGGAGACCTTGGCGATCAGGGCGAGCGATCGGTCGAGCCGCTCCAGGACCTGCATCGCGTCGCGGCTGTGCGGTCCCGAGTGATGGGCCACTTCGTCGTAGGCGACGAGGTCGGCGTAGACGGCGGTGCGCCCTGCGAGCATGTCACCGAGCACCGCGGCGACAACGACGTCGCGTTCCACGACGGTCGCGAACGCCCGGATGAAGGGGTAGAGACCGCCGCGGCCGATCCGCGGTGTGTCACCGCGCAGCCGCGCCCGCGTCGACTGGCGGATCTCACGGACCACTTCGGCGAAGAAGGCGCCGGCCGTGCGGACGGCGTTGGCGGGGTCGGAGAAGTAGGCGAAGTACCCGGCCCGGGAGCGGTTCGCCCTGCCACGCCTGGCGGCGATCGACAGCACCAGCGCGAGCTGGTCGGCGCCGCCGCTGAAGAGGTTGCCGCGGCTGGCTCCGTCGACGGTGAGCAACCCGCCGTCGCCGGTGCGCTCGATGGCGCGGCGCTGGAGCTCGGCCGCGCTGGCGGGCCGGTTGCTGACCATGACCCGGCGGGTGTCCTTCTCGTACCAGCGGAAGGCGGGGACGTCGTGGTTGCTGCCGTGCAGGATGGCGAGCTGGCTGGCGCCGGTCTGACTGGACCAGTCCGTACGCCAGGGGGTCAGCCGGTGGGTCGTGGCGAGCCACTCGGCGACGGTCGGCATCACACCGTCCTTGGCCGCGCGCTGGAGCACCTCGTGACCGACTCCGTCGAGCTGGAGGAAGACCGTGCCGTCGGCGGCGGTACGGCCGACGTCCTCACCGCGTCTTCGGCGGCGCCGGGTGGCGAGCCGGGAGAGCCGGCGCCGGTAGGCGTTGTCGTCGTGCACGGCGAGGGCCGTGGAGGTCGCGGAGGCGACGGCGGACATCACGGCGGCGACGAGGACCGCGGTCTCCGGGGCCGCCTCTCCGCCGCCGTCGGGGATCAGCCGGAGCGCGAGCAGCAGCAGGGAGCCGTTGAGGAAGAAGACCAACAGGCCGAGCAGGAGTGCCGGTACGAGCAGCAGCGCCCGTACCACCACCGGCCACACCAGCGCGCTGAGCAGACCGAAGGCGCCCGCGCCCCAGGCGGCCGTCACCGCGGTACGGGTGATGCTCTCGCCGTCCTCGGACTGGAGCCGGAAGTCGGGCAGCAGCCCGGCGAGAGCCAGCATCGTCAGTGTGGAGACCATCCACACGGCGACCACTCGCAGCGGGGTGCTCCCCGCCCTGCGCCATCGGCTTTCGACCACGCCGCTTCCACCTCACCCCTGGATCAGGTCTCCAGCGTGGCACAGCGGCGGTCATGATCCGCTCGCGCGTCCCCGCAGGCCGGGGCCGCGGGTCAGCGGCCGTTGTAGCCGGCGGTCGGCATGGAGAGCCTGCGATGGACGTCCGCCTTCATGGCCGCGTCGTAGACGGGCTCGTCCAGGCCCGCCGTCTCCAGCCGTACGCCACGGCGCTCGCACTCGGCGACGAAATCCCGCACCGACGTCAACGCCCGTGCCAGCACCCGGTCGTTGGGGGCGACGAAGAGATCCACCTCGCCGGCGTCCACATCGGCCCACAGCCCGCAGTGGTCGTGCCGCAGCCCGTAGAACAGCAGCTGCCGGGTGACGACCCCGCCCTTGTCGGCGGCCCAGCGGGCGCACATCGCGTGCTGACTGCGGGTGTCCACCAGGAACGGGTCGCTGTCGAGCTCCTCGAGGGGCGTCAGGCTGGCGATCGCCGCCACTCGTAAGGCATCCATCAACATCCCCCTGCGCTCTGCGGTCGCGCCGACCCTACTCCGGCCGGACCGGCTCCAGGGAGCGCGCACCGAGGCGCATCAGAGGGCGCGGCGGGAGCGGGCTGAGGGCTCGTGCGCCGGGACGCCCATGGCCTGCGGGGAACGACAGACCATGGGCGCCAGGCCTGCTCGGAACGACAGGCCATAGGCTCGGACGGGTACCCGCCCGCGAAACGGGCAGTGGTTCGCAGAACGGTCCTCGTGGTTCGCACAACGGGCCGACGTGGGCAGAAGGAGGCGCTGCGTGCCGGTGGAAGTCACCTGGTGGGGTCATGCCACCTGCACGGTCGAGGACTCCGGGGTCCGGGTGCTGACCGACCCGTTGTTCGTGCGCCGGCTCGCGCATCTGCGCAGGCGGCGCGGGGCCGTGCCGCCGCCGGAGGCCGCCGTCGCCGACGCGGTTCTCGTCTCCCATCTGCACTCCGACCATCTGCACCTGCCCTCACTGGCCAGGATCGCGCCGGGCACTCCGCTGATCGTGCCGGAGGGCGCGACGCGTTCCGTGCCGGGCCTGAAGCGGCTGCGGCTGCCGGTCACCGAGGTGCTCCCCGGTGACGAGGTACCGGTCGGCGACGTGGTGGTGCGGGCGGTGTCCGCCCTGCACGACGGACGGCGGCTGCCGGTCGGTCCGCACCGGTCGCCCGCGCTCGGCTATGTGATCACCGGTGAGGCTCGCACCTACTTCGCCGGGGACACCGGACTCTTCGACTCGATGGCGGACGAGGTCGGTCCCGTCGATGTGGCACTGCTGCCGGTCGGCGGCTGGGGTCCCTACCTCGGGCACGGGCATCTGGACGCGCACCGGGCCGCCGAGGCACTGGTCGCCCTCGCGCCGGGTGCCGCGGTGCCGGTGCACTACGGCACGTACTGGCCGATCGGCCTGGACGGCGTCCGCCCGCACGAGTTCTACGCCCCGGGCGAGGAGTTCCTCCGCAAGGCGGCGCGGATCGCACCGAAGGTGGCCGTGCACCGGCTCGGCCACGGTGAGCGGGTCAGACCGGAGGCGAGGCGGTGAGCTCGAAGGCCGCGGAGCTGTTCGGGCAGCTGTCGGACTTCGTGGCCCAGTTGCCGCCGGAGTCCACCCAGCAGGCCGTCACCTATCCCTCGCTGTTCCTGCTGGTAGCGCTGGGAGCCCTGGTGCCCGTGGTGCCGACGGGGGCGGTGGTGAGCTCCGCGGCGGTGGTGGCCTTCCATCAGACGTCCCCGCTGAGCCTGCTGTTCGTCTTTCTGGTGGCGTCGTTCGCCGCATTCCTGGGCGATGTGACGCTGTACTGGCTCGGGCAGCGCGGCGTCGGGTCCAAGAACGGCTCGCGCTGGCTGGCCGCGCTCCGCGACCGCGCGGCGCCGGAGCACCTCGAACAGGCGCAGAGC